>NZ_JBSXNT010000032.1:0-453894 GCF_056857775.1 Alterinioella sp. B-7
CTCCCGCCGCGTCACCTTCTTCTTCATTGCGTCACGAAGGCCGGGAATGGCTGGCTGCTTAGGCATCGGCGGGCTCCTCTGTCATCCGCCAGAATCCTACCAGATCACGCCGAAATGGGGAGGTTCTTCAGAGAGTCCTAAGCTGCATCATTTTTTCGGCGCGATACTTGTGGGGCTTGTTGTTGTCTTTGTTTTTCCAGCAGCCATTATCAAGCGAGCCATGGGCAAAAAGGGCCATCGGAACGACAGAAAAAGTGAATGACGCTTCATCCCGCGCAGCCGACATAGGCATCACCCAAATCGAAACTCCGATTCCGGCCGTCAGGCAGGTCTATCCGGCAATCGGGGGCAAGGTTGCCGCGTGATCCGATCACGCCCGCGCCGGGTTCCTCATGGTCCGGGCATCGGGGACGGAAAACATATGTATCCCCGTCCAGACGCCACGGGCGTCAACCCTCCCCCGCCTTGGCAAGTTTCGCCTCCATCCGCGCCTTGCGCAGCCTGCGCGCCAGGTTGCGCTCGCGCCGGTGGTAGAGCGTCAGACCGACATAGCTGGCCGCCTGCGGCGCGATGCGGTGTTCATCGAGCAGCGGGTCGATGGCGGTGCCGTCCTTGATATAGAGCAGGATATTCTGCGCGAACCACGGGTAGATATCGCCCATCGCCGCCATGCGCCGCCGGATCGGGTCGAAACAGGCATAGCCCTGCTCGGCGAAGATCTCGGCCCATTCATGCTGGTAGCGCAGGTTGATATGGCCCGCGCCGCCCTGATGCGGGATACCGGCGGAGAAGAGGACGGTGTCGGAGAGCTTGCAGAGGTCAGCGACGAAACCTTCGGAGCGTTCCGGCAGCAGGTGTTCGGCCACCTCGATGCTGGCGGCCAGGTCGTGCCGCTTGCGCAGCTTCACCGGCTGGTTGAGATCGGCGTAGCTGAGGGCGGATTTGGCCACGACGGGGGCGACATCCTTGCTCCATTCGCCGTCGATGCCGCGGATATCGGCGCCCCGGTCGGCGCAGGCCTTGAGGAAGAACCCCATGCCGCAGCCCAGGTCGATCACCGATTTCGGTTGCACGTAGCGCCAGAGCGTATCGGCCAGCAGATCGGCATTGGCCTGCCGCTTGGCCGCTTTCCCCTGGTGCGAGGAAAACATGGAGTCGTAATCGTGATGCATGGCTCGGGCGCTCCGGTCTCTTGTCCCACCGGTGGCCCGTTCGCCCCCCTGCGCCTGTGAACATGCAGGGAAATCGCGCGCGATGCCGGGGCCACACCTTGGGTGTTTCGACCAGAATCGCGCGTTTGCGCCTGTCGGGAAAGGCCCGCGTTCAGCCCCTGGCGAGTTCGGCGGCCTGTGCGACCCAATTGTCACGCTCGATCCGGCCCTTGAATTGCAGGCGGGTATCGACCCAGGCGATCTCGGCCGGGCCCCAGGCGGCGATCTGGTCGAAATGGTAGAAACCCAGATCGTTCAGCACGCCTTCCAGCTTGGGCCCGACGCCCTTGATCTTCTTGAGGTCATCGGCCCCGCCTTCGCGCGCCGAGCTGAGCAGTTCGGGTTCGCGTTCCTCGACCGTGTCGGCCAGCGTCTCGTCGGCCTCGGGTTTGGCGCCTGCCTCGGCGTGGTCCTCGGGCGCGGCGGCCTCCTCGTCGACCTCCGGCGCGGCGCTTTCCGGCACCCGCTCGGAATCGGCGCGCGCCTCTTCGCGCACAGGTTCCTGCGCCGGGGCCTCGACCGCTTCGGATTTCTGCACCGGCGGCTCGGGCGCCTCCTCGGGCTCGGGTGCGGCGTGGTCCTCGGCGTGCGTGTCGCCATTGCCCGATTGCTTGCCCCATGGCGTCAGAAGCGGCACTTCGGTGCCGTCGATGCGCTTGATCGTGTCGCCGATATCCGTCGCCAGGCGGGCGGAGATGTTGAGCTCGTCCCGCCCCTCGGCATAGTCGGTCAGCGAGGTCAGCCCGCCCGCGGGTTCCGACGCATAGCGCCCGTTCTGCGGCCCCGGCGTGGGCACCCGGCCCGCGGCCAGTTCATCGAGGATATGGGTGAAGCTCTCCGCCGTCAGATCCTCGTAATAATCCTTGCCGATCTGCACCATGGGCGCGTTCGAGCAGGCGCCGAGGCATTCGACCTCTTCCCAGGAGAATTTGCCATCGGATGACAGCTCATGCGCGTTGGCGGCGATCTTGTCCTTGCAGATGGCGACAAGGTCTTCGGCCCCGCAGATCATGCACGACGTGGTGCCGCAGACCTGGATATGGGCGACGGAGCCCACCGGCTGCAACTGGAACATGAAGTAGAAGGTCGCCACTTCCAATGCGCGGATATAGGCCATGTCCAGCATGCCCGCCACATGTTCGATGGCCGCACGGGTCAGCCAGCCTTCCTGTTCCTGCGCCCGCCACAGAAGCGGAATGATCGCCGAGGCCTGCCGCCCCTCGGGGTACTTGGTGATCTGCGCGCGCGCCCAGGCCTGGTTGGCGTCGGTGAAGGCAAAGCTTTCGGGCTGGTCGTGGTGAAGGCGTCTCAGCATCAGGTCGGTCCCGTCGAATATCGTTCGTTCGCTTGCTGCCAGAGCGGCGCGAAAATGTCCATGCGTCTCTTTGGGCCTTGCGGTCGTTCAGGGCGCGGCACAGGCGGTCAGCCGCAGGGTGCCGTCGCCCGCCTGCATCAGGCGGCCCTGCGCGATCATGGCGCGGCGGGTGCGGACCTCGACGATCTCGACCGCTTCGATGAAATCCGCCACCGAGGCGATGCCGCTATCGGGGATGGCGGGGGGAATGGTCAGATCGAAGGTGGCGGCGAAATGATTGATCGTGGCCCGGAAGAAGGCGCGCGCCTCATCCGGCGGGACGGTGCAGCCATAGGCGCGGTATGCCCCGGCCAGCAGCGCGGCGCGGGCAGGCCCCTCCAGCAGCAGCAATTCATTGGCCTGATGGGCGAAACGCAGGGTCATCTGGGCGGTGCTTTCGGGGCAGTCGGCCAGCCGCAGGCCGGTCTCATCCGCGATCAGCGCGCCGGTTGCGATCTGGCGCTGCACGGCCTCGCTGGCCCCGGCGATGGCCTCGGATTGCGAGAGCGCGCCGGGATCGGCCTGCATCACCTCGACCGCAACGCGCAGGGCGAGCCCTTCCTCCATATCGGGCGCGCCGGTGTCGCAGAACGGGAACCCCTCGGCCAGCACCGTGGCGACGGCGGCGTCGAAATCGGCCGCGTCCCGCGCCAAGGCGGGGGCGGCAAGCATCGCAAGGCTAAGGGCGTATCCGAGAAGCTGGCGCATGGCGGGGGCCTTTCCTCTCAGGCGGTCAGGCGCGCGGCAAGCGCCACGGACAGCGCCAGTGTGGACAGGATGCCGCTGGCGGTGTGTTTCCAATGCGGATGGCCCGCGCGGGCGTAGATGAGGCCGTCGGCAAAGCCCATGAAGGCGCAGATACCGAAGAAGAGGATCAGGATATTGAGGTCGCCATAAGCCGTGAAGGCCAGCGCCAGGATGGCGAAGGCCGTGTAGCGGTCGGCCATGACGAGGGGCAGTTTCTCCAGCCGATGCGTGGTCTGTTGCAGGCCCTTGTCGGGGTCGGACCAGAAAGCATAGGCGAGGACGGCCAGGATGGCGAAGGTGATGAGGCCGCAGAGGGTGGTGAGGAGGGTGAGGCTCATGCCCTACCCCCCGCCCGGCCCGTCACCGATCAATCTCACCGAACACCACGTCCATCGTGCCGATGATCGCCGCCACATCGGCCAGCTGGTGCCCGCCCGCGACGAAATCCATCGCTTGCAGGTGCAGGTAGCCCGGCGCGCGGATCTTGGCCTTGTAGGGGCGGTTGGTGCCGTCGGCGACGAGGTAGACGCCGAATTCGCCCTTGGGGGCCTCGACGGCGGCATAGACCTCGCCGGGGGGCACGTGGAAGCCCTCGGTATAGAGCTTGAAGTGATGAATGAGCGCCTCCATCGAGGTCTTCATGTCCTTGCGCGAGGGCGGGCTGAGCTTGCCGCGCGCCATGACGTCGCCCTTGCCCTCGGGCGCGCGCAGCTTCTCGATGGATTGGTGGATGATCGCCAGGCTTTGGCGCATCTCCTCCATCCGCACGAGATACCGGTCATAGCAATCGCCGTTCTTGCCAACGGGGATCTGGAAGTCGAACTCGTCATAGCATTCATAGGGTTGCGCGCGGCGCAAGTCCCAGGCCATGCCGCTGCCGCGCACCATGACGCCCGAAAAGCCCCAATCCAGCGCGTCCTGTTCCGAGACGATGCCGATATCGGCGTTACGCTGCTTGAAGATGCGGTTTTCCGACAGAAGCTCGTCAATATCCGAGATCACCCTGGGGAAGTCGTTGGCCCAGGTCTCGATATCGTCCAGCAATTCGGGCGGCAGGTCCTGATGCACGCCGCCGGGGCGGAAATAGGCCGCGTGCAGGCGCGCGCCGCAGGCCCGCTCGTAGAAGATCATCAGCTTTTCGCGTTCCTCGAAGCCCCACAAGGGGGGCGTCAGCGCGCCCACATCCATCGCCTGCGTGGTGATGTTGAGCAGGTGGTTGAGGATGCGCCCGATCTCGGAATAGAGCACCCGGATGAGCGAGCCGCGGCGCGGCACCACGGTGCCGGTCAGCTTTTCGATGGCCAGGCACCAGGCATGTTCCTGGTTCATCGGCGCCACGTAGTCCAGCCGGTCGAAATAGGGCAGGTTCTGCAGGTAGGTGCGGGATTCCATCAGCTTTTCGGTGCCGCGATGCAGCAGGCCGATATGGGGGTCGCAGCGTTCGACAATCTCGCCGTCCAGCTCCAGCACCAGCCGCAGCACGCCATGCGCCGCCGGGTGTTGGGGGCCGAAATTGATGTTGAAATTCCGGATCTTCTGTTCGCCCGTCTGGGCGTCCTCGAAGCCTTTGCCGCCATCCATCATGCCAGCGCCTCCATGTTATCCGTCCAGCGTTGCGGCAGGGCACCCATGGCCCCGCGCACCGCATCATATTGAGGGGCCAGCCATGCCAGCGCACGGGCGCGCTGCCCCTCGGTCATTGTCAGGTCTTCGCCCGCCAGCACGCGTGCCTGCGTCTTGGCGGCGCGGGGCGTGATCCCCAGAAAGTCGCAGATCCGCGCCACGGTCTCGGGCTGAAAGAGCGTCTCGTAGAAGCCCAGGAACACCGTCCTGGGGTCCAGCGCGGCGTTCACACGGGCCAGCGTCAGGGCGTAGTTCGAGCGCGCGGTGATGGTCTGGTCGTCGCCGGAAACCACCTTTTCGAGCAGCGCCTCGGCGGTGTCTTTCAACACCCCTGCCCTGCGCGCGGCAGCCATGCGGATATTGGACCAGAGCCGGTCCAGCGGGTCGCGCATCAGGTAGATGAACCGGGTTCTCGGGGCCAGCCCCGCCATCCGGGTCAGGCTGGCCTCGGAGAGCGTCGCATAGGCGGGGGTGATGTCGCCCACGACGCGGGCATCCCCGGCCTTATGGGTCAGGAAATCGACATAAGCCGCGTCGGAGGGGTCGGCGATGACATTCAGCCAGCGGTTATAGGCCCAGACCTCGCGTTTCAGCCGGCGGTCCAGCTTCTCGTCACCGGTGGGCAGCCGCCCCGTGCGGCGCGCCTTTTCCTTGCGCATCCGGGCGACCTGGCGGTCGAACTTGCCGGTTTCGGCGGTGTCGAAATAATGCAGCTCCTTCACGGCGGGCAGCCGTACCTCGGGGTGCGCGGCGAGAAAGCGGTAAAGCCAGGTGGTCCCCGCCTTGGCCGCGCCGATCCCGAAAAGGAGGGTTGCGTCGCCCATGGTCAGCCCTTCGCCGCCTCGGGCTTTTCATCGCCGGGCAGGATGTACTCGGCACCTTCCCAGGGGCTCATGAAATCGAACTGGCGGTATTCCTGGACCAGGTTGACGGGCTCGTAGACGACGCGCTTCAACGCCTCGTCATAGCGCACCTCGGTATAGCCGGTGGTCGGGAAATCCTTGCGCAGCGGGTAGCCGCGAAAGCCGTAATCGGTCAGGATCCGGCGCAGGTCGGGATGGCCCTTGAACATCAGGCCATACATGTCGAACACCTCGCGCTCGAACCAGTTGGCGGCCGGGTAGACCTCGACGATCGAGGGCACCATGTCGCTTTCGCGGACGCGGGCGCGCACCCGGATGCGGTGGTTCTGATACATCGACAGGAAATGCCAGACCACATCGAAGCGCTTGTCGCGGGTCGGATAATCGACGGCGGTAATGTCGATCAGGGTCGAGAAGCGGCATTCGCGGTCGGTCTTGAGGAACTCGACGAAATCGGGAACCGAGGCGGGGGTGATCTCGACCGTCAGCTCGCCAAAGGCGATATCCGTGCCGATCACCGCATCGCCCTGTTTCTGGGTGATCAGGTCGGCCAGGTCTTGCAAGTCTTGGGTCATGATCTGGGGCACTCCTTCATCGCGCGATCGTTCCGGTGCGGCGGATCTTGCGTTGCAGTTGCAAGAGCCCGTAAAGCAGGGCCTCGGCGGTCGGCGGGCAGCCGGGCACGTAGAGGTCCACCGGCACGATCCGGTCGCAGCCGCGCACCACGGAATAGCTGTAGTGGTAATAGCCGCCGCCATTGGCGCAGGAGCCCATCGAGATCACGTAACGCGGCTCGGGCATCTGGTCATAGACCTTGCGCAGCGCTGGCGCCATCTTGTTGGTCAGGGTTCCCGCCACGATCATCACGTCCGACTGGCGGGGGGAGGCGCGCGGCGCGATTCCGAAACGTTCGGCGTCATAGCGCGGCATCGAGGTGTGCATCATCTCGACCGCGCAGCAGGCGAGGCCGAAGGTCATCCAGTGCAAGCTGCCGGTGCGCGCCCAGTTGATCAGGTCCTCCGCCGTGGTCAGCAGGAACCCCTTGTCCTGAAGCTCGGCATTCAGGGTCTGGGTGGCGTATTCGGGATCATGGCCCGCGGTGTTCTGTCCAGCCATCACTCCCATTCCAGCGCTCCCTTCTTCCACTCATAGGCAAAGCCGATGGTCAGCACGGCCAGGAACACCATCATCGACCAGAACCCCGCCATAGACATATCCCCGAAGGCGACGGCCCAGGGGAAGAGAAAGGCGATCTCGAGGTCGAAGATGATGAAGAGGATCGCGACGAGGTAGAATCGCACGTCGAATTTCATCCGCGCGTCGTCGAAGGCGTTGAACCCGCATTCATAGGCCGAGACCTTCTCGGGGTCGGGGTTGCGCACCGCCAGCACGATGGCCGCGAGGATCAGGACAAGCCCGAGCCCGATGGCCACGGCCAGAAACAAAAGGACGGGGAGGTATTCCCGCAGCAACTCGTCCATCGGATGTGGCTCCTTCCCGGCGCGCGCGTTGCGCGCCGTCCATTGGCGTATCTTTCCCTCAAGGGGTTTAGCCCTGCCCCGTGGCAGGGTCAACGGCAAGCGGGCGCGGCAGATCCGCCAATTCGCCGTCCGGGCGTCGGCCGCGTCGAGGCGGGCGGCGAACCGCGGGCTCCCCCCCGCGCGGGACAAGAGCTTTGCAAAGCTCTTGATGAGGCTTTTCGAAAAGCCTGCCGCCCCTCAACCCTGCAAGATCACCGGAAACCAGTCCCCGCGCGGGCGCCAGCCCGGGACCATCTCATGCCCCGGAAAGGGTGGCGGGGTGCGGCCCGTCGCTCGACAACGGCGCGCATCCTCCCCCCGGAGGCGCAACAAGAACGCGCGGCGGCGTGCCGCGCCGGTATTGCCGCGCGCGCCAAGCAGGGTGCCCATTCGGATGTCCGGACAGAAAAGCCTGTCCGTGACCGATTGGCAAGCAGGGGTGCAGGCCGCAGGTGATTTCGCCGCCTTCGGCGCCGACCGGTGCGAGGGGGCTGATTGCCCCCTCGCGCTCCCCCATGGATATTTTGGGAACAAAGAAGGGGTGAGGGCCCTGGCCCTGGGCCCGGTGGATGTCAGTCCGGCATCCACGCCGCCTTGCGCTTGTCGAAGAAGGCCGCGACACCCTCGCGCGCCTCGTCGCTTTCCCAGGCCGCGACCAGCGCCTCGATGGTCATGTCGATGGTGGCGGCATCGACGCGCGGCTCCAGACGGGCCACCAGCGTCTTGGCGGCGGCCACCGCGCCGGGGGCGCAGTTGAGGTAAGGCGCCACTTCGGCCTCGACCGCCGCATCCAGGTCAGCCTCGGGCACCGCGCGGGCCAGCAGGCCCAACGCCACCGCCTCCTCCGCGCCGAATATCCGCGCCGACATGAAGACCCGCCGTGCCCGCGCCGCGCCCATGCGGGCCACGACATAGGGCCCGATAGTGGCCGGGATCAGGCCGAGCCGGGTTTCGGTCAGCCCGAACCTGGCGCCGTCCGCGCCAATGGCCACGTCACAGACCGACATCATGCCCACGCCGCCACCAAAGGCCTGGCCCTGCACCCGGCCAATCAGCGGCTTCGGCATCCGGTCGAGCGCCCCGAGCATCTCGGCCAATTTCCGCGCCTCGGCCCCGCGGGTTGCCGCGTCGGCGCGCATCTGTTCCTGCATCCAGCCCAGGTCGCCGCCCGCGCAGAAGCTGCGCCCGTCGCCGGTCAGCACCACGACGCGCACGGCAGGATCGTTGCCAAGCTGCTCCGCCGCCTGCGTCAGCTCCGCGATCATCTGCGCCGACAGCGCGTTATGCTTCTCGGGCCGCGCGAGCGTCAGCGTCGCAACGCCCCGGTCATCGGTCTGAATATCTATCGTTTCCATGGGCTTATCCTTCCCTTAACGCGCGCGCCATCGTCACTGCCTCAGCGATCACGGCGCGGTCCAGCCCGGTCTCGTGCCCCAGCTCCGCCAGCCGGTCGGCGACCCGTTCCGTGGCCAAATTGCCCGCGGCCCCCGGCGCGTAGGGACACCCGCCAAGCCCTCCGACGGCGGCATCGAACACCTTTAGCCCGCGCGCCAGAGCCACCTCGATATTGTCCAGCGCGCGACCGGCGGTATCGTGAAAATGGCCGGCCAGTTCCTCCGGCGCGCATTCCTGCAAGACCGCCTCCAGCATCGCGTCAACGGTTTCGGGCCGCCCCTGCCCGATCGTGTCGCCAAGCGAGATTTCGTAGCAGCCGATATTGCGCAGGGTCGCCACCACGCGGGCCACCTCGGCGGGCGGCGTCGGCCCGTCGAAGGGGCAGTCGGTCACGCAGGAGATATAGCCGCGCACCGGAATTCCATCGGCTCTCGCCGCCTGCGCCACCGGCACGAAACGGGTGATGCTCTCCTCGATGGTGGCGTTGATATTGGCCTTGGAGAACCCTTCCGATGCCGAGGCGAAAATCGCGATCTCGTCGGCACGCGCCGCCTTCGCGCCCTCATAGCCCTTCATGTTGGGCGTGAGCGCCGCATAGGACACACCCGGCGCCCGCGTGATCCCCGCCAGCACCTCCGCCGAGGTCGCCATCTGCGGCACCCATTTCGGCGAGACGAAACTGGCCACCTCGATCCGGCGGAACCCGGCGCGACTGAGGCAATCGACCAGCGCGATCTTGTCCGCCGCCGGAATGAGCCGCGCCTCGTTCTGCAACCCGTCGCGCGGGCCGACCTCGAAAAT
This sequence comes from Alterinioella sp. B-7, assembly GCF_056857775.1. Classification (NCBI taxonomy): domain Bacteria; kingdom Pseudomonadati; phylum Pseudomonadota; class Alphaproteobacteria; order Rhodobacterales; family Paracoccaceae; genus Alterinioella; species Alterinioella sp. B-7. Next base: position 9,515 of record NZ_JBSXNT010000032.1, read on the forward strand.
CTCGACACGTGCCATCACTTGCCCTCCCAGGGTTCATAGTAATCGCGGGTATAGAGCTGGTCCTCCTCGCCCGTGATCGGGGTTGCGGCCACGAAACCGGGCCGCGCGGTGATGCGCGCATACCAGGCGGAGAGCGCCGGAAACCCGTCCAGCCGCACGAAATGGCGCGCCATGTAGACGGCCTGCCCCACCGAGACATCCGCCGCTGAAAATCCGCCCTCCAGCAGGTAGTCCCGCACCGCGACCCGCGCCTCGATCACGCCGAGGCATTTTGCCAGCCGCTTTGCCTCCAGCTTCATGATCACCGGGCTGCGCATCGCGTCATCGTAAAGCGCGATATGCTGCTGCGTCAGCGCGGCGGTATGCTGGCTGATGGTCTCGGAGAAATGCAGGTAGATCAGCCAATCGGCGCGCTCCGCATGATCCGGCGCGCGGCCAAGCCCGGCCTGCGCGAAGCGCTCGCACAGGATCTCGGTGATTGCCCCGGTTTCCCAGTAGCTGCGCCCGTCCATCTCCAGCGCGGGCACGCGCCCCGCCGGGTTGAGCGCGAGGAACTCCGCCCCCCGCAGCGCCTTGTCGAAGGGCCATGTCCGGACCTCGAAAGGCACGCCCAGCTCATGCAGCAGCCAGAGCGTGCGCATCGAGCGGCTTTGCGCGACGTGATGCAGGCGGATCATTCCTCCTCCTCCAGCACGATCAGCGCGGCCCCCGCCTCGACCTGATCACCTGCGCCCGCCAGCACCTCGGCCACCACCCCGTCGCGGCCCGCGCTCAGCGTATGCTCCATCTTCATCGCCTCCAGCACGGCCAGCCGGTCGCCCGCGGTGACCCGTTGCCCCGCCTCGACATAAACCGCTTTCACCAGCCCCGGCATCGGCGCCTCGATCACGCCTGCGACCGCCCCGGCGGCGGCGGCGACATCCAGCGGGTCGATGATGTCGAACCCGTAGGCATTGCCCCAGAACACGTGCAGGCCCGCCGCATGGCGCACCACCCGCGCGGGCACCAGCGCGCCGTCGATGCGCCAGCCGACCAAGTCGCGGCTGACCTCATGGGCCGCCCCCTCCAGCGTGACGCGGAAATGGCCGGGGGCGAGCGTCTCCACCATTGCCGGCAACACCTCGTCACGATAGCCGAAGACGGCATATTGGTGCAGCGGCTCCCACAGGGTGAATCCCGCGAGAGCGTCCTGACCCTCATGCAGCCCGAGCGCGCCGAGGGCGGCCAGCGACCGGCAGCGCGAACAGGCGACCGGGTCTTTCGCCAATACGTCAAGGTCGCGGTCGATGAGCCCGGTATCCACCTCGCCCGCCGCAAAGCCCTGATGCCGGGTCAGCGCGCGCAGGAAGGCCAGGTTGGTGACCGAGCCCGCAACTTCCGTATGGCTCAGCGCCTGCTCCATCTGCTTGAGCGCAATGCCCCGCGTCGGCCCATGGGTGATGATCTTGGCGATCATCGGATCATACCAGGGGCTGATCGCATCGCCGGGCCGCACGCCGGTGTCAGAGCGCGCGCCGTCGGGGAAGACCAGATGCGCCAGGGTGCCGGTGGCAGGCAGGAAGCCCTTGGGCACATCCTCCGCATAGAGCCGGGCCTCGAACGCATGGCCCGTGATCGACAGATCCTCCTGGGCGCAGGGCAGGCTCTCGCCGCTTGCCACACGCAATTGCCATTCGACGAGATCGACCCCGGTGATGGCCTCGGTGACGGGATGTTCCACCTGAAGCCGGGTGTTCATCTCCATGAACCAGAACCCGTCGGGGCGAAGCCCGTGTGAGCCATCGACGATGAACTCGACGGTTCCGGCCCCCGAATAGCCGATCGCCTCGGCGGCACGCACGCCCGCCTCGCCCATCGCGGCACGCATCTCCTCTGTCATGCCGGGGGCAGGCGCTTCCTCGATCACCTTCTGGTGGCGGCGTTGCAGGGAACAATCGCGCTCGAAGAGATGCACCGCATGCGTGCCATCGCCGAACACCTGCACCTCGATATGGCGCGGCTGCTGGATGTATTTCTCGATCAGCACGGCATCATTGCCGAAGGCGGTCCTGGCCTCGCCCATGGCAGAGGCCAGCGCATCGCCAAAGCCTTTCGCGGCCTCGACCTTGCGCATCCCCTTGCCGCCACCGCCCGCGACCGCCTTGATCAGGACGGGATAGCCGATGGCCCTGGCCTGCTCGGCCAGGAAGCCCGGATCCTGGTTCTCGCCATGATAGCCCGGCACGACGGGCACGCCCGCCTCCTCCATCAGCGCCTTGGCGGCGTCCTTCAGCCCCATCTTGCGAATGGCACTGGCCGAGGGCCCGATAAAGACCAGCCCCGCCGCGTCCACCGCCTCGACGAAACCGGGGTTTTCCGACAGGAAGCCGTAACCGGGATGGATCGCCTGCGCGCCTGTCTCCAGCGCCGCCCCTATGATGACATCGCCGCGCAGGTAGCTGTCGGCGGGCGCAGGCCCGCCGATATGCACCGCCTCATCGGCCATCGCCACATGGGCCGCGCCCGCATCGGCATCGGAATAGACCGCCACACTGCGCACCCCCAGCTTGCGCGCCGTTGCCATGACCCGGCAGGCAATCTCGCCCCGGTTCGCAATCAGGATCTTGTCAAACATCTCAACCCCTCCGAAGCAGCGGATACCCCCCACCCCTTCTTTGTTCCATAAATATCCCGGGGAGCGCGAGGGGCTGGCCCCTCGCTCCCGCAATCTCCAAACCCGACTCCGCCCACCATTGAAGCGGTGGAAGAATTTTCCAGAATTCTTGCCCGCCTCATGCGTAATCCTCCACCACGCGGAACCGCTCGCACATCAACTCCATATCCGGGCTGAAGCCGCCATTGCGGGTGAAATACGCCTTGTAGGCCGCGCGCCAATGCGCCAGGTCGCGGAACTCGCCCTGCGCCGCAACGAACGCCGCATCCATCTGGTCGAAACGCCGGGTGCTGACCTCGACCGTCTCGACCATCAAGGCCGGTGTCCCGTCCCAGTTCAGCGCCACGTCGCGCCGACCGACGACCGGCAGGGCATCCCCCTCGCCCTCATAGACCCGCATCGCCTCGCAGGTCGCGGTCTTCTTCCCCGCACGCACCAGCGCGAGGATCTCCGCCGACAGCTCCGGCCCGTCGCCGAAGCGGAAGGTCTCGGCCTCGGGGTTGGCGTCGATGATCTGCTGCAAGCTCGGACCTGTCATGGCCGTCCCCCCTTTCCGAACGCCGCTCCGCTCGCCCCTTGCCAACCAGCCGCAACCGCCACAGGCTGCTGGCCATGACACGCGATATCTACGATCCGACCTATATCGCCGAGGTGTTCGACCGCTGCTCGGCCAATTACCGGGTCTGGAGCGCGGTGGCCTCCTTCGGTCTGGTTCGGCGCTGGCGCCGTCACTGTGTCGCGGGGCTGGACCTGCCGCAGGGATTGCCCGCGCGGGGCGTCGATCTGATGGCGGGCACCGGCGAGGTCTGGCCGCATCTTCTGGCGCGCTTTCCGGAAATCGCGCAAATCACCGCCATCGGCATCAGCCCCGCCATGCACGCCGAGGCCGTCGCGCGGCTGCACGGGCCCCGCGCGCGTCGCATCACGCATCTGTGCGCCAACATGCTGGAAACCGACCTGCCCGACACCTCTGCCGATTTCGCGATCTCCACCTTCGGCCTCAAGACCTTCGACGCCGCGCAGCACCGGATCTTTGCCACCCAGCTTCATCGCATCCTCAAACCCGGCGCGCCGTTCTCGCTGATCGAGGCGACCGACCCGCTCGGCTGGCGCCTGCGCCCGCTCTACCGGCTCTATCTCGACCGCGTACTGCCCCTCGTCGAACGGATGTTCCTGCGCGGCGCCCAGGACTTCATGATGCTCGGGGCATACACGAAGAATTTCGGCACCGGAGACAGCGTCACCAGGGCGCTGCGCATCGCGGGGCTGAGCGTCACCGAGACCCGCCTGACCGGCGGCAGCGCGCTCCTGCTGACGGGACATCGACCGCGCGACTGACGCCCGCAGGGGCGCGCACGCGTCTGCACGGGGGGTGCATCGGGGGGTGTACGGGGGGTGCATGGCCATTTTCACATCCGGAACACGCCGAAACGTGTCTCCTCGATGGGCGCATTCAGCGCCGCCGAGAGCGACAGGAACAGCGTCTCGCGGCTCTTCCTCGGGTCGATCACCCCGTCATCCCAGAGCCGCGCCGAGGCATAGAGCGGGTGCGACTGGTGCTCGAACATATCCAGCGTCGGCTGCTTGAAGGCGGCCTCTTCCTCGGCCGACCACTCGTCCCCCGCCCGCTCGATCGCGTCGCGTTTGACGGTGGCCAGAACCCCCGCCGCCTGCGCGCCGCCCATCACGGAAATGCGGGAATTGGGCCAGGACCACATGAAGCGCGGCTGGTAGGCGCGCCCCGCCATGCCGTAATTGCCGGCCCCGAAAGAGCCGCCCACGACCATGGTGATCTTGGGCACATTCGTTGTCGCAACGGCGGTCACCATCTTGGCCCCGTGGCGCGCGATGCCCTCGTTCTCATAGCGTTTCCCGACCATGAAGCCGGTGATATTCTGCAAGAAAACCAGGGGGGTATTGCGCTGGCTGCACAGTTCCACGAAATGCGCCGCCTTCTGTGCCGCTTCGGAAAACAGCACGCCATTATTGGCGATGATCCCCACCGGGCAGCCCATCAGATGCGCGAACCCCGTGACCAGCGTTTCGCCGAAACGCGGCTTGAACTCGTCGAAACGGCTGCCATCGACGACGCGCATGATCACCTCGCGGATGTCATAGGGCGTGGTCAGGCTGGCCGGAACCACGCCGAGCAATTCCTCTGGGTCATAGGCGGGGTCTTCGGGCGTCTGCCACTGCACGGTCGCGGGCTTCGCCCGGTTGAACGAGCGCACCGCACGCCGCGCCAGCGCCAGCGCGTGGGCATCGTCCTCGGCCAGGTAATCCGCGACCCCCGAGAGGCGCGTATGCACATCGCCGCCGCCCAGTTCCTCGACACTGACGACCTCGCCCGTCGCGGCCTTGACCAGCGGCGGACCGGCCAGAAAGATGGTGCCCTGTTCCTTCACGATGATGGTCACATCCGACATCGCAGGCACATAAGCCCCCCCCGCCGTGCAGGAGCCCATGACAACGGCGATCTGCGGGATCCCCTTGGCCGACATCCGCGCCTGGTTGTAGAAGATGCGCCCGAAATGATCGCGGTCGGGAAAGACCTCGTCCTGGTTGGGCAGGTTGGCCCCGCCGGAATCGACGAGGTAGATGCAGGGAAGCTGACATTCCGAGGCGATCTCCTGCGCGCGCAGGTGTTTCTTGACCGTGATCGGATAATAGGTACCGCCCTTCACGGTGGCGTCGTTGCAGACAACCATGACCTCCTGGCCATGCACCCGGCCAATGCCCGCGATGGCCCCGCCGCAGGGCGCGGCGCCCCCATACATGTCATGGCCCGCCGTCGCGCCCACCTCCAGGAAAGGACTGCCGGGATCGAGCAGGTTCGCCACCCGTCGGCGTGGCAGCATCTTGCCGCGGCTTTCATGACGCGCGCGGGATTTCTCGCCACCGCCCATGCGCGCCGCCTGCGCCGCCTCGCGCACCGTCTCCAGCGCCGCCATGTTGGCCGCGCGGTTGGCCGCGAAATCCTCGGAGCCGGTCAAGACATTGGATTTCAGTTTCACATCCACCTCCTGCGCCTTGGGCGCGAAATTCGGTCACGCGCCTCAGGCGCGATAATCCGGGTTGGCATAGTCGAACCGGCACCCGGCCTTCCACGCCTCGCGGTCATTGCCCTCATTCGAATAGCCGCCTGCATCGGCCAGCAGCTTGGCCAGGTGCATCAGGTTCCAGGTCATGATCGTCGTGTTGCGCTGCGTGAACTCGTTGTCGAAACCGGCAGGTTTGCCGTCCACCTCATCGCCATAGGACGGGCCCGGCCCCGCCTCTCCGATCCAGCCGCAATCGGCCTGCGGCGGGATGGTATAGCCCAGATGCCCAAGCGCATAGTGAATGGTCATCGCCGCGTGCTTGATGCCATCCTCGTTGCCGGTCACGACGCAGCCGCCGACCTTGCCGTAATAGACCGATTGCCCCTTGTCGTTCAGCATCCCCGACATGCCGTAGAGCCGCTCGATCAGCACCCGGCAGACGCTGCTTTCCTCGCCCAACCACAGCGGCGTGCCGACCACCAGGATGTTGGCCGCCTTCACCTTCGCCCACAATTCCGGCCAGTCATCACGGTCCCACCCATGTTCGGTCATATCCGGGTAGACACCGGGCGGCACCGCGTGATCGAGCATATGCACATGTTCGACGCGGACCCCGTTTTTCTCCATGATCTCCGCGGACACGCCCATCAGCAGGCGGGTGTGGCTCTGGCTGCCATCCTTCTTCAGCGAGGTGTTGACGAAGAGGGCGCGCAGCCCGTCGAATGCTTTGCTGTCGGTCATGTCAGATCCTCCCTCGGGTCATGGTCATTCGCCCAGTTCCTTGCGCAGCTGATCAAGTTCGCGATCCAGAAAATACGAGATCACCGACCGGATCACGACCAGAAGGCCCAGGAACAGCAGGTCGGCGAAGGCGAGGCTCAGCGCCGTGTGGATGATATCCGACACGATGAAGAGCTCCAGCGAGGCAAGGATATAGCGCCCCAGTTCCACCCGTTCGCGGTTGGTTTCGCGCACCCGGTCGACGCCGCGCAGGATGATCTCAGCCTTGCCGACGCCCAGGATGAAGCGGACGCCGCCGATCAGGATCAGGAGGATGGCGGCAATGTCGATGCCCGCCGCCGCCCATTCCAGAAGAGACACAAGCCAACCGAGTTGGCCATACAGCACGCCGCCCTCCGCTTCCATCTCAACGAGGCTTCCCATGATCGACCTTTCCTGTCGCTGACCCGCTCAGCGCATCGCCCCCATCATCTCGCGTCCCACAAGCATCCGGCGAATCTCGCTCGTCCCGGCGCCGATCTCCATCAGCTTGGCATCGCGGAAGATGCGGGCAACCGGGCTGTCGGAGAGGAACCCTGCCCCCCCCATCGCCTGCACCGCCTGATGTGCCTGCACCATGGCCTGTTCCGAGGCATAGAGGCAACAGGCGGCCGCGTCCTGGCGGGTCACATCGCCCCGGTCGCAGGCCTTGGCGACCTCGTAGACATAGGCGCGGGCCGAGTTCATCGCCGTGTACATGTCCGCGATCTTGCCCTGCATCAGCTGGAAGTTCCCGATCGACTGGCCGAATTGCTTGCGCTCGACCATGTAGGGCATGATCTCGTCCAGGCAGGCCGCCATGATGCCGGTGCCGATGCCCGCCAGCACGACGCGCTCATAGTCGAGGCCGGACATGAGGACGCGCACGCCCTTGCCCTCCTCGCCCAGGATGTTCTCGAACGGCACCTCGACATCCTCGAAGATCAGCTCGGCGGTGTTCGAACCCCGCATCCCGAGCTTGTCGAAATGCTCCGAGGTCGAGAAACCCACCATCTCTTTTTCTATGAGAAAGGCGGTGATGCCCTTCGATCCGGCCTCGGGGTCGGTCTTGGCGTAGACCACCAGCGTATCGGCGTCACAGCCATTGGTGATCCAGTATTTGGTGCCGTTCAGGATGAAGCGGTCGTTGCGCTTCTCGGCGCGCAGTTTCATCGAGACAACGTCCGATCCCGCCCCGGCCTCGGACATGGCCAGCGCGCCGACATGCTCACCCGAGATCAGGCGCGGCAGGTATTTCGCCCGCTGTTCGTCCGTGCCGTTCAGTTTGATCTGGTTGACGCAAAGGTTGGAATGCGCGCCGTAGCTGAGCGAGACCGAGGCCGAGGCCCGCGCGATTTCCTCGACCGCGATGACATGGGCCAGGTAGGACATGCCCGCGCCGCCATATTCCTCCGGCACGGTGACGCCCAGAAGGCCAAGCTCGCCCATCTCCTGCCACAGCTCGGGCGGAAACAGGTTCTTGCGGTCGATTTCCTCGGCCATCGGGCGGACGCGGTCCTGCGCCCAACGATGCACCATCTCGCGCATCGCGTTGACGTCTTCGCCGAGGTCGAATTGCATGGTTGCAGCGAACATCGCGCTGGCCTCCCCTTAATTGAACGCTTGTTCAGTTATTAGCAAGTCGCGTCCTGCGAGTCAAAACAATCCTGTGCCGGCCTGCAATGATGGGGGTCAGCGATACGGGATCGCCGTGCGGTGCGCGGCCCGCCGCGTCCAATCCTGGTAGAGCTCGGACAGGCGCAGACCAAGCGGCCCTGCCCCGCCATTGCCAAAGAGCCGGTCATCGACCTGCGCAATCGGCATCACGCCGCCGCCCGAGGAGGATAAGAACACCTCGTCGGCCGCCATGAATTCGGCCAGGGGCACGGCCCGTATTTCGGTTGCGACACCCAGTTCGGCGCACATTTCCAGCACGGTCCGGCGGGTGATGCCCTGCAACACGCCGCGTTCGGGCGTGACGACGCGCCCGCCCGTCACGGCAAAGACGTTGAAGCCCGGTCCTTCGGTCACGTTTCCGTCGTGATCGGTCAGGATGACGGTCTCGAACCCCGCGTCCTTGGCCTCGAACAGCCCGGCGGTGAAGTCGCCCCAATGGTAGTTCTTCACATGTGGATTGACGCTGTCGGGTGGAATCCGATGCGTGTCCTTCGCGATCCAGACCCTTGCCCCCTGTGCCAGAACCTCGGGCTTGATCACATGGATATAGGGCACGACCCAGGCGTAGAAATGATTGGTGCAGCCGCGCGGGTCGCGGCTGCCGGGGATGATCGGCGTGCCGCGCGCGGCCACCATGGCGCAATAGGCATGGCGCAGGCCGGAGCGGGCCACCATTGCCGCCAGCGCTGCCGTCATCGCCTGCCCGTCCATGCCGATATCAAACCGCCCCGTGGCCAGCGATGCCTCGAACCGGTCGAGGTAGTCCGGCAGCCGGAAGAACGCGCCGTCGATCACCGGGACCACGTCATAGGTGATGTCGGAATGGGTCAGCCCCCAATCGGTCACGCCGATCCGCGCCTCGCCAATCGGGATCACCTCGCCTGCCATCCAGGCGGCACCTTTCGACCAATCGGTCATTGCGCCCCCCGCACCTCGTCGGCGATGATCCCGGCGATCAGGCACGCGTCGTCGAGGCTGAAGGTCAGCGGCAGGCGCATATCCATAAGCCCCGCGAGGATGCGGTCGGTCTGCGGCAGGCTCTGCGTCTCCGCATAACGCCAGCTTTCGTAGCGCGAGGTAAAGCCCACCGGCTCGGCCCCGCCGAACCATTTCAATTCAACCCCGCGCGCGGCGCAGCCCTTTTGCACATGCGCAATCCGGTCGGCGCCAAATTCCGGCAGCAGGAACTGGATCGAGGAGCCGACGATGCCCTCCTCTGCGGGTCGTTCGATCACTTTCAGGCCGGGCGTGTTGCGCAAGCCCTCCTCGACCGTGCGGTAGAGCGCGTTCCAGCGCGCCACCTGCGCCGGAAGATCGGCCAGTTGCGGGCGCAGGATCGCGGCACGCAGGTTGTCCATCCGGCCCGACACGTTCGGGGTGACGTATTTCACCTCCTCGAAGGCCTCGCGCGGGGGTGCTGCGCGGTGGCGGTCATAAAGCATGTAGCTGCCCGACAGGATCACCGCGCGCGCCATCAGGTCGGGATCGTCCGAGGTCAGAAACCCGCCCTCGCCCGAATTCATGTGCTTGTAGGTCTGCGTCGAATAGGCCGCCATCGCGCCGTGCCGCCCTGAAGGCACGCCGTCCCAACCGCCGCCCATCGTGTGGGCGCAATCCTCGATCACGGCCACGCCGCCCGCGTCGCAGATCGCCATGAGTTTTCCCATGTCACAGATATGGCCGCGCATATGCGAGAGCAGCAGCACCTTGGCCCCGGTCTCGGAAATCCGCTGTGCCAGGTGATCGAAGTCGATGGTCAGGCTCTCGGTCACGTCAACAAAGACCGGGTGTGCGGAAACTGCTGCAATCGCGCCGGGGACCGGGGCCAGCGTGAAGGCATTGGTCAGGACCGGATCGCCCGGCCCCACCCCCATCGCGCGCAGGGCGCAGCCGATGGCATAGCCGCCCGAGGCCACGGCCAGCGCGTAAGCCGCCCCGGTAAACGCGGCAAACTCCTGTTCCAGAAGCACGGTTTCGCCCACCTCGCCCTCGGCCACGTTGTAGCGATGCAGCCGGCCCGAGCGCATGACGCGCAGCGCGGCCTCTATCCCTGCCTCGGGGATCGGCTCCTGTTGGGTGAAATTGCCGGTGAAGCTCTGTTTCATGGGCGCAGTCTTGGGCGCGGGCGTGGCTGCCGTCAATGGCCCCCGTCAGGCCAGCAATTCGCGCGCCAGCCCCGGCATTTCCGCGTAGCGATGCAAAAGCGCCTCGGGCGCAAGCTCGGCCACGCCCATCCCGAGAGGCCCGAAACTGACCAGGACCGAGGGGACCCCGGCGGCGCGCGCGGTTTCACGGTCGGTCACGGTGTCGCCCACCAGGAGGGATCGCGCCATCACGCCCCCCGCCCCCTCCACCGCAGCGCGGTAGGGCGCGATATCGGGCTTGCGGGTGGGCAGGGTATCGGCCCCGATCAGCGAGCCGAAGAGGCCCCGCACGCCAAGCGCGCTCATCAGCCGGTCTGCCAGCGCCTCGGGCTTGTTGGTGCAGATGCCGATGGCGAAACCCTCTTCCAGCAGCTCCTCCAGCGCCTCGGTCACGCCGGGATAGAGGACGGTATGCACGTCCAGCGCGTTGCCATAGGCCTCCAGGAGCAGCGGATAGCCGCGCTCGATCTCGGCCTCCAGGTCGTCATGGCCCATCCGCTCCAGGCTGAGGCGCAGCATCGCCTTGCCGCCATGCAGCGCGGTCGCGGCGTCGCGGTCCAGCACCAGTTGCGGCGCGTGACCCATCGCCTCCATCGCCGCATTGCCCGCCAAGAGCAGGTCGGCACTGGTATCGGCCAGCGTGCCGTCGAGATCGAAAATCACCGTGCGCATGGGCGCATCCCCCGTCGTCATGGCGGAAATCCGCCCGCCTGTTGAAACGAACCGTAAGGCAATTTGACCCTGCCTCGCCTTGCAAGGCACGCCCGGTTGGATAATACGCAAAGACAGAAAACGAAAGCAGGTGCAATGCAGGACAACTCAGGCCGATGCGCGCTGGTCATTCTGGCGGCGGGACAGGGCAGCCGGATGAACTCGGATCTTCCCAAGGTGCTGCACCCACTGGGCGGCGTTCCGCTGGTGGCCCATGCCATCGCGGCGGGCCTGACGCAGGCGCCCTCGCGCATCGTCGTCGTCACGGGACACGGGGCCGAGGCGGTGGAAAGCGCCGTCACCGAGATCGAGCCCGCCGCGATCTGTGCCCGCCAGGCCGAGCAGCTTGGCACGGGCCACGCGGTCTTGCAGGCCAAGGACGCTCTTGAGGGGTTCGAGGGCGATGTCATCGTGCTTTACGGCGACACCCCCTTCATTTCCGAGGACACGCTGGAGAACCTGCGCGCCGCCCGCGCCACCCATGATATCGTGATGCTCGGGTTCGAGGCCGCCGATCCCGGTCGTTACGGGCGGCTGATCATGGAAGGTGAGCGCCTCACCGGGATCGTCGAGGCCAAGGATGCCACGCCCGAGGAATTGGCCATCCGGCTGTGCAATTCCGGCCTGCTCTGCGCCGATGCCACCACGCTGATGGAGCTGCTTTCCGTGGTCGGCAATGACAATGCCTCAGGCGAATACTACCTGACCGATGTGCCCGCGATTGCCGCCGCGAAGGGCCTGACCGCCACCGCCGTCACCTGCGACGAGGCCGAGACGCTCGGCATCAACACCCGCGCGGAACTGGCCGAGGCAGAACGGCTGTTCCAGACCAGACGCCGCGCCGAGATGTTTGACAACGGCGTCACCATGACCGCGCCCGAAACCGTGTTCTTTGCCCTCGACACCTGGATCGGCGGCGACACCGTGATCGAACCCAACGTGGTCTTCGGCCCCGGCGTCACGGTGGAAAACGCCGCCACCATCCGCGCCTTCAGCCACCTTGAGGGGGCCCATGTCGGCGCGGGCGCCATTGTCGGCCCCTATGCCCGCCTGCGCCCCGGCGCGGAATTGGGCAATGGCGCACGGATCGGCAATTTCGTCGAGGTGAAGGCCGCGGAAATCGGCGAAGGCGCGAAGGTCAACCACCTGTCCTATATCGGCGATGCCAGCATCGGCGCGCGCAGCAATATCGGCGCGGGCACCATCACCTGCAATTATGACGGCGTGTTCAAGCACCGCACGGATGTGGGTGCGGATGTCTTCGTCGGCTCCAACACCATGCTGGTGGCCCCCGTGACACTCGGCGATGGCGCGATGACCGGGTCGGGGTCCGTGATCACGCGCGATGTGCCCCCCGGCGACCTCGCCATCGGGCGCGCGAGGCAGGAGAACAAGGACGGGCTCGGCGCACGGATGATGTCCCGCCTGCGCGCCCTCAAATCCAAGCAAAAAGGCCACTGACCATGTGCGGCATTGTCGGCGTATTGGGCGCGCATGAGGTCGCCCCCCTTCTGGTCGAGGCCCTGAAACGGCTGGAATATCGCGGCTATGACAGCGCGGGCATCGCCACGGTGAATGACGGGGTTCTGGACCGCCGCCGGGCGGTCGGCAAGTTGGTCAACCTCTCCGATCTGCTGGTGCATCAGCCGTTGGCGGGCAAGTCCGGCATCGGCCACACAAGGTGGGCCACGCATGGCGCGCCCTCGGTCATCAACGCGCATCCGCATCAGGCGGGGCGTGTCGCGGTGGTCCATAACGGCATCATCGAGAATTACCGCGCGCTGCGCGAGCGCCTGACCGCCAGGGGGATCGGGGTCGAGACCGACACCGATACCGAAACCGTCGCGCTGCTCTGCGAAAGCCTGCTGGCAGACGGGTTGCCCCCGCGCGAGGCCGCCCGCGAAACCCTGCGCCACCTGGAGGGGGCCTTCGCGCTCACCTTCCTGTTTCACGGCGAGGACGACCTGCTGGTGGCCGCGCGCAAGGGCTCGCCGCTGGCCATCGGGCATGGTGCGGGCGAGATGTATGTCGGCTCGGACGCGATTGCGCTGGCCCCGATGACCGACCGCATCACCTACCTGGAAGAGGGCGATTACGCCTTCGTCACCCGCGCGGGCGCGGAGATCTTCGACGACCACGACCGTGCCGTGACCCGCGAGATCCGCCGCATCCCGGCGCAATCGGCGCAGGTCGACAAGGGCGGGCACAAGCATTTCATGGCCAAGGAGGTCTTTGAACAGCCCACGGTTCTGGCCGACTGCATTGCGCATTATTCGCGCGAGAACAAGGTTGTGATCCCGGAAGGTGACGTGGATTTCAGCCAGACCGACCGCCTGATCCTGGTCGCCTGCGGCACCGCCAACCTCGCCTGCCTGACCGCTAAATACTGGTTCGAGCAACTGGCGGGCCTGCCCTGCGATGTCGATATCGCCAGCGAGTTTCGCTACCGTGAGCCGCCCGTCTCGGCCCGCACCACCGCGCTTTTCGTCAGCCAGTCGGGCGAAACCGCGGACACGCTGGCAGCCCTGCGCTACACCGAAGGCCGCGCCGCGCGCATCTTGTCGGTGGTCAATGTCCCCGAAAGCTCGATCGCGCGGGAAAGCGACCTGGCGCTGCCGATCCTAGCGGGCGTCGAGATCGGCGTCGCCTCGACCAAGGCCTTTACCTGCCAACTGACGGTGCTGGCCCATCTCGCCATCCTGGCCGCGCGCCAGAAGGGCCGGATCGGGGCGGATCGCGAGGCCGAGTTGCTGGAAAAGCTGCGCCACCTGCCCGGCCTCGTCAACCAGGCGCTGGCGCTGGAGGATCAGATCGCCCAGGTCACCTGGGGGGTCAGCCGGGCGCAGACGGTGCTGTTCCTGGGCCGTGGCGCAATGTTCCCGCTGGCGTTGGAAGGCGCGCTGAAACTCAAGGAAATCAGCTATATCCATGCCGAAGGTTATGCGTCGGGTGAATTGAAGCACGGCCCCATCGCGCTCGTGGACAAGACCGTGCCGGTCATCGTCATGGCGCCGAGCGACACGCTTTTCGACAAGACCGTGTCCAACATGCAGGAGGTCATGGCGCGCGAGGGCCAGGTGCTGCTGGTGACCGACGCGACCGGCGCGGGGCTGGCGGGGGCCGACGCGCAGGCCTGCCTGGTCCTGCCCGATGTGGACCCGTTCCTGGCCCCGATCCTCTATTCGATCCCGGCGCAGCTCATTGCCTATCACACCGCGGTACACAAGGGCACGGATGTGGACCAGCCGCGCAACCTGGCGAAATCGGTGACGGTGGAATAATGGCCCGGTGCGTGCCGTGACGCCCGCCGAAACCCTCGCCGCGCTGGAGGCACAGGCAAACCCCGCCCGCGCGGCGCGGATGGCGGCCTATCACAAGGTGCCGCGCCGCTACCTGGGCCTCTCCAACGCCCTCTGCAATGACCTGGCCACCGACCTGCGCCGCAGCCTCAGCCTCCCGGATCGGCTCGCCTTCGCCGACGCGCTCTGGCGGACCGATATCTTCGAGGCCCGGATCACGGCGGCCAAGCTATTGGTGCAGGCCCGCATCCGCCCCGATGACCATGGCGCCTGGGCCCTGATCCAATCCTGGCTGCCCGATCTCGATTCCTGGGCCATCGCCGATGCCACCGCCATGGCGGGCCAGCGCCGCCTTGTCGCCGATCCCGTCCGGCTCGACACCGTCGAGACCTGGACCGTGTCCTCCCACCTCTGGACCAAGCGGGCGGCGCTTGTCTTCACCCTGCCCTGGACCAGGCAACGCCACCCCAAACCCGCCGAAAAGAACGCCCGCGCCCGCATCCTCACCTGGGCCGCCGACTACACCACCGATCCCAGCTGGTTCATCCAGAAATCCGTTGCCTGGTGGCTGCGCGAGCTGTCGAGGCGCGACCCCGACACCGTCCGCACCTTCCTCGCCCGACATGGCCCTGCCATGAAGCCCTTCGCCCGGAAGGACGCCGCCCGTCACTTGCCCCCTTCCCCTTCTTTGTTCTGAAAATATCCCAAGGGGTTTGGGGACTGGTCCCCAATTGGCGGGCGAGGGCTCCCGCAGGGGGCCCGAGCCCGCCAACCCTGCCGCGACCGGCCCGCCGGGCGCAACTCAGACTTCGGGCACACCGCCACCCAAAACCGTCCGATACCAGCCCATATCCACATTGCCGCCCGACAGGATCACACCGACCTTGCGATCCTTCATTCGATCCCGCTCCTGCATCAGCGCCGCCAGCGGGGCCGCCCCCGCCCCTTCCGCGATATTGTGGATATCGGTGAAATAGACCCGCATCGCCTCGGCGATCTCTTCCTCACTGACCGCAACCACGCGCTCGGCGCCGCGTCCGTAGATCGCCAGCGCATCCGCCACGGGCACCCGGACGGCCATGCCATCGGCAAAGGTGCGCGCGGCATTGGTTTCAACCAATGCGCCCGCCTCGAAAGACAGCTTCGCGGTCTGCGCCGCCTCGGACACCACGCCCACCACCTTCGTCTTCAGCCCCATTGCATCGCGCGCCAGGATGGTACCGCAGATGCCCGAGCCGCAGCCGATCGGCACATAGACCGTATCGAGGTCGGGCACAGTGCCGAACAGCTCGAGCGCATAGGTTGCGACGCCGCGCACCAACTCCTTGTGAAAGGGCGGCACGATACTCAGACCCTCGGCCTCGGCGACGCGGAACGCCTCCTCCCGCGCGGTGTCGAAATCCTCGCCATGCTCGACCAGTTCCGCACCAAAGGCGCGCATCGCGGCGTTCTTCTCGACCGAATTGCCATGCGGCACATAGACCAGCGCCCGCAGCCCCGCCGCCACCGCGGCCCGTGCCTGGCTCTGGCCGTGATTGCCACGCGTCGCGGTGCAGATGCCCCGGCTGCCCGGATGCGTCCGCACCAGCCAGTCCAGATAGGTCACCCCGCCGCGTACCTTGAAGGCTCCTGTCGGCGCGTGATTCTCGTGCTTGACCCAGACCTCGGCCCCGACCCTGCGCGAGAGCGTCGGCCACTGGATCTGCGGCGTCGGGTCCATCCGGGCGTGAACCAGTTCCGCCGCCGCCTGCAACTCCGCCACAGTGAATTTCATCGCATTGCCCCCTCGCATCGGTCCCCTTGCCACCCCCTTAGCATCCTCCTATGACACCCGCAAAACGGATCAGAGGGATCGGGGGCCGGGGCCATGCCCATATTGGTGATGAAATTCGGCGGCACCTCCGTCGCAACGCTCGACCGCATCCGCCGCGCCGCCAAGCGCGTGGGCCGCGAGGTGGCGGGTGGCTATGACGTGATCGTCATCGTTTCGGCCATGTCGGGAGAGACCAACAAGCTGGTGGGCTACGTGGAAGAAACCTCGCCGCTTTTCGACGCCCGCGAATATGACGCGGTGGTTTCCTCGGGCGAGAACGTGACCGCCGGCCTGATGGCGCTGACGCTTCAGGAAATGGATGTCTCCGCGCGGTCCTGGCAGGGCTGGCAAGTGCCGCTCAAGACCAACTCGGCCCATGCCTCGGCCCGGATCGAGGAGATCCCGACCGGCAATATCCTGGCCAAGTTCGGCGAGGGTATGAAGGTGGCCGTGGTCGCGGGCTTCCAGGGCATCGGGGACGATGGCCGCATCACCACGCTCGGGCGCGGCGGATCGGACACCACCGCCGTTGCCTTCGCCGCCTCCTTCGGGGCCGAGCGCTGTGATATCTTCACCGATGTCGATGGCGTCTACACCACCGATCCGCGCATCTGCGGCAAGGCCCGCAAGCTCGACAAGATCGCCTTCGAGGAGATGCTGGAACTTGCGAGCCTCGGCGCGAAGGTGCTGCAAACCCGCTCGGTCGAGCTGGCGATGCGCTACAATGTGAAGCTGCGGGTTCTCTCCAGCTTCGAGGAACACAATGATGCGGCCGGCACGCTTGTCTGCGCCGAGGAGGACAACATGGAAAGCAAAGCTGTCGCGGGCGTCGCCTATTCCAAGGACGAGGCCAAGGTCACGCTGATCTCGGTCGCCGACCGGCCCGGCGTCTCCGCCGCCATCTTCGGGCCGCTGGCCGATGCGGGCGTCAACGTGGACATGATCGTGCAGAACATCTCGGAGGAAGGGCGCACCGACATGACCTTCTCCTGCCCCACCAACCAGGTGAAGCGGGCGGAGAAGGCGGTGAACGACGCCAAGGCGCGCGGCGAGATCAACTTTCACGGGCTGGTCGCCGATACCGAGGTCTGCAAGGTCTCGATCGTCGGCATCGGGATGCGGTCCCATGCCGGTGTCGCGGCGCGGATGTTCCAGGCGCTGCGCGACGAGAACATCAACATCAAGGTGATCACCACCTCCGAAATCAAGGTCTCGGTGCTGATCGACCGCAAATACATGGAACTGGCCGTGCAGGCCCTGCACGACGCCTTCGAGCTGGAGAAAGGCTGAGAGCCCGTCAATCGCGCGGCTGGCAGCCCCGCCGATCGGAGGGGCACGGCACGGGCGCGGGGCCGGTGATGCGGCCCGATCCAAGATCGGTGCCCGACAGGGTGGTTCTCTGTTCCACGATCTGCGCGGCGCCCGGGTCTGGCGGGGCGATCTGGTCGAGGGCGTCTGCATGGGCCACCCCGGAGAGCGACAGAATGGTCAGGGTCAATATGAATTTCATCGAAACGGCACCGTTCTAGGACTGAAAAATGGCCGCCGGGCGGGTCCGGCGGTCTCCCATCCCTAACATATCAGGGCGCGCGGGTCGACCGGGGGGGCCTCGGCGCAGGTCGCGGCCCCGACCCCAGATCGGTGCCGCTCGGGCCATTTGCGCCGGTTCGGTCGGCCCGCGCAGAGACCGGGGCGCGGTGGGCCCGGTTCGGATGTCGTGCCGTTCCCCCTGCAAACACCTGCCCGCCCGGGTGGCCGGGACCGCGACATCGCGCCGACCCCCCGTCTTCTGCATTGCGCGCGCCCCGGCCCCCGCGCTATTGCTGGTCTCCGGGTGGATAGCGCCAGACGGGGACCAGGGATTTTCAGGATGGCCGACGGAACCGAAAGCCAGAGCCGGAAACTGTTGCGCCGGTTGCAGGCCGCGCTGGCCGAGGCCGGGGCCGGTCAGGAACGGCTGGACCGGATCACCTCGATCATCGCCGAAAGCATGGGCACCGAGGTCTGCTCGATCTACCTGCTGCGCGATTCCGGCACGTTGGAGCTTTGCGCGACCGAAGGGCTGTCCTCCGAAGCCGTGCATGTCACGAGGCTCCGCGTGGGCGAGGGGCTGGTCGGCCGCGTCGCCAAGCGGCTGCGTCCGATCAATGCCGCCGATGCGCCGTCCGAGCCCGGTTTCCGCTACATGGCCGAAACCGGCGAGGAGCGCTATACCTCCTTCCTCGGCGTGCCGATCCAGAGGCTTGGCGAGAATCTCGGCGTGCTGGTGGTGCAATCGCAAGAAGAGCGGCGCTATTCCGAGGACGAGGTCTATGCCCTCGAAGTGGTCGCCATGGTACTGGCCGAGATGACCGAGCTTGGCGCCTTCGTCGGCGAGGGCGAGGCGATGGCCGCGCGCCACCAGCGGTCGGTCGTGTTGAATGGCGGCATCGGCCAGGAGGGCGCGGCGGAAGGCCATGTCTTCCTGCACGAGCCGCGCGTCGTCGTCACCAACCCCATCGCCGAAGACCCCGAGGCCGAGCTTGAGCGGCTCAATGACGCGGTCGATCAGCTGCGCACCTCGGTTGACGAGATGCTGAACAACGCGCCGAAAGGCGACAAGGAACAATACGACGTCCTGCAAGCCTACAAGATGTTCGCCAATTCACGCGGCTGGATGCGCCGGATGGAGGCCGATATCCGCAATGGCCTCTCGGCCGAGGCCGCCGTCGAAAAGGAACAATCCGCCGCGCGTGCCCGGATGGAAACCGTGCCCGACGCTTATTTGCGCGAGCGTCTGCACGATCTGGACGACCTGTCGAACAAGATGCTGCGCCTGTTGACGGGCCAGGGCCGCGATACCGGGGCGGAACTGCCCGACAACCCGGTGCTGGTGGCGCGCAATATCGGCCCCGGCGAATTGCTGGAATACGGGCGTTCCCTGCGCGGCGTGGTGCTGGAGGAAGGCTCGGTCGCCAGCCATGCCGCCATTGTCGCCCGCGCGCTGGCCATACCGCTCATCGTCAATGCCAGCCGGATCACCACCGAGGCGCTGAACGGCGATCTGATCCTGGTCGATGGCGATCAGGGCGTGGTGCATCTGCGCCCCGAGGAGACCGTCACCAAGGCGTTCCGCGACAAGATGGCGATGCGGGCGGCAGCACAGGAGCGCTACAGCTCGATCCGCGACAAGCCCGCCGAGACGCTGGATGGCACGGTGATCGGGCTGCATATGAATGCCGGGCTGATGGCCGACCTGCCCTCGCTGCCCTCCTCGGGCGCCGAGGGTGTGGGACTTTTCCGTACCGAGTTGCAGTTCCTGACTCGCAGCACGGTGCCGCGCCGGGGGAGCCTCGCCGCGCTCTATTCGCGGGTGATGGATGCGGCGGGCGGCAAGCGCGTGGCCTTCCGCACGCTCGATATCGGGTCCGACAAGGTGCTGCCCTACATGAAGCCGCAGGACGAGCCCAACCCGGCGCTCGGCTGGCGCGCGATCCGGGTCGGGCTGGACCGCCCCGGCATGATGCGGATGCAGCTACAGGCGATGATCCGCGCCGCCGCTGGCCGCCCGCTGACGGTGATGTTCCCCTTCATCGCGCAGTTGGAGGAGTTCACCGAGGCCCGCAACCACCTGCTGCGCGAATTGGACCGCGAGAAGGCGCTCGGCCATGTCCTGCCCGAAAGCGTCGAGATCGGCGCGATGCTGGAAACGCCCTCGCTCGCCTTCGCGCCGCGCCAGTTCTTCGAGCTGGCCGATTTCATTTCCATCGGCGGCAATGACCTCAAGCAGTTCTTCTTTGCAGCGGACCGCGAGAACGAGCGTGTGCGCCGCCGTTATGACACGCTCAATGTCAGCTTCCTGACCTTCATCGAACAGATCGTGGCCCGCTGCGCCGAGACCGATACCCCGCTCAGCTTCTGTGGCGAGGATGCGGGCCGCCCGATCGAGGCGCTGTGTTTCGCGGCGATGGGCCTGCGCACCCTGTCGATGCGTCCCGCCTCCATCGGCCCGGTGAAAAGCCTGCTGCGTCGTGTCGATCTGCGCGAGGTGCGCAGCGTGATCCATGAGGCCCGCGAGAACGGCGCGCAATCGGTGCGCGAGCCGGTGATGGACTGGCTGCGTCAGCAGGGGTGACGACAAAAAACCCGCGCCAACCGGGAAAGGTCGGCGCGGGCGGGTGTTGGGACGCGCTAAGGGATCAATAATCCTCGATCTCGTTGCCGTTCGAGTCGGTGCAGGTGTAGTTCCCGGTCTCATCCGTGGACATGCCGCCGCCCGCGTCGTTGCACAGCGTTGTCCATACATCCAGCTGCGCATCGGAATCGTGGATCACCGCCTGCGGATTGCGCCCGCCCGCATCAAAGCCCGCCAGGTCGGACGCGCCGCCATGCCCGCCGCCACCACCGGGGGTGTTCTCGGAAAAGCCGCCGGGTTCCGCGCGCGAAGCCTGCTGCGCCAGTCCGGCGGTGCCCGCGAGGGCCATGGTCAGGGTCAGGGCAACGAGGGTAAAGGTCTTGTTCAAGGTCACGTTCAATCTCCAAATCTATCGTTTCGAACGGCCATGGGTCGCGGCCCGATCCGCTTGCGTTCACCGATAGAACCGGGTGACGTGGGGTTACTGCCAGTATTCCCTACCCCGTTTCCCCCCATTTTCGGACCGGGCCGCGAATATCCGCCCATTCGCCATGGCCAAGCACACGCTCGGGGTTGGTCGGCGGCGGCATCTCGACGCCCTCCAGCCGGGTGAACCCGAAGCGGTTGTAATAGGGCGCGTCGCCCACCAGCAGCACCCGGTGCCAGCCGAGATCGCCCGCGCGTCCCACGCTGTCATTGATCAGCGCGCCGCCTAACCCCTCGCCCTGCCGGGTCGGGTGGACCGCGACGGGGCCGAGCAACAGCGCAGGCACCGCGCCCACCCGCACCGGCCAGAAGCGGATTGCGCCTGACAGGATGCCGTCCGCGTCGCGCGCCACGAGGCTGAGCCCGGCCACCCGCGCCACCCCGTCGCGCAGCCGGTAGGAGCTGAGCGCCTCGCGCCCCGGCGCGAAACAGAGGTCGTAAAGCGCCTCGACCTCCCAGAAATCCTCCGGGGTCTCTTCCCCTAGCTGATACAAACCCGCCTCGCCTGCGCTTCGGTTTTCACTGGCATGGCCGATAGCATGGCGTTACCCCGTTGCCAAACCGCAAGCGAAAGGACACGCATTGTTCTATGAACCCAAGGATGGCCACGGCCTGCCGCATAACCCGTTCAACGCGCTGATCACGCCGCGCCCCATCGGCTGGATCTCGACCAGAGACGCCGATGGCATCGACAACCTGGCCCCCTATTCGTTCTTCAACGGCGTGGCCTATGTGCCGCCGCAGGTCATGTTCGCCTGCACCAGCGGCAAGCCCGACCAGGACGGGGTCAAGGACAGCACCGCCAATATCCAGCAAACCGGCGTCTTCTGCGTCAACGTGGTGGGGGCGGCGCAGGCCGAGGTGATGAACCGCACCTCCGGCCCCTGGCACAAGGGCGTGGACGAGTTCGCCGATGCGGGCATCGCCAAGGCGGAGTGCCGGATGATCGACGCCCCCCGCGTGGCCGATGCCCCCGCCAACATGGAATGCCGCCTGACGCAGATCGTGCAGATCGAGGGCGAGGCCAACACCGTCGTCTTCGGCGAGGTCATCGGCATCCACCTGCGCGACGATTGCCTGGTGAATGGCATTTTCGACGTGACCACCTTCCAGCCCGTCGCGCGCCTCGGCTATCGCGATTTCACCAAGGTGACGGAGCTCTTTTCGATGCAGCGGCCGGGGGAGTGAGGGTCATGGAGCGCATGATCGGCATACTCGGCGGCTCGGGCGTCTATGAGATCGAGGGGCTGGAAGGCGCGGAGTGGGTCCGGATCGACAGCCCCTTCGGCACCCCCTCCGACGCGGTGCTGACGGGGCATCTGGATGGCGTCAAAATGGCCTTCCTGCCGCGTCACGGGCGCGGCCATGTCCACACCCCCTCCTCTGTGCCCTACCGCGCCAATATCGACGCGCTGAAGCGGCTGGGTGTGACCGATCTTGTCTCGGTCTCCGCCTGCGGGTCGTTCCGCGAAGAGATGGCACCGGGCGATTTCGTGCTCGTCGATCAGTTTATCGACCGGACCTTTGCCCGCGAGAAAAGCTTCTTCGGCCCCGGCTGCGTCGCCCATGTCAGCCTCGCGCACCCGACCTGCCCGCATCTGGGCGCTGCCTGTGCAGACGCCGCCCGCACCGCCGGTGTCACCTTGCATGAGGGCGGCACATATCTGGCGATGGAGGGCCCACAGTTCTCCACCCTCGCGGAATCGAAAATGTATCGCGATGCCTGGGGCGCGGATGTGATCGGGATGACCAACATGCCCGAGGCGAAACTCGCCCGCGAGGCGGAGCTTTGCTATGCCTCGCTCGCCATGATCACCGATTACGACAGCTGGCACGAGGATCACGGCGCGGTGGAGATTGCCGAGATCATCAAGGTGCTGACCGGCAATGCCGCCAAGGCGCGGGCGGTGGTGGGCAGACTGCCTGCCCTGCTGGGACCGACGCGGGACGACTGCCCGGCCGGCTGCAACCGCGCGCTGGAGCACGCCATCATGACCGCACCGGAGAAACGCGACGCGAGCCTGGTGGCGCGGCTGGAGGCGGTGGCGGGGCGGGTGTTGTGACATGTCTTGAGGGTGTGGGTGCAGCGCGCGGGCATGTTCCATATCAGTCTTCGCGTTCACCCACCCGCAAACTGCCCTCTTCCGCTGGCTGGCTCATTGACTGACTGACCCAGGCAACCAAGTGACGAGACCTGACCGCAACACCGATGCGGGCCCCGCGAAAACCGTGCTTGCCCGGACGCCCCCTTTCGGTCCAAACCTTTCGCCATGATCGCCCGGTTCCTCCTGTTCCTCAGCCTCGCCCTGGCCGCCCCTGCCGCAACCGCGCAGGAGTTTATCACCGTGCCGGGCCCGATCAGCGACGAGGCCTTCTACCGCCTCGTCTCCTGCGCGGCGCGACCGGGCGGGGCCTGCGCCAAGCCGCAGATCCGCTGGCCCGAGGCGCGCAGGCTGCACCTCACCGTCGGCATCGCCCAGATCGACAGGGCCTTTCCCAGCTACAAGCTGAACCTCGTCGATGCCGCCATCGACGCCGCCATCGAGGAGATCAACGGCGCCGGGGCCTACCTGCTGCTGGAACGCGTCTACGAGGGCACGCCCGATATCGGCGTCTACCTGTTGCAGACCGCGCAGGGCGGCACCATCACCAGCACCGGCAACCCCGAGATGGACGGCGAGACGCTGGCCGTCGGGCGCGTGGCGATCCGCTCGGTCGGCGGTGACATCCGTTCGGCGACCATCGCCATTTCGCGCGACATCATGCGCCGCGAGATCGCCTCGGTCGTGCTGGAGGAGCTGGTGCAGGCGATGGGGCTGCCCACCGATATCCAATCGCCCGCCTATGGCGATTCGATCTTCAACGAGACCGGCAATTCCGTGGTGCGTCTGCTGGGGCAGGATGCCGAGGCGCTGAGGCGGCATTACCCGCGCCCGTGAGATGTCTCCCGGCAAGCGCGGGGTCGACCCCGCGCATCACGCCCGCGTCGACGCGGGCTCTCGCACCTCCGCGCCCCGGTGCGGGCATTGACCCGCCCCCGCCCCCGGCACCATGCTGGCGCATCCAAGGAAAGGCGCGCCATGACCCCCGATCTCTGCCGGTTGCTCGATGTCGACATCCCCATCCTCTCCGCCCCCATGGGCGGCGCGGCGGGGCCTGACCTGGTGGCCGCCGTCTGCGAGGCGGGCGGCTATGGCACCATCCCGCTCTGGGGCAGGCCGGTTGCGGCGGTCGCGGCCGGAATCGACGCGGTGCGCGCGCGCACGGGCGGCAATTTCGCGGTGAACATCAGGCTCGACCTCCCCCATGACGAGGCGATCGGGGCCTGTATCGACCGTCAGGTCCATGCGGTGTCGCTCTTCTGGGGCCATAGCCCCGCCACCATCGAGGCCGCCAGGCGCGGCGGTCTGACGGTCATGGTCAGCGTCGGCAGCGCCGAGGAGGCGCGCATCGCGGCGGAGGCCGGGGCCGATGTGATCGTGGCCCAAGGGTGGGAGGCCGGGGGCCATGTCTGGGGGCAGGTCGCGACATTGGCGCTGGTCCCTGCCGTGGCGGATGCGGTCAATGTGCCGGTGGTGGCCGCGGGCGGCATCGCCGACGGGCGCGGCATGGCGGCAGCCTTGACGCTTGGGGCCTCGGGCGTCTGGATCGGCACCCGGTTCCTGGCCAGCCGCGAGGCGACGATCCACCCCGACTATCGCGCCCGCATCCTGGCCGCGCCGGAAACCGCGAGCGAATGGTATGGTGACCTCTATGACGGCAACTGGCCCGACGCCCCGCACCGGGCGCTGGCGAACGCGACCGCGCGGGCGTGGCGCGAGGCCGGGGCCGCCGCGCCGGGCCAGCGTCCGGGGGAAGGCGAGGCGATCGGCCTGGACCCGGGCGGTGCGGCCGTCAGGCGATACCAGAGCT
The DNA here is from genome assembly GCF_056857775.1 of Alterinioella sp. B-7. Lineage (NCBI taxonomy): Bacteria > Pseudomonadati > Pseudomonadota > Alphaproteobacteria > Rhodobacterales > Paracoccaceae > Alterinioella > Alterinioella sp. B-7. Next base: position 34,124 of record NZ_JBSXNT010000032.1, read on the forward strand.
ACACGCCCCACCCCGAGACCAGCGGCGATATCGCGGCGATGTCGCTATGGGCGGGGCAAGGCGTGGGGCTGGTGCGCGACGTGCAGCCCGCCGCCGAGATCGTGCGCGATATCCACGAAGAGGCCCGCCGCATCCTGAACGCGGCCCCGGGCCTTCTCGAATAACGCCCGAAAGGGGGCTGGTCATCCCGCGCCATGGCGATATTCTCGCCCCGCATTCCGGCATGGGGATTCGACGAGAAAAGGCCCGACCATGATCAGCCAGAAGACGGTCGCGGACTATATCCGCACGATCCCCGATTTCCCGCATGAGGGGATCCTGTTCCGCGACGTGACGACCCTCTTCCTCGACCCGCGCGGGTTTCGCCTGGCCATCGACCAGTTGCTTGCGCCCTTCGTAGGACGCCGCATCGACAAGGTCGCGGGGCTGGAGGCGCGCGGCTTCATCCTGGGCGGCGCGGTGGCGCATCAGCTATCGGTGGGGTTTGTCCCCATCCGCAAGAAAGGCAAGCTGCCGGGCAAGACCGTCGAACAGGATTACGTGCTGGAATACGGGACCGCCACGGTCGAGATCCACGACGATTGCCTCGCCCCTGGCGAAACCGTGCTGCTGGTCGACGACCTTCTGGCGACGGGCGGCACCGCCGAGGCCGGGATCAAGCTGATCGAGCGGCTTGGGGCGCAGGTCGTGGGCACCGCCTTCGTGGTGGACCTGCCCGATCTGGGCGGTCGGGCCAAGCTGGAGAAGATGGGCCAGAGCGTCCATGCCCTGTGCAGCTTCGAGGGCGATTGAGCCCTACGCGTCAGGCAGCAACGCCCGCAACCGGTCACATGTTTCCGCCTCGCTGAGCCTGCCATCGTCGAGCCGGTCCCCGTCCAGCGCAATGGCGAAATCCGAGGCCGCCGAGATGCGTCGGCTACGCGCCGCCCTGGGCGTCTCGATCAGATCGACCCGCGCGGGGTGCCCCGCCTGCCGGGCCCGTTCCGTCACCTCCTGCGCGAAGGCCAGGGAACGGGGGCAGCGCGCACTGCATTGCACCACCAGGCCGGGGCCGAGCGCCCTGGCCCGTGCGCCCCAGCCCTGCGGCAGCGATGGCAACAGGATCGGCCCATGCAGGATCTTGCCCATCAGGCCGATCTCATCGGCGGTGTCCCCGAACGGGCGATACTCCAGCGCCGCCATGTCTTGCGGATCGGGCAGGCGCGGATGCGGCCCGGTCAGGACCAGCAGCGCGGAGAACCCGAAATAGCGCGCCCAATCCTCCGCCGCCTCGATCAGCAGCGCGGCCCCCTCGGCGTCGCCCGTGTGCAGGCGCTGCACGACAACGCAGCGCTCGGCTCCCTCGATCGGGTGCCACGAGGCCAGACCGCTTGAGAACTCGATCAGGCCGCGCGCGGGCGGACGCAGCATCCGGACCTGCAACCCGTCGTGAAAGCGCGAGATCAGCCAGTCGCGGTCAATCGGCACGGCCCGCCCGGTCAGCGCCTGTTCCACGGCGAAATAACCGGTCCGCTCAAGATTGGGCGGCGAGATGGTGAGTGTCGTGCTGAGCTTGCGGCGCATGTCAAACCCCGAACCGGGGCGGATTCCCCGGTCTGTGCGGTCCAGCCTGCCACCGGCCAGGGGTACAATCTTTGATCTGCCGCAAATTCCCGCGAAAACTGCGTCCGCGTTTACCGCCGCTTAACGCGGGACCGCCTAGAAGAGGGGTGTTCGTCACTCACGGACATAGAAAGTTGCTTGCACAACTCGAAGACCCCATGCGCCCTGCCACCCCCGGCAGGGCGCAGACTCTTTCAAGGGCCAGTCAGGGAATGATCACCGCGCCGGGGTTCATGACTCCGCCCGGGTCCAGCGCCCGTTTGATCGCGCGCATCGCGGCCAGCAATCCGGGGTCGCCATAGCGCTCCTGCTCGGCCAGCTTGATCCGGCCCACGCCGTGCTCCGCGCTGATGGAGCCGCCCATCTCGTCGACGAGGTCATAGACGCAGGCGCGGATTTCGCCCTTCAGGTTGGCGAACTCGTCACGCGACCGGCCCTTGGGCGGGAACACGTTGTAATGCAGGTTGCCGTCGCCCATATGGCCGAAACTGTTGATCCGGAACGTGCCGATGCGGGCCAGCCGCCTGGGCGCCTCCTCGATGAAATCGGGCACGCGCGTCACCGGCACCGCGATGTCATGGCTGGAGATCGAGCCGATGCGCCGGTTGGCCTCGGGGATCATCTCCCGCAGGGCCCAGAACGCGTGCCGCTGGCTTTCCGACTGGCTGACCACCCCGTCGCTGACCAGCCCCGCCTCAAGCGCCGCCTCGAAAAGCCCCGCCAGGGCCTCCTCCGCGCCGCCCGGCGTGCCCATCAGCCCCAGATCGACCAAGCACATCCAGTCGGGCCGCGCATCGGCGAAGGGCTGGCGGATGTCGATGCCGGTCTCGGCCATGAAGTCCAGTCCCGTGCCGCTGATCAACTCGAAGCCCGACAGAACCTCGCCCACCCGACCGCGCGCCAGCGCCAGCAGGTCCAGCGCCGCCGCGGGGCTGTCGACGACGAAAAACGCCGCCGCCTGATCCGTGGGCCGCGCCATCAGTTTCAGCGTGGCCGCCGTGATTACGCCGAGCGAGCCCTCGGCCCCGATCAGCAGGTTGCGCAGATCGTAGCCCAGGTTGTTCTTGCGCAAGCCCGTGAGCCCGTCATAGACGCGGCCATCGGGCAGCACCGCCTCCAGCCCAAGGCACAGATCGCGCGCATTGCCGTAGCGGATCACGTTGACCCCGCCCGCGTTGGTCGCCAGCAAGCCGCCGATCCGGGCCGAGCCCTGGCTGGCGAGGCTGAGCGGAAAGAGCATCCCCGCCGCCTCTGCCGCGCCCTGCACGTCGGCCAGGATCGCGCCCGCCCCGACCTCTATCACCGCACCGGCCGGATCGACCGAGCGGATCTGGCTCATGCGTTCCAGCGACAGGACCAGCGGCGCGGACAATTCCGGCGCGACCTGGCCCGAAACCAGCCCGGTGCCGCCCGAATAGGGAATGACCCCGACCCCCGCCTGCCCCGCCGCGCGGATGATCGTCGAGACCTCGCATGTGCTTGCCGGGGCCAGCACCAGTCCCGGCGTTCCGAAGCTCTGCCCGCGCGGCTCCTCGCCGTAGCGCGACGCGGGGTCGCGGAAGGCGGCAGCGGGCAGGAGGCTGCGCATATGGGCTTCAAATTCCGGCGTGACGGGGTTGGGCATCGCGTATCCCTCGGGTGGTCTTTCGGCAGGGCTCAGCCCGCATCGGTGCGCCCCCGCCTGTCGGCGCGCAGCATGGCGTAAAGCACGTGGTTGCGCCAGCGCCCGCCGATCTGCAGGTAGCTCTGCGCGACGCCTTCATATTTGAACCCGGCCTTTTCCAGCACCCCGCGCGAGGCGATGTTTTCCGGCAGGCAGGCGGCCTCCAGCCGGCTCAGGTCCAGTTCGCGGAAAGCATAATGGCCGATCGCCTGGATCGCCTCCAGCATATAGCCCTGCCGCGTGTGGCCCTGCCCGATCCAGTAGCCAAGCGTGCCCGCCTGCGCAGGCCCGCGCCGGATATTGTCCAGCGTGATCGCGCCAAGCAGCGTGTCATCCGAGCGCCGGATCAGGAAGAGCGGCAGCGCCGTGCCCTGCGCCACCGACCGCTGCGCCCAGTAAACCCGGTTGGTAAAGCTCTTGCGCGTCAGATGGTCGCCGGCCCAGACAGGTTCCCAGGGTTGCAGGAACTCGGCGGAACTGTCGCGCAGCCAGGACCAGGCGCGGAAATCGGAATGGACCGGCAGGCGCAGGCTGAGCCTCTCCGTCTCGATCCGGACTTTCTTTCGGCGGGCAATCATCAGGCGGCCAGACGCTCCACCAATCGCCCGAGGCTGGGGCCACCCGCGACGGGGCCGTAAAGCGCCAGCGCCGCCTGCCCCGAGCCGACCATCTGGCCCGCGAAATCGCGCAGACCGGCGGCATCCACGGCGTCGATGCGCGCGATGGTTTCCTCCAGCGGCGGCACCCGGTTCCAGATCGCCACCAGCCGGGCCAACCTCTCGGCGCGCGCGGACGGGCTTTCCAGCCCCATCAGCATCCCCGCCTTCATCTGCGCCCGCGCCCGGTCGATCTCGGCCTGGCTGAGGCTGTCGACGCTGCGCCGGACCTCCTCGATGGTGAGGTCGGCAAGCCCGGCAAGGTCTTCCTCGCCGGTGCCCGCATAGATCGTCATCAGCCCGGTATCGGCATAGCTGCCGACCTGGGAATAGATCGTGTAGCACAGGCCGCGGCGTTCGCGCAGTTCCTGGAACAGGCGTGAGGACATGCCCCCGCCAAGCGCCGTGGCATAGATCTGCGCCGTGTAAATATTGTCCGAGCGGTAGCCCGGCGCCTCCAGCGCAAGGGTGAAATGCGCCTGCTCCAGCTGCTTGACCTCGCGCCGCTCGCCGCCCCGGAAGCGGCCCGGATCGGCCTGGCTGACGGGGCTGGCGGGCAGGTGACCGAAGGCCGCTTCGGCCAGGCGCACGATCTCATCATGATCGACCGCGCCCGCTGCCGACAGGATCATCTGCCCCGGCCCGTAATGCTGCGCCACGAAGCCTTCCAGGTTGGCGCGGTCGAAGCTGCGCACCCGTTCGGCGGGGCCCAGGATGGTGCGGCCAAGCGCCTGTTCAGGATAGGCGACCTCCTGCAACCAGTCGAAGATGATGTCGTCGGGCGTGTCCAGCGATTGCCCGATCTCCTGCAAGATCACACCGCGCTCCACCTCGATCTCGCGGGCGTCAAAGGCGGGGTTCAGCAAGATGTCCGAGATCAGGTCGAGGGCCAGCGGCACGTCGTCCTTGAGGACGCGCGCGTAATAGGCCGTCACCTCGCGGCTGGTATAGGCGTTGATATAGCCGCCCACATCCTCGATCTCCTCGGCGATCTGGAGCGCCGAACGCCGCCTGGTGCCCTTGAAGGCCATATGCTCCAGGAAATGCGCGATGCCGTTCTGTTCGACCCGCTCATGCCGCCCGCCCGCATTGACCCAGATGCCAAGGGCCGCCGATTGCAGCCCCGGCATGGTTTCGGTCACGACGCGCAACCCGTTGGAAAGGGTATGGATCTGGACACTCACGCGCTGCGGCCCTCCCGGATGATTTCCTGCAGGGCGCCCAGGTCGTCCTCGACCCGCGTCATGCGCTCCTCGCGCTCAAAAAGATCGGCCATGCGTGGCGGCAGGCCGGGGCGGATGCCGCTGGCCTCCTCCACCGCGTCGGGGAACTTGGCAGGATGCGCCGTGGCGAGCGTGATCATCGGTGTCGCGCCCAGGTGATCCTCGGCCACATGCACGCCGACCGCCGAATGCGGGCAGAGAAGCTCGCCCATCTCCGCCTTGGCGCGTTTGATCATCGCCATCGTCTCATCCTCCGAGGCGCGGCCCGAGGCGAAAAGTCCCCGCAGCCGCTCCAGCGCGCCCTGGCTGATCCTGAAGCCGCCTTGCGTCTTCAACTCCTCCATCAGTTGCGCCACCGCGCCGCCATCGCGGTCATAGACATCGAACAGCACCCGCTCGAAATTCGAGCTGACCTGAATATCCATCGACGGGCTGATCGAAGGCGTGACGCCTTGCGTCTCGTATGCCCCGCCGGAAATCGCCCGGTGCAGGATGTCGTTCTGGTTGGTCGCAATGACCAGCTTCTCGATCGGCAACCCCATCCGGCGCGCGATATAGCCCGCGAAGATGTCGCCGAAATTCCCCGTGGGCACGGCGAAGCTGACGGGACGATGCGGCGCGCCCAAGGATACGGCGGCGGTGAAGTAATAGACCACCTGCGCCAGCACCCGCGCCCAGTTGATGCTGTTCACGCCGGCCAGTCGCACCTCGTCGCGGAAGGCATGGTCGTTGAACATGTCCTTGAGCCGCGCCTGGCAAGTGTCGAAATCGCCGGTGACCGCCAGCGCATGGGCGTTGGCCTCGGACACCGTCGTCATCTGGCGGCGCTGCACCTCGCTCACGCGGCCATGCGGATACATGATGAACACATCGACCGCATCGAGGCCGCGAAACGCCTCCATCGCCGCCGAACCGGTATCGCCCGAGGTCGCGCCCACGATGGTCACGCGGCGGCCCGAGCGCGTCAGCGAGGCCTCGAACAATTGCCCGATCAGCTGCATCGCGAAATCCTTGAACGCGAGCGTCGGCCCGTGGAACAGTTCCAGCAGGTGGTGCCCTGCCCCGAGTTGCACCAGCGGCGCCCGGGCGGCATGGCCGAAGCCTGCATAGGCGCGCGCGATGATGTCCGCGAACTCTGCATCGGTGAAGGCGTCCCCGATAAAGGGCCGCATGACCCGGAACGCGACCTCCTCGTAGCTCAGCCCGGCCAAACCCGCGATGTCGCCTGCGGCCATCACCGGGATCTCGGCAGGCACGTAAAGCCCGCCATCGCCCGCAAGCCCGGTCAGCATCGCCTCTTCAAAGCTGAGATCGGGGGCGCCCCCCCGCGTCGAGATATAGCGCATATCGGATGTGCCTTCAGTTGGGTGTTCTGCTGATACGCCAGACAAGAAACCCTGTCATCCCCATCCACACGAATGCGAGCAAAAACCAGGTCACGGCATAGCCCAGGTGGTCGTTCGGGATACCCGAGGCATCGACGGGAAAGACGGTCGCCCAATCCATGCCTTGCGGCGCCTCTCGGGCCACGATCAGCACCGGTTCGGTCTCCAACTCCGCCGCCATCGCGGGCAGGTCGCGGGCAAACCACAGGCCTGCGTCCTGGTCCGGCGCGGGCGTGAACCCATCCACCTCGTCGGGCCAGTAGAGGTTGCCGACGATCTCCGCCGGTCCGCCGGGCCGCGCCCGATCCCGCGCGTTCGGATGCACGAAGCCGAGATCGACCAGAACCCGCCGCCCCTCGGCGGTCTCGAAGGCGCGGATGATGCGATAGACCGGCCCCGCCTGGCGCAGCGAGGCCAGCACCACGATCTCGCCCTCCAGCACCCGGCCGGTGACGGCCACCGGCAGATACCGGTCGCGCGCGTCCTCGGGCGCCACCGGCAATGCCACCGGCTCGGCGGCGATCCCCGCCGCGATCTCGGCCAGCACGGCCTCTTTCCAGGCCAGCCGCTCGACCTGCCAGACCCCGAGCGCGATCAACACGCCCGCGCCCACCAGCCCGAACAGCAGTGCCATGACAATACGCTTCGACATGATCCCCTACCCGAAAGAGAAAAGGGCCAACCGCAAAGCCAGCCCTTCATCCCGCATTAAGGTTAACGCGCGCCCCCGAAAAGGAAGGCGCTCCCTTCCTTTCTTTGTTCCGCAAATATCCCCGCCGGAGGCTTCCGGACAGACAGGCCGGGGACAGGTCATGCAAGGCCAGGCACGAACGGCGTCAGGCCCTGGTCCTACTGCCCCCAGATATAGACTGCGAAGAACAGGAACAGCCAGACCACGTCGACGAAGTGCCAATACCATGCAGCAGCCTCGAAGCCCGCATGTTGCTGCGGCGTGAAATCGCCCCGGATGGCGCGGAACAGGCACACGGTCAGGAAGATCGTGCCGATGATCACATGCGCGCCGTGAAAGCCCGTCGCCATGAAGAAGGCTCCATAGAAGATGTCGCCGCCGAAGGACCAGCCTTCATACGTCAGAAGCTCCCAGTATTCATAGGCCTGAAGGCCGGTAAAGAACACGCCCAGGATGATTCCGATGGCCAGCCCCGCGATCAGGTCGCGACGGTTGTTCTCATGCACCAGCGCATGGTGCGCCCAGGTGATCGCACAGCCCGACAGTAGCAGCACCAGCGTATTCATCAGCGGCAGGTTGAAGGCATCGACGGCATGGATGTCCGGGATCTCGTAGCTGGAGCCCGGAAACTCGTTCATCGGGTAGAGCGCCTGTTTGAAGAACGCCCAGAACCAGGCCACGAAGAACATGATCTCCGAGATGATGAACAGGATGAAGCCATAGCGCAGCCCGATGCGCACCACGGGCGTGTGATCGACACCGCCATTGCCCTCGGCGACCATGTCCTGCCACCAGCCGAACATGACGTAAAGCACGCCGACAAACCCGATCAGGAACAGCCAGGGCCCGCCCGGCAGCTCGACCGAGCCAAAGAAGGTGGTGAACCCGCCCGAGATCCAGGCAACGGCCCCGAACAGCATCAGGAAGGCCGCGGTCGCCCCGAGGAACGGGTAAACCGATGGCGGCAGGATATGATAATCGTGGTTCTTGGCATGGGCCATGGTGCGTGGTCCTCTGGGTGGTCTATTCACTGGTGCCGTCTAGCGCGGCAAGGTCATTGTCATCGGGCAGGTCCAACACGTGGAAGGTGTAGGACAGGGTTATGGCCTGGATCCGGCTGGCCTCGGGGTCATCCACGATGTCCGGGTCGATAAAGAATGTCACCGGCATCTCGACGCTTTCGCCGGGTTCCAGAACCTGCTCGGTAAAGCAGAAACAGGCGATCTTGGAGAAATAGAGCCCCGCGGTGAAGGGCGTCACGTTATAGCTGGCGGTGCCCGCGATGGTGCGGTCGGTCGGGTTGGTGGCGGTAAAGAAGGCCATGCCGGTTTCGCCGATGCGGATCTCCATCGGTTCGTCGGGGGGCTCGAACTCCCAGGCCATCCCCTCGGCCAGCGACGCGTCGAAGCGCACCAGCATGGTCCGGTCGAGAATTTCCTCGCTGGCGGTATCGGAGGTGGACGTTGTCCCGCCATACCCCGTCACACGGCAGAAGAGGTCATAAAGGGGGACCGAGGCAAACCCCAACCCGCCCATGACGAAGACCACCCCCAGAAGGGACCAGACCGTCCTGGCATTGCCGCCGCGCGCGCTCATTCGGTGTCCTCCACGGTCAGCGATGGGCGCACGGCATGGTCGAAGCCCTCCAGGGTACCACCATTTCTGAGCTTCGAGATGGTCAGGAAGAAGACCAGCCCGACAAACCCCAGCAGGCACAGCGCCACGCCGAGGTTGCGGCCAAAGCGGCGCTGGTGGATCTCGTGGGTCTCGGTGATCGGCATATTACCAACCTCCCATATCGAGGGTGCGAAGGCCAGACTGCGCCAGCAGCGCGCCGAAATGAAGGAACAGATAGAGCAGCGAAAAGCGGAAGAGCCGCCGCTCGGCCCCGTAGGCGTCGGCGCGGGCGGCGTCCTCGTCGCGCCGCCAGACCCGCCACGCGCCCCGCACGAAAAGCGCGTTCAGCACCAATGCCGCCGCCATGTAGAGCGGCCCGCCAATCGAGGTCAGGCCAAGCCCAAGCGCCACCGGGACCAGCAGGGCCGTATAGATCAGGATCATCCGGCGCGTGTAGGGGCGGCCATGGGTGACGGTCAGCATCGGCACATGGGCCTTGTCGTAATCGGATTTCATGAACAGCGCCAAGGCCCAGAAATGCGGCGGCGTCCACATGAAAATCAGCGCGAACATCAGCACCGACTCGATCGCCACGCCCCCCGTCGCCACGGCCCATCCTATCATCGGGGGAAACGCACCGGCGGCGCCGCCGATGACGATATTCTGCGGCGTCCAGCGCTTCAGCCACATGGTGTAGATGACGGCGTAGAAGAAGATCGTGAAGGCCAGGAACCCGGCCGCGAACCAGTTGGCGGCCAGCCCCAGCATCGCCACCGACAGCGCCGACAGCCACAACCCGAGGCTCAGCGCCTCGCCGGGGGCAACCTTGCCCGAGGGGATGGGCCGCGATTGCGTCCGCTTCATCACCCGGTCGATATCGGCATCATACCACATGTTCAGCGCCCCCGAGGCGCCGCCGCCCAGCGCGATGAACAGGATCGCGGCAAAGCCCACCACGGTCGGCACGCCGACGGGGGCGACCATCAGGCCGACAAAGGCCGTGAACACCACCAGCGACATGACCCGGGGCTTGAGCAGCGCGACATAGTCGCCGAACTGCGCCTCCCGGTCCTGCGTGCTTGTATTTGCGGTAGCGTCGCTCATGCGCGGGGCGTCCTTCGCGGGGGTGGGCGGATCAGGTCCGGGGAACAAGGCCCCCCGGACCGGCGGTCATTCGGCGGCGGCCAGTTCGATATCGCCCAGGATGGTGCCGTTCATCAGCCCGGCGAAATCAGTGCCGCCGGTGCCCAGCCAGGCCTCGTATTCTTCGGGCGTGACAGCCATGACGGTGATCGGCATGAAGGCATGGTCCAGCCCGCAGAGCTCGGAACATTGCCCGAAATAGATGCCTTCCATGCCCGGCTCGACGTTGAACCACAGTTCAGCCAGGCGGCCCGGAACGCCGTCCTGTTTCACGCCGAAGGCGGGGATGGTCCAGGAATGGATCACGTCCGATGCGGTCACCTGCACAACGATGTCCTGGCCCGTCGGCACCACCACGGCGGTGTCGGTGGCCAGGCGGTATTCATCCTGGCTGTAGCCATACTCCTCAAGCTCGTCGCGTTGCAGCATGAAGCTGGAAAACTCGATGTCGGTGCCGGGGTATTCGTAGCTCCAGTTCCACTGGTTGCCGGTCGCCTTGATGACCACGTCGCCCTCGGGGATCTCCTGCTGGTTGAACAGGACGGGCAGCGAAAACGCCCCGATGAAGACCAGGATGGCCAGCGGCACGAGCGTCCAGGTGACCTCGATCGGCGTGTTGTGGCTGAAGCTGGCGGGGGTCGGGTTCGACCGCGCGTTGTGGCGCAGGATGACCCAGGCCAGCAGGCCGCAGACAAAGACCACGATGATGGCGCTGATCCACAGAAGCAGGTTGTCGAGGAAATGGATCTGCTCGGCCAGGTTGGTGGCGGCGGGCTGAAAGCCGGTGCCGCCGGCTTCGGGCGCGCCGATGATTTCAAGCCCCTCGGGCGCGGTCTGCGCGACGGCGGCACGAGTGGCAAGAGTGGCAGTCACTGCGGCGACAGCGCCGTTCATTTTGTTGAAAAGATCCATTCGCTTTCGTCCTGTCCTTGGCGGGAACGCCCCCTTGGCCCAAACCGGCCCTGTTGCGTGTTCGTCGTGATGAACCATATAGAGGGGTTCAAGGCAAGGCAGTGGTGAAAAATGTCTCACCCCCGCTTTTGTTGATCCAGATCATTTCAGACACCCATCCGAGGTCAAGTTCAGATGTCAGATAGCCCCGCCTTCCGCCCTTTCCAGACCCAGTTGGACCTCGATGCCAGTCTGGCGCTCCTGCGCGAGGCCACAGACGGGGCCGATGACGGTGAACTGTTCCTCGAACGCAGGCGTGCCGAAATGCTGCTCTTCGACGATGGCCGCGTGAAAACAGCCAGTTACGACGCCTCCGAAGGCTTCGGGCTGCGCGCGGTGCGCGGCGAGGTGGCGGGCTATGCCCATGCCACCGAGATCTCCGAGGCCGCCCTGCGCCGCGCCGTCGAAACCGCGCGCCTGGCGGTGGGCGATGGCGGCGGCACCTGGGCGGCGGGGCCCGCGGCGACGAATCACCGCCTCTATACCGATACCGACCCGATGGCGGGCGCGGGCTTTGCCGCCAAGCTGGATATCCTGCGCGAGATCGACACCTTCGCCCGCGCGCTCGACCGTCGCGTCGTCCAGGTCTCGGCCAGCCTTGCCGCCAGCCACCAGGAGGTGGAGATCCTGCGCCCCGATGGCCTGCACGTCAGCGATGCGCGCCCCATGGTGCGGGCCAATGTCTCGGTCATCGTCGAGGAGAACGGCCGCCGCGAAAGCGGCAACGCGGGCGGTGGCGGCCGGATCGAGCTTGGCGACTGGTTGCAGGCGGAAAGCTGGCAGGCGCTGGCGCGCGAGGCGCTGCGCATCGCATTGGTCAATCTGGGCGCGGTCGCCGCGCCCGCGGGCATCATGGACGTGGCGCTTGGCCCCGGCTGGCCCGGCATCTTGCTGCACGAGGCCGTGGGCCACGGGCTGGAGGGCGATTTCAACCGCAAGGGAACCAGCGCCTTCGCCGGTCTGATGGGCAAACAGGTCGCGGCCAAGGGCGTCACCGTGCTGGATGACGGCACCATCCCCGACCGGCGCGGCTCGCTCTCGGTCGATGACGAGGGCACGCCGTCCTCCAGGACCACGCTGATCGAGGATGGCGTGCTGGTGGGCTTCATGCAGGACCGCCAGAACGCCCGCCTGATGGGGGTGCCCGCCACCGGCAATGGCCGCCGCGAAAGCCACGCCCACGCGCCCATGCCGCGCATGACCAACACCTACATGTTGGGCGGCGCGGCCAGCCCCGGCGATATTGTCTCCGAGGTCAAGGACGGCATCTATGCCGTGGGCTTCGGCGGCGGCCAGGTCGATATCACCAATGGCAAGTTCGTGTTCTCCTGCACCGAGGCCTACCGGGTGCAGGACGGCAAGATCGGTGCCCCGGTCAAGGGTGCGACGCTAATCGGCGACGGTGCGACCGCCCTTCAGAAAATCCGCGCGATCGGCAATGACATGGCGCTCGATCCCGGCATGGGCACCTGCGGCAAGGCCGGTCAATGGGTGCCGGTGGGCGTGGGCCAGCCGACCTTGCTGATTGGCGGGCTGACGGTGGGCGGGTCTGCGGCATGATTGCCTATGTGACCGTCGGAGCGGATGACATCGCGCGGGCAAAACTGTTCTACTCGGCGTTCCTGCCAGTCCTTGGTTACGGGCTGACCGAAGGTCCGGCGGGCCTCAGCTACACGCTGCCGATACCGGTCGGGCAGCCTGCAGCCTCGTCGGATTTCTACGTGAAGCCGCCCTTCGACGGGTGCCCCGCCACGGCTGGCAACGGGTCGATGGTCGCGTTCGAGGCGCGCAATCAGGCCCAAGTTCGCGACCTTCACGCCTTAGCCCTTGCTGCAGGCGGCTCCGATGAGGGCCAGCCGGGGTTTCGCGCGGGTTATGGACCGGATTTCTATGTCGGCTACCTGCGCGACCCGCAAGGAAACAAGATCGCGATTTTCTCCAGTGATCCGGCTGAACCGGAACGAGACGGATGACACCCCTATGACCCATCCCATCCGCCCCGCCACACCCGCAGACATCCCCGCCCTCACCGAGATCTGGTACCAGGGCTGGCACGAGGCCCATGCCGCCGACGTGCCCGCCGCCCTGACCGCGCTGCGCACGCGCGACGATTTCACCCGCCGCCTGATCGGCTTTGACGCGGGCCTGCACGTGGGCGGCCCCGACGGCGCGCCGCTTGGTTTCGTGGCGTTGAAACCGGACGAGATCAACCAGCTCTACGTCGCGCCATCCGCACGCGGCACCGGGCTGGCGGCGGCGCTGATGGCCGATGCCGAGGCGCGGCTGGCAGCGGGCGGTACGCCCATCGCGCGGCTTGATTGCGGGTTGGGCAACCATGCCGCCGCGCGGTTCTATGCGCGCCAGGGCTGGCGTGAGGAGGGCGTGATCGAGGTCATGCTGGACACTTCCGACGGCCCCTTCCCCCTGCCCGTGCGCCGCTTCACCAAGAGCCTTTCACAGTAATCCTGCCCGTAAACGCGCTGTTAACCAGTGGCACCCTAGCGTCGGGGCCATGTTCGAGGATGATGCACCCGGATTCGACGAGGCAGCCGTCGCCTATACCGCCCGCCCCGCAGACGACGGCGCGGAACGGCTGGCACGTCTGCGCCTGATCAGATCGCGCCGCGTCGGCCCCGCCACCTATCGCCGCCTGATGGCGGCACACGGGCGCGCAACCGCCGCGCTGGACGCCCTTCCGCAGATCGCGCAGGCCGCCGGTGTCGACAGCTACACCGCCTGTCCCGAGGGGGTCGCACTGGCCGAGGTTCGCGCGGCCAGACGCGCGGGCGCACGGATGCTCAGCCTGGGCGATCCGACCTATCCCGCAGCACTTTGCGACCTCACCGATGCGCCGCCCGTCCTCTGGGCGCTTGGCGACACCGATCTGTTGACCCGCCCGATGATCGCGATGGTCGGCACCCGCAACGCCTCGTCACTCGGGGCGCGGATGGCGACGCGGCTGGCCGCTGACCTGGCCGCGGCGGGCTATGTCATCGTCTCGGGCCTCGCGCGCGGCATCGACACGCTGGCGCATAGGGCGGCGCTGAAGACCGGCACCATCGCGGTGCAGGCGGGCGGGCTCGACGTGGTCTACCCCGCCGAGAACACCGACCTGGCGGCGGATATCGCCAGATCCGGCCTGCGCCTCTCCGAACAGGCCTTCGGGATGGAGGCGCAGGCGCGCCATTTCCCGCGCCGCAACCGCATCGTCTCGGGGCTTGCCCTCGGCGTCGTGGTGGTGGAGGCGGCGGCGCGTTCCGGCAGCCTGATCACGGCAAAGAACGCGCTCGACCAGGGGCGCGAGGTGCTGGCGGTGCCGGGCCACCCGATGGATACCCGCGCCTCGGGCTGCAACCTGCTGCTGCGCGACGGCGCGACGCTGGTGCGCGGCGCCGAGGACGTGATCGAGGCGCTTGGCCCCCCCGCGCCGCAACAGGCCCGGATGCAGTTGCAGGAGCCGCCCGCCCCTCCGCCGCAACCCCAGCGCCCCTGGCGCGACCACGCCGCGCTGCACCGCCAGATCCTGGGTCAGCTTGGCCCCGCTCCGGTCTCGGAGGATCAGCTGTTGCGCGACCTGGGCGTCAGCACGGGCGAGGCCGCGCCGATGCTGGCCGCGCTGGAACTGGACGGAGAGATCACCCGCCAACCCGGCGGGCTGATTTCGATCGGCGCACCGCGCGGTTAGCCGCTCCTCGGGCCTGCGGCCCTCCTCGCCCATTCCCGCCGTACCGTAGCGCTTTTTCCGATCACGCATTGACAAGCGCGGGTGAGGCACCACATGTTCGCCCGCCACCCAAGCGCCGTTATCTGAAGGTTCATGAATGCCCGTCGTCGTCGTCGAATCCCCTGCCAAAGCCAAGACAATCAACAAATATCTCGGCTCCGACTACACGGTGCTGGCCTCCTACGGCCATGTGCGCGACCTGCCCCCCAAGGACGGATCGGTCGACACCGAGAACGGGTTCGAGATGAAATGGGAGGTCGGTGCCGACAGCCGCAAGCACGTCAAGGCCATCGCCGATGCGCTGAAGGACGACAACAACCTGATCCTCGCCACCGACCCCGACCGCGAGGGCGAGGCGATCAGCTGGCACCTGGAAGAGGCGCTGCGCAAAAGGAAGGCGATCAGGAAGGACACGCCGGTTTCCCGCGTCGTCTTCAACGCGATCACCAAATCCGCCGTGACCGAGGCGATGAAGAACCCGCGCGAGGTCGATGCGCCACTGGTCGAGGCCTACCTGGCCCGCCGCGCGCTGGATTACCTCGTCGGTTTCAATCTCTCTCCGGTCCTCTGGCGCAAGCTGCCGGGGGCGAAATCGGCGGGCCGGGTGCAATCGGTCTGCCTGCGCCTGATCGTCGAACGCGAGATGGAGATCGAGGCCTTCAACCCGCGCGAATACTGGTCCGTCAAGGCGGTGCTGGAAACCCCGCGCGGGAAACGCTTCGAGGCGCGGCTGACCACGCTTGGCGGCAAGAAGCTGGATCGTTTCGACCTGGAAACCGCCGCCGCTGCCGGTCTGGCGGTCAAGGCGGTCGCCTCGCGCGCGCTCAGCGCCGTGCGGGTCGAGGCCAAACCCGGCACCCGCAACCCCTCCGCGCCCTTCATGACCTCGACCCTGCAACAGGAGGCGAGTCGCAAATTCGGTTTCGGCGCGCGCCAGACCATGAGCACCGCGCAGCGGCTCTATGAGGCGGGTCACATCACCTATATGCGGACCGACGGCATCGACATGGCGCCCGAGGCGGTGAGTGCCGCGCGCGACACGATCGGCACGCTTTACGGCGCCAATTACGTGCCGGACAAGCCGCGCCTCTACAAGAACAAGGCCAAGAACGCGCAGGAGGCGCATGAATGCGTGCGCCCGACCGACATGTCGCTGACGCCCGACAAGATCAAGCTGAGCGAACCCGACCAGCGCAAGCTCTATGAGCTGATCTGGAAACGCACCATCGCCAGCCAGATGGAATCGGTCCGGCTGGAACGCACCACCGTCGATATTGCCGATGACAGCGGCGAGGTCGCCCTGCGCGCCACCGGCCAGGTGATCAATTTCGACGGCTTCCTGAAGGTCTACGAGGAAGGCCGCGATGATGACGAGGGCGAAGACAGCGCCCGCCTGCCCCAGATCGACGAGGGCGACGCGTTGAAGCCGGTTGCGGGCGCGCTGGAGGCGGAATGGACAAAACTGTCAGAAAAAGCGGACAAACCTGTCACGAAATCGGAAGGCGCGCGCGCCAATGACGCCGCGATCCTCAGCACATCCGGCGCAGTCCTCGGGCTCCAGCACCACACCCAGCCGCCGCCGCGCTACACCGAGGCGACACTGGTCAAGCGGATGGAGGAACTGGGTATCGGGCGACCCTCGACCTATGCCTCGATCGTGACCACGATCCAGGACCGCGAATATGTCACCAAGGACAAGAACCGGTTGATTCCAGAGGATAAGGGGCGGATCGTCACCATCTTTCTGCTGAATTTCTTCCGCAAGTATGTGGGCTATGAATTCACCGCCAACCTGGAGGAGGAGCTTGACGACGTCTCCGCCGGGGATCGCGATTACAAGCAGGTTCTGGCCCAGTTCTGGCGCGACTTTTCCGCCGCGATTTCAGAGACATCCGAGCTGCGGATCACCGAAGTCCTGGACAAGCTGGACGCAGCGCTCGCGCCGCAACTCTACCCCCCGCGCGAGGACGGCTCGGACCCGCGCATCTGCCCGCTTTGCGGCACCGGCAAGCTGCATCTCAAGACCTCGAAAACCGGCGGCTTCGTGGGCTGCGGCAACTACCCGGAATGTCGTTACACCCGGCCCATCGGCGGCGATCCGGAAAACCTGACCGGTGACAAGGTGTTGGGCGAGGATGGTGAGGATGTGATCACCCTGCGCTCGGGCCGGTTCGGGCCATACGTGCAGCGTGGCGAGGCGACGGAAGAGAACAAGAAACCGCCCCGCGCCTCGCTTCCGAAAGGCTGGCGGCCCGAGGATATGGACCTGGAAAAGGCGCTGACGCTGCTGTCTCTGCCGCGCCAGATCGGTCCGCACCCCGAAGATGGCGAGCCGGTCGAGGCGGGTATCGGACGCTACGGGCCTTTCGTCAAGCATGGCCGCATCTACGCCAACCTGCCCGAGGTCGAGGAGGTCTTTACCGTCGGCATGAACCGCGCGGTGGAGCTTATTGCCGAGAAAGCCGCCAAGCGCGGCGGCGGACGGGCGACGGCCAAGCCGTTGAAGGAATTGGGAGAGCATCCCGAGAAAGGTGGCCCCGTCAACGTGATGGATGGGCGCTATGGGCCGTATGTGAAATGGGAGAAGGTCAACGCGACGATCCCGAAGGGCACGGAGCCCGCGGATGTCACCATGGAGATGGCCGTGCAACTGATCAAGGAACGCGCGGCCAAGGGCGGCAAGACGAAGACGGCGCGCAAGAAGAAGGCGTCGTAGGTATTCTCACGGGGCGGTGTCGAATTGCTTCGCAATCAGATCCGCCGGGGCTCTGCCCGTCGCCGTCGCCAGTGGGTTCTCGGACCAATGGCGCAACCACTGGCAACCCGCTCGGACCAATGGCGCAACAATGACGACCCCGAGGTATTTTCATCAAAATGAAAGTAAAGTCGGCCGGAGTTCGGTCCTTTTTCGCGAGAATGTCAGATGGGAGAAGTTCTCGAAGACAGGCGAGACCAGCCCCGCCCATCTTGATCTTTCCGCGCCCGTGTCCGACATGGCCTTGTAGACACGCCGCACGAGGACCCAGATGACCGACTTTGCCCCACTGACGCCGCGCCCCGAGGTGATGGAGTTCCTGCTGAGCCGCCGCTCGCGGCCTGCCAAGACGCTGACCGGGCCGGTGCCGGATCGGGAGACGGTCGAGACGCTGCTCCGTGCCGCCGCCCGCAGCCCCGATCACGGCAAGCTGGAACCGTGGCGCTTTGTCGTGCTGGAGCGTGCGGCATGTGCGCGGCTGGCAGAGCTGACGGCGACGCGGGGGGCCGAGGCCGGTTTGGATGCTGAAAAGGTCGAGAAATCGCGCCGCAGCTTTGCCGATGCGCATCTGGTCGTCGCGGTCATCGCCGCGCCGGTTGAGGCCGAAAAGGTGCCGGAGGTCGAGCAGATCCTCTCTGCCGGCGCGGTCTGCCTTGCACTGGTCAATGCGGCGCTGGCCAGCGGATGGGGCGCCAACTGGCTGACCGGCTGGATGGCGCTGGACCGGGTGTTCCTGACCGAGGGCCTGACGCTGGAGGCGCATGAATTCGTCGCGGGCTTCATCCACCTGGGCACGGAAACCGCCCTGCCCCCGGAACGCCCGCGCCCCGACCTCGACCGCATCACCACCTGGGTGGCGGAATGATCCTGACCGATTTCCTGCGCGCGCTGCGGCAATTGCCCGACCCGCGCTTTGCCTCTGTCCTCCTGACCGGGCTGGCGCTGACCGTGGCGCTGCTTGTCGGGATCTACTGGCTGGTCGCGCTGCTGATCGGCTGGCTGGTGCCCGAGACCCTCACCCTGCCCTGGATCGGCGAGATCGGCGGCATTGGCACCGCCGCGGGGTGGGCCGCCGTGCCGGTGATGCTGCTCGCCTCGATCTTCCTGATGATCCCGGTCGCCTCGGCCTTCACCGGCATTTTCCTCGACCGGATCGCCGATGCGGTGGAGGATCGGCATTACCCCACCCTGCCGCCCGCGCGCCACCAGGGGCTGGCCGAGGGGCTGGTGGACTCGGCGCGGTTTCTCGGGCTGCTGGTGGCCGTGAACCTCGTGGCGCTGGTCGCCTATATCTTCCTGGCCCCGCTTGCGCCGCTGATCTTCTGGGGCGTGAACGGCATTCTCCTGGGCCGCGAATACGCGCAACTGGTGGCGTTGCGGCGGATGGAGCCCACTGAGGCCCGCCGCTTTCGCAAGCGTCACCGGGTGCAGATCTTCGCCGCGGGTGTGCTGATGGCGGTGCCGCTGACGATCCCGGTGATCAACCTTCTGGTGCCGATCCTGGGGGCCGCCACCTTCACGCATCTCTATCACCGGCTGAACCGGAATTAGCCGCCCGGACCGCCGAAACGGCGGAAGAGGTCGAAATCATCCACCGTGATCCAGCCCTTCAGGATCACGCCGACGATCACCAGCCACAGCACCAGTGCCACGATTGATGTGAGAATGAACTTGCGCTTGAGGCGGGGCTCTACCGGGCTGGAGCCCATGGTGCCGCGCACCCGCGATCCGGCCTCGTCCTGGGTGGTCAGGTTCAGCGGCAGGATCACGAAAAGCGTCATGAACCAGATCACGGCCAGAAGCGCGATGGCGGAAAAGATCGACATCACACCTGCTCCAATTCGACCAGCGTGCCGGTGAAATCCTTGGGATGCAGGAACAGAACCGGCTTGCCATGCGCGCCGATCCTGGGCTCGCCGGTGCCAAGGACACGTGCGCCCGAGGCTTGCAGCCGGTCGCGGGCGGACAGAATATCCTCGACCTCGTAGCAGATGTGATGGATGCCGCCCGAGGGGTTCTTCTCCAGGAAGCCCGCGATCGGGCTGCCCTCGCCCAGGGGGTGCAGAAGCTCGATCTTGGTGTTGGGAAGCTCGATGAAGACGACGGTGACGCCGTGGTCGGGCTCATCCTGGGGCGGGTTCACTCTTGCTCCCAACGTGTCGCGATACTGGGCGGTTGCCGCCTCCAGATCGGGCACCGCGATGGCGACGTGGTTGAGCCGTCCGATCATCCGATTTCCTTCCTTGCTGGTCTGGTCCCGGATATGGCGCTGCGGCCGCGAAAAGACAAGCGGCGCGTCGCCGCGGCGGCATTTACGATCTGTCAACCTTGAGACTGTTTAATCATCCCCAGAATCGCCTTTGGGGGGCTATGATTATGGAAACCGATACGTCCAGAACGGATACTGACCTGCCGTTCTTTCATCCGAAACCGACGCCCGCGCGGCCCTTGCAGGGGCTGACCATCCTGGCGGTGGAAGACAGCCGCTTCGCATCCGAGGCGCTGCGCCTCTTGTGCCTGCGCTCGGGCGCGCGCATCCGGCGGGCCGACTGCCTGGCCTCGGCCCATCGGCACCTGAGAACCTACCGGCCTTCGGTCGCGGTGGTCGATCTGGGGCTGCCGGACGGCTCGGGCCTGTCGCTGATCCGCGAAATGAACCGCGCCGCGCACCGGGTGCCGGTCGTGCTGGCCACTTCGGGCGCGGAGCGGGAAGCGGCGGCCAGGACGGCGCTTGAGGCCGGGGCGGACGGGTTCCTGCCCAAGCCGGTCGACACGCTGGCCGCCTTCCAGTCCGAGATCCTGCGTCACCTGCCCGAGGATATGCGCCCGCAAGGGCCGCGCCCGCTGGATGCGACGGTGCTGGAGCCTGACCGTCTGGCGCTGCGCGAAGACCTGGCCCATGCCATCGCGCTGCTGGACCGGGACGCGCCGCCGATGGGGTATCTGCGCCGGTTCCTGCTTGGGCTGGCCCGCTCGGCGCATGACACGTTGCTGGCGGAAACCGCGACCGCGCTGCCGGGAACGCTGAAGCAGGGCGAACGGGCGCGGCTCAAGGCGCAGCTGGTCTCCCGGATGGCGGGCATGGCGGCGGTCTGATCGGCGCCCCGTGACCTATCGCAGCAGCCCGGGATCGGCGCCCAGGTCGAGCCCGGGAAACACCTGGCCTTCCAATGCGCCGCGGTCGGTGCCGAAAAGCCCCGCCATGGCCCACCCGGCATAGGCGCGGATATCACGGGTCGGCATCAGGTCGCGCCGATCGAAGAGCGCGGCCTCCTCCAGCCCCGGCCAATCGCCCATCACCCGGCCCCCGCGCACCGCGCCGCCCGCCATGATCAACGCGCTGCCGGTGCCGTGATCGGTGCCGCCGCTGCCGTTCTCAGCCGCCGTGCGGCCGAACTCGGTCATTGCCAGAACGGTGGTCTGGCCCCAGTCCGGTCCAAGCCCCGCGCGCAGCCGCAAGATCGCGGTCGACAGATGGCCGAGCGCGCGGGTCAGCCCGCCCTGCTGGCTGCGATGCGTGTCCCAACCGCCGATCGAAAAACTGGCGATCCGCGCCTCTGCGCGCAGCCGTTCGGCGGCGAAATCGGCAATCACGTTGACGGCTTCGGCCTGGCCCGCGCCTGCCATCGCGTCCTGCATGCCCGCCATCATCCCGTCGCCCTCCACCTCGGAGAAGTCGCCATGGAGCAGACCGGACAGGAATTGCGCCTCATCGAAAGACGCCTGGAACAGCGGATCGTCGTGGTAGACGGCAGCCAGCAGGTCCGAGGTCGCCGGCGACAGCAGCAGGCGCGCGGCGGGCGACCAGTCCGAGGTGGGCGCGGCCCCACGCAGGATCAGCGCCTCGTCCCGGCCCACGGCCAGCGCGGTTTCCCGCGTCGCACCGGGAATGGTCTGCACCAGCCGGTTGAGCCAGCCATCACGCGCATCCGCGCCCGGCCCGGTCCCCGCCTCCAGAAGATCCTGGCCGTCGAAATGGCTGCGCGCGTTGCGGTAGGGCGTTGAAACAGCATGGGCAAAACCAAGCTCACCGGCCTGCCAAAGCGGCCAGAGATCGCGCAGACCGGGATGCAGCGCGAAGAACCCGTCGAGGTCGCGCGCGCCTGCGTCCGGCCCGATATCGAAGCCAGGCCGAAGCCTCGCCAGCGCCGGGTCGCCATAGGGCTGCACCACGTCCAGCCCGTCCATCGCGCCGCGCAGGATGATGACGACCAGCCGGTGATCGGTGGGCAACGAGGCGAAGGCCACGGGTGTGATCAGCGGGCTGGCGGCGGCCGAGCATCCAAGGGCAAGCATCTGGCGGCGGGTGATAGCGGGCATGTCAGCTCCTCTGGAACTCGGGCGCGGCCAGCACGATGCCAACCCCCTCGGCGCGGGTTTCGGCGCGGGCGGCGGCGCGACGCAGATCGGGGCTGGCCGTGTCGCCAAGCGCGGTCACGACGAAATCGCGCGGATCGGGCAGCCGCGGCATCTCGCTCGCCGTCAGCATCGCCCACCCGATCCGAGCGGCCAGCGTTTGGGGCCGGATCCACTCGCGGTCATCGTCGAGATAGCCATCCGGACCCGCCGCCCCTTGCCAGCGCTGGCCCATGGCAATGAGCGGCAGGTTCAGCCGCGTGTTGACCCTCTGACGCGAGGCATTGGCGATCTGGTCGGGCGGAGACCCGAGGGCGCGCAGGGCCGAGGTGATGAAATGAAACGGGCGCTTGACCCGCCCCGGCGCATCCGACCAGGCGGCGCGGTGTGACAGCATCGTGTCCAGGACCGGCAAGAAGGCGCCGCCGGTATCGTCCCAGACCGCCGCCATGGTGTCTATCAGGCCGGGATCGGGCGTGTCGGAGATGAAATAGTCGGCCAGCTTGCCGCAAATATGGCGCGCGGTTTCGGGGCGCAGGGCAAGATCGTGCAGGGCCGCCCGGATCTCGGAGAGATCGGCCGAACGCGCCCCGCCATAGGTCGCGCCGAAGACCGTTTCAGCGCCCGGTTCGGCATGGCCGGGGCGAAAGATCAGCTCCCGCCTCTGGCGGATGCCGATACCGGTCAGCAACTCGGCCATTTCGCGCACGTCGCGCTGGCTGTAGCCCGCATCGACGCCGAGCGTGTGCAGTTCCAGCACCTCGCGCGCCAGGTTCTCGTTCAGGCTGAGCCCGGTCCGCAATCCGGCAGGCGAATTGGGTCCGACCGAGCGATCCTGATCAAGGTAGAGCACCATCGCGGGATGCAGGACAGCCGATGCCAGCATGTCGCCGAACCGGCCCGCGACATGGGGGCGAATGGCGTCCTCGACATAGCCGGTGATGGCGCCCCGCATCGCGGCGCTGCGGCGCACGGTGGTGAAATGATCGGCCCAGAACCAGGTCAGGCGTTCGCGAAGGCCATCCGGGCTGGCCACGCCACGCGCAAGCGTCAGCGCCATCTGGCGAAAATTGTCCTCGCGCATTTCGCGCGACAGGCGTTCGGACAGCGCAGCCTCGGCCTCGCCCTGCGTGAGGTCGCGGCGGGCAGCGACAAATTCCAGCGCACGTTCTGCGCGCGCCGCATACCCTTCCTGCGGAAAGGCGGCGGCGATCTGGTCGGGACCGGCCAGACGGGCCAGCATCTCGTCACGCGAGGCAGGCGGATGGGCGGGCGAAAGCCCGGTGCCGAAGCGAATTTGTGCGTGGAAGGACATCGGGCAAAAACATCCGGTCAAGTCGGTCTGAGCGCAACCATACCCTACCCATCAGAGGCGCGATAGATCAAGATGAGGGCGGCGAGCAGCAATCCGCCGCCCCCTCGGTCAGTCCTGCGGAATGACGCGCAGGCCCAGTTCCATCAACTGCCCGGATGCGGGCTCGGACGGGGCGTCCATCATCAGATCCTCGGCGCGCTGGTTCATCGG
This sequence comes from Alterinioella sp. B-7, assembly GCF_056857775.1. Lineage (NCBI taxonomy): Bacteria > Pseudomonadati > Pseudomonadota > Alphaproteobacteria > Rhodobacterales > Paracoccaceae > Alterinioella > Alterinioella sp. B-7. The sequence continues at coordinate 57,415 of NZ_JBSXNT010000032.1, forward strand.
GAAGAGGATGACCTCGCGGATATTGGCCTCATCGGCCAGGAGCATCACGATCCGGTCGATCCCCGCCGCACATCCGCCATGCGGCGGCGCGCCGAAGGTGAAGGCGTTGACCATGCCGCCGAAACGCTTGCGCACCTCCGCCTCGCCGTAGCCGGCCAGTTCGAACGCCTTGAACATGATCTCGGGCTTGTGGTTCCGGATCGCGCCCGAGACCAGTTCATACCCGTTGCAGGCCAGGTCATACTGGTAGCCAAGCGCCTCTAGCGGATCGCCCTCCAGTGCCGCCATCCCGCCTTGCGGCATCGAGAACGGGTTGTGGCTGAAGTCGATCCTGCCGGTCTCCTCGTCCTTCTCGTAGAGCGGGAAATCGACGATCCAGGCAAAGGCGAAGCGGTTTTCTTCGGTCAGTTTCAGCTCGTTGCCAATGACAGTGCGGGCGCGGCCTGCGACAAGCTCGAACTGGGACGGTTTGCCCGCCAGGAAGAACGCCGCATCGCCGACGCCAAGGCCAAGCTGCGTGCGGATCGCTTCGGTGCGTTCGGGGCCGATATTCTTGGCCAGAGGGCCCGCGGCCTCCATCCCTTCGCCCTGGTCGCGCCAGAAGATATAGCCCATCCCCGGCAGCCCTTCCTCCTGCGCGAACTTGTTCATGCGGTCGCAGAACTTGCGGCTGCCGCCACCCGGTGCCGGAATGGCGCGCACCTCTGTCCCCTCCTGCTCCAACAGCTTGGCGAAGATAGCGAAGCCCGAACCACGGAAATGCTCGGAGACGACTTCCATCTTGATCGGGTTGCGCAGGTCGGGCTTGTCGGTGCCATACCAGAGCGCCGCGTCGCGATACGAAATCTGCGGCCAGACCTTGTCGACGCTATGCCCCTCGCCGAATTCCTCGAAAATGCCCTGAATCACCGGCTGGATGGTGTTGAACACATCCTCTTGCGTCACAAACGACATCTCCATGTCGAGCTGGTAGAAATCGGTGGGCGAGCGGTCGGCGCGCGGGTCTTCGTCGCGGAAACACGGCGCGATCTGGAAATACTTGTCGAAGCCCGAAACCATCAGCAACTGCTTGAACTGCTGCGGGGCCTGCGGCAGGGCGTAGAACTTGCCCGGATGCAGGCGGCTTGGCACCAGGAAATCGCGCGCGCCTTCGGGCGAGGATGCGGTGATGATGGGGGTCTGGAACTCGTTGAAATCGGCGTCCCACATGCGTTGCCGGATCGAGCGGACGACATCCGAGCGCAGCTTCATGTTCTTCTGCATCTTCTCGCGCCGCAGATCGAGAAAGCGGTAGCGCAGGCGCGTTTCTTCCGGGTAGTCCTGATCGCCGAACACCATCAGCGGCAATTCACCGGCGGCGCCCAAAACTTCCAGATCACGCACGAAAACCTCGATCTCGCCGGTCGGCAGGTTCGGGTTGACCAGCGACGCATCGCGTTCCAGCACGGTGCCGTCGATGCGGATGCACCATTCGGAACGCACTTTCTCCAGCTGCGAAAAGACCGGGCTGTCGCCATCGGCGATAACTTGCGTGATGCCGTAATGGTCGCGCAGGTCGATGAACAGCACCCCGCCATGGTCGCGCACCCGGTGGACCCATCCCGACAGGCGCACGGGTTCACCGACATCGGCTTTGGTCAGATCGGCGCATGTATGGCTGCGAAAGCTGTGCATGTTTAAGTCCCTTCGGGGCTGGATAATCACCCGTGCGGATACACCGTCTCAGGCGCGGGAAGTCAAGCCGCGTCATCGGCGCGAAAGGTACGGTTGCGTGCGCCAGGTCGCCAAGGGCTTGAATTCGCCGCGCGAAACGGCAATCTCGGACGCGTAAGCGATGGAATATGTCGGGGATTTCCGAGGGAGTGCGGGCGATGTGGGAGCGCCTCTTCGATCACATTATGCGCGGCTTCGTGCGCGTGGGCCGCATTGACGTGCAGCTTGCGGATGGCACGACCCGGACCTATTCGGGCGCCGACGGCCCGTCGGTGTCGCTGCGGTTTCACGACCCCGACCTGCCCCGCAAGCTGGTGCTGACCACCGATATGGCCCTGGGCGAGGGCTATATGGATGGCCGCCTGACCATAGGCGATGACGACCTGCGCGGGTTTCTGACCTTCCTGACCGTGAACGTGGAACGTTCGGGTCATCTGTGGTGGCGCAGGTCGTCGCAGGCCGCGAGGCGGGCACGACGCCGCTCCGACCAGTGGAACCCGGCCCATCGCGCGCGGCAGAACGTGGCGCATCATTATGACCTGTCGGCGACGCTCTACGATCTCTTCCTCGACGAAGACCGGCAATATTCCTGCGCCTATTTCCGGCAGCCCGAGATGAGCCTGGAGGAAGCGCAGGCCGCCAAGAAGGCGCATATCGCCAGAAAATTGCTGCTGGAGCCCGGAATGCGCGTGTTCGAGATCGGCTGCGGGTGGGGCGGGCTGGCGCTCAGCCTCGCGCGCGATCACGGGGCCGAGGTTCTGGGCGTCACCCTCTCGACCGAGCAACATGCCTGGGCCACCAAGCGCGCCGAGGCCGAGGGGCTGTCGGACAAGGTGAAATTCGAGCTGCGCGATTACCGCGACGTGACCGGGCAGTTCGACCGCATCGTCTCGGTCGGCATGTTCGAACATGTCGGCGTGCCGCATTACCGGACCTATTTCGACACCGTGCGCGACCGGTTGACCGAGGATGGCGTGGCCCTGATCCACACTATCGGGCGCGCCGCCCCGCCCGGCACCACCAGCCCCTGGATCACGAAATACATCTTTCCGGGCGGCTATGTCCCCGCGCTGTCGGAAATGTCGCGCGCGTTCGAGGCGGCGGGGCTCTTTCAGACCGATATCGAGGTCTGGCGGCTGCATTACGCCGAGACCCTGCGCCACTGGCTGGAGCGGTTCGAGGCCAAGTCGGAGGCGGCGCTGATGCTCTATGACGAGCGCTTCGTGCGCATGTGGCGCTATTACCTTGCCGCAAGCGAGATGGCATTCCGGCACGGTCGGCAATGCGTCTTCCAGGTGCAATTGGCCCGCGACAAGCAGGCGGTGCCGCTGACGCGCGACTATATGGCGTGACCCCACGCGGGTATTTCCGCAAAACCTGCCCCCGCCCCCTTGCGCCCCGGCGCGATATGCCTAAAACGCAGAACAATTTGCGCGCGGGCCGCTCGCGCGTCCACCTGTCTGCCACCGGGGTGCCAAAATGCCGAAAAGAACCGATATCAACTCCATCATGATCATCGGCGCGGGGCCCATCGTCATCGGGCAGGCCTGCGAGTTCGACTATTCCGGCGCGCAAGCCTGCAAGGCCCTGCGCGAAGAAGGTTACCGGGTGATCCTGGTCAACTCCAACCCCGCCACGATCATGACCGATCCTGGCCTGGCCGACGCCACCTATATCGAGCCGATCACGCCCGAGATCGTGGCCAAGATCATCGAGAAGGAACGCCCCGACGCCCTCTTGCCGACCATGGGCGGGCAGACGGGCCTCAACACCAGCCTCGCGCTGGAGGAAATGGGCGTGCTGGAGAAATTCGGCGTCGAGATGATCGGGGCCAAGCGCGAGGCCATCGAAATGGCCGAGGATCGCAAGCTGTTCCGCGAGGCGATGGACCGGTTGGGGATCGAGAACCCAAAGGCCACCATCGTCACCGCCCCGAAAAAAGAGAGCGGCAAGCCCGACCTTCAGGCCGGCGTCGCCATCGCGCTGGAGGCGCTGGAGGAGATCGGCCTGCCCGCCATCATCCGCCCCGCCTACACGCTTGGCGGCACGGGGGGCGGTGTCGCCTATAACCGCGAGGACTATATCCATTACTGCCGCTCGGGCATGGATGCCTCGCCGGTCGGGCAGATCCTGATCGACGAAAGCCTTCTGGGCTGGAAGGAGTTCGAGATGGAGGTCGTGCGCGACAGCGCCGACAACGCCATCATCGTCTGCTCCATCGAGAACGTCGATCCGATGGGCGTGCATACCGGCGACAGCATCACCGTCGCCCCGGCCCTGACGCTGACCGACAAGGAATACCAGATCATGCGCACGCATAGCATCAACGTGCTGCGCGAGATCGGGGTGGAAACCGGCGGCTCCAATGTGCAATGGGCGGTGAACCCCGATGATGGCCGCATGGTCGTGATCGAGATGAACCCGCGCGTCAGCCGCTCCTCGGCGCTGGCCTCCAAGGCCACGGGCTTTCCCATCGCCAAGATCGCCGCGAAACTGGCCGTGGGCTACACGCTGGATGAGTTGGACAATGACATCACCAAGGTGACACCGGCCAGCTTCGAGCCGACCATCGACTATGTCGTGACCAAGATCCCGCGTTTCGCCTTCGAGAAGTTTCCGGGCAGCCAGCCCAACCTGACCACGGCGATGAAATCGGTGGGCGAGGCCATGGCCATCGGGCGCACGATCCACGAGAGCCTTCAAAAGGCGCTGGCCAGCATGGAGACGGGCCTGACCGGCTTTGACGAGATCGCCATTCCGGGCGCCCCCGACAAGGCCGCGATTTTCAAGGCGCTGTCCGACCAGACGCCGGACCGCATCCGTGTCATCGCGCAGGCCATGCGCGAGGGGCTCTCGGATGACGAGATCCACGCGATCACCTCGTTCGACCCGTGGTTCCTGGCTCGTATCCGCGAGATCGTCGAGACGGAAAACAACATCCGCCTCAATGGCTTGCCACAGGACGCTGACGGGCTGCGCGCGCTCAAGATGATGGGCTTCACCGATGCGCGCCTGGCCCGCCTGACCGACGCGAAGGAATCCGATATCCGCAATGCGCGCATCGCCCAGGGCGTCGTCGCGCAGTTCAAGCGCATCGACACCTGCGCGGCGGAGTTCGAAGCGCAGACGCCTTACATGTATTCAACATATGAACACAGCGTCATGGGTGAAGCGGAATGTGAAGCCCGCCCCACAGAGGCCAGAAAAGTCGTGATTTTGGGCGGTGGACCCAACCGGATCGGCCAAGGCATCGAATTTGACTATTGCTGCTGTCATGCCTGTTTCGCCCTGACCGACGCGGGCTATGAGACGATCATGATCAACTGCAACCCCGAGACGGTGAGCACCGATTACGACACCTCGGACCGCCTCTATTTCGAGCCGCTGACCTTCGAACATGTCATGGAGATCCTGCGGGTCGAGCTGCAAAGCGGCACCCTGCACGGCGTCATCGTCCAGTTCGGCGGCCAGACGCCCCTGAAGCTGGCCAACGCGCTGGAGGAGGCGGGCATCCCGATCCTCGGCACCACGCCCGACGCCATCGACCTGGCCGAGGACCGTGAGCGGTTCCAGGACCTGGTGAACCGCCTTGGCCTGAAACAGCCCGTCAACGCCATCGCCTCCAGCGACGCGGCGGCGCGCGAGGCGGCGGAAAACCTGGGCTATCCGCTGGTCATCCGGCCCTCCTACGTGCTTGGCGGCCGCGCGATGGAGATCGTGCGCGACACCGCCCACCTGGAACGCTACATCGCCGAGGCCGTGGTGGTTTCGGGCGACAGCCCGGTGCTGCTGGACAGCTACCTGGACGGGGCCGTCGAGGTCGATGTCGATGCGCTCTGCGATGGCGAAAACGTCCATGTCGCGGGCATCATGCAGCATATCGAGGAGGCGGGCGTGCATTCCGGGGACAGCGCCTGTTGCCTGCCGCCGCATTCGCTCAGCCCTGAAATCATCGAGGAATTGAACAAGCAGACGGTGGCGCTGGCCCGGGGCCTCAAGGTGGTCGGGCTGATGAACGTGCAATTCGCGGTCAAGGACGGTGAGGTCTACCTGATCGAGGTCAACCCCCGCGCCTCGCGCACCGTGCCCTTTGTCGCCAAGGCGACGGACTCCGCGATCGCCTCCATCGCCGCGCGGCTGATGGCGGGCGAGCCCCTGACCAATTTCACCCATCGCGGCAGCTATCCCTCGGACGCCAAGCCCGGCACCCTGCCCATGGCCGACCCGATGACGCTGGCCGACCCCGCGATGCCGTGGTTCAGCGTCAAGGAAGCGGTGCTGCCCTTCGCCCGCTTCCCCGGTGTCGATACGATCCTGGGGCCCGAAATGCGTTCCACCGGCGAGGTGATGGGGTGGGACGTGTCCTTCCCCCGCGCCTTCCTCAAGGCGCAGATGGGCGCGGGCACGGTCCTGCCGCAAAGTGGCCTGGTCTTCATCTCGATCAAGGATGCCGACAAGACCGCGCAGATGCTGGAGGCCGCGCAGATCCTGACCGATCTGGGGTTCGACCTGGTGGCCACGCGCGGCTCGGCGGCCTGGCTCAAGTCTCACGGGCTGACCTGCGACACGGTGAACAAGGTCTATGAGGGCCGCCCCGATATCGTCGACATGCTGAAGGACAACCGCATCGCGATGGTCCTGAACACGACCGAAGGCGCGCAAGCCGTTGAAGACAGCCGCGAAATCCGCTCGGTCGCGCTCTATGACAAGATCCCCTATTTTACCACGGCGGCCGGGTCACATTCCGCGGCACTGGCCATCCGTGCCGCGCGCGAGGGCGATATCGGCGTGCAAAGCCTGCAAGCGGTCCCCCCCGCCGCCTGAGCCGGGGGGGAAATCCGGCGTGGACAGATCGGGCCTGAATGGGGATGATCTGCAAAAAACAGGCAAGGGGCATGTCATGGGCGTTCAAGCTGAGGTCGATCCGGACAGCTATATCGTGGGTCTGGGGCACCCGAGATGCGGCACGCTTTTCAGCACCAACCTGATCCGGACATGCGGCCTCGATGTCGGGCATGAACGCAAGGGGGCCGACGGGCTGGTCTCCTGGACGCTGCTTGGCGAGCGTGAGAAAGTGCCCTGGGGCCACGGGCTGGGACCGCTGGCCCCGTTCAAACGCATCTTCTGCGCCGCGCGCTCACCCTTGGCGGCGATCCCCTCGATCGTGCCGGAAAACCGGCGCCCCCGGTCGATCAAGTATCGCAACCGGATCCTGTTGACGAAAAGCGGCAAGTATCTGCAATATGTGGATAATCCCGTCGCCCTGGCGCTGGAAAGCTACACCCGCTGGTTCGCGCTGGCGCTGAACCACAACCCCGGCGTCATCTTCCGCATCGACCGCCCCGAGGATGACGCGGCGCTGTCGGATTTCGTCGGCCAGCCCCTGAAGCGCGCCGCTGAGATCCACACCCATGCCCGCCCCAAGATCCGCTTTGACGCCTTCAGCCTCGAGATGCTGACCGATGTGCCGGTGGGGGTCATCACCCAGACCCTGACCATGGCCGAACGCCTCGGCTATCCCGAGGATGCCGAGACAATCCGCGAGATCTGCGGCATCTGACGCTCAGCGTCCCTTCCAGACCGGATCGCGTTTCTCGGCGAAGGCCCGCGCGCCTTCCGCCTGATCTTCGGAACGGTAGAGCCTTTCAACCGTCTCGAACTGGCTGCGCGTGATCCGGTTCATCGCGTCCTGGAATTTCATATCCTCGGCCTCGCGCACAATCTCCTTTATCGCGGCGTAGACAAGCGGCGGACCCGAAGCCAGCAGATCGGCCATTTCCCGTGCCTTTTCAAGCAGCTCCGCGCCGGGGTGAATGTGGTTGATCAGGCCCCAGCGATGCGCCTCCTCGGCGTCGATCCAGCGCCCCGTGAACAGCATCTCCATCGCGATGTGATAGGGAATGCGCTTGGGCAGCTTGACGCTAGCGGCATCCGCGACGGTGCCGGACCGGATCTCGGGCAGCGCGAATTGCGCGTGATCGGCGGCAAGGATGATGTCGGCCGACAGCGCCAGCTCCAGCCCGCCGCCACAGCAGATCCCGTTCACCGCCGCGATCACCGGCTTGTTCAGCCCGCGCAATTCCTGCAAGCCGCCAAAGCCGCCCTTGCCGTAGTCACCATCGACCGCATCGCCATCCGCCGCCGCCTTCAAGTCCCATCCGGGGCAGAAAAACCTCTCGCCCGCACCGGTGATGATGGCAACGCGCAGGTCGGGATCGTCGCGGAACTCGGTGAAGACATCACCCATGATCACGCTGGTCTTCAGGTCGATCGCATTGGCCTTGGGCCGGTCCAGCGTGACCTCGAGCACATGGCCGCGACGCTCTGTTTTTACCGGGTTTTCCGTCATCTAGTCCTCCTCTCCCCGGATCAGCGCATCGACGGCAATGGCCGCGTCCGCAGTGCAGATCAGGGGGTTGATTTCAATCTCCTCGACGCGGGCGCCGCGTGTCATGACGTAATCCTGCACCGCCAGCACCGCCTTGACCACCGCCTGCAGATCGACGGGCCGCGCACCTCGGTAACCTTTCAATAAGGCGGCGCATCCAAGCTGATCCAGGGCCATCTCGATCTCCGGCCCCTCCACCGGCAGCAGCAGGCTGATGCTGTCATTCATCAATTCGGTCCAGACGCCGCCCGCCGCCAGCGTCAGGACATAGCCATGGGCGGGGTCCAGAACCACACCGATCAGCAATTCGGCCAGGGTGCCGGTGATCATCTCCTCGACCAGGTAGGAGGGCGCAGCCATCTCCCGCGCGGCCTCGGCCACGGCGTCAGGATGGGTCAGAGCAAGCTTGACCGCGCCGCTTTCGGTCTTGTGGGCGATGCCTTCGCCCTTGAGCACCACGGGACACCCGATCCGCGCGGCGATACTGGCCGCATCCTTGGCCGTGCGCGCGCGGCCCGATGCGGGCACGCGCAGCCCATGCCTTGCCAGCGCCGCCTTTGCCTCGGCCTCGGTCCGCAGGACAGGACGAGTGACGGGCCGCGGCAGGAAAACGGGCGCTGCGGGTTGCGGCAATTCCCGCCCGGCAATTTCGATCGCCGTCAGCGCATCCGTCAGCCCGCAAAGCGGCGTCACCCCCTGCGCCACCATCTGCTTGCAGATCGCCTCCGGCAGGGTTTCCGGCAAGGTCGAGACCAGCGCCATGGGCACGCCCGAGGCCTCGCCCGCCGCCTTCACCGCGCGGCAGGTGGCCAGCCAGTCGTCATAGCTGCATTTGTCGGGGCGGGGAAAGTCCAGCACCAGGCAGCCAAGCGCCAGCGACGGGTCCATCATGGCGGTGAAGGCCACCGTTTGCGCCGCCTCATCGCCCCAGATATAAGTGTGGTAATCCAACGGGTTGGCCAGCGCGACCTTGGGGCCGAGGGCCGCGCGCAGGCCGGTTTTCTGCGCCTCAGACAGGGGCGGAAACTCCACCCCACGCCCCACCGCGCTATCGGCCATCAGGCTCGCCTCGCCACCCGAACAGGACAGCGACGCGATGCGATTGGACCTGAGCGGCCCCGCAACATGCAGCAGTTTCAACGCCTCCAGCATCCCGGTCAGCGAGTCGACCTGCCCGATCCCCAACCGCGCCAGGAACGCCCGACCGCCCGCATCGCTGCCTGTCAGCGAGGCGGTATGCGACACTGCCGCCGCGCGCGCCTGTTCCGAGGCCCCGGATTTCAGCGCCACGATCCGCTTGCCAAGCCCGCGCGCCGTCGCCGCCAGCGCCTCGAAGGCGCGCAGATCGCCGATCCCCTCGATATGCAGGCCAAGTGCCGTGACGCGCGGATCCGACAGCAGCGCCTCGCCGATCCCTGCCAGCCCGACCTGCGCCTGGTTGCCCACTGTCACCACATAGGCGATCGGCAGGCCGCGCGTCTGCATCGTCAGGTTGAGCGCGATGTTGGAGCTTTGCGTCACGATCGCGATGCCTGTCTCGACCCGCTCGCCGCCATGCTGGTCGGGCCAGAGCAGCGCGCCGTCGAGATAATTGATGAAGCCGTAGCAATTCGGCCCCAGGATCGGCATCTCGCCCGCCGCCTCCAGCAGCGCATCCTGCAGGTCGGCGCCATCCGTCAGCTCCTGCCGCGCCTCGGAAAACCCGGAGGCGAAACAGACCGCGCCGCCCGCGCCCATGCCCGACAGGATGCGCGCCGCCGCGACGGTGGCCTGCCGGTTGACGCCGATGAAACAGGCGTCGGGGGGGGCGGGCAGATCCTCCAACCGGGGAACCGTGGGCTGCCCGCCGACCGCGTCCTTGGTCGGATGGACCGGCCAGATCGGCCCGTCGAAGCCCATCTCGCGGCAGCGGCGCACGACGCTGTCGCACCACGCGCCGCCGCCGATCACGGCGATGGAACGGGGGCGGAAAAGCCGGGATATGTCACGCACCGAGCGGCCTCAGAAGATCGCGGCTGATGATATGGCGCTGGATCTCGCTGGTGCCGTCCCAGATCCGTTCCACCCGCGCATCGCGCCAGAACCGTTCGATGGGGAAATCGTCCATCAGCCCCATGCCGCCATAGATTTGCAGCGTCGCATCGGTGACACGGGCCAGCATTTCGGTGGCGTAGAGCTTGGCCGACGCGATCTCGCGATTCGCGGGCAGGCCCTGATCCAGCCGCCAGGCGGCGGCCAGCGTCAGGTAATCGGCGGCGTCGATCTCGGTGATCATGTCGGCCAACTGGAAACTGACGCCCTGGAACCTGCCGATGGGCTGGCCGAATTGCTTGCGTTCGGCGGCATAATTCAGCGCATAATCGAAGACCCGCCGCGCGCGCCCGACGCTGTTGGTCGCGACCGTGATCCGGGTGGCGTAAAGCCAGTCGTTCATCACCGCAAAGCCGCCATCGACCTCGCCCAGGACCTGGGCATCGGGCAGGCGGCAATCGTCAAACTCCAGAATCATGTTCTTGTAGCCGCGATGGCTGACCGAGCGGTATCCGTCGCGGATGGTGAAGCCCGGCGTGCCGCGGTCGACCAGGAAAGTGGTGATGCGTTTCTTGGGGCCGCGCGGGGTCTGATCCTCGCCGGTCGCGACGAAAACGATGACGAAATCGGCGTGATTCGCGCCCGAGATGAAATGCTTGGTGCCGTTCAGCACCCAGTCGCCGCCGTCACGCACGGCGCTGCATGTCATGCCGCGCACGTCCGATCCCGCCCCCGGTTCGGTCATCGCCAGCGCGTCCATCCTCTCGCCCCGGACGGCGGGCAAGAGGTAGCGCTCGCGCTGCTCGCCCTCGCAGGCCATCAGGATGTTCTGCGGCCGCCCGAAGAAATGCGTCAGCGCCATCGAGCCGCGGCCAAGCTCGCGTTCCACCAGGGTGAAATCGACATGGCCGAGCCCCGCGCCGCCGACGTCCTCGGGGAAGTTGCAGGCGTAGAAGCCGAGCTCGATCACCTTCTGCTTGAGGCGGTCTGCCAGCTCCGGCGGCACCTCGCCGGTGCGCTCCACCTCGGCCTCATGCGGGTAGATCTCGTTCTCGACAAAGCTGCGCACCGTCGAGACGATCATCTCCTGTTCATCACTCAGTCCAAAATTCATGGCGCGGATCCCCGGTCTGGTGTCCGGGACAGCCTGAGACCGCTTGCGCGGAGACGTCATGCAGGATTAGCTGCCTTTCATGCAGAGTTCGCAGAAATCCCCCGCGCAAATCGGCGTGCTGCTGTTCGAGCGGTTCTCGAACCATTGCCTGGCCAACGCGGTTGAGCCCCTGCGCGCGGCCAACACCCTGTCGCGCCGGAGGCTTTACGCGTGGCGGTTCCTGACGCCGGATGGCCGCCCGGTCACGTCATCGGGGGGGATGCCGGTTCTGCCCGAGATGCGGCTGGCCGATCATCCCGGCGGCGCCTGCCTCATGGTGCTGCCAAGCTACGGGTTTCGCGCCCTTCTGACCCCGGATCTGAGCCGGGGTTTGCGCGCGGCGGCGGGGCGGTTCGACATGGTGGCGGGGCTGGACACGGGCAGTTGGCTGATGGCGGCCTCAAACCTTCTGGACGGCTATCGTGCCACGATCCACCAGGACGAGTTTGACGCCTTTTCCGAGACGTTTCCGCAGCTTGATGCCGACAGCTCGCGCTTTGTCATCGACCGCGACCGGGCCAGTTGCGGCGGCGCGATGTCGGCTTTCGACCTGGTGCAGGAGATGATCGGGCGCGCCCATGGCCCTGCGCTTTGTGCCGAGATCGCAGCGCTTTTCATGCAGAGCGATGCGCCCCCGCGTTCCGGCATGCGGGCGGGCCTGGTCGATGCCGCGCTGGCGCTGATGCGGCGCAACCTGGAGCATCCGCTTGCCATCCCCGCCCTGGCCCGCGCGCTTGGCTGCACGCAACGCAAGCTGGAGACGCGGTTTCAGGCAAGGATGGGCGTGCCCCCGCGCCGGGCCTATCAGCGGTTGCGGCTGCTGGCGGCGCGACGGTTGGCGGGCGAAAGCCGCATCAGTGTGGCCGAGATCGCCCTGCGCGCGGGCTATGCCGATGCCAGCGCCATGACCCGCGCCTATCTGCGCGAATTCGGGGAGACCCCGCGCCAGACCCGCGCCGCGCGTCAGTTGGGCCGGACGGTGCCGGTCACGGGGGCCAGCAATTCATCGTCGAAATAGGTGTGCTGCGCGCGGCCGCGATTCTTCGAGGTATAGAGCGCGATATCGGCATCGTTCAGCATCCGGTCGGGGTCGGGCACCTCGTAGCGCGAGGCCAGGACCGACCCGGCGCTGGCCGAGATGCGGCATTGCTGACCGTCGAAGAGGGTCGGCTCCTCCAGCCGCCGGATCAGCCGGTCGGCGATGGACTGCAAAAGCTCAGCGTCGTCGCAATCGCGGAAGAGCAGCACGAATTCATCGCCGCCGACGCGCGCCACGATGTCGCCGGTGCGGATCTCGGCGCGCAGGATGTCGGCGACATGGGTCAACACATGGTCGCCCGCGGCATGGCCGAGCGTGTCATTGACCTCCTTGAAGAAATCGAGGTCGAGATGCATCAGCCCGAACCGCGCCATCGGGTCACCGGCCAGTTGGCGCAGCGTCGCATCCATGGCGCGGCGGTTGTGCAACCCGGTCAGGGCGTCGGTCAGGGCCTGTTCCTCGGCGCTTTCGCGGGCCTTTTGCAGCCGCGCGGTCAGGTTGCGCGATTCCTGGGCAATGACGGCATTGGCCTCGGCCAGGTAGAGCAGGTCGACGGTCTGGTCGCAGGGCGAGAAATCGTTCAGCGTCAGGTCGCAATCGGCCACGGCCTGCGCGAATGAAACGCCGAGCGAGAGCTTGATGAAACCGCCCTGCCCGCCCGGCATCGGCACCACGACGCCGCGAAACGGCAGGTCGGCACGGCGGAAAAGCGCCAGGCGCAGGCGCATCCCGGCCAGCGCCAGCACCCCCTCCACCGTCTGCGCGGCCTGCGGGCGGCGCAGGTCGATAATGTCAAAGAGGCGCTGGCCGACAAGCTGTTCCTCGCCCGCGATCTTGGCAAGTGTCGGGCCGACGCGGATTACCCGCTCATCGGCCCCGAACCACAGATGCATCGGCATCAGGGCATCGAGGGCCCCCCCCTCCAGCGCGAAATCCGGCGGTTTCCTCATGTCGCCGTCGCCCCAAGCGAGAAATGCCGCCCCGAGGCATGGGCCGTATCCAGCAACTCGATCCGTATCCGTTCGATCCCGCCGCCCGCGCCGTCAAACTCCAGGATCGCCAGCGCGCCGTAATCATCCGCCAGCGCCCGGAGCGCGCCGAGAAAGACGGCGCTGATGCCGGGAACCGGCCATTTCACCTCCAGCACGAAGGAATTGCGGTGCAGGTGGCAGATATGCAGATCCGGCAGCACCAGGTCAGGCACCGCGAGGCTGGCCCGCCCGGCCAGATCGTCCAGCGATTGCAGGAAATCGTAGAAGGTATCGCCGCCAAACCGCAGCAACCGGCGCAGCGGCTCCAGGTTGGGATGGGTCACCAGGTAGGTGCCGATATCCTCCAGCAGCGAGATCGCGTCCTTGTGCAGAACCGCCGCCGCCGCGCTGACGGTCTGTTCGGTCAGGCGGTCATCGTAATGCAGCATGGATTCGAACCCGTCAAAGGGCAGCGCCGCCTGGCTGCGCACCTCGTCCCACGTGTCCTTGCCATAGGTATCGGTCAGAAACCCCTGCAAGGCGCGATTCACCAGACCATGCATTCAAGGGCTCCCGCGTCTTATGTCGCCAATCTCATAGCGCGGCGCTGGTTAAGAAACCGTGAGCGGCGGGTCAGAAATCGGTCGGGGCACCGCCTTCGGATTTGCGCCTTGCGACGAAATCGGCCAGTTCCTCGCGGATCGCGTCCTCCATTGCGGGGGGCTCAAACTCTGCCAGGATGGCCTTGTAGAGGCGGTTCGCGCGCTGCGCGCTCCATTCGCCGCCCGCCAGTTCCCAGGCCTCGAAATTGCTCCAGTCGCTGGCAATCGGGGCGTAGAAGGCGTGCTGGTAGCGCTCCTGCGTGTGCTGCACGCCGAAGAAGTGCCCGCCGGGGCCGACCGCGCGGATGGCGTCAAAGGCCAGGTCATCCTCGCCGGTGGACCACAGGACAGGGTCGAAATAGCGCTGGATCATCTGCAAGACTTCGCAATCCATGACGAATTTCTCAGGCGACGCGATCAGCCCGCCCTCCAGCCAGCCCGCCGCATGGTAGATCATGTTGCCGCCCGCCTGCACCGCCGACCAGAGCGAATTGCAGGTCTCCCACATCGCCTGCCCGTCAGGCACATTGGCCGCGCAGACGCCGCTGGCGCGCATCGGCAGCCCGTAGAACCGCGCCATCTGGCCGGTCATCTGGGTGGCGCGCATGTATTCCGGGGTGCCGAAGGCGGGCGCGCCCGATTTCATGTCGACATTCGAGGTGAAGGTGCCGATCGCAACGGGGCAGCCCGGCGAGATGAATTGCAACAGCGCCAGGGCGGCCAGCCCTTCGGCCAGGCTGAGCGTCACCGCGCCCGACATCGTCACCGGGGCCATGGCACCGGCCAGCGTGAAGGGTGTCACCACCACGCCTTGCCGCGCGCGGGCCAGGATCATCGCGCCCTCCAGCATCGGGAAATCATGCTGCAACGGCGAGACCGAGTTGATGTTGGTATACATGCGCGGGGTGGCCTCGAACTGCTCGCGCGTCAGACCGCCCGCGATGCGCACCATCTCCATCACATCTTCGACCCGTTCGCGGCCCAGGGAATAGGCATGCGCCACCTTGTCGGTCAGCGTCAGCTTTTCATAAAGGCAATCGAGATGGCGCACCGAGGCGTGAATATCGGTCGGTTCCGGCGCGTAGCCGCCCGCGAAATGGATGCAGTTGAAATACTGCGTCAGCTTGAGGAATTCCTTGTAGGTCTCGAAATCGCCGGTGCGCTTGCCGCGATCCAGATCCCAGGCATTGGGCGGCGAGGAGACATTGCCGAACACCATATGCTTGCCGCCGATGGTGATCTGGCGGTCGGGGTTGCGCGGGGTGATGGTAAATTCGCTCGGGGCCTTCGCGATCATCTCCATCACGAAGGACTCGTCCATGCGCACGTTGGTGCCGCTGACCTTGCAACCCGCGCGGGCGAGGTGGTCGCGCGCCTCCTCGTTGAGAAACTCGATCCCGATCTCCGACAGGATGCGCATGGCGCCCTTGTGGATGGCCTCGACGCCCTCGGGGGGCAGCGGTTCGGTGGGGCGGTCGGGGTTGACGGGCACGCGCCAGGGCATCTGGTCGACAACGGCGGTGCCCGCCCGCTCGGCGTTGCCTCTGCGCCCGCCCGCGCGGCGGCGGCGGGGGGCGGCGGCGGCGGTTTCGGCGGCCGCGGCGGCGACCGAGGTGGCATCAGGCATGGCGGGTCTCCCGGTGTGACATGCCCCGACTGTGCCGGTGGAGACGTCCCGGAAGTTTGCCCTTAGCGACGGATTTTCAGCCTGTTTGCGGCGCTTCGCCTTCCATTTCCGTCCTGGAGGGGATCGCGCCCCGCGCCAGCAACCCCGGCAGCACGCCGATATCGGGGATCACCAGGTCGGCATGGGGGGCCAGCACCGCGTCGTCCGCCATGCCGGTCAGAACGGCCACCACGACCATACCCGCCGCGCGGCCCGCGTGCAGGTCATGCAGGCTGTCTCCGATCATCAGGACCTCGCCGGGGACAAGGCCGAAGCGCTCGGCGAAGGCGCGGCACATGCCGGGGCCGGGTTTCGCGCCATGGCCGCTGTCGAAACCCACGACCGAATCGAACAGGTCGAGGATGCCCGTGGCGGTCAGATGCGCGCGCGCGGAGCCTTCGGTGTCGTTGGTGGCGACGCCCAGTTTCAGCCCCATCGCCTGCAACCGGGCCAACAGGGCGCGCAGCGGCACCGCCTCGACCATCGGCGCGGCGGCGGCGGCGCGGGCCAGACGCGGGCGCAGCTCGTGGTCCGTCATGCCGGGAAGGCCGGGCAGCAGCGCGGCGCAGATGTCGTCATCGGTGCCCGCGATGACGCAGCTGTCGGGGGCAAAGCGCGAGTCTTCGGTGTCGAAGCCGATCCGTTGTCCGAGGCTGCGCGCACGGGTCGCGTCGCCCTCGGCCAGATCCAGCAACATCGCGCCCGCGAAACCGGACCAGCTGCGCTCGAAATCGTAAAGCGTGCCGTCCTTGTCGAAAAGGATGCCCGTGATCATCTGCCTCGCCTCCTGTTATTGACCGCAGAGTGGCACGGGTCGGCGGGGGCTGTCATCCCGCGGATCATGTCGCCCGGAATTTCATCAAATGCGGCATAATTCATCAATCATTGTTGATCGGCGAAGAACCGCCAACTGCTCAGGTCCAGCTTGTCTCGGCCCCGCCGGGCAGCGATTGGCGGGCCTCCAGCAAGGTCTCGTAGGGCAGGCCCAAGGCATCGCAGCAGGCCATGACCCAGGCATCGTCCATCATCAGAAAATCCAGCAAAGACAGCTGCATGGCGGTCTCGCCCGCCTGCGCCCGCAGGTCTGCCAGACTGGCCCCGGTGGCGCCCAGGAAGACCGGCAGCAACTCGTCATTGCCAACCAGCCAGGCCATCGCGTTCAGGGCTGTTTCCTCGGCGCGAACCACGTTCATGTGACTGTCCTCATCTCTGCGTTAAAGGCTTTATTAACCTTTCGGGAGCATGGATGAACAAAGCCCAGAGATAAACCAGCGGCGGAGCATTCGATGACAGGGCGCATTCTCGTTGTGGACGACGTTGCCACCAATCGCATCGTCATGAAGGTCAAGCTCGCGGCGGCCTGCTATTCAGTGTTGCAGGCCGATTGCGGGGCGGCGGCGCTGCGCATCGCGAAATCCGAGCAGCCGGACCTGATCTTGCTGGATGTGCTGATGCCCGACATGAGCGGTGTCGCGGTCTGCGAACAGCTCAAGGCCGATCCCGCCACCGCCGATATTCCCGTCATCCTGATCACCGCGCTGGCCGATCAGGACAGCAAGATGCAAGGGCTGCAACGCGGCGCGGATGATTACCTGACCAAGCCGGTCGATGAGGTCACGCTGCTGGCGCGGGTGCGGTCGCTCCTGCGCGCGCATGAGATCCAGCGCGAGCTGCGCCTGCGCGAGGAAAGCTGCGCGGGCTTCGGCTTTGCGGAACCTGCCGCCGGGTTCTCGCCCGCGGGCAAGGTCGCGCTGGTCGCCCCCGATGCCGCCACCGGCGTCACCTGGAAACGCGCGCTGGAGGCGCAGGGCACCGCCGCCTTGCAGGTCTTGCCGCGCGAACAGGCGCTGTCGGGCACGGGGATGGAGGCGGTGCCGGATGTCTTCGTGATCTCGGCCGACCTGGGCACGCGCAACGAAGGGTTGCGGCTGCTGTCCGATTTGCGTTCGCGCCCCGCCTCGCGCCATTCGGCGGTGGTGATGATCCTGCCCAAGGGCGATATCGAACGCGGCGCGGTGGCGCTGGACCTGGGCGCGGGCGACATCCTCTACGATCCGTTCGACCCGGCGGAACTGTCGGTGCGCATCAAGACGCAACTTCGGCGCAAGCGGCAATCCGACCGGCTGCGCGCCACGGTCGAGGCCGGGCTGGAACTGGCCGTGACCGACAGCCTGACCGGGCTGCACAACCGGCGCTACGCGCTGAACCAGCTTGGCCGCCTGCTGGCCGCGCCCGGACAGGGCCTGGCGGTGATGATGCTGGACCTGGATCACTTCAAGCTGGTCAATGACCAATTCGGCCATGCCGCCGGCGACCGGGTGCTGGCCACCATCGCCAAGCGCCTGCGCAGCCAATTGCGCGGCCAGGATCTGGTGGCCCGCCTGGGGGGCGAGGAATTCCTCGTCGCCATGCCCGACACCGATCCCGACCACGCCCTGCATTGCGCCGAGCGTTTGCGCCGGGCCATCGGCGGGCAGCCGATCTCGCTGCCCGGCATTGCCCAACCGATCAATGTGACGGTCAGCGTCGGCATCGCGCTTGGCCAGCCCGGACAGGACCAGGCCGACGCGCTGATCGCGCGGGCCGACCGGGCGCTCTACGATTCGAAATCGGAGGGCCGCAACCTGGTGACGGTGTCAGCCTCGGCCTCGGCGGCCTGACCCCGCCACGGCAGACAGGAAAAAAGGGGGCGCGAAAGCCGCGCCCCTTCCCAATGTCTTCAACGATCCCGCCGGTCAGCTTGCCGGTGCGATCGACAGGCCCTGCATCATCATGTCGGTGCCTGTCTCGACCGCGGTGATGGTCACCATGTCGCCAACCGCGAAGTTCCGCAGGCGATCATTCATCTCGGTCGGGAAGACGTAGGTGTTGCCATCATCCAGCGTCACCGAGAACTCGCCCTCGTCCATCGCGGCCACCGTGCCGGTCACTTGCGTGGAGACAGCGGATGCAATCGACAGGCCGACCATTCCGTCGCCTTCCATCGCGGCGGTGATTTCGACCGAGTCGCCGACGGTGAAGCCGGAGATGTCGGGTGCCTCGGCACCGTCGCGGTCGGGGAAGCTGAACATCCGGCCATCGGCCAATGTCACGGTCCGGCCCGCGGTGTCGATGTCTGCGATCACACCCATTTCACTGACGGCGGCGCTGCCACCGATAGAGCGTGCAACGCGGCGGTCGCCCTGCATGGTCCAGTTGACCATGACCATGTCACCGACGGAATAGCCCGCCAGCAAGGGGCCGCCATCATTGTCGCTTGCGGAATCGGCAAAGACATACTCGTTGCCGTCATTGAGGGTCACGGCGTTGCCAGCCGGGTCGATGGACACGATGGTGCCCAGGGTTTCTTCGGCCAGCGCTGCGCCGCCGAAAATGAGCGAGCTCATCAGTGTGGCGGATAGAAGTTGCTTACGCATGATAGAAATCCTTTCTCTCTCGTTCGCCTTCGTATGGCGGCACAACGACGCCCCATCCGGAGATGTTCCAAGAGAACCGGAAATTTTTGTGCGCGGATACCCCGGCAGGTGGCCGAGCGCCTTGCCATAAAGGCGCTCGGGCCAAGAGATCACGTAAGCGTGAACCTCGTGGCGCGCCCGCCCCGAGCGAGGAGGCGATAGGCGCAGGACATGCCCCGCCCCCGGTTCAGCGCCCCCGGCCCTGACGCGCCAGCATGTGTTGCAGGCTGTCGGCGAATACCGCGCGGTCCTCGGCGGGCATGGTTTCAAGATAATCCAGCAATGCGCCGTAGCCGCGATCCTGAAGCCCGGAGACGATGGCGCGCTGACGCTCCAGCGCGGCCTCGGCCTCGGCGCGGT
The DNA here is from genome assembly GCF_056857775.1 of Alterinioella sp. B-7. Classification (NCBI taxonomy): domain Bacteria; kingdom Pseudomonadati; phylum Pseudomonadota; class Alphaproteobacteria; order Rhodobacterales; family Paracoccaceae; genus Alterinioella; species Alterinioella sp. B-7. The sequence goes on from NZ_JBSXNT010000032.1 coordinate 76,793, forward strand.
CGAACGGATCGGCGCGCACCGCCTCGGCAAAGTCGCGGGCGGCCTCGACAAGACGCTGGCGTTCGGCCCGCATCGCGGCGCGGTCGGCCCCGGCGGCGGAGATCACGGCAGCCCGGTCGCGCCGATCCAGCGCGGTGGCCAGCGGGCCGAGCCCCAGGATGCGCGCGGCCTCGGCCCGGTCGCGCATACCGCCCTCGGGCCGCCCGCCCAGGAACGCGCCGCCCACGGCCCCCGCAATCAGCAGGTTGATCGCGAGGCTCATCGCCAGCACGATCTTGACACCGCGCGGGGTGCGGGGCGGGCGGGGCCGTGTCTCAGGCGTATTCATGTCTCAGCCATCCTCCAGGTCCAGAAGCGCGCCCCATCCGGACACGAGCTCATCGCTTGCGATCACGCCGTAATCGGTCAGGGCTCCGTCCAGAAGCGCATCGACGCTATCAGGCGCATAAACCCCGACCATCAGCCCGGTCGCGGTGGCCGCAACCAGGCCGCCCGCACCGCGCCAGCCGCCGATCCCCGACAGCCACGCGCCCCACCCGCGCCGGGAGGCGGGGGCCGGGGCCTGCAAATCCTCCTGCACGGTGGCGGCATCGGCCAGCACCCGCGCGATCAGCGCATCCGAGGGGGCCTCGGCATCGCGGGCAGAGGCCAGCAGATCGTCAAGATCATCGCGTTTGTCACCCATAACCCAAGGCCTCCTTCTGCCCTGCCAGTGCCGCCGCAAGCGCACGTTTGCCGCGCGCGGTCAGGCTTTCAACGGCCTCGACGCTGATCTCCAGCACCTCGGCAATCTCGGAGTTCGAGACCCCTTCAATATGGCGCAGCACCACGGCCTGTCGCTGCCTCTCGGGCAGGCGGGCCAGTGCTGCATCAAGGGCCGCCATCCGGTCGGCCCGGATCAACCGGTCATCGGCGGCCAGCGCATCCTCATCCGCCGGCTCATCCGTGTCGTCCAGCCCCACGGCGCGGCCCGTGCGGCGCAGCCGGTCAATGGCCAGGTTCGCCGTCACCCGGTAGAGCCAGGTCGAGACCTTGGCCCCGCCCGCCTGCCAGTCGCCCGCCGCGCGCCAGAGCCGCAGCATCGCCTCCTGCGCGACATCCTCGGCATCCGTCCGGTTGCCCAGGACCCGCGCCGCATGGTTCAGGACGCGCGGCAGAAGACGGGCCGTCAGGATCCGCGCGGCCCCGGCCTCGCCTTGTGCGAAGAGCAGCATCAGCGCATCATCCTGCAGCTCGTCCAACTGGGCATCCAAGGGCTCCATTCTCCTGTTCTAAAGCACTTTGCGTTTGATTTGAATCGAAAGACGCTGCCTCTGCCTGCGGTCGAACGCGCCTTTCGATACTGTCTGGAGCAGATAGAACGCAAAGTGCTGTCGCCATCAGCGGCCCGGCTGCACGGGGCGGCGCGCGGGGGCCATGGCGCCGCCCCGTGCAAGGGGGGTTATCCGTTCGACCGGTGCCCCCAACCGCGATGCTGGCCCTGCCCGTGACGGCGGCCCATGCCAAGCGCCGTTTCCTCGAACTCGGCTTCGCTGACCACGCCATCCCCATCGGCGTCGATCCGCGAGAACATGCGTTCGGGATCGCCACCGCGCGGGCGCATGTCGTCCAGCTCATTGGCGCTCAGCATCCCGTCCTCGTTGTCGTCGAACCGGGCCATCTGCCGGTCGATCATCTGGGCGGCGCGATCCGTGGCGCGGGCGATAAGCTCATCCCGGCTGAGCGCGCCGTCGCCATCGGTATCGGCCTCGGCCATCCGCGTCTCATGCGCCGATTGCAGCTCCTCCAGGGTCAGGCTGCCATCGCCGTTCGCATCCAGGTCCGAGAAGGCGGGGCGGCCCTGACCGCCGGGGCCCATGGCGTTGGCGGGGAGGGTGGCGGCAAATCCGACGGGGATCAGCAGGCCAAGCAACAGGGCGGTTTTCATCGACATTTAAGAACTCCTTATCTTGACTGTCTGAGGGTTCCACGGGCCCCGCAGGACATTCCGTCGCAAATCATGCAAAGTAATTTCGTTCCGGGGCCGCAATGCCCTATATCCCGAGGGGCACCCCGCCCCGACACGCAGGACCGCCGCCCATGCACCCCGCCTCGACCCCGATCGCCGCCGAGCGGCCCTTCTGGCCCGCCGTCCGGCGCGGATGGCGCAAGCGTTGCCCGAACTGCGGCGAGGGGCGCATCCTGCGCAGCTACCTGAAACTGCACGCCACCTGTCCCCATTGCGGCGAGGATATCAGCCATGCCCGCGTCGATGACGGTCCGGCCTATGTCGCGATCCTTGTCACCGGCCATGTCATGCTGGCCGCGATGCTGCATGTCTATATCGCCTATCGCCCCGGCCCCTGGGTCATGGTGACCGTGTTCTCGCTTGGCTCGGTCCTGCTGGCGCTTTACATGTTGCCCCGGTTGAAAGGCGCGTTCGTGGGGGTGCAATGGGCCAAGAGGATGCACGGATTCTAGACAAGAGCGCCATTCGCAACGCCGCGACGATCATCATGCTGCGCGACGCGGGAACCCGCCCGCGCGTGCTGATGGGGCAGCGCGGCAAGGCGGCGGCCTTCATGCCGTCCAAGTTCGTCTTCCCCGGCGGCGCGGTCGATGCGGTCGATGCCCGGATCCCGCTGGCTTGCGCCCCGACGCCCGACTGCGCCACCCGGCTTGCCAATCAATCCGACCTGCCCGCCGCCGCCCTTCTGGCCGCCGCCACGCGCGAGCTGTGGGAGGAGACCGGGCTGCTTCTGGGCGCGCCCGATCCGCGTGCGGAAACCATCGCGGCCCCGCAGGGCTGGCGCGGGTATCTCGCCACCGGCCACCTGCCCGATGGCGACGCGCTCCGGTTCGTCTTTCGCGCGATCACGCCGCCGGGCCGCCCGCGCCGCTTCGATGCGCGGTTTTTCATGGCCGATGCGGAGCGGCTGGCAAATGACCCGGACGATTTCTCCAGCGCCGAGGATGAGTTGAGCCACCTGCAATGGGTGCCACTGGACGAGGCGCGCGGCTTTGACATGCCCTTCATCACCGAGGTCGTGCTGGCCGAGATCGGCGCGATCCTGAAAGGCGAGGCGCAACCCGGCGTGCCGTTCTTCAACAACACGGGCGAGATCAGCCGGTTCGAGCGGCTCTGAGCGATTTCGAAATCGCTCACGAGGCTTTTCGAAAAGCCTCGGCTTAGCGCAGGAACAAAGCCTCGCCCAATGCGATCCACAGCGGCATGGTCAGGAACGACACCAGCGTCTGCACCGTGATCATCGCCGCCATCAGCGGCGCATCGCCCCCCAACTGACGCGCCAGCGTATAGGCCGCCACCCCCGTCGGCAGCGCGCCGTAGATCAGCGCCACCTGCGCCTGCATCGGCGTGAGGCCGACCGCCAGCGCCAGCCCCGCCACCACCGCCGGGAACAGCAAGAGCTTGCCGATCCCCGAGGCCAGGATCGGACCCGCCTCCGCCGTCAGCCCGCGCAGTTTCAGGTTCGCGCCGACGCAAAGCAGCATGATCGGCAGCGCCGCCGCCCCCAGTATGGTGAGGCTTTCATGCAGCACCGGCAATTCGCCGAAACCGGCGATGTTCCACGCAAGCCCCGCCAGGATCGACAGGATCAACGGGTTCGTCGCCAGCCCCTTCAGCGCCGAGACCACAGGCCGCGCGCCGTCTTGCGGCACCATGACGGCGAACAGGCTGACCACGCTCAGGTTCACCACCGGAACCAGAAGCGAGGCCGCCAGCACCGCGATCTGCAACCCTTGCGTCCCGTAAAGCGCCTCGGCCACGGCCAGCGCGATGAATGTGTTGAAGCGCCCCGCCCCCTGCATGACAGAACTGCCCGCGGCCCCATCCATGCGCATCAATCGCCCCGACAGCACCCCGAAGGCCAGCGCCGTGAAGAACCCGGCATAAAGCACCGCCGCCATCCAGCCCAGGCCCCCTCCGCTCAGGTCGGCGGTCGAGACGCGGACGAAGAACAGCGCCGGCATCAGCAGGAAATAGACCAGCCGGTCGTTGAGGTTCCAGAATTCCGTCGACGGAATTCCGCCCCGCCGCAAGGCATAGCCAAGACAGATCAGCACGAAGACCGGCGCGATGGAGATCAGGATATTCACAGCAGCGTCCCCGCGATGATGATCCCCAGGCTGACGAGGATCAGGGCGATGCCCGCGATCTCCTTGCCCGACGATCTTTCCTTGAGCCAGAAGATCGAGAAGAGGAAGGTAAAGACCAGTTCCACCTGCCCCACCGCCTTGACCAGCGCCGCGGTTTGCAGCGTGAAGGCGATGAACCAGCCGAGCGAGCCCGCCATCGAGGTGAGCCCCACCAATGCCGAGACACGCCAGGACGCGACGACCTTGCCGATCTCCTCGCGCTCACGCAGGAACAGCCAGAGCCCGAGGATCAGCGTCTGCACCGCCGTCGCCGCCGACAGCGTGAAGCTTGCCCGCAGCATCACGTCGCCCGCCTCCAGCGCCAGGGATGCGCCGCGATAACCCACGGCGGAGATACCGAAGAGGACGCCCGAGGCGAGGCCATAGCCCGAGGCCGCGTTGAAGATCCGGGCCCGCCAGCGCAGCGGCACCGCGCCCTTGGGTGGGTCCGACAGCAGCAGCACACCCACGAACCCCACGACGATGGCCACCAGGACGGAGGCTGAGACCGCCTCGCCCAGGATCAGCAGCCCGAACCCGGCGGTCAGGATCACCTCGGTTTTCTTCAGCGTGATGCCGACGGTGAAGTTGCGCCGCGCAAACAGCGCCACGACACAGGCGGTGGCCAGCATCTGTGCCAGCCCGCCGGTCACCACGAAACCCCAGAACCGCGCATTTGTGCCGGGCCAGCCCTGCCCGCTGGCCCCCGCATAGACCAGCACCAGAACCGCCACCAGCGGCGCCGAATAAAGGAACCGCGCCCATGTCGCGCCGCCCGTCGAGAGTGTCGTGACCTTCAGATGCCGCTGCAGCAGAAACCGCAGGTTCTGCATGAAGGCGGCAAAGATTGAGGCGACGATCCAGACGGGCATGGCGCTACATCGCGCCGAATGACGTGGGCGTCAATCCTGCGGGCGCAGCGGATGCGGCACGGTGTCCTTGGCGCGGATCAGATGGCGACGGAAGATCTCGGCGTAGCTGGCATAGCGATAGCCGCCATTGCGGGTCAGGTATTTCTCGCGATTGGCGAAATAGAGCCCCGGCAGGCGATACCACGGCATCTTGGGGTGCATGTGATGGACGATGTGGAAATTGTTGTTGAGGAAGAGGAAGGCCAGCGGCCCGCGATCCTCGACCACCACCGTGCGCCCGCGCACCAACTCATGCGCCTGATGCTCCAGGAAGGTGCGGATCTTCAGCACGCCAAGCCCCAGATATGCCGCCAGCAGATAGGCCCAGATCGGCATGGGCGAGACCGCGACCAGCCCCAGGATCGCCCCGGTGACGACCCCCTGCCCGAGCCAGGCGCGCAACACCACCCGGTCGCCGCGCAGGATTGCCCTCAGGTCGCCCGCCATGAAGGTGATCTGGCCAAGTGCCGGCCCGATCACGATCCGCCCCAGCAGCGTGTTGTTGATCCGCAGCACCGCTTGCACCACGCGCGGCAAGCGCCGCCAGACGCGCGGATCCTGGTAGTTGCTTTCGGGGTCGTCATAGGGATCGGTCAGGTTGCTGTCGAAGTGATGTGCCAGATGCGTGTCGCGAAACCGCGCATAGGGGATGACGAGGTTCAGAGACGGATAGACCAGCGCCTCGCCCAAGGCACGGCGCCCCGGAAAGGGATGGCCATGCAGCACCTCATGTTGCAGCGACGAATGCAGCGTGATCGCCAGGACCGCCCCCGCGATGGCCAGTGGCAGCCAGACGTCCGGCAACCAGAACAGCGCCAGCCCCCAGGCAAGATATCCACAAGCAATCAATCCCAGAGTCGGCCATTCGACACGCATCGGCACCCGTTCCTTCAACAATTTCAATGATGCAGCGAGGCTGTCCCGGCCCCGTGCTGCCCTCTACCTAACAACCGGAACGGGTATCGGGCAGTCCGAATTTACTCTTCAATTCGCCAACTTTGGTGATAATATCAAACAATGTATGAAATTATCAGCAAATCGGACCGCGCCACCCTCTTCCGCACCCGCCTCGCCAGCGCGTTGCAGATGGCGGGGGTCAGCCGCGCCGGGCTGGCGCGCGCCACCGGGGTCGACCGTTCGACCGTGACGCAATTGCTGACCTCCGAGGATGCGCGGATGCCCGGCGGCCACCTCGTCGCGGGCTGTGCGCAGGCACTGGAGGTCTCGGCGGACTGGCTCCTCGGCCTCTCCGACAGGGCCGAACGCACCGGCAGCCTGCTGGCGACGACAATGGCCGATGCCGAGCGCGCCGGCACCGGCGACGACCGCATCTTCGACTGGCACCGCGAGGCGGCGGGCTACAAGATCCGCCACGTCCCCGCGACCCTGCCCGACATGCTCAAGACGCATGCGGTGATGGAATGGGAATATGGCGATGCGACCGGCAAGTCGGCGGGTCAGGCCATCGCCGCGGCCAGTGCGCGCTATGACTGGATGCGCAGCACCGATTGCGATTACGAAATCGCTTTGCCGGTGCACCGCCTGACCACCTTCGCCAGGGGAGCGGGCTATTTCGAGGGGCTCGCGCCCGCCGCCCGCCGCGAACAGATCGACTGGCTGCGCCAGGTCTATGACCAGCTCTACCCGACGCTGCGGCTGGTGCTCTATGATGCGCGCCGGATCTATTCCGCGCCGATCACCGTCTTCGGCCCCAAGCTGGCGGCGATCTATCTCGGCCGCTACTACGTCGCCTTCCGCGACCGCGACCGGGTGCAGGCCGTGACGCGCAATTTCGACGGTCTGGTGCGCGAAGCCAGCCTGTCGGCCCGCGACATCCCCGACTTCCTGGCAACCTTGCGGGCCGAGATCCCCTGATCCCATCTTCTTGGTCCAAATACTCACCGGCGCAACGCCTGCCCCGCGCGCACCATCCGATCCGTCTCGCCACCGCCAGCCCCGGGGGCCACGCGGCCCGTCGACGGGCCGCATCCGCGCTCGGCCGACCGAGGTCTACCGCGCGCCGATCGCGCCGCCCGCGCGCTCGGGCAGACCGAATGCGTCATGCGCCGCGGCGATGCACGCGATCAGATCGGCCATCTCCGGCGGCGGCGCCGCGGCGCGGCGGGTCTCCAGGCTCACATGCAGGAGCATCTGCTCGCCCGTCGCCACCAGATCGTCGCCGCAATAGAGCGAATGGAACAGGCGCAGCCGCTTGCCCGCCGCGTCCAGCACCTGCGTCACCGCCCGGATACGCGCGCCGATCCGAACCTCGCCCAGATGCCGGATGTGGTTTTCCACCGTGAACCAGCTGCCGCCCGAGGCGATATAGTCCGGCGTCACCCCGACCCATAGCAGGAACCGGTCGCAGGCTTCGGAAATCGCGGTCAGGTAGCGCGCCTCGTTCATGTGATTGTTGTAATCGACCCAATCGGTCGGCACCAAACGGTCCAGCGTCTGCATCGGCACCATCAGGTCCGGGGCCTCGGGCGTGATCGTCGCCTCATGCGCAGCCAGCACCGCCCCCACGGCGGCGCGGCGTGCTTTCAGGCTGCGCATCATGCCGATCAGGTTGCCATCGCGCAAGGTCTCCAGCTCGGCGATGCTCAGATGCCCCGATTGCGCGTCGGATTGGTCGGCGATCCTGTCGATCAACTCCTCGGTCAGCTCCGGCACATCCATCAGCCTGGTCCAGGGCCATGTCAGCGTCGGGCCGAATTGCTCGATGAAATGCCGCATCCCCGCCGGGCCGCCCGCCACGCGGTAGGTCTCGAAGAGGCCCATCTGCCCCCACCTGAGGCCGAACCCCATGCGGATCGCGTCGTCGATCTCCTCGGTCGTGGCCACGCCATCCTTGACCAGCCACAGCGCCTCGCGCCAGACGGCTTCAAGAAACCGGTCGGCGATATGGGCGGGGATCTCGGCGCGCACGCGCAAGGGGAACATGCCGACGCTGCGCAGCACGTCTTCCGCCTTGTCCAGAAGGACCGGATCGGTCTTCCCAGAGCCGACAAGTTCCACCAGCGGCAACAGGTAGACCGGGTTGAACGGGTGCGTGACGACGATCTGCCCGGGCCGCGTGGCGCAGCCCTGCAATTCGGACGGGGTGAAGCCCGAGGTGGAGGAGCCGATTACCGCGTTCGCGTCGCAGACCGCCTGCACCTGGCTGTAGAGCTTGCGCTTCAACTCCAGCCGTTCCGGCACGCTTTCCTGGATCCATTCCGCCCCCGCCACGGCCTCGCTGATCGTGGGATGGAAGCTCAACCGCCCCTCCCCGGGCAGCGCCACGTCATAGAGCGCGGGCAGCGCCGCGCGGGCGCGCTCCAACATGGCGCTAAGCGACTCTTGCGCCGTGGGCGCCGGGTCAAACACCCGCACATCCCACCCCATGAGAAGGAACCGCGCCGCCCATCCGCCGCCGATGACGCCACCGCCCAAGATTGCCGCAACCCGTGCCATCCTAATCTCCAATCGTTTCCGTATGCCCGTCCACGGCCATCGCCTGGCCTGACACCCTGCGCCCCATGTCGGAGGCCAGGAACAGCGCCATATCGGCGATGTCATCGGCCTCCACCCAGGTCTTCATCGACACGCCCTTGACGTAGAGCTGCCGGATCTCGTCCTCGCCGACACCGCGCGCCCTGGCCTCGTTGGCGACCACCCGGTCCATGCGGGGCCCGCTGACCGCACCGGGGCAGAGCGCATTGACCCTTACGCCGGAGGGGCCCAGTTCCATCGCCAGCGTCTTCATCAGCCCGATGATACCCCATTTCGCCACTGCGTAAGGCGCGCGGTAGGGATAACCGAAGAGACCGGCGGTCGATGAGGTCAGCAGAAGCAGCCCCGCCCCCTGCGCCTTCAGAACCGGGGCCGCGCGGCGGCAGGTCAGGAAGGCCCCGTCGAGATTGACGGCAAGCGTGTCTTTCCACCCGCCAAGCGTCAGATCCTCGATCGCGCCCGCAGGCCCGCCGATCCCGGCATTCGCGGCCACCACGTCGAGCCCGCCAAACGCGGCCAGCACCTCGTCGAAGAACGCATCGACCGCGCCCTCCTCCGTCACATCGGCGACGCGGGCCAGGATGCCGGGGTTGGCGGCCTGCATATCCGCCACGGCGCCCGCGTCCACATCGCAGACCGCGACCCGCGCACCTTCCGCCTGGAACCGCTCGGCCATCACCCGGCCGATCCCCGCCGCGCCCGCCGTGATCAATACACGGGCGCCGGACAGCCCCTTCATCCGACCGGATCCCGCTTCACCAGGCCAAGCCGCTTGCGCACCTGGTCCGGGCCGACGACCCGCGCGCCCATGCGCTCGACGATGCCGCGCGCGCGGTCCACCAGTTGTTCATTCGTCGCCAACACGCCCTTTTCCAGCCACAGGTTATCCTCCAGCCCGACGCGCACATGGCCGCCCGCCAGAACCGAGGCCGCGACCATGTTCATCTGGTTGCGTCCCAGTGCGAAGGCCGAGAAGGTCCAGTCATCCGGCACATTGTTGACCATCGCCATCAGCGTATTGAGGTCATCGGGTGCCCCCCAGGGCACGCCCATGCAAAGCTGCACCAGCGCGGGGGCGTCCAGCACGCCCTCCTCGACCAGTTGCTTGGCGAACCACAGGTGGCCGGTGTCGAAGGCCTCGATCTCGGGGCGCACGCCCGCCTCGGTGATCATCTTGCCCATGGCGCGCAGCATGCCGGGCGTGTTGACCATGACGTAATCGGCCTCGGCGAAATTCATCGTGCCGCAATCGAGCGTGCAGATCTCGGGGCGGCATTCGAGGACATGCGCGAGGCGTTCCGACGCCCCCACCATATCGGTGCCGTCACCCGTGGGCAGCGGCTGCTCCACGCCGCCAAGCACCAGGTCGCCGCCCATGCCCGCCGTCAGGTTCAAGACCATGTCGATATCGGCGGCGCGGATGCGGTCTGTGACCTCGCGGTAGAGCTTCGGGTCGCGGCTCGGCACGCCGGTTTCGGGGTCGCGCACATGGCAATGGACGATGGCGGCCCCGGCGCGCGCGGCGGCGATGGCGCTATTCGCGATCTCCTCGGGGCTGCGCGGCACATGCGGCGACCGGTCCTGGGTGCCGCCCGATCCGGTGATGGCGCAGGTGATGAATACGTCGCGCGTGGGGGTCATGGGCATGGGCGGTCTCCTTCGTGATGAGTCGCGCCCATCAAAGGCCAGATTGCAGCCCTTCGCCTTGCGATATACGAAACGGACATGACCGATTCCGCAAGCCTTGAGAAAAAGCCCTTCCGCATCGGGTTGCTGCTCCTGCCCGACAGCAACCTGATGTCGCTGGCCGCCGCGTTGGACCCGTTCCGGGCCGCGAACCGGCGGGCGGGCAAGGCCCTCTATGACTGGCAGGTGCTCAGCCCGCAAGGGGGGGACGTGACGCTGACCACCGGTATCACGCTGCAATCCGACCCGCTGCCGCTGCATGCCGATATGGACCTGCTGATCCTGGTCGCGGGCTTCCGCCTGGACGCCCATGCCACCCCTGCCCTGCGCGCCTGGCTGCGGCAGTTGCGCGCGCGCGGCATCACCTATTGCGGTGTCGATGGCGGGCCCTGGGTGCTGGCGCGGGCGGGGCTGCTCAATGGCCGCCACGCGACCACGCATTGGGAAGACCTGGAGGCGTTCGCCGCCGCCTTTCCAGACCTCACCCCGAGCCGCGACCGCTTTGTCATCGACGGCCCCGCGCTGACCACGGGCGGGGCCGCGCCCTGCCTCGACCTGATGCTGCACCTGATCCGCAAGCATCACGGGGCGGAGCTTGCCGGTCAGGTCGCCAACGCGCTGCTTTATGACCCCGAGGACCGGCCGAGCCCGCAGCGCCTGGTTTCTCAGGCGCGTCTTGCCAGCCTCGCGCCCCCCGTGGCCCGCGCCATCGCGCTGATGGAGGCCGAGATGGAGGAACCGCCCAGCATCGCCGCCATCGCCCGCGCACAAGGGCTGTCGGCGCGGCGGCTGGAGATGCTGTTCCGCCAGCATCTGGACACCGCCCCCGGCACGTTCTTCCTGCGGCTGCGCCTCAGCGAGGCGCGCAGGCTGGCGCTGGATACCGGGCTATCCGTGCAGGAGATCGCGCTGCGCACGGGGTTTTCCGGCCCCTCGACACTGGCCCGCGCCTTTCGGCGGGCGCATGGGCAGTCGATCTCGGCCCTGCGGGCAGAGCGTCAGTAGGGCATGGGATGGGCGCGGTGCGCGGCGGCGATGTCGTCCAGCACCTCCTGGCTGAGGCTCAGGTCGACCGAGGGCAGGATGCGGTCAAGTTGCGCCTCGGTTGTCGCGCCGAAGATGGTCGAGACCGGGAAAGGCCGGGTCTGGATCCAGGCCAGCGACATGGCCACAGGGTCAAGCCCGTGCGTCTCGGCAATCCCCAGATAGGCGTCGATCGCGGGCCCCACCCGGTCGGACCAGCGCCCGCCAAGCTCCGGCACCAGCGACCGGCGCGAGCCCTCGGGCACGTCGCCGCCCTGGTATTTCCCGGTCAGCATCCCGCAGGCCAGCGGCGAGAAGGCCAGAAGCGTCACGCGCTCGTTCACCGCCATTTCCGCCATGTCGGTGTCATAGGCGCGGCAGAGCAGCGAGTATTCGTTCTGCACAGTTTGCACGCGCGGCAGGTTGCGATCCTCGGAGAGCCGCAGCCATTGCGCGGTGCCCCAGGTGGATTCGTTCGACAGCGCGAAATGGCGCAGCTTGCCCTCTTGCACCAGCTTGCCCGCTTCCTCCAGCACCTCGGCCATGTGATCGAGCGTCTGCGCCTTGTCCTGCGTGGACGGGTCATAGCTCCAGTTCTGACGGAAATGGTATGAGCCGCGGTTGGGCCAGTGCAACTGGTAGATGTCGATGTGATCGGTCTGGCAGCGTTTCAGAGAGCCCTCGAAGGCGGCGCGGAAGGTTCTGGCGCTGATCGGCTCACCGGGGCGCATGAAGCGTTCGTTATAGCCGGATATCTTGGTGGCGAGCTGATAGGCCCCGCGCCGCGAGGGGTTGGCCGCGTTCCATTGGCCGATGATCTCCTCGCTGCGGCCGCAGGTCTCGGGCCTGACCGGGTTGACCGGGTACATCTCGGCGCTGTCGATGATGGTGATCCCGGCCTCAAGGCAGCGGTCGATCTGGCGGAACGCATCCTCTGCCGGGGTCTGGGTGCCCCAGGTCATGGTGCCGAGGCACAGTTCCGAAACGGTTTCATTGGTCGATCCAAGGGCAACGCGGCGCATGTCTTTTCCTTATCCGGGCAGGTGCGCCACACCCTAGGGCGGTTCGCGGCAGGTGCAAGCAGATGGGCCCCGGCACCGATTGCCCCGTGAAAGGGCCCGTCTTCCATTGTGCCCCGACCCGAATCCGACGCAGTATCCGTCGCAATCGCACAAGCCCCGCCCGCCCGGCCCGGTCAGCTTGGTGCGAAAGCCCCCTCTCGCACGGACCCCGATGCGCCTTCTCGTTTCCTTCGCCGCCCTGTTCCTGTCGATCTTCCTTCTCCAGATCTCGACCGGCGGGGTCGGCCCGCTGGATGTTCTCTCCGGCGCGCAGCTTGGGTTTTCCAACAGCCAGATCGGCCTGCTCGGCTCGGCCCATTTCCTCGGCTTCTTCATCGGCTGCTGGTTCGCGCCGCGCCTGATGGGCACGGTCGGCCACAGCCGCGCCTTCGCCGCCTTCACGGCTGCGGGGGCCATTGGCCTCTTGGCGCATATGCTGATCGTGGATGCCACGGCCTGGGCCTTGATGCGGGTCGCCTCGGGGCTGTCGGTGGCGGGCTGCTACACCGTGGCCGAGGCCTGGTTGCAGGCCAAGGTCACGAACGAGACGCGCGGGCGGATGATGGGCAGCTACCGGATGGTGGACATGATCGGATCGCTGGTCGCGCAGCTTTTCATCGGCATCCTGGAACCCGCCCATTACGTTTCCTACAATCTGCTCGCGATCCTGAGCTGCGCCGCGCTGCTGCCGCTGACGCTGACCAAGACGACCGAGCCCGAGACGCCCTCGGCGCCGCGCCTGCGCCCCGGTCTGGCCTGGAGGCGGTCGCCCTTGGCGGTTGCGGGCGTGATGGTGGCCGCTGTCTCCTCGGCGTCCTTCCGCATGGTCGGGCCGCTCTACGGGGCCGAGGTTGGCCTGCGCCCCGAACAGATCGCGTTCTTCCTGGCCGCCTTCGTCCTTGGCGGCGCGCTGGCGCAGGTCCCGGTGGGCTGGCTGGCGGATCGCTATGACCGCCGATGGATACTGATCTGGCTGTCGCTGGCTGCCCTGCCCGCCTGTATCGTGACCATCACGACATCGGATATGGGCACCACGGCGGTGATGCTGGCGGCCTTCACCTTCGGGCTGGTGACGATGCCGATCTATTCGGTCTCGGCGGCCCATGCGCATGACTGGGCCGAGGATCACGAGCGGGTGGAGCTTTCTGCCGCGCTGATGTTCTTCTTCGCGCTCGGGGCGATTGTCGCGCCGCTTCTGACCTCGAACCTGATCACCCTCTTTGGGCCCGGCGCGCTTTTCGTCTTCATCTCGGTCGCGCATCTTGTGCTGGTGGTGTTCGGGCTGATCCGGATGCGCCGCCGGGGCACCTCGGGAACCCGCACGCGCTATGTCTGGATCCCGCGCACCAGCTTCAGTGTCGGGCGCATTTTCCGCATGAAATGAGGCGGTTTGCCTGTTCCTTTCAGGCGTTACGCAAAGCCGGGTTTTGTTCCATCACTTCGGAAAAATATTCTTGCGACCCTGCCGGGAACGCATCGCCCATTCGTTGAGTTGTCCAAGCATCAGCGAGCTTGATGAGTAACGAAAGGACAAGACATGAAACGCTTCTTGCTTACGACCGCGACCGCCCTTGTCATCGGCACCAGCGCCTATGGCGCAGCCCATACCGGCGCGTTCTCGGACCTGACTTTTGATGCCGAACGCAACCTCAACGCCTCCGAACTTATCGGGATGCGCGTCTATGCCACCGAGGAGTCGATTGAAGACGGCATGAGCGTCGCCGAGGGCGGCGAGACCGAATGGGACGATATCGGCGAAATCAACGAGATTGTGCTGACCCGCGACGGCGATGTCGAGGCCGTGATCATCGGCGTCGGCGGTTTCCTGGGCATGGGCGAGCGTGACGCCGCCGTCTCCATGGACCAGATCCGCTTTGTCGCGGAAGACGGCGAAGGCGACGACTTCTTCCTCGTGGTGAACGCCAGCGCCGCGGGTGTCCAGGATTCGCCGGAATACGAATTTGCCGGCGACGCGCTTGATATGGCCGAAGAAGACCAGTCCGACGACACCGACATGGCCGAGTCGGACGAGGAAGCGATGCCCGACGCCACGGAAGAAGAGACCGTGCCGATGACCGAGAACCGTCCGATGCTGACGCGGCCCATGGCCGAGCGCGAGGGCTTTACCGAAGCGCCGCGCGACGAGTTGACGGCGGAAGACCTGACCGGCACCAGCGTCTACGGGTCCGACGACGAAGATGTCGGCGAGATCCATTCGCTGATCGTTTCGGAGGATGGCCAGATCGAACGCGCCGTGCTGGATATCGGCGGCTTCCTGGGCCTGGGCGAGCACCGCATCGCCGTGACCCTGGACGAGTTGCAGATCGTGCGCTCGGACGAGGACGGCACCCTGCGCGTCTATATCGACTCGACGCAGGAGGCGCTTGAACAGCAGCCCGAATACGAAGGCTAAGCTCTTCCCATGCTGAAGCACCCGAGGGGGGGCCGGTGGCGACACCGGCCCCCTTCTTGCCGCCTGCCCGCGCCCCCTAGTCCTTGCCCTGCCGATCCGCTACGAGGGGGGCGGCGCAACAAGAAGACGGGCACCCGCACAAGATGACACGTATCCTCATCACCTCGGCGATCCCCTACATCAACGGGATCAAGCATCTGGGCAACCTGGTCGGCAGCCAACTGCCCGCCGACCTTTTCGCACGCTACATGCGCCAGCGCGGCCACGAAGTGCTGTTTCTCTGCGCCACCGATGAACACGGCACCCCCGCCGAACTTGCCGCCGCCAAGGCCGGGAAACCGGTCGCGGAATATTGCGCCGAGATGTGGCAGGTGCAGAAGGATCTGTCCGACGGGTTCCGGCTGAGCTTCGACCATTTCGGTCGCTCCTCCAGCCCGCAGAACCACAAGCTGACGCAGCATTTCGCGGGACGCCTGGCCGAGGCCGGGCTGATCCGCGAGGTGAGCGAGGAACAGGTCTATTCCCATGCCGACAAACGCTTCCTGCCGGATCGCTATATCGAGGGCACCTGCCCGAATTGCGGCTATGACCGCGCGCGCGGCGATCAATGCGAGAACTGCACCAAGCAGTTGGACCCCACCGACCTGATCGACCCGCGCAGCGCGATCTCGGGCTCCACCGACCTGGAAGTGCGCGAGACCAAGCACCTCTACCTGCGCCAGTCCGAAATGCGCGGGCAATTGAACGACTGGATCGACAGCAAGACCGACTGGCCGATCCTGACCACCTCGATCGCCAGGAAATGGCTCAACGATGGCGACGGGCTGCGCGACCGGGGCATCACCCGCGACCTCGACTGGGGCATTCCCGTCAAGAAGGGCGAGGCGGAGTGGCCGGGGATGGAGGGCAAGGTCTTCTATGTCTGGTTCGACGCCCCCATCGAATACATCGCCTGCGCCGCCGAATGGGTCGATGCGGGCAAAGGCGACGACTGGGAACGCTGGTGGCGCGAGGACAAGGGCGCCGAGGATGTCCGTTACGTCCAGTTCATGGGCAAGGACAACGTGCCCTTCCACACGCTGAGCTTTCCCGCCACGATCATGGGCTCGGGCGAGCCCTGGAAGCTGGTCGATTACATCAAGTCGTTCAATTACCTCAATTATGACGGGGGCCAGTTCTCGACCTCCCAGGGCCGCGGCGTCTTCATGGACCAGGCGCTGGAGATCCTGCCCGCCGATTACTGGCGCTGGTGGCTCTTGTCCCATGCGCCCGAAAGCAGCGACAGCGAGTTCACCTGGGAAAACTTCCAGGCCAGCGTGAACAAGGATCTGGCCGATGTGCTTGGCAATTTCGTCAGCCGCGTGACCAAGTTCTGCCGCTCCAAGTTCGGCGAGGTGGTGCCCGAGGGCGGCGAATACGGCGATGCCGAGGTCGCGCTGGTGGCCGAGCTGCAGGGCCGCGTCGATGCCTACCAGGCCCATATGGAGGCGATGGAGGTCCGCAAATCCGCCGCCGAGCTGCGCGCGATCTGGGTGGCGGGCAACGAATACCTGCAAGCCGCCGCCCCCTGGGCCGCCTACAAGGAGGATCCCGACCGCGCGGCGGCCATCGTGCGGCTGTCGCTGAACCTGATCCGGCTTTATGCGGTGTTGTCCGAGCCTTTCATCCCGGACGCGTCGGCGGCGATGCTGGAGGCGATGGGGGCGGCAGGCGCGGACTGGCCCGACACGGTCGGCGAGGCGCTGGCGGCGCTGCCTGCGGGACACGGCTTCACGGTGCCCGACGTGCTCTTCGCCAAGATCACCGACGAGGCGCGCGAGGGCTGGCAGGAAAAATTCGCGGGCCAGCGCGGCTGACGGGCTTTGCCCTTGTTCAGCGCGGGCTGCGCGGGGTAGCGTCGGGGCGCTTGCGGGCGTGATGGAATGGTAGACATATCAGACTTAAAATCTGAAGGGGGTTGCCCCCGTGCGGGTTCGAGTCCCGCCGCCCGCACCACGTCTTGCCTCACGGCGCGCGGCGCCTCCGAGGGGGCGGCCTGACCGGCCGAGGCGCAGTCGCACCTTTGGCTAAGCCGGAAACGGTGGGGCCTGGCACGGGCGCTCGGTCGACCGAGCGCATCCGCGGCCCGTCGACGGGCCGCCCTCAACCCCGCAATCGTTGCAAGAACACGACAGCATCCCTCACCTTTTCGTGCTGACGCGCCGCCGCCGCCGCTTTGCGATTGCAGCCGCCCCGATCTGGCCTTATGTGCCGTGATCCTCGGGCGTCGGACAGCCCCCGTTGGCCATCGCGGCCAAATGCGGCTAGTCTGCGCCTCGATTTTCTGACCACTCGCGGAGACCTCCCGAAATGACGCCATTCGCAGTTGCCGGTGTGCAGATGTATGTCAATGCATTGCAACCCAATGTCGACGGCATGATCCATCGCCTCGACGTCCTCATGGCGCGCTTTCCCTGGACGCAGATGGTGCTGTTCAGCGAACTGGCCCCGTTCGGCCCCCTGACGCGGACGGCCCTGCCCCTGCACAACGACGCCATCGACCGCTTCCGCGAGGCCGCGATCAAGCACAATATCTGGCTCATCCCCGGCTCGATGTTCGAGCGCACCGACGAAGGGCTTGTCTACAACACCTCGACCGTGCTGAACCCGCAGGGCGAGACCGTCGCCACCTACCGCAAGATGTTTCCTTTCCGCCCCTACGAGGCGGGCGTCGAGGCGGGCACCGGGTTCTGCGTCTTCGACGTGCCGGATGTGGGTCGGTTCGGCCTGTCGATCTGCTATGACATCTGGTTCCCCGAAACCACGCGGCAACTGACCAGCCAGGGCGTCGAGGTTCTGCTGCACCCGGTCCTGACCGGCACCACCGACCGCGACGCGGAGCTGGCCATCGCGCGCGCCACGGCGGCGCAGTTCCAGTGCTACGTGGTCGATGTGAACGGGTTGGGCGCGGGCGGCGTCGGGCGCTCCTGCGTCATCGACCCGTCGGCCACGGTGCTGCACCAGTCCGCAGGCCAGGAGGACATGTTCCCGCTGGAGCTGGACCTCAACCAGGTGCGCCGTCAGCGCGAAACCGGCATGAAGGGCCTGGGCCAGGTTCTGAAAAGCTTCCGCGACCGCTCGACCGATTTCCCGGTCTATGACCGCAGCAGCGGAACCGACGCCTACCTGCACCGGTTGGGACCGCTGGAAACCCCCCGCCAGGGTTCGCGCGCGGGCATCTTGCTGGATGAGGGCGGCACCTCGGCCAAGCCGATTGAACCCTACGCACGGCGCAGTCATCCCAACGACCATCAGGAACAGTTCGATCCCGTCAAACAGGGCTAGCTGTTGACCTGACGCTGCAAGTTGTCACTATGAGAGCCTCGTCCGTTGCAAAACAGCGAGGCCAAGACATGCAGTCGATGAGTGACTACTATTCCGCCATCCAACTGAGATCGGATCGGTGGAGCGCCCTGCGGGAGGCCTCGGTGGCCCTCACGCGCGCGGGCAAGGCCAAGGGCTCCGAGGCACAGATCAAGAAGATCAACACGCTCTTCGACTCGCTCGCCCCGATCGAGGCTTACTGGGCCTTTCCCGGTGTGCAGGCCTTCGACCACATCCGGCGCCAGTTCGAGCATCAGAACTACCAGGACGCGGCCTATGCCATCCAGCGCGTGGCACGCGGGCTGGCCACCGGGGCCTATCGCCGCCGCCATGTGCCGCTGGAACGTGGCACGGAAACCGACGATCACGAGGATGAGGCGATCCAGTCGCTGGAGGCGCGCGCGCTGGCCAAGCCCTATTTCGAGGTGATGATCGTCGATGATGTCAACGAGCATCAGGAACGCTGGCTGAAAAGCAACTTTGCCCGGATGCGCCGCATGGAAGACCCGTTTCACTACGAAACGGTCGTCGTGCCCAGTTTGCAGGACGCCCTGATCGGGGTTCTGTTCAACCACAACATCCAGGCCATCGTGGTCCGCCCCGGCCTGATCATGGAATCCAAGATCGAACTGTCCATCCTGACCCGCTACCTGAACCGGGCGGGCGGGATCAACATGATCGAGGCGCTCAGCCCCGAGGATTACGGGCCCGAGCTGTGCCGCCTCATCGCCAGGGTGCGCCCCGAGCTTGACGCCTACCTTGTCACCGATCGGTCGGTCGAGGATATCGCGGGGCTGGACCTCGGTATCTGCCGGCGCGTGTTCTACAATCAGGAGGATTTCCTGGAACTGCACCTGAACATCCTGCGCGGCGTTCAGGCCCGCAACAAGACGCCGTTCTTCACCGCGCTTGTCGAATATTCCAAGCAGCCGACCGGCGTGTTTCACGCCATGCCGATCAGCCGCGGCAAGTCGATCAGCCGCTCGCACTGGATCCAGGACATGGGCGCCTTCTACGGCCCCAACATCTTCCTGGCGGAGACCTCGGCCACCAGCGGAGGGCTCGACAGCCTGCTGGAGCCGCACGGCCCCATCAAGGAGGCGCAGGAACTGGCCAGCCGGGCATTTGGGTCGAAACAGACCTATTTCGCCACCAACGGCACCTCGACCTGCAACAAGATCGTGGTGCAGGCGCTGGTGCGCCCCGGCGATATCGTGCTGGTCGACCGCGATTGCCACAAATCGCACCATTACGGCATGGTGCTGGCGGGCGCGCAGGTGGTCTATCTCGACAGCTATCCGCTCAATGAATACTCGATGTATGGCGCGGTGCCGCTGCGCGAGATCAAGCATCAGCTGTTGCAATTGAAGGCGGCGGGCAAGCTGGACCGGGTGCGGATGCTGCTCCTGACCAACTGCACTTTCGACGGCATCGTCTACAATGTCGAACGGATGATGGAGGAATGTCTGGCGATCAAGCCCGACCTCGTCTTTCTCTGGGACGAGGCCTGGTTCGCCTTCGCGCGCTTCGGGCCCACCTACCGGCAGCGCACCGCGATGAACGCGGCCAACACCCTGCGCGAGCGCCTCCGCACCGAGGACCACGCCACCGCCTACGCGGCGCAGCAAGAAGAGTTGAAGGATGCCGACGAGGAGGCGCTGCTTTCGACGCGGCTTCTGCCGCCGCCGGGGGCACGGGTCCGGGTCTATGCGACGCAATCGACCCACAAGACACTGACTTCGCTGCGCCAAGGCTCGATGATCCATGTCAACGACCAGGACTTCAAGGGCGAGGTGGAGGCGAGTTTCCACGAGGCCTACATGACCCATACCTCGACCTCGCCCAATTACCAGATCATCGCCAGTCTCGACGTGGGCCGACGGCAAGTGGAGCTTGAAGGTTTCGAATTCGTCCAGCGCCAGGTCGAGGCCGCGATGGCGATGCGCCGGGCCATCTCGACCCATCCGCTGCTGAAGAAATACTTCAAGGTTCTGGCGGCGGGCGACATGATCCCCGAAGCCTACCGCGAAAGCGGGGTCACCAGCTATTATGACCCCGAACAGGGCTGGACCGATATCTGGGATTGCTGGGAAAAGGACGAGTTTGTCCTCGATGCCACCCGCGTGACGCTGGCCGTCGGCGGGACCGGTTGGGACGGCGATACGTTCAAGACCGATATCCTGATGGATAAATACGGCATCCAGATCAACAA
Organism: Alterinioella sp. B-7; assembly: GCF_056857775.1. NCBI lineage: Bacteria > Pseudomonadati > Pseudomonadota > Alphaproteobacteria > Rhodobacterales > Paracoccaceae > Alterinioella > Alterinioella sp. B-7. The sequence goes on from NZ_JBSXNT010000032.1 coordinate 97,094, forward strand.
GACCTCGCGCAATACCGTGTTGTTCATGACCAATATCGGCACCACGCGCTCATCGGTGGCCTACCTGATCGAGGTGCTGGTCGAGATCGCCAAGGAACTGGACGAGCTTCTGGACGATGCGTCGATGATGGAGAAACGCGGCTTTGAAAAGCGCGTCTCGAACCTCATGCACGACCTGCCGCCGCTGCCCGATTTCAGCCGCTTCCACGATGCCTTCCGCACCGACCAGGTGACCAGCGAAGGCGACATAAGATCGGCCTTCTTCCTCAGTTATGACGAGAAGAATTGCGATTACCTGGAACTGGACGGCTCGATCAAGGAGGCAATGGAAAGCGGCGATGACGTGGTCTCGGCCTCGTTCATCATCCCCTACCCGCCCGGATTTCCGATCCTGGTGCCGGGACAGGTGGTCAGCAAGGAGATCCTGTCTTTCATGCGCGCGCTGGATGTCAGCGAGATCCACGGCTACCGCGACGATCTGGGGCTGCGCGTGTTCACCCAGAAGGCCCTGAAACAGCAGGCCAGGACCAATGCGGCGCGTCTGAAGCTGAACGACGCGCGTCACAAATAGGACCAAGAGGGAGAAATATCATGGCCAAAGCCAGCCTGAACAACATGTCAGAGATCCGGCGCCACTTTCACCGCAACGAGGATCCGATCTACTTCATCTCGGCGACCAATTTCAACCTGTTGGGGTTGGATGAGTGGTGCAAGAACTTCAAGTATATCTGCTATATCGACTGCTATGGCGGCAAGCATCCCAACGTGTTCTGCCCCTCGGAACAGCCCCATGCCGAATTCCAGTCGATCGAGGATATCAACAACTACCTGTTGCAGCACAAGGAGGTCATCGACCTGATCAAGCGGCGCGGCGGCAAGCCGAAATTCGTCTTCCTGATGTTCGACGAGGAGACCGAGCGCCTGTCAAAGGAACTGGGCGCGGATGTGTGGTTTCCCAAGGCCAAGCTGCGCCAGTCGATGGACAACAAGATCGAGACCGTGCGCATCGGTAACAAGGCGGGCGTGCCCTCGGTGCCCAACGTGCTGGCCGAGGTCAAGGATTACGAGGACCTCAGGAAGACCTGCGAAAAGGCCGGGATCGGTCATGACCTGGTGCTGCAATCGGCCTTCGGCGACAGCGGCCACACCACCTTCTTCATCAAGTCCGAGGCCGATTTCCGCCGCCACGCGCATGAGATCGTCGGCGAGGGCGAGATCAAGATCATGAAGCGGATCGACTGCCGCGGCTCGGCGATCGAGGCCTGCGCCACCAAGGAAGGCACCATCGTCGGCCCGCTGATGACCGAGCTTGTCGGCTTCAAGGAGCTGACCCCCTATCGCGGCGGCTGGTGCGGCAACGAGATTTTCTCGACCGCCTTCCCGCCCAAGGTCCGTCAGAAGGCGCGCGAGCTGACCTTCAAATTCGGTGAACAACTGCGCAAGGAAGGCTATCGCGGCTATTTCGAGCTGGATTTCCTGATCGACAAGAAGACCAACGACATCTGGCTTGGCGAATTGAACCCGCGCATCACCGGCGCGTCCTCGATGACCAATCACGCGGCCTTCGCCCATGCCGATGCGCCGCTTTTCCTGTTTCACCTGCTGGAGTTCTCGAAGAAGAAATTCAACCTCGACGTGGAGGAATTGAACCAGCGTTGGGCCGATCCGAACATGATCGACAGCTGGAGCCAGATGGTGATCAAGCACACCGACGACACTGTCGACATCGCCACTCAGGTGCCCGAGACCGGAATCTACAAGATGAACGAGGATGGCAGCATCAGTTTCGACCGGTTCGACTATCACCGCCGCGCCGTCGAAAGCGAGAACGAGGCGTTTTTCCTGCGCATCCTGCAACCGGGCGATTACCGCTACGAGGGGGCCGATATCGGCATCGTCGTGACGCGCGGGCGGTCGATGACGCAGGGCTTCAAGCTGACCGAACGGGCCAAGCGCTGGATTCACGGCATCAAGCAGGGTGTCGATGGCCGCCCGCTGCCGGTGGCCGAGGCGGGGCCTGCGCTGGCGGACCCGGCTTTCAAGATCATGTAGCCCCCGGCAAGGCATGCAACTGAACTGGCGCGCCATATCGGAAAGCGAACCCGGCCCCATCTGGGCCGGGTTGTTTCACGAATACTGGCCCGACTACCATCGCTGGTGGGTCCGGGAAGGGGCCGAGGCGCGCCCCGGATACTGGGACAGCGTTAAGGCCCTCAAGGCGCATATGCCGGAGATGACGCCGCTTTATGACCGGCTCTGCGAGTTGGCGGGCGGCACCGATCACGCGGCGCGCTTCCTGTCTTTCTACTGCCCGCCACCCTATCTGTCTGGGTGCAGTCAGGCGATCTGGCCCGGCGCCGAACCGATGCTGGTGCGCAATTACGACTATTCCCCCCACGCCTTCGACAGCCTGATCCTGCACACAGCCTGGCAGGGGCGGCGCGTGATGGGGACAAGTGACGGGCTCTGGGGGCTGGTCGATGGCATCAACGATGCGGGGCTTGCGGTGTCGCTGACCTTCGGCGGCCGCCGGGTCGTGGGCGACGGGTTCGGCGTGCCGCTGATCCTGCGCTACGTGTTGCAGACCTGCGAGACCGCGAAGGAGGCGGGCGAGGTCCTGCGCCGCGTGCCCACGCATATGAGCTACAACGTCACCGTGGTCGATGCCCAACGCCGCTACCTGACCGCGCTGATGGCCCCCGACCGCGCCACCCTGATCACCGGCGCGGCGGTCGCGACCAACCACCAGGAACGCGTCGAATGGGCCAGCCACGCGCGGTTCACGGCCACGGTGGAACGCGAGCGCTTCTTGCTGCAACGCCTGACCCTGCATGTCGAACCGCAGGAGAAATTCATCAAGGCGTTCCTGCGCCCGCCGCTCTATTCCACGGCCTTCACGCAGGGCTTCGGCACGCTCTACACGGCGGTCTACCGGCCCCGGAAACAGACGCTCGAGGTCCATTGGCCAAGGGCACGGTGGGAGTTGAGCCTGAAGGATTTCCAGGACGGCGCGCGGCAGATCATCACGCCCGAACACGCGGTGTGACGCCCGCATGATCGACCATGGCATATTCGACTACATCATCGTCGGCGCGGGCTCGGCCGGGTGCGTGCTGGCCAACCGCCTGTCGGAAGACCCCGCCACCCGCGTCCTGCTGCTGGAGGCGGGGGGCAAGGACAATTACATCTGGACCAGGATCCCGGTGGGCTACCTCTATTGCATCGGCAACCCGCGCACCGACTGGATGTACCGGACAGAGGCCGAGCCGGGGCTTGGCGGGCGGTCGATCCTCTACCCGCGTGGCCGGGTTCTGGGCGGCTGCTCCTCGATCAACGGCATGATCTACATGCGCGGACAGGCGCGCGATTACGACCTGTGGCGGCAGATGGGCAATGTGGGCTGGGGGTGGGAGGATGTGCTGCCCCTCTTCCGCAAGTCGCAGGACCATTTCCGGGGCGCAAGCGAGATCCACGGCGCGGGTGGCAATTGGCGGGTGGAGGAGCCGCGCCTGTCCTGGGAGATCCTCGATGCCTTCGCCGATGCGGCCGAGGCGGCGGGCATTCCGAAGACCGCGGATTTCAACACCGGCAACAATGAGGGCGTCGGCTATTTCCAGGTCAACCAGCGGCGCGGCTGGCGCTGGTCGCTGGCCAGCGCCTTCCTGAAACCCGCGAAGGGGCGGCGCAACCTGAATGTGATCACCGGGGCCGAGGCCGAGCGGCTGATCCTCGACGGCCCGCGCGCCACGGGCGTGCGGTTCCGCAAGAACGGCCAGCCCGCGCAGGCGTCGGCGCGGCGCGACGTGATCCTGTCGGCAGGCGCGATCAACTCGCCGAAACTGATGATGCTCTCGGGGCTCGGCCCCGGCGCGCATCTGGCGGGGATGGGGATAGAGGTGGCGCGCGAAATCCCCGATCTCGGGGCCAACCTGCAAGATCATCTGCAACTGCGCTGCGCCTACCGGGTCGAGGGCGTGGTGACGCTGAACCAGCTCTCCTCCACATGGCGCGGCAAGGCGGGGATCGCGCTGGAATACGCGCTGAGGCGCTCCGGCCCGATGTCGATGGCGCCGTCGCAGCTTGGCGCCTTCGCCCGGTCAGGGCCGGAGGTCGAGACGCCCGACCTGGAATACCATGTCCAGCCGCTCAGCCTCGCGGCCTTCGGCGGCGACCTGGACCCGTTCCCGGCCTTCACGGCCTCGGTCTGCCACCTGCGCCCGACCAGTCGCGGCACCGTGCGGCTGGCCTCGCCCCACGCTGACGTCCACCCCGCGATTGCGCCGAATTACCTGTCGACGGAAGCCGACCGGCAGGTCGCCGCCCGCGCGATCCGGCTGACGCGGGAGATCGTCAGGCAGGCCCCGCTGGCGCGCTACCGGCCCGAGGAATTGCGGCCCGGCGCGGCGTTCTCCACGGATGCGGAGCTGATCGAGGCGGCGGGCCAGATCGGCACCACCATCTTCCACCCGGTCGGCACCGCCCGCATGGGCACCGATGACCGCGCCGTGGTGGACCCGGAACTGCGCGTCCGGGGCATCGACGGGCTGCGCGTGGTCGATGCGTCGGTCATGCCGACGATCACCTCGGGCAACACCAACGCGCCCGTGGTGATGATTGCCGAAAAGGCCGCGCAAATGATCACCTCGAACGACTGATCCCGCGCCCCACTTCTTTGTTCTGAAAATATCCCAGGGGGGTGCGGGGGGACAGCGTCCCCCCGCCGGTCGCCGCGCAAGCGGCGACACCGATCAGAAAAACGCCTGCAACCCCGTCTGCGCCCGCCCCAGGATCAGCGCGTGAACGTCATGCGTGCCCTCGTAGGTGTTCACCGTCTCAAGGTTCATCATGTGGCGGATCACCTGGAACTCCTCGGAGATCCCGTTGCCGCCATGCATGTCGCGGGCCATGCGCGCGATCTCCAGTGCCTTGCCGCAATTGTTGCGCTTGATCAGGCTGATCATCTCGGGCGCGGCGCGCGCCTCGTCCATCAGCCGCCCCACCCTCAATGCCGCCTGCAACCCCAACGTGATCTCGGTCTGCATATCGGCCAGCTTCTTCTGGAAAAGCTGCGTCTGTGCCAGCGGTTTCCTGAACTGCTTGCGGTCCAGCCCGTATTGCCGCGCGCCATGCCAGCAGAACTCGGCCGCGCCCATCACGCCCCAGGCAATGCCGTAGCGCGCCCGGTTGAGGCAGCCGAACGGGCCTTTCAGCCCCTCCACATTGGGCAGCAGCGCGTCTTCCCCGACCTCAACCCCATCCATCACGATCTCACCCGTGACGCTCGCACGCAGGCTCTGCTTCCCACCGATCTTGGGCGCGGAAAGGCCCTTCAGGCCCTTCTCCAGAACGAAGCCCCGGATCTTGCCGTCATGCGCATCCGACTTGGCCCAGACCACGAAGACATCGGCAATCGGCGCGTTGGAGATCCACATCTTGGAGCCCGACAGGCGATAGCCGCCTTCCGTCTTCTCGGCCCGCGTCTTCATGCCGCCGGGGTCCGAGCCTGCATCGGGTTCCGTCAGCCCGAAACAGCCGATCAGCGAGCCGTCACACAGGCCCGGCAGGTATTTCTGGCGCTGCTCCTCGGACCCATAGGCATAGATCGGGTAGATCACGAGGGAGGACTGCACCGACATCATCGAGCGATAGCCGCTGTCCACGCGCTCCACCTCGCGCGCGATCAGCCCGTAGGTGACATATCCCGCGCCAAGCCCGCCATATTCCTCGGGCAGGGTCGCGCCAAGCAGGCCCGCCTGCCCCATCTCGGGGAAGATCTCGGGCGCGACGGTTTCCCTGGCATAGGCGTCGATCACGCGGGGTTGCAGCTTGGATTGCGCGAACTCCGTCGCCGCGTCGCGCAGCATCCGTTCTTCCTCGGTCAGTTGCGCCTCCAAGAGGAACGGATCGTCCCAGGTGAAGGATCCCAGATCGGGGGCGTCTTTGGCTTTCAGCGTCATGTCATCGTCTTTCGGTTGGGTCGCGTCCTGGAATGGCACAGGCGGTGGTGTCTTGCAATTTGGACGATCCCGGCAAATTGCCGGATCGGATCAGCCCGCCTCGGGCAGGAACACGCGGCGGATCAGGCGGGCGAGGTCGGCACGGGTGTCAGCACGCGTCATGGTATCTTGCGCGTCCTCCACCTCGGCGGGGTCCAGCACGCTGCCCTTGCGCGCATCCAGAAGCGCCGAGGCGTAGGGTTTCGAGAACTCAGGATGGCCCTGCACGGTGATGGCGAAGCCGGGATACCAGAGCGCGCCATAGGGGCAGAAGGCGGTCGAGGCGATGGCCTCGGCCCCCGGAGGTGCCACCTCGACCTGGTCCTGGTGGTAGGCTTGCAGCGACAGCTTCGCAGGTTCTTCCCCGAGCGCCTCGGGCCAGTTGAGCGGGCCGTAATCATGGATGCCGAGCCCCCACCCTTTCGAGGATTTGCGCACCACCCCGCCAAGCGCCTGCGCCATGATCTGGTGGCCGAAACAGATGCCCACCATGGGGCGGCCCGCGTCGCGCGCGGCGCGGATGAACTCCTCCAGAGGCGGGATCCAGTCGTGGTCCTCGTAAGCGCCGAATTTCGATCCCGTGATCACCCAGAGATCCGCCTCCTCCGGCGCGTCGGGCAACACGCCCTTCAGCACCGCGTAACTGCGATAGGTCACACCGTCACGCCCAAGCCAATCGGCGACCATTCCGGGGTAGTCGCCATAATCGGCCAGTTCCTCGGGCGGGCGACCGGTTTCCAGAACGCCGATGATGGGAGTTTTTGCCATGATCTATCCTCGATCCTGTAGCCCGTATAGCCGGTAGGCGACCGGCAGCACCAGCCGCCGAAAGCGGCCGAGTTCAAAGCGTTTGAGCGGCCTCAGCATCGCCGCCGGTGTCGCGGGGCCGTCGCCGGTGATCTGTGCCGCAAGCAGCCGCCCCGCATAGCTGCCCATCGCCACCCCGTTGCCGTGGTAACACATCGCGCCATAGGCCCCCTCCATCCCCGGAACGGGTCCGGCAAAGGGCATGAGGTCGCGCGCGAGGGCAAGCAGGCCGGACCAGAAATGCGGCGTCTCGACGTGACGCCATTCGGGGAACATCCGCTCGAAATCGGCGCGCGCGGTGGCGCGGGTGGCGGCGTGGCTGGCTTGCGTCGTGCGCATCGCCCCGCGCAGGCCGAAGAGCATCCGCTTGTCGGGCATCAGGCGGAAATAATGCAGCAGGTGGCGTGTGTCATAGCACATCTGAGGACTGGTCCAGCCTTGCGCGGACAGCTCCGCATCGCTCAGGGGTCGCGTGACAAGAATATTGGATTGCACCGGCAGGTAGCGGCCCGCGAACCAGCCCGGCAGGTCATCGCGGCTGTAACCGTTGGTGGCGAAGATCACCTGCTTGGCCCGCAGCTCGCCCCGTTCGGTGCGCAGGACATAATCGCCGTCATGGGTCAGGGCGATGAGGGCGGAGGCCCCGAAGAGCCGCACGCCCGCGCGCACCGCCGCCCGGGCCAGACCAAGCATATATGACATCGGGTTGAGCGCGAAGCCGATCGGCGTCGTCAGCGCGCCGTGGAACTCGGGGCTGGCAAGGCCATGCTCGGCCAGTGCCTCCCTCGGGATGAAACGCGACTCCACCCCCTGCCAGTGCCGCATCCGCTCGGCCACCTCGTGCAACCCGGTCACGTCGCGCGCCCGGTGCGCCAGCAGGGTCTCGCCTTGCGAATGGGTGTCGGCCTCGATCCCGTGCGCCTCCAGCAGCCCCGCCACATGATCCACCGCCGCGCGTTCGGCACGGGCGTAGTCGCGCGCGCCATCCTCGCCGGCCAGCGCCCTGATCTTGTCCGGTCCCGCCTTGGCCCCGCCGAGACAGCAGAACCCGCCATTGCGCCCCGACGCCCCCCATCCCGGCTGTTCGGCCTCCAGCACCACCACGTCGCGCCCTGCCTCGGCCAGCGCCAGCGCGGCGTTGAGGCCGGTATAGCCCGCGCCGATCACCGCCACATCGGCGCGCGCGGACCCTTCCAGGGGGCCATGCTGCGGGATGTCCGCGACCGTCTCGCGCCAAAAACATTCTGCAATCGGCGCGGGGCCATAGGCCATGTCTTCGTAAACGCGCATGAGCGGCTACAGGCGGCTGAGATAATACTGGTATTCGACCGGCGTGATCATGCCGGTCAGGGTCTGCACCTCGTCATGCTTGACGGCGGCATAGACATCGCGGAACTCGGTCCCGAACATTTCCGCCGCGCGGTCCGAAGCCGCGAAGCGTTCCACCGCGTCGAACCAGTCATGGCCAAGCCGTTGTGCCGGTTCGGAGGCCGGATCGTCGATCGGCAAGGGCAGGTCGGGCGCGGTTTCCAGCCCGTGCATCATGCCGCCCAGGATCGCGGTCAGCACCAGGTAGGGGTTCACATCGGCCCCGCTGATGCGATGTTCCAGCCGCGCGCCGGGGCCTGTGACCTCGGGCAGGCGCACGCCCGCGGCGCGGTTGTCGAGGCCCCAATCGGGGGTCGAGGGCGCAAAGCTCATCGGTTGGAAGCGACGATAGGAATTCATGTGCGGCGCGAAGATGGCCTGCAATTCCTCCATCGTGGCCAGCACCCCCGCCACCGCGTTCTTCAGCGTCGCGGAGGGCGCGGGACCGGCCTGATGGTTGAAGATGTTCTCGCCCGTATCGTCCAGCACCGAGGCATGGACGTGCATCCCGTTGCCCGGCGCATCCGCATAGGGCTTGGCCATGAAGGTGGCCTCCATCCCGTGTTTCGCCACCACGCCGCGCACCAGGCGGCGGAACAGAAGCGCGGTGTCGGCGGCGGCCAGCACGTCGCCGGTATGGTGGAAATTGACCTCGAACTGGCCGGGCCCGTATTCGGCGATCAGCGTGTCGGTCTCCAAGCCCTGCACGTCGCAGGCGCGCAGGATCTCGGTCAGGATCGCCTCCTGCCGCGCGACAACCTCAAGGTCGTAATTCTGCGCGGCGGGGGTGCGCACGGGCGGTTTCGGCGCGTCATAGGCCTTGCTGCGCGGACGCAGGAGGAAAAACTCAAGCTCCGTCGCCACCACGGGGTGCCAGCCATGCGCGGTGAACCGGTCCACCATGCGTTCAAGGATACCGCGCGGCGAGATCGGGCTGGCCTGCCCTTCCGGCGTCAGCATCTCGACCTGCATCTGCGCGACAGTTCCCGGCATCCATGGCACGGGCCGCAACGATCCCTTGACCGGCACCAGCGCGCCATCAGGGTCGCCGACGACTATGCCGAGGCCCGTCGCCTCGACCTCATTGCCCATGATCGCAGGCGCATAGGTCGAATAGGGCAGGCGCACCGCGCCCGAGGTGAGCTTACCAAGCGCATCGCCAGGCAGCCATTTGCCGCGCAGCACCGCGTTGATGTCGGACAGCATCAGTTCGATACGCTCGGGCCGCCCATGCGCGGCGCAATAGGCTTCGTATTCTTCCTTCATGCCGTCTGCTCCGCCATCTGTTCATCGCGCCGGGCCTGCACGATCCTGCGTTTGCTGACCAGCGACGCCGTGACGACGCCGATGGTGACAAGCGAGATCAGGATGGTGGAGAGCGCGTTGATCTCCGGCGAGACGCCGAGGCGCACGGATGAGAAGATCTTGATCGGCAACGTCGTGGCCGAGGGGCCTGCGGTGAAGGAGGCGATGACCAGATCGTCCAGCGACAGGGTAAAAGCCAGGAGCCAGCCCGAGATGACGGCGGGCGCGATGATCGGCAGGGTGACGGATTTGAACGCATCGAAGGGTGTGCAGCCAAGGTCCAGCGCCGCCTCCTCGACCGAACGGTCGAAGCTGACGAGGCGCGAGGAGACCACGACCGAGACATAGCACATCGAAAAGGTCGTATGCGCCAGGATGATGGTGAAGACGCCGCGGTCCAGCCCGATGGAGATGAAGAGAAGGAGCAAGGAGAGACCGGTGATCACCTCGGGCATGACCAGCGGCGCGTAGATCATGCCGGAAAACAGCGTCCGCCCCATGAAGCGCCCGCCACGCACGAGGACATAGGCCGCCATCGTGCCAAGCACCGTGGCGATGCAGGAGGAGACGAAGGCCACCCGAAGCGTCACCCAGGCCGCGTCCAGAAACGCCTCGTTCTGGATCAGTTCGCCATACCAGCGGGTCGAGAACCCGGCCCAGACCGTCACCAGCCGGGACGAGTTGAAGCTGTAGACGATGAGGATGATCATCGGGATGTAGAGGAAGGCAAAGCCAAGCGACAGCGACGTGGCGTTGAACCAGGTAAAGCGTCTCATGCGTCCACCTCCTGTTCCTTTTCCTGGTTCTTCTGGAACAGGATGATGGGGATCACGAGGATCAGAAGCAGGATGATCGCCACGGCGCTTGCCACCGGCCAGTCGCGGTTGTTGAAAAACTCCTCCCACAAGACCTTGCCGATCATCAGCGTGCCCGAGCCGCCCAGAAGCGAGGGGATCACGAACTCCCCGAGGGCCGGAATGAAGACCAGGAAACAGCCCGCGATGACGCCCGATTTCGACAGCGGCACGGTGATCAGCCAGAAGGCCGAGGACCGGCTGCAGCCAAGGTCTTCCGCCGCCTCCAGCAGGCTTTCATCCATCCGCTCCAGCGTGGCGTAGATCGGCAAGATCATGAAAGGCAGATAGGTATAGACGATGCCGATATAGACCGCCGTTGGCGTGTTCATGATCTGGAGCGGCTCGCTGATGATACCGGTCCAGAGCAGGAACTGGTTCAGGAACCCCTCGTTCGACAGGATGCCGATCCAGGCGTAGACGCGGATCAGGAAGCTGGTCCAGAAGGGCAGAATCACCAGCATCATCAGCGTGGGCCGCCATTCCGAGGCGGCATTGGCCATGCCATAGGCGATGGGAAACCCCACGGCCAGCGCCAGCAGGGTCGAGATAAAGGCGATCTTGAGGCTGGAGAGATAGGCCCGCCAGTAAAGGTCATCCTCGGTCAGGAAGATATAATTCTCGAAATCGAGCGCGGCGAAGAAGCTGCGGATGCCCTGCCAGCCCTCGGAGAGGTCCAGCGTCGGCGTATAGGGCGGGATCGCCAGCGCGATGTCGGAGAGCGAGATCTTCAGGATGATCCCGAACGGCACCAGGAACAGCAGCAGGAGCCAGAGATAGGGTATCCCGATCAGGGTGCGGCGGCCAAGGTTCATGCGTATCCCCCTACCCTGCCAGCACAAGGCCGGCGGTGTCGGTCCAGGACAGGTAGACCTCATCCTCCCAGGTGTACATGCGCTGCGACAGGCGGCGGTTGTTCGCGGTCTGCGCCTTGATGATCTGCCCGTCCGGCAATTCGACATGATAGGTCGAGATATTGCCCAGATAGGCGATGTCGTGGATCTTGCCCCGCACGACGTTGTTGACGCCCTCGGGGCGGCTTTCCGAGATGTTCACCTTCTCGGGCCGGATCGCGAAAGTGGCAGGTGCGGAGGCGCTGAGCCCCTCGCCCGCCGTGCCGATGATCTCGGGCTGGCCTTCCGCCCAGGTCAGACGGGCCGCGCCGCCCTGCCCCATCTGTGCGGTGCCCGTGATCAGGTTCACATCACCGATGAAATCCGCGACATAGACGGAATTGGGGCTTTCATAGATGCGCGGCGGCGTATCGACCTGGATGATCTTGCCATTATCCATGACGGCGACGCGGCTGGCGACGGTCATCGCCTCTTCCTGGTCATGGGTCACGATGACGAATGTGGTCTCGGTCTTCTCCTGGATATCCATCAGCTCGAACTGGGTGTCCTGGCGCAGCTTCTTGTCCAGCGCGCCGAGCGGTTCGTCCAGCAGCAGCAGTTTCGGGGCCTTGGCCAGGCTGCGTGCCAGCGCCACCCGCTGCCGCTGCCCGCCCGAGATCTGATGCGGCTTGCGCTTGGAGAATCTCTCCAGCCGCGTCAGGCGCAGCATTTCATCGACGCGCGCGGCGATCTGGTCCCTGGTCATGTCGGATCGTTTCAGGCCGAAGGCGATATTGTCCCAGATCGTCAGATGCGGGAACAGCGCGTAGGACTGGAACATCATGTTCACTTCGCGCTTGTTGGGCGGGATGCCCGCCATGTCCTTGCCGCCGATGGTGATCTGGCCCTCGGTCGGGGCCTCGAACCCCGCCAGCATCCGCATCAAGGTGGTCTTGCCGCAGCCCGAAGGGCCGAGCAGCGCGAAGAACTCCTTGCGGTGGATTGCCAGGTCGATGTCGTCGATCGCGGTGAAATTTCCGAAGCGCTTGGTGACGCCGTCGAAGCGGATCAGCGGGGTTTCGTTCGGATCGTTCCAGGGGGCGAATTCGGCGGGCCGCGCTTGCGCTTGCATGGCAGATCCTTCCTAGCGGCGGAATGAAGAAAGCCCTGCCCGGAACTTGTGTCCGGACAGGGCGGGATCGGCAAGGTGCCTCAGGTGCCCGACTTGATCCGGGTCCACAGGCGCGTCACGAACCGCTGCACGCGCGGGTCGTAGGGCGTGGTGGTGTAGAGGTTCTCCAGCGTCGCCTCATCGGGATAGATCGCCGGGTCGCCGATCACATCCTCGACCAGGAATTCCTGGCTCGCGAGGTTGCCGTTGGCGTAGTAGACATAGTTCGACGCCGCCGCCATGTTCTCGGCATCCATGATGAAGTTGAGGAAGGCATGCGCCCCTTCGGGGTTCGGCGCGTCGACCGGGATCGCCATCATGTCGAACCACATCAGCGCGCCCTCATTGGGGGCGTTATAGACGATCTCGACGCCGTTATCGGCCTCGATGGCCCGGTCGCGGGCCTGCAGGATATCGCCCGACCAGCCGAAGGCGACGCAGATGTCGCCATTGGCCAGCGCGTTGATATATTCCGAATTGTGGAAGTTCTGCACATAGGGGCGCACCGCGCTCAGCACCGGTTCGACCTGTTCGATCACGTCGGGGTCGTGGCTGTCGGGGTCAAGGCCCAGATAGGTCAGCGCGGCCGGGATCATCTCGGTCGGGGCATCCAGGAAATGCACGCCGCATTCGGCCAGCTGTTCCATGTTTTCGGGGTTGAAGATCAGGTCGAGCGAGGCGATCGGCGCATCCTCGCCCAGGATCTCGCGCACCCGGCCCACGTTCACGCCAAGCCCGGTGGTGCCCCACATGTAGTTGATCGCAAAGGTGTTGCCGGGGTCGTATTGCGCGGTGCGTTCCTGGATCACGTCCCAGAGGTTCTCCGCATTGGGCAGCAGCGAATAATCCAGCGGCTGGAAGGCACCGGCGCTGATCTGGCGTTGCAGGAAGGTGCCCGACGGCACCACCACGTCATAGCCCGAGCCGCCCGCCAGCATCCGCGTCTCCAGCAGCTCGTTGCTGTCGAACACGTCATAGACCAGGTCATAGCCGGTCTCGGCCTCGAACTGGTCCAGCAGGGCCTCGTCGATATAGTCGGACCAGTTGTAGACCCGCACTTCCTCAGCCGCCGCGGCAAAGGCGATCAGCGAGCCCGTCGCCGCCAGCGTTGCAATCTTGATTGTCATCCCTGATGTCTCCCCATGTGGATGTGCATTTCTTTTTATTTGATCAAAACTTCGATTCGACGCAAGGTTTTTGTCGAAGGTCGTGGTGATTCCCCGACCTGAACAGGTTTTGTCAGGACGAGATTAACAGGGAAGGCCGCTGACGTGAACGCACCCGATCCCAAGCTGCCGGAACACGAAGCGATCTATAAGAAGATCCGCAACATGATCCTGTTCGGCGAGGTTCAGCCGGGCCAGGCGGTGACGATCCTGGGGCTCAAGGACGCGGTCGGCGCGGGCGTGACGCCCGTGCGCGAGGCGATCCGGCGGCTGACCGCAGAAGGCGCGCTGGAGACGCTCGGCAACCGGCGCATCTGCGTGCCCCACGCCTCGCCGGAACGGGTGGACGAGATCTATTTCGCCCGCCTGACGCTGGAGCCGAAGATGACGGAACTGGCCGCATCGCGCATGTCAGAGGCCGATATTTCGGAGCTTGCGGCGCTGGATGACGCGGTGACGGCGGCGATTGCCAAGGGTGATGTCGAGGGTTACCTGGAGCACAATTACCGCTTCCATTTCCGCCTCTACGACTTTGCCGACACGCCCATCCTGCGCCAGATCGCGCGGTCGCTCTGGCTGCGGGTGGGGCCGTCTCTGCGCGTTGTCTGCGGGCGCTTCGGCACCTCCAACCTGCCCGACAAGCATTCCGAGACGCTGCGCGCCCTGCGCAAGGGCGAACCCGTCGCCGCCGCCCGCGCGATCGAGGAGGACATCCAGCAGGGCCTCGACCTGATGCGCCAGTCGCTCGGGCTGGAGGCATGACCGAGACGCCCCCGATTGACAGCCCCCAGGATTTGATCATATTCTACGCCCAACCGGCTTGCCGGCTCCACCCACCCCAGACCCATGCAGGTTCACGATGAGAACGCCCCGCAAAGCGAAGTCCGACGCGGATTGGCTCGACACGCTGCCAGAAGCCTTCACCGACTATCTCGACGGGCGCCGCCTGGAGGAGGTCGAGTGCATCATCCCCGACCTCGCGGGCACCTCGCGCGGCAAGGCGATGCCGTCCTACAAGTTCCGCCCCGACGAGACCTTCTACCTGCCGATCTCGCTCTTCTATCAGACCATCTCGGGCGAATATGTCGACATGGAGATCGAGAACCAGTGGCTGGAAAAGGACGTGGTGCTGACGCCGGACATGTCGACCGCCACCGCCGTTCCCTGGGCCGATGATGCCACCGCGCAGATCATCTGCGACCTGGCCAACCGCGACGGCAGCCCGCTGGCCATCGCGCCGCGCAACGTGCTGCGCCGGGTGCTGGACCTCTACAAGGCGGAAGGCTGGCAGCCCGTCATCGCGCCGGAGCTTGAATTCTACCTGACCAAGCCCAACACCGACCCGAACGAACCCATCGAGCCGCCGCTTGGCCGCACGGGCCGCAGGGGCGCCAGCCGGCAGGTCTATTCCATGGCCGCCGTCGATGAATACGGGCCGGTGATCGACACGATCTACGACTATGCCGAGGATCAGGGCTTCCGCATCGACACCGTCATCCAGGAAGGCGGCGCGGGCCAGATCGAGATCAACCTGCTGCATGGCGACCCGCTGCGCCTGGCCGATCAGGTGTTCTATTTCAAGCGCACGATCCGCGAGGCGGCGCTGAAGAACGGCATCTTCGCCACCTTCATGGCGAAACCGATCCGCGACGAACCCGGCAGCGCCATGCATGTGCATCAAAGCGTGATCGAGACCGCCACCGGGCGCAACATCTTCTCGAACCGCGACGGCAGCCCGACCAAGGCGTTCCGCTATTTCATCGGCGGCAGCCAGACCTACCTGATGCAGCTGGTGCCGCTTCTGGCGCCTTACGTGAATTCCTACCGCCGGATCACGGTGGACGGGCAAAGCGCGCCCTCGAACCTGGAATGGGCCCGCGACAACCGCACCACCGGCCTGCGCATTCCGCACTCCAAGCCGGAATCGCGCCGGGTGGAGAACCGGGTGATCGGGATGGATTGCAACCCCTACCTCGCCATCGCCGCCTCGCTTGCGGCGGGATACCTGGGGATGGTCTCCAAGACCCGCCCCCGCGACGCCGTCGAGGTCGAGATCTGGGAGACCGAGGATCCCCTGCCCTCCAGCCTGAGCGAGGCGCTGGACCTGTTCGACGAGGCGCCCGAGATCCGCGCGGTGCTGGGCGAGGAGTTCTGCCAGCTCTACGGCGACATCAAGCGCGCCGAGAACGAGGAATACCAGCGCGAGATCTCGCCCTGGGAACGCCAACACCTGCTTTTGAACGTCTGAGCCGAGAGGACCGCCGCCATGAACATGATCACCAACCACCTGCCGACCGCGGAATTGCAGGCGCTGGACGCCGCCCACCACGTCCACCCCTTCACCCACAACGCGGCCCTTGCCAAGAAGGGCAGCCGTGTCATCACGCGGGCGCGCGGCGTCACCCTGACCGATAGCGACGGCAACGAGATGCTTGACGCCATGGCCGGGCTCTGGTGCGTGAATGTCGGCTATGGCCGCGAGGAACTGGCCGAGGTCGCGGCGCGCCAGATGCGCGAGCTGCCCTATTACAACGCTTTCTTCCAGACCACCCATGTGCCCGCCATCGCGCTGGCCCAGAAACTGTCGGAGCTGGCACCGGGCGACCTCAACCACACCTTCTTTGCCGCCGGTGGCTCCGAGGCCAATGACACCAATATCCGCCTGGTGCGGACCTATTGGGACATCAAGGGCAAGCCCACCAAGAAGGTCATCATCAGCCGCAAGAACGGCTATCACGGCTCCTCGGTCGGCTCGGCCTCGCTTGGCGGCATGCCTGCGATGCACGCGCAGGGCGGTATTCCGATCCCCGATATCCACCATATCGGACAGCCCAACTGGTGGGCCGAGGGCGGCGACATGGACCCGGACGCCTTCGGCCTGAAGCGCGCGCAGGAGTTGGAGGAGGCCATCCTGGAGATGGGCGAAGATCGCGTTGCGGCCTTCATCGCCGAACCCATCCAGGGCGCGGGCGGCGTCATTGTCCCGCCCCAGACCTACTGGCCCGAGATCCAGCGCATCTGCGACAAATACGAGATCCTGCTGATTGCCGATGAGGTCATCACCGGTTTTGGCCGCACCGGCAACTGGTTCGGCAGCCAGACATTCGGCATCCGCCCCGACATCATGACCATCGCCAAGGGGCTTTCGTCGGGCTACGCGCCGATCGGCGGCTCGATCCTCAGCGACGAGGTGGCGCAAGTGATTTCCAGCGAGGAATTCAACCACGGCTATACCTATTCCGGCCATCCCGTCGCCGCCGCCGTGGCGCTGGAGAACCTGCGCATCCTGGAGGAGGAGAAGATCCTGGATCACGTCCGCGACGTCGCCGCCCCCTACCTGCGCGAGAAATGGCTGGCGATGGTCGATCATCCGCTTATCGGCGAGGCGAAGATCGTCGGCATGATGGGTTCGATCCAGATGACGCCGGACAAGGACAGCCGCGCAGGGTTCGCCGCCGGGAAAGGCACGGCGGGCCTTATCTGCCGC
Source organism: Alterinioella sp. B-7 (assembly GCF_056857775.1). Classification (NCBI taxonomy): domain Bacteria; kingdom Pseudomonadati; phylum Pseudomonadota; class Alphaproteobacteria; order Rhodobacterales; family Paracoccaceae; genus Alterinioella; species Alterinioella sp. B-7. The sequence goes on from NZ_JBSXNT010000032.1 coordinate 114,081, forward strand.
GACCGCTGTTTCGCCAATGGCCTGGTGATGCGCCATGTCGGCGACCGGATGATCATCTCGCCGCCGCTTATCCTGACACATGGCGATATCGACACGCTGATCGCGCGGGCCACCAGGTCGCTGGACGAAACCCACGCGGCGCTGAAGGCGGATGGCCTGCTGAAGGCCGCCTGAGGCGCGCATGGACCTGCTGACCGTCAATGACAGGATGGGGGAGTACCCCCCTTCCTTCTACGCCCATGCCGCCACCCCCCTGCCCCTGTTCGCCGCGCCAGAGGGCGATCTGACCTGCGATGTCTGCGTCATCGGCGGCGGCTTCACCGGGTTGTCGGCGGCCTGGCACCTGGCGGAGCGCGGGTTTGACGTGGTGCTGCTGGAGGCGAGCCGCGTCGGCTTTGGCGCCTCGGGGCGCAACGGCGGCCAGGTCGGACAGGGCCAGCGGCTGGAGCAGGACGCGTTGGAGGCGATGGTAGGCAAGGACCACGCCCGCGCGCTCTGGACGATCGCCACCCGGTCGGTGGAGCTGGTCCGCGAGGTGGCGGCGCGCGACGAGGTGCACGCGACCTTCCATCCCGGCGTGATCCACGCCGCGCATCGGGCCCGTTACGTGCCGGAGTATCGCGATTACGCGAGGAAGCTGCGTGACGTGTATGGCTACGAGGATATCCGGTTCCTTGACCGGGAGGAGTTGCAGGGCCTCGTCGCCTCGCCTTGCTATCACGGCGGCACCCTCGACATGGGCGCGGGCCATATCGACCCGCTGGAACTGACGCTCGGGCTGGCGCGGCTGGCCAGGGGGGCGGGCGCGCGGATCTTCGAGGGCGCGCGGGTCGTGAAACTCGACAAGGGCAGCCCGGCGGTGGTGCGGACCGACAGCGCACGGGTGCGCGCGAACCATGTCGTGCTGGCCTGCAACGGATACCTGGGCGGGTTGGACCCACAGGTCGCCGCGCGCGTCATGCCGATCAACAATTACGTCGTCGCGACCCAGCCCCTTGGCGCGGACCGGCAAGAGGAGATCATCCGCGGCAACCGCGCCGTTGCCGACAGCAAGTTCGTGGTGAATTACTTCCGCTTCTCCGACGATCACCGGCTTCTGTTCGGGGGCACGGAAAGCTACCGCTACCGGTTCCCGCGTGACATCGCAGGTGCGGTGCGCAGGCCGATGGAGGAGGTGTTCCCGCAGCTTGCGGGCGTGAAGATCAGCCATGCCTGGGGCGGCACGCTGGGGATCACCATGAACCGGATGCCGCATTTCGCGCGGGTCGCGGGCAATATCCTCAGCCTTTCGGGCTATTCCGGCCATGGCGTGGCGATGGCGACGCTGGCGGGCCAGATCGCGGCGGAAACCATCGCGGGACAGGCGGAGCGGTTTGACGTTATGGCCTCGGTCCCAAGCCCGCGCTTTCCGGGCGGGTCGGCCCTGCGCTGGCCGCTCCTGGTGTTGGGGATGGTGTGGTTTTCGCTGAGGGACCGGTTCTGAGATCGGGGTCGAATTGCTGCGCAATCCGACCCGCCGGGGCTCTGCCCCGGACCCCGGGATATTTTCGGAACAAAGAAGGGGCGTGAAAATGACCCCCGGAGAGGGGACAGTCTCTCCGGGGATCGGGCAGGACGGTTGAAGGATGACTGCACGATAGACCGCCCTGCCCATCCGGCAGGTCAGTTTTCGGACAGGCTTTCGGCCAGGCGCATCAGCTGCACCGCCTCGAAACGGTAGCCGAATTCATCCTCGCCCCGGTTCGCATTGGCCAGCGCGATGGCATCGGCGTAGTCCCAATCGCCCAGGAAGTCCGAGCCGCGCAGGAGCTGGCCGAAGCCTGCGATGGCGGCGGCGAAATTGGCCTCGGTGCCAGAGGTGTCGGTGTCCGTGATCGGGAAATCAATCAACTGGCTCTCGTCTTCGCCGGGCTCCTTCCAGCGCAGCCGGATGAAGCCCAGTTCCTCCGAGACCTCCGCGGGCACGTCGCCCGCGTCGGAGGCCGCGTAGCGCAGCGGGTCGGTCAGGCGGGCGGGGCTGCCCACGGGCGTGACCTCATAGATCGCGGTGACGGAATGGCCGGCGCCAAGTTCGCCCGCATCCACGGCGTCATTGTTGAAATCCTCGCGCGCCAGCGCCCGCGTTTCATAGCCGATCAGGCGGTATTCCGCGATCACCGCGGGGTTGAACTCCACCTGGATCTTGACGTCATCGGCAATGGGATAGAGCGCGCCCGAGAGCTGATCGACCAGCACCCGCTGCGCCTCGTTCAGCGTGTCGATGAAGGCCGCCGTGCCGTTGCCGTTCTGGGCCAGCGCCTGCATGGTGTCGTCTTGCAGGTTGCCGCGTCCGAAGCCGAGAACAGACAGGTAGATGCCGGTCTCGCGCTGCGCGGCGATATAGTCGGTCAGCGCATCGGGGTCGGAAATACCGACGTTGAAATCGCCATCCGTGGCCAAGATCACGCGGGAAACCTCGCCCTCCTCGGTCATGTCACCGGCCAGCGCGTAAGCCTGTTCCAGCCCGCCCTGCCCGTTGGTCGAGCCACCCGCGCCGAGGCCGTTCAGGGCGCGCGTGATCGCGTCGCGGTCAGATGCGGGCGTCGGTTCCAGCGCGACCCCGGCGGAGCCTGCATATTCCACGATGGCCACCTGGTCCTCAGGGTTCAGGTGATCCAGCATCAGGCGGAAACTTTGCACCAGAAGGGGCAGTTTCGACGGGTCGTTCATCGAGCCTGACGTGTCGATCAGGAACACCAGGTTGAGGGCCGGGCGCTCCTCAATGAGGGGCATTTCGCCCAGCAACCCGATATGCAAGAGCCGCGTGTCGGGGTTCCAGGGGGTTTCAAACACGGTCACGGTGGGACGGAAGGGGCTTATGTCGTCTTCGGTGGGGGCGGCGAAATCATAGGGGAAATAATTGATCATCTCCTCGATGCGCACGGCGTCGGGGTCGGGCATCTGCCCGCGTTGCAGGGAGGAGCGGATGATCGCATAGGAGGCCGTATCGACGTCGATCGAGAAGGTCGAGACCGGATCCTCCGCCGTCACGCGCAGGGGGTTGTCGTCGTCATTGGCAAACTCCTCGCGGTTTGGGTCTGGCGCGATGTAGGGCTCGGAGGGCGCGATGATGGCGGTCGAATTGCCATAGCCCTGCTGGATGATCGCGCCGCTATTGCCGCCGCGCAATTGCGGCGAGGCGCTGAGCAACCCGCCAACGGTGCTGTTGCCAGCCTGGCCCGGCATGGGCAGCGCGGGCGACGGCAAGGCGGGGGGCGGAGCCTCGGTTTCAGCCATGTCGGCGGCAATGCCATCGGCGATCACCGGGGCGGGCTCGGGGGCCACCTCGCCGCGCTCTTCGGCGATTGCGTCGGCGGCGAGCTCGGTTCCGGTCTCGTCGTCGGTGGCCTCTGCGTCGGGGGCCTCGGCGGTATCCAGCGGCCCCTCCGGCACGCGCTCCTCGATCTCTGGCTCGCTGACGCGGCTGTTCATCAAATCCGTGCCAAGCGGGGTAAAACCCAACACCCCCACGGCGACAATTGCCGTGGTGGCGGTCAGGCCCGCAATCAATCGGGTCGTCATCATCTGAAATACTCCATCTGCAAGGCCCCGCTTCGGGGCTTGAATGGAGGTTTGACGCGGCGCGGTCCGCGATCCTTGGGCGGTTTCGAAATTTTCCTGCGCAAGGCGCAAATTCTCAGCGCGGCGCGCGGCGTCGGGGGCCGGGGTGGCGGCCTGCATCGCGTCCCTCAGCGCGTCTAAATCCATGTCGTCGTGACGGGAGGTCATGTCGCCTCCTCCTTCTCTCGTATCTCGCGCAGCCTCTTCTTCGCCTCGGAGACGCGCCAGGCTATCGTGCCCTCGGACACGCCCAAGATCTCGCCCACTTCCGCTTGCGTCAGATCATCCAGCACCAGCGCCAGCGTGTCGCGCAGGGTCTCGGAAAGCTGCCCCATCGCGGTATGGAGCCAGGCGACATTCGCCTGATCCTCGGCCATTGCGGCCAGTCGGCCGGTTTCCCAATCGCCCCAGCCGTCCAGCGCGCGGGCATAGCTGGATGCGCGGCGGCGCCGGTCGATGGCCGCGTTATGGGCCACACGGTAGAGCCATGTCGTCACCTTGGCCTGTCCCCGGTAGCTTTCCAGCCGCGCGGGCAGCACGGCGCAGATGTCCTGGCACAGGTCCTCGGCATCAGTGCGGTGGCCGGTAAAGCGGAAACACAGGGCAAAGAGGCGATCGTAGTGACGCGCCAGCAACGCCTCGAAGGCGTGCCCGTCGCCCGAGGCCGCCGCAAGGGCCAGGTCCTGATCACTCACTGTCATGCGCATCTTGTAGACCAAGACGCATCCCGCGCCGAGTTCCTTGGGGGGATAGGCGAATTATTTTCGAGAGGTCAGATCTTGAAGAGCGGCTGCAATAGGCGCGGCACAAGGCTCTGGAACCGCAGTGGCGCGTCGGTGGCGGCCAGACAGATGCAGGGGGCCTCCTCGGCCGCCGTCGGCGTGTGTTCCAGATCGCCATCGGCCACTTCCAGATCGCCGACGCCGAACGCGCCGGTTTCATCCGAGAAACTGCCCTGCAGCACAAGCGTCAGTTCCAGCCCGTTATGGCCGTGATCGGGCACCGCGCGGCCTGGCGGGATGTGCAGAAGGCGCAGGCTGCCCTCGTCTCCGGCCTCAAGGATCGCCTGCTTGACGCCGAAGCCGAGGCTTTTCCAGCGCGGCGGGCGCGATTTCAGTGCCGCCATGACCGGGCCGGGATAGATCCCCTCGCGTTTCGGGGCCGGGGCGGCATCGGGTTGGGCGTGGTCCAGCCGGTCCATGACGCCCGCAAGAAGGGTGTCCGACACCGGGGCCTCGGCCAGCCCCTCCAGCACGGTGCCGCCAAGCGCCTCATGCGCGGCCAGCGCGCCGCGGCAGCTGTCGCACATCGAGATATGGGTGGCGACGACCACCTCGAAGACGCGCGGCAGCGAGCCCGCGGCATAGGCGGCCAGGATCGGCTCGGGGATGTGGTGGGCGATATCGCTCATGGCTCTCGCAATTCTTTCAATTCGTGGCGCAGCCGCTCCAACCCCAGGCGGATGCGCGATTTTATGGTCCCAAGCGGCACGCCGGTCTGGGTGTTGATCTCCTGGTGGGTCAACTCGCCCAGATAGGCGCGCTCGATCATCTCTCTCTGGTCCGGCTTGAGGCGGGCCAGCGCGCCCCGAAGCTCCTCGGTTTCCTGTTCCAGCGCCAGCATCTGGCCCGGATCGGGGTCATGCCCCTCGGGCTCGCGCAATTCCTCCGGCATCGGCCGGGCGGTGCGGCGAACCGTGTCGATCTGCCGGTTCCGGGTGATCTGGTAGATCCAGCCCGAGACCTGCGCGCGTTCCGGATCAAACTGATCGGCCTTGCGCCAAAGGGTCAGCATCACCTCCTGCACGACCTCCTCGGCCTGCGCGGCGTCCATGCCGCCGCGCATCACGAACCCCTTGAGGCGCGGCGCGTAGTAATCGAACAATGCGGCAAAGGCCCGCTTGTCGCGCCGGTCGCGGACCGCCAGCATCTGCTGCGTCTGTTCCGACAGGTCTGTCTTCGGTGCCACGGTCGGCCTTTCATCTCGCACCAGCGCCCCCGCCGCAGGCAGGCAGGGCGCGATCTGTGCGGCAGGAGGGTCAATCGTGATCACCATAATCCATCTACGCGCGGGCGCAATTTCCGGATCATTTTTTGATCTGCCTTTTTGTCCGGCACGTAATGGGAACAGTTGATCGTTATGAAAGCCCGCCGCCCATGTCCCTCGACATCCCCCCGCCAAGCGCCCAACGGATCGCCATTATCGGTAGCGGTATCTCGGGCCTTGCCGCCGCCTACGCCCTGTCGCCGCGCCATTCGGTGACGCTGTTCGAGGCCGCGCCGCGCCTTGGCGGTCACGCCCGCACCGTCATGGCGGGGCTGCGGGGCGATCAGCCCGTCGATACCGGGTTCATCGTCTTCAACTACGCCAATTACCCGCATCTGACGCGGATGTTCCAGGACCTCGACGTGCCGGTTACGAAAAGCGACATGAGCTTTGGGGCCACCATCGACGATGGCCGCATCGAATACGGGCTGCGGACCATCGGGGCGATGCTGGCCCAGAAACGCAACCTTGCGCGCCCCGCCTATCTGCGGATGCTGCGCGACATCCTGCGCTTCAACGCCCGGGCCGAGGAATTTGCCAAGGACGATCAGGCCACCATCGGCGACCTTTTGCAGGGGCTCGACCTCGGCGACTGGTTCCGCCGCTATTACCTGACGCCGCTTTGCGGTGCGATCTGGTCCACGCCCACCGATCAGATCCTCTCATTTCCCGCCAGCGCCATGGTGCAGTTCTTCCGCAATCACGCGCTTCTCTCCGCGACCGGGCAGCATCAATGGTGGACGGTTCAGGGCGGCAGCGTCGAATATGTCACCCGGCTGGAGCGCCACCTGAAGGGCCAGGGCGTCGCGATCCGCAAGGGCTGCCCGGTGATGTCGGTCTCGCGCGTGGGCGGCCTCAGTTCCGTCGCCACAGGGCGCGCCGCACCCGAGGTGTTCGACCAGGTCGTCTTCGCCTGCCACGCCGACCAGGCGCTGCGCCTTCTGGACCGGCCGAGCCTCGAGGAAGAGGCCGCGCTGTCCGCGATCCGGTTCCAGGACAACCAGGTCTGGCTGCACCGCGACGCGGACCAGATGCCGAAACGGCGCGCGGTCTGGTCCTCCTGGGTCTACCAGGCCGACACGCGCGCGCCCGAGACGCAGATCGGCGTGACCTACTGGATGAACCGGTTGCAGAACATCCCCGAGGGTGATCCTCTCTTCGTGACGCTGAACCCCGCCCGCGCCATCGACCCGGCCAAGGTCTATGACCAGACCACGTTCCGCCACCCGGTCTTCGACCATGCCGCCATTGCCGCACAGGCCACGCTGCGCAAGATCGCGGGGCAGAACAACACCTGGTTTGCCGGGGCCTATACGCGCCACGGCTTCCATGAGGACGGCTTTGCCAGCGCCATGCGCATCGCCCGCACGCTGGACAGCCGCGAACGGATCGCCGCGTGAGGTTTCAACCGCAGCATATCCGGGCCGAAACGACCCACGCACGCCGAGGCAGCATCCGCCACGCCTTCACCCATGCGGTGGATTACGTGCTGATCGACCCGGAGGCCAGGACCGGCCCGACCCTCTTTCGCCGCAACAGGCCCGGCCTCTCTGCCGTGCATGACCGCCACCATGGCGGCATGCCGAAAAAGGGGCGCGGGCGCGCTTGGGCGGTCGAGGTGTTCGGGGCTGCGGGGCTTGAGGATGCGCAGATCCTGCTGCTCACCCAACCCGCCATCCTTGGCCGCGTCTTCAACCCGGTCAGTTTTTGGCTGGCGATGCGCGGGGGTGATCTGGTCGCGGTGATCGCCGAGGTCACCAACACCTTCGGCGACCGGCACAGCTATCTCTGCCACTTGCCCGGCTTCGCGCCGATCACGCCCGAGGATGAGATCAGCGCAGGGAAACTCCTGCATGTCTCGCCCTTCCAGGATGTCGCGGGCCGCTATAGGTTCTGCTTCCGCATCGAGCCTGATCGCATCGCCATCCGCATCGCGCATGAGGACGGCGAGGAGGGCGTCATCGCCACCCTTACCGGCCCGCGTGAGCCCCTGACCAACGCCGCCATCCTGCGCATGTCCATCGCCCGTCCTTTCGGGGCCGCCCGCACATGGATGCTGATCCACTGGCACGCGTTGCGCCTGAAACTCAAAGGGGCCGCCTATCGCCCCCGTCCTGAACCACCCAAGCAAGAGGTGAGCCGATGCTCTTCCTGACAACCCGCATCAAACGCGATTTCCTGGACAGTTGCGCGGCCATCACCAGGGGCCGGCTGCGCCTGATTACGCCCGAAGGCGAGATCCATGATTTCGGCCAAGGCAGCCCGGAGGCCGAGCTGCAGCTGCATGACTGGTCCGTCGTCACCGCCTGCGCCGCCAAGGGCGATATCGGGTTGGGGGAAACCTATGTCGCGGGGCTCTGGGACACACCCTCCATCGCTGATCTGTGCGAAGTGTCGCTGCTCAACCTGCGGGAATTGGAGCGCTTCGCCTATCTCGGCCTCTGGGCGCGGCTTGGCTACCGGCTGCTCAACTCCCTCTTCCGGGCCAATTCGCGCAAGGGCTCACCGCGCAACATCCGCGCCCATTACGATGTCGGCAACGAGTTCTATTCCCTCTGGCTCGACCCCGGCATGACCTATTCCTCGGCGCTGTTCGATGCGGGGGCTGACCTTGAGGGCGCGCAGACCCGCAAGAACGCGCGCATCCTGGACAAGCTTGCGCCCGGTGAGAGCATATTGGAGGTCGGCTGCGGATGGGGCGGCTTTGCCGAACAGGCGGCGGAGCGGGGCCAGCATGTCACCGGCCTCACCCTTTCGCCAAGCCAGAAGGGATACGCCGATGCGCGGCTGGACGGGCGTGCCGAGATCCGGTTGCAAGATTACCGCGAGGCGCGGGGGCGCTTCGACAATATCGTCTCCATCGAGATGATCGAGGCGGTCGGCGAACGCTACTGGCCGACCTATTTCGCCACGCTGAAAGACCGGCTGGCAGAGGGCGGTCGCGCCGTCTTGCAGGTCATCACCGTGCCTGACGACTATTTCCCGACCTATCGCAGCGGCAGCGACTATATCCGTCAGCACATCTTTCCGGGCGGCATGCTGCTGGCGCCCGGCATCTTCCGGCGCGAGGCCGCGAGGGCGGGGCTGGTGGCGGAGGATCCCTTCTTCTTCGGGCAGGATTATGCCCGCACCTGCCGCATCTGGCACGAACGCATGAACGCGGAGGAGACGCGCATCAAGCGTCTCGGCATGGGCGAGGAGTTTCTGCGCAGTTGGCGGTTCTACCTCGGCTCCTGCGCGGCGGCCTTCACGACCGGGCAGACCGACGTGATGCAGGTGGCGCTGTCCCATGCGGAGGAGGCGTGATGGAGCTTCTGCTGCTTTTCCTGATCCTGCTGATCGTGATCGCGATCATCTATCACGCGCGCGCGGGCTTCCACACGCAGCGGCACTATCACTACGCCGACACCACACCCGCGATCGACATCCGCCGCCACCTCTGTGGCCCGATGGTCTGTGACGGGGTGATCTACGGGCCGTTCGGTCGCGTCTCCTCGCGCTTCACCGCGCGGATGGAGGGGACATGGGACGGCGCAAGCGGCACGCTGTCCGAGGCGTTCCGCTACTCCAGTGGCAAGACGCAGGACCGCGAATGGCACCTGAAGGCGGGCAACGATGGGGCGTTCACCGCGACCGCCGACGATATCATCGGCACGGCGCAGGGCCAGCAATCGGGCGCGACCTTGCGCATGACCTACCGGCTGCGCCTGCCGGCGGACGCGGGCGGGCATGTCCTTTCCGTCACCGATTGGATGTATCTGCTGGACAATGGCACGCTGGTGAACCGATCCGTCATGCGCAAATTCGGCCTGCCCGTCGCACAGCTGATCGCAACGATGAGACCCGCATAGGATGTTGAGAGACAGGACATACTGGCTGATCGGAGCGAGCGAGGGCCTGGGCCGCGCCTTGGCGAAGGCGTTGGACGCAGAAGGCTGCCGCCTGATCCTGAGCGCGCGCAGCGAGGACCGGCTGCGCGACTTGGCCGGGGAGGTATCAAATGCCCGCGTGCTGCCGCTCGACGTGACCGATGACGACGCGGTGCGAGAGGCGGTCGAGGCAGCGGGCGATATCGACGGGCTGATCTATTCGGCGGGCGCCTATGAGCCGATGCCCGCGACCGACTGGGACGTGCCCGCGAGCCTCCTGATGACGGATGTGAACTACAAGGGCGCGCAGCGGGTGATCGGCTATGCCCTGCCGGGGATGATCGACCGCAACCGGGGGCATATCGTGGTGATCGGCTCGATCTCGGGCTGGCGGGGCTTGCCTGGCGCGGTCGGATACGGGGCCAGCAAGGCGGCGCTGATGCACCTGGCCGAGAACCTCTACATGGACCTCAAGGGCACGAATATCCGCGTGCAGCAGGCCAATCCGGGCTTCATCCGCACCCGGCTGACCGACAAGAACGAGTTCAACATGCCGATGATCATGGACCCCGACGAGGCCGCGGCGCAGGTCGTGAAGGCGATGACGTCACGCCGCTTCGCCACCTCGTTCCCCGGCCCGATGGCCTGGTTCTTCCGCCTCGGGGCGCGGCTGCCGATCAGCTGGTTCCGCAAGATCATGGACCGGGGCTGAGACGGGCGGCGTGTTGGCAAACGGCCCCGCATCTGCCATCACCGCCGCCATGCCCGGATTTCGCCGCTACGCTGTTTTCTTCGTCCCCACCGGCGCGCTCTATGACCGCGCGGCGGAGTGGCTTGGGTGGGACAGTGTCGCGGGCGTGGCATTGCCGCCCCCTGAGCCGCGGCTTGTGGACCGGCCCAGGAAATACGGCTTTCACGCCACGCTGAAACCGCCCTTCCGGCTGGCCGAGGGAAGCCGAGAGGCCGATCTGCGCGACACCCTCGCCCGCATCGCCGCCGGGACCGCCCCGATAGACCTGCCCGCCCTGACCGTCACCGCCCTTGGCCGGTTCCTTGCCCTGACCCCCTCGGCCCCCTGCCCCGCCATGCAAAGGCTGGCCGCGCAGGTGGTGATGGATCTGGACCAGTTCCGCGCGCCGCCGAGGAGGGATGAGCTCGCCCGCCGCCGAAAATCGCGCCTGTCACCGCGGCAGGAGGACCATCTTGCCCGCTGGGGCTATCCTTTCGTGCTGGACCAGTTCCGGTTTCACATGACCCTGACCGGCCCAGTGCCGCAGGGGCAGGTCGAGACCCTCTGCCAGAACCTCGCCGATCACTTCGCGGATGTGCTGGACCGGCCGGAGCGGATCGCCGATCTGGCGCTGATGGGGGAAGACGCGGAGGGGTTCTTCCACCTCCTGCGCCGCGTTCCCCTGACGGGTCAGCCCCGGTAGAGTCTGAGCAACGCCGCGCCGCCCAATGTCATCATCGTGGCCGCGACCTTGGCCAGGTTGAGCGGTTCGCGGAACACGCCGACCCCGATGAAAAGCGCGAAGATGATGCTGGTCTCGCGCAGCGCGGTGACCAGGGCGATGGGGGCCTGGGTGAAGGCATACATGACCAGCGCATAGGCGATGAAGGATGCGCCGCCGCCCAGGAAGATCGAGCGCGGCAGCCGGATCGCGGCGGGCAGAAGCCGGGGCCGCGCCAGACCCATGACGCCCGCGAAAACCGCCGCATTGGCCAGCGAATGCCACGCATAGAATCCAAGCGCCGTGCCCGCCACCCGCGCGCCCAAGCCATCGACGATGGAATAGGAGGCGATGAAGCCACCCGTGGTCAGCGCCAAGAGCGCCGCCTTGCCCTGGAACACGCCATCGGCCCGGCGCACGAGCGAGATTGACCCGATGCCAAGCGCGATCAGCACGATCCCCGCCAGTTGCTGCGGCGCAAGCTGCACGCCAAGGAACAGGATCGACACGGCGGTCACAATCAGCGGCGAGGAGCCGCGCGCGATCGGGTAGACCTGGCTGAGATCGCCGATCCGGTAGGCCGCGATCAGGAACGCCTGGTAGCCGAAATGCAGGCCCACGCCGCCGATGAGATAGGGCAGAGAGGCCATGTCGGGGACCGGCACGAAGGGCAACAGGACAAGACCCGACAGGCCCTGCCCGATCACCACCGCTGTCATCGCCGCCGCCTTGTCCGCGCCGCCCTTGACCAGCGCGTTCCAGACCGCGTGCAGCACGGCGGCGGCAAGGACCATCAGGAAAACCGCGCCCGTCATGCTGCAATCCCCGCCATGAAAACCCGTCCTGCCCTGAAATCAACCCGTTCACACCTATCCGAGCTTTCGCGCGGGAACCAGCGGCATGACACCCGTCAACATGCAATTTCCTGTGCCGAAGCGGTGGTAAAGCGTTGATCTTGCCCGGTTGAACCCGCAATGTCCCGCCGCATGAGACCAGACGCGCGCAGCCCGACATGACCCTCCTCCTCCTGATCGAACAATGCCTGAACGGGTTGCAGATGGGCGTGGCCCTGTTCCTGATGGCCGCCGGCCTGACGCTGATCTTCGGCGTCATGGGGGTGATCAACCTCGCGCATGGCTCGCTCTTCATGGTGGGGGCCTTCGCGGCGGCGGGCGTGGCGGCGACGACCGGCTCCTATACGCTGGCGCTGATCGCGGCGCTGGCGGCCTCCGCCGTGGCGGGCGTGCTGATGGAGGTGCTGGTGATCCGCAGGCTCTATGCGCGCGACCATCTCGACCAGGTGCTGGCCACCTTCGCGCTGATCCTGATCTTCTCGGAAGGAACCCGGTTCCTCTTCGGCTCCTTCCCGCTCTATATCGACACGCCCGCGTTACTGTCGGGCCCGATCACATTGCCCGGCGGCATCGACTACCCGCGCTACCGGCTTTTCATCATCGCCATGGGGCTGGCCATCGCGGGCGGCCTGTTCTGGTTCATCGCGCGCACCCGGATCGGCATCCAGATCCGCGCGGGCGAAGTCGACCGCGAGATGATCGCGGCGCTCGGCGTCGATATTTCCAAGCTCTACACCGCCGTCTTCGCGCTCGGGGCCGCGCTGGCGGGGCTGGCGGGCGCGCTGATCGGAGCCATTCAATCGGTCGAGGTCGGCATGGGCGAGCCGGTGCTGATCCTGGCCTTCGTGGTCATCGTCATCGGCGGTATCGGCTCGATCAAGGGGGCCTTCATCGGGGCGCTGCTGGTGGGGCTGACCGACACGCTTGGCCGCGTGCTGCTGCCGCAGGTCTTCGGCCTCGTGATGGACGCCTCATCGGCCACGACGGTCGGCGCATCGCTGGCCTCGATGGCGATCTACATCCTGATGGCGGGGATCCTGGTCTTCCGTCCCTCCGGCCTTTTCGGCAGGGCCACCTGATGCGGCGCGAGACGCTCCTGAACGCGGCCATCCTGGCCGGGTTCCTCGCCCTGCCGCTATGGGCCTGGATGGCGGATGAGCCCTTCATCATCACGCTGACCACCCGCGCCGCGATCCTGGCGCTGGCCGGTGTCGGCCTCAACCTGGCGCTTGGCCTGGGAGGGCTCGTCAGCCTCGGCCATGCCGCGTTCTTCGGGATCGGGGGCTACGCGATGGGGGTGCTGGCCTTTCACGCGCAGACCTATACCCCGCTGACGGAGGCGCCTTTCCTGATCGAGGGCACCAAGTCGATGCCGGCGATCTGGCTGGTGGCCCTGATCACGTCCGCCCTCGCCGCCCTGGTCATCGGCGCGCTGTCCCTCCGCACCTCGGGCGTCTATTTCATCATGATCACGCTGGCCTTCGGGCAAATGTTCTATTTCTTCATGATCTCCTGGCCCGCCTATGGCGGCGAGGACGGCATGTCGATCTACCTGCGCAACGGCTTTCCCGGCCTCAACACGCTGGACCCGATCCAGTTCTACGCGCTCTGTTTCGTACTGCTGGCCGGTGCCCTCTGGCTGGTCAGCCGCATCCAGCATTCCGCCTTTGGTCTGGCGCTTGCCGCCGCGCGCCAAAATCCGATGCGCGTGACTTCTGTCGGCATCCGCCCGCGCAGCCTGCACTTGCTCGCCTTCACCCTGTCGGGCGCGATCACCGGCCTTGCGGGCGCGCTTTTTGCCGATCTCAACCGTTTCGTCAGCCCGACGATGTTCAGCTGGCAGACCTCGGGCGAGATCATGGTTTTCGTCATCCTGGGCGGTGTCGGGCGGCTCTTCGGCCCCGTGCTTGGTGCCGCGATCTTCATCGCGATGGAGCATTGGCTGGATGGCGTGTCGGATTACTGGCACATCTATCTTGGCGCGATCCTGCTTGGCATGGTGCTTTTCGCGCGCGGCGGCCTCATTGGCCTGATCGCGGGGCGGGAGGTGGCACATGACTGAGCCTGTCCTGCAGGTCCGGGGTATCCGCAAATCCTTCGGCGCGCTCACAGCGAACGAGGATGTCAGCCTGGACCTGCGGCGCGGAGAAATCCACGCCCTGATCGGCCCCAACGGCGCGGGAAAATCGACGCTGATCGCGGCCATATCCGGCGCGCTGACGCCCGATGCGGGCACCGTCCACCTGGCGGGGCGCGACCTGACCGGCCTCGACATGGCGGCGCGCGCACGGGCGGGGCTTGGTCGCACCTTCCAGATCTCGGCCCTGGCGATGGAGATGAGCGTGCTGCAAAACGCCACCCTCGGGGCGCTCGGGGGACACGCGTTTCGCCTGTTCCGCCCGGTGATGCGGGACGCTGGCTTGCGGCAGGTGGCGCAAGCCGCCCTCGCCCGCGTCGGGCTACAGGGTCACGCCCGCACCCGCACCGCCGACCTCAGCCACGGCCAGCGCCGCCAGTTGGAGGTCGCCATTGCGCTGACGCTCGCCCCGCGCGCCTTCCTGATGGATGAGCCGATGGCCGGGCTCGGGCTGGAGGGGACCGCCGCCATGACCGGGCTTCTGGACGCGCTGCGGGTTGAAGCGCCGATCCTGCTGGTCGAACACGATATGGACGCGGTATTTCGCCTCGCCGACCGGATCAGCGTGCTGGTCTATGGCCGCATCATCGCCACCGGAACGCCGGCCGAGATCCGCCAGAACGCGGATGTCCGCCGCGCCTATCTGGGCGAGGAGGCCAGCCCGTGAGCCTTCTGGAACTCGATCACATCGCCGCCTCTTACGGCCCCTCGCAGGCTCTCTTCGATATAAGCCTTGCGCTCGATCCCGGCGAGGTTCTGGCGCTGATGGGGCGCAACGGGATGGGCAAATCGACCACGATCAATGTGATCTGCCGACTCTTGCCCTATCACGGGGGCCAGTTACGGCTCGATGGCCGCGACATGGCCAACGTGCCGTCCTACCGTGCCGCGCGGATGGGTCTGGGGCTGGTGCCCGAGGGGCGGCGCTGTTTCGGCCCCCTGACGGTGCGGGAAAACCTGATCGCCGCCGCCCGCCCCGGCACCTGGGATTTCGCCACCGTCACAGCGCTATTCCCGCGCCTCGCCGAGCGCGAGGGGCAGATCGCGGCCTCGCTATCGGGCGGGGAACAGCAGATGCTGGCCATCGGTCGCGCCCTGATGACCAACCCGCGCCTCCTGATCCTCGACGAAGCGACGGAAGGGCTGGCCCCGCTGGTGCGGCAGGAAATCTGGGAGGCCATCGCGCGGCTGAAACGTGACAGCGGGCTGGCGATCCTTGTGGTCGACAAATCCCTGGCCGAGCTTGCCCGCATCGCCGATCGCGGTGTGATCATCGAGAAAGGCGCGACCGTCTGGAGCGACGGTTTCACCGCCCTGACCCCCGAGATCACCGACCGCTACCTGGGGGTCTGACGCACCTATCATTTTTGGTTAGATTTTCTGACCAATATCGGCTAGTCTTTCCGAAACCGACTGACTCGCGGACAAGGAGGAGCCTGCCGCCCATGTCCACCATCGCCATGCCCGCCCCCGACGCGTCGATCCTGTCCCGCAAGGACCAGATCGTGGCCGCCCTGGCCGAGGCCATCGGCGCGGAGGACGTGATCTCGGACCCGGTCGAAACGCGGGCCTATGAATGCGACGCGCTGACCGCCTATCGCTGCCCCCCGCTGGCCGTGACCCTGCCGCGCACGACCGAAGGCGTCGCCGCCGTGATGCGGGTCTGCCACCAGATGGGTGTGCCGGTTGTGCCGCGCGGGGCCGGAACCTCGCTGGCGGGCGGTGCGCTGCCCACGGCCGACAGCGTCATCCTGGGCACCGCGCGGCTGCGCGACGTGCTGGAGGTCGACTATCCCAACCGCTTCATCCGGGTTCAGACGGGGGTGACCAACCTCTCCGTCTCCGCACATGTCGATGCCGACGGGTTCTTCTACGCGCCCGACCCCTCCAGCCAGTTGGCCTGCGCCATCGCGGGCAATATCGCGATGAACTCGGGCGGCGCGCATTGCCTGAAATACGGCGTGACCACTAACAACCTTCTGGGCGTGCGCATGGTGCTGGCGGATGGCGAGATCGTCGAGCTTGGCGGCGCACAGATGGAGGCGGGCGGGCTGGACCTGCTCGGCCTCATTTGCGGCTCAGAGGGGCAGTTGGCGGTCGTGACGGAAGCCACCCTGCGCATCTTGCCCAAGCCCGAGGGCGCGCGGCCCGTCATGATCGGCTATGACAGCGCCGAGGTCGCGGGGCAATGCGTGGCCGACATCATCAAATCGGGCCTCCTGCCCGTGGCCATCGAATACATGGACCGGCCCTGCATCGAGGTGGTCGAGAATTTCGCCCATGCCGGATACCCGATCTGCGAGGCGCTGCTGATCGTCGAGGTCGAAGGTTCCGAGGCCGAGATCGAGGATCAACTGGGCAAGATCACCGCCATCGCGCAGTCGCTGGACCCGGTCGAGATGCGCGTGAGCGAAAGCCTTGAGGAAAGCGCCGCGATCTGGAAGGGCCGCAAATCGGCCTTCGGGGCGATGGGGCAGGTCAACGATTACATGTGCCTGGATGGCACCGTGCCGGTCTCGGCCCTGCCCCGGACCCTCAGGGGCATCGGCGATCTGGCCGCCGAGCACGGGCTGCGCGTGGCCAATGTGTTTCACGCGGGCGACGGCAACATGCACCCACTGATCCTCTACAACGCCAACACGGCGGGCGACCTGGAACGGGCCGAGGCACTCGGGGCCGAGATCCTGCGCCTCTGCGTCGAGATGGGCGGCTGCCTGACCGGCGAACATGGCGTGGGGATCGAGAAACGCGACCTGATGGGGAACCAGTTTTCCGAATCGGACCTGGAAATGCAGATGCAGGTCAAGGATGTGTTCGACCCGAACTGGCGCCTGAACCCCACCAAGGTCTTTCCGCTTCCGGCCAGCGAAACACGGCGGAACCGGGCATGAAATCAAGGGTTTGCACAGGGTGATCCGGACCTATCGGACATGCGGGGCATGAAGGGGCGACAGTTGTTATTGTCATTTGCACACTTATTGGGCTATGGTCATGGCATCCCTCCCGCCTTTTGCTGGGCATTGAATGCCAAAGGACTTTTGCATGACCAAGCTCTTTTCCCATCCGCTGCGTACCGTCATCGCAGCCCTTGCCCTGATCGCAACCACCGTCCCCGCCCTTGCCTCCTGGGGCGTCACCATGCCCATGCCGGTCGCCCCGCAGATCGACCTGACGCCGCATGTGAACGACCTGCCCGCCCCCCTCTCTCTCGACGCCGCGCTGGAGCGGATCGAGGCGGGCACCCCTGTCCTGCCAGCGCCCCCTCCCGCACGGGGCGTTCTGTCGGGCCTTTCCTCCGGCCCCGACGCAGCGCCGCCCTGCCTGCTCTCTACGGGCATCCTGCCCCCCGCGATGGGCTGGCACGAAGGTGCCTGGAACGTCGCCTCCCGGAACTGACCCGACGGGAGGGCCTTGCATGAGCGCCCTCCTCACCCCCGCCAATGAGGCCGAACTGGCCGAAACCGTCGCAGATGCTGCGGCGAGCCATACCCGCCTGCGCATCCGGGGCGGCGGCACCCGCAGCGTCATCGGCCAGGCCATCGAGACCGACACCACCCTCTCAACGGATCGCCTGACCGGCATCACGCTCTATGAGCCCGGCAGCCTCAACATGGTGGTGCGCGCGGGCACGCCGCTGGACGAGGTCACGTCGGCCCTCGCCACTGAGAACCAGCACTTGGCCTTCGAGCCGATGGACCATCGCGGCCTCCTTGGCTCGAACGGAACGCCGACCGTGGGCGGTATGGTCGCCGCCGCCATCTCCGGCCCGCGCCGGTTGGCTGTTGGCGCCTGCCGCGATCATCTTCTGGGCGTGCGCTTCGTCAACGGGCGCGGCGAGGTGCTGAAGAATGGCGGGCGGGTGATGAAGAACGTCACCGGGCTGGACCTCGCGAAACTGATGTGTGGCGCCTATGGCACGCTCGGCATCCTGACCGAAGTGTCGCTGAAAACCCTGCCGCGCCCTGAGACCGCCTGCACCCTCGCCTTTCCCGGTCTGACCGTGGCGCAGGCCACCGACCTCTTCTGCGCCGCCCTCGGCACGCCTTACGAGATTTCCGGCGCGGCCTGGCAGGGGGGCACGGCTTATCTTCGGCTGGAGGGGTTCGATTTGCAGGTCCGGAACCGCGCCACGCAATTGCAGGCCCGGTTCCGCGACCTCGACAGCGACCGGATCGAGGGCGCAGGCCACAAGGCGCTCTGGCGCGATATCCGCGATCTGACGGCGGTCCAGGGCCGCGACGATACGCTCTGGCGACTATCCCTCAAACCCACGGACGCGGCCCTGCTGACCTCGCATTTGCACGACCGTCTGGGGGCGGAGGCCAGCCTCGATTGGGGCGGCGGGTTGATCTGGCTTTCGGTGCCCGCCCACCACGCCGACCCGGCCCCGGTGATCCGTGACGCGCTCGGCCCGTATGGCGGCCACGCCACCTTGATCCGCGCGCCCGAAGACCTGCGCCGCTGCACGCCCGTCTTCCAGCCGCAGGCCCCGGCACTGGCCAGGATCTCCGAGGGCCTGCGCGCCAGGTTCGACCCCAATCACATCCTCAACCCCGGCCTGATGGGCTAATCCCATGCAAACCAGTTTCACCGACGCCCAACTGCAAGACCCCGGCACCGCGCGCGCCAACGAGATCCTGCGCGCCTGCGTGCATTGCGGCTTCTGCACCGCGACCTGCCCCACCTACAAGGTGCTCGGAGACGAGTTGGACAGCCCGCGCGGCCGCATCTACCTGATGAAGGACATGCTGGAGAACAGCCGCGTGCCGGACCCGAAGACGGTCAAGCATATCGACCGCTGCCTGTCCTGTCTCGCCTGCATGACGACCTGCCCCTCGGGCGTGCATTACATGCACCTGGTCGACCACGCCCGCACCTATGTCGAGGCCAATTACAAACGCCCCCTGATGGACCGCCTGCTGCGCTGGACGCTGGCGCGCATCCTGCCCTACCCGATGCGGTTTCGCGCGGCGCTGGCCGGCGCGAAACTGGCCAAACCCTTCGCCCGCCTGATCCCCGACGCCCGCCTGCGCGCGATGCTGGCGATGGCCCCCAAGACCATCCCGCCGGTCAGCCGCAATGACGACGCGCAGGTCTTTCCCGCCACAGGCCCCCGCAAGGCCCGCGTCGCCCTGATGACGGGCTGCGCGCAGAAGGCGCTCAACACCGATATCAACGACGCCACCATCCGCATCCTGCGCCGCCATGGTTGCGAGGTCGTGGTGGCGCGCGGCGCGGGCTGCTGCGGGGCGCTGACCCATCACATGGGCAAGACCGATGAGGCCCACGCCACGGCGGCCGGGAACATCCGCGCCTGGGCCGCCGAGATCGACGGCGAAGGGCTCGACGCCATCGTCATCAACACCTCGGGCTGCGGCACGACGGTGAAGGATTACGGCCACATGTTCCGCACCACCGACCTGGCCGACGATGCCGCCCGCGTCGCCGCCATCGCGCAGGACATCACCGAGCTTCTGGCCGGTCTCGACCTCCAGCCCCGGGCGCCTGCCCTGCGCGTTGCCTATCACGCCGCCTGTTCCCTGCAACACGGGCAGAAGATCACCACCCACCCCAAGGCGCTGCTCAAAGCGGCGGGCTTCACCGTGGTCGAGCCGCGTGACGCGCATTTATGCTGCGGCTCGGCGGGCACCTACAACCTGCTGCAACCCGAGATCTCGGGCCAGCTCAAGACCCGCAAGGTCGAGACGCTCCAGGCCACCGACCCGCAGATCATCGCCGCCGGCAATATCGGCTGCATGATGCAGATCGGTTCGGCCACCGAGATTCCCATCGTCCACACGGTCGAGCTTCTGGATTGGGCCACCGGCGGCCCCAGACCACCCGCCCTGGCCGATCTTGCAACCTGATGCTTCTTTGTTCCGGAAATATCCCCGCCGGAGGCACCAAAAAATAGAGCAAACCCGCCAGGGTTTTCAATCTGGTCAGGTGCGCGCCTTCTCGAACGCCTCCCACGCGGCCTCGAACGCGGCGAAGTCGAACCCATCCGCCCGCGCCGGGTCCAGCACGATCTTCTCGGTCGCCAGAAGGCTTTCGATCCCGGCCTGCAAGCCCCCGACGACATCTTCCGGGATCACCAGCGCACCGTGGCGGTCGGCATGGATCAACTCGCCGGGACGCACGGAGAGGCCGAATATCCGCACCTCGCAATCCAGATCGCGCACATGCACGAAGCCATGACTCGGCCCGATTGATCCCGCCACCACGGGAAACCCCTCGGGCAGGTCGCCCAAGTCCCGCATGACGCCGTTGGTCAGCGCACCCGACAGGCCGAACCCCTTGTGGATCGTCGTGTTGATCTCGCCCCAATAGGCCCCGATCGCGGCGGCCCCGTCCAGATCCTCGACCACCGCCACGCCGGGGCGCGGGCCCTCCGACATGTAGCGGTAATAGGCCATCCGACGGGTGCGGATCACGTCCGGGGCCTCTGTCGGCGGGGCCAGTGCCGCGATCCGCGCGGTGCGGGCATAGCCCACCATCGCCTCGCCCGGCGCCGAGCACACCATCGTGCCACGGGTGAACCGGTCGAACCCGCGCTTGCCCTGCACCACCTCGATGGCATTGCAGACGGTGGGGGTATCGACCTTGCGCAAAAGGTCCAGAAGTGTCGTGTCCATCAGGCCTCCATCCAGCGGCGGATGGCCGCTATTGTCAGTTCGGGTTGTTCCAGGGTGGGCAGGTGCCCGGCGTTCTCGATGATCTGCAACTGGCTGCCCGACAGCAGCCCGTGCATGTAGTCGTGCCGCTCGATCGGGCAGAGCGTATCCTCGCGCCCGCACAGCACCAGCGCCCGACCCTTGTAGGCGCGCAGCACCTCGGACTGGTCGACCCGGTCGCGCAGCGCGCGGGACTGGTGGATGAAGACATCCGGGCCCAGATCCAGCGCCATCGCCATGCAGAGGTCGAGGATCGCGCCCCGGCGGGGGCCATCGGCCAGGTAATTGGGCTTCATCTCGTCGCGCATGATCCGGGCCAGACCGCCTCGCGCCGCCGCCTCCATCTGCGGCGTCCGGCCCGCCCGCTTCTCCTCGGTCTCGGCACGCGGATTGGTGTCCAGAAGCGCCAGCCGATCCACTCGCGCGGGGGCCTGGCGCAGGATCTCCATCGCCACGATCCCGCCCATGGACAGCCCCAGGAGTGCAAAGCGTGGTGGCGCGACGGCCAGCACCTCGCGCGCCAGTTCGACCATCGTGTCCTTGCCGCCGATGGGCAGGGTCATCAGCGGGTAGGTGCCGGACAATGCCTCGATCTGCGGGCCGAAGAGGCGCGCGTCGCACATCATCCCCGGTAGCATCACAAGCGGTGTCACAGCCGTGCATCCGCCCGCGCCGCACCCTCCGACAGGGCCGCGAGCTTGGCATAGGCGATGGCGGGATCGACCGCGCCGAAGCCCGCGAAGGTGCCGAAGCCGCAATCGCTGCCTGCGATCACCCGCTCCTTGCCGACGATGCCCGCGAAGCGCTCGATGCGTTGCGCCACGACCTCCGGATGTTCGATGAAATTCGTCGTCGTATCCACGACCCCCGGCACCAGGATCTTGTCATCGGGGATCTCGGCACGGCGGTCGCGGAACACGGTCCATTCATGCGCATGGCGCGGGTTCGAGGTCTCGAAGAGCAGGTATTGCGCCTTGGCCGACATCAGCGTCGAGAACACCTTGTCCATCGGGATATCGCAGCAATGCGGCCCCTCGTAATTGCCCCAGCAGATATGGATGCGGACCTTCTCCTGCGGCACGTCGGCAAGCGCGTGGTTCAGCGCGGCGACATGGTCACCCGCGACCTGCACGAACTCCGCATCCGAGAGATCATTGAACAGCATGTGCCGCGACAGCGCCAGGTCGGGGCAGTCCAGCTGCAGGTCCAGCCCCGCCGCCACGATGGTCTCGTATTCCGCCTTCATCGCATCGGCGAGTGCCGCCAGATAGGCCCCGCGCGTCTTGTAATGGTCGTTTTGCAAGAAGAGCGAGATCACCCCCGGCGAGGCCGCGTTCATGAAACCGCGTGTCGCGCTATGGTCAGTCATAGCCGCCTTGAGGTTGTCGATGTCCTTCTGCAATTCCCCCTGCCCCTTGGATCGCACCTCGCCGGTACACATCGGACGGGCGTATTGCGGCGTGCCACCATCGTCAGCCAGCCGTTGCAGGAAGCTCGGGAACATCTTGAGATCGGCGGGCGCGTTGCGGGGGCTGTCGCCCGAGAACCCGGTATAGCGATCCTTGACGTAGGTGGCGTAGGAGATCTTCGAGGTCTCTCCATCGCTGACAATATCTATCCCCGCCTCGACCTGTTTGCGCACGGTCTCGGAGACCGCCGCCGTCATGCAGGCATCGAAAGCGGCGGGGTCGTATTCGGTGCCGTTCTCGCGGGCGAAGATGAAATCGACCACCTCTTGGCTGCGCGGCAGCGATCCGACATGGGTTGCGAGGAGTTTCGTCATTTCATCTGTCCTTTCGTCTCGGTGGCTTTCAGAACCGGCCAGCTCTTCCAGGTCGTGCCATAGTCGATGCGGACCTTTTCGGGCAAGCCGCCCGGGGCAAGCCAGACCCACCCTCGATGCGCGATGTCATAGGCATCCATATCCTCACGCACCGGCAGCCGGTCCAGCGCCACATCCCACGCGTTCCCTTGAGGGGTGGCAACGCGGGCGTAGGTGCCCGGCCCCGAAACGCCGGGGCCGGGCTGCATCGCGAATGTCACCTGGGCGAAGCTGCCCATCTTTCGCGTGACCTCCGGGTTGCGCAAGCTGCGCCAGAAAAGCGCCCCCGCAACGCCTGCCACCGCCAGCCCGCCCCAGAGCGATGCAGACGCACCCGAGGTGACCCCGGCGACCAGCATGCTGAGGCCGACAAGCGCGGCAAAGCCTGTGAGGATGCGCATCACCGCTCACCCCTTCCAGGTCGGTCCCGCCGCATCGTCCGTGGCGATGACGTGGAAAAGCGCGGCCTCGCCGGTCATCGAGGGCACGACGGAATGTGCCAGGCCCTCGGGCACCGACATCGTGTCGCCGGGGGCGAGAGTGGCGCTGCCGCCGTCCCAGTCCACGCGCCAATGGCCTTTCACCGGCATCAGGACCGAGGGCTTGTCATGCTCATGCTTTTCCTGCGTCGCGCTGGCGCGGGTGAGGAAATCGACCTCGAAACCGGGCTTGTCGCGAATGAGACCCTCCGCGCCGATCACCTTGACGGGCTTTTCCTCCGCCAGCGCCACCATGTCGAGATAGCGGCGCACATAGCCGCCGATCACGTCCATGGCGCTCGGGCAATCGACCTCGGCCAGTTCCTCTTTCGACAGGAGCGGCATCGGGTCGACACCCTCGGGCAGGCGCTCGCCCTTCTTGCTGTCATAGAGCTTGCCATTCTCGCCCAGGATCAGCCCATGCGCCTTGGCATCCTCGATCACATGCGGGGCCCAGATGACGCCGCCGCCGGCATCGTCGCCGCCCAGGATCGCCATGATCATCCCGTAATCGGTGCCGATATTCTCGAAGCCGCGAAAGATGTTGGTGGGGATGTTGAAGATGTCGCCCTCTTCCAGGATGACCTCGCCCGCGTCGCCCTTCTCGCCCCAGAAGAAGCGCCAGCGGCCCTTGAGGACAAAGAAGACCTCCGCCGTGCGGTGGTTGTGCATCGAGTTGCGGCATTTCGGCGGCTGGCCCGCGGCACCGATGTTGAAGCCGTGCGGGATGGTGATGTGCACGTGCTGGTCGGGGCTCTCGGAGACGCCGCCGCCGATGATGGTGAAGTTCTCCTTCTGGTCGCTGCCCGGTGTGTGGGCGTCGATGAAGGCGGTCTTGCAGGGGTGAAGCTCGCCGTAGCGAACGATGCGGGATTCCATTTCGGAAGGGGTCATGGGATTGGTCCTTATTGGGTCGGAAGGGGGGCGATCCTTGCAAGGATCGCCTGACTTTCTTGCAAGAAAGTCAGCCCCCCGGCGGATGCGGGTTGAGCCGCTCGGCCCGCCGCGCCTGAAGCGCCACGTGCAGGCGTCTGACAGGTTCGCGTTGCTCCTGGATCACTGCGCGGCCCCTTGCAGCAGCATCTGCTTCCAGACCGAGGTTTCGTCGAACAGCGTGAATTCCCGTCGCAAGCTCACCTGGCCGCCGATCACCTCGCCGAACTCGGCATGGCTGATCCCCAGGATATAGACCTCGGCCCCGGTCGGCACGCCAAACGCCCCCCACCCGGTGTGCTTGCCATGCAGCGACCAGCGGATCGCGGCGCGCGGGCACATGTTGGGGTCGTCGCGCCCGATCTGGTGTTCGATCCTGAATTCCGCCCCCGGAAAGGCCGCGCGCAGGCCCATCCAGAACTGATCGACCGCGCCCCACCCATGGCCAGTGACGCCGCCCGGGTATTCCGTCTGCACGGCGCGGTCATAGTCGCGTTCGATCGTGGCCATGTCCGCGCCCATGATCCGGGTCAGGATACCGCCATAGCGCGCGCCCCATTCATTGTCATTGCCCCGGCCTTTGTAGGGGCCTTCGACATCATTGGCGGGCGTCAGCGGCTGCACGCAATTCTCCGGGCCCCCTTCGCGCGCGATGAGGTCGGCGGCATAGGCTTTCGGCTCCCACCCCATCTGGCGCACGATGGCGCCCTGGTCGCGGATCAGCCATTCATCGTTGATCTGGTTGTTGATCGCATGGCAATCGGCCAGGATGCGGTAGTGCAGCTTCCTGCCCGTCGCCGTGCCATACATGCCGTCGCGCGCGTGCGTCGCGGTCGAGATGATGCGGTGCGAGGACAGCATCCCCTCCTCGGGCGTGCCCGACCAGATCACATCCTCGCCCAACAATTCCCGGTCCGGGAACTCGGCCAGCGTCGCCATGGTGGCCCCGATGACATTCTGGTTGCCGATCACCACCGAGGCCGGGCTGCGCACCACGATCTCGTCGCCGTAATACTGGTGCAGCGTGGCGATGCCCCGATCCTCCCAGATCTCCTTGGTGATGCCGATGATGTAGTCGGGGAAATCGCTGAACTTGGGGTCGAAACCTTGCATCTCTTCTATCCTTTGTCTTTCGGGCTGCGGGCCGAGCCGCGCAGGATGAGGGGGCCGTCGATCGCCACCCGGCGCGGGCGGGCGGTCTGGGGCGTGTCGATATGGTCCATCAGCGCCGCGACGGTTTCACCCACCATCAGGTTGGCGCGCTGGCGCACGGTGGTCAGGTTGTAGGCGGGCCAGGCGGCGGGCGGCACGTCGTCATAGCCGACCACCGAGACCTCACCCGGCACCGCGATGCCAAGCTCGAACCGCAGCACATCCATCACCGCGAAGGCCATGTGGTCATTGGCGACAAAAACCGCATCGGGGCGTCGATCCGCGGGCTTGTCGAACATGGCGCGGGCGGCCTCGCGGGCGCGGGCGGTGTCGAAATCCCCGACCTCGCGGGAAAACACCTGCTGTCCGGCGTCGTGCAACGCGGCGGTGAACCCCGCCTCGCGGTCGCGTTGGGTCGAGGCGCCCTCCCACCCGGCGATATAGCCGATGCGCCGATGCCCGCCCGCCATCAGGAATTCGGCCACCTTGCGCCCGCCGGCAACATTGTCCGAGGAGATCGACGTGATCCCCTCGATATCCTGGCTGCGGTTGAACAGCACCACGGGCACGCCCGCCGACTGGCAGCGCTCGGCCACGTCCGAGGACAGCGAGACCGAGGCGATGACGATGCCGTCGACCTGGTAATCCAGGATCTCGGACATCACATCGTCCAGATTGCCCGCGTTCTGCGAGGCCATGAAGATCAGCACGTGATAGCCGCGCGCCTGCAACGCGTTGGACAGCTTCTCCAGCGCCTCGGGGTAGAAGTAGTTTTCCAGATAGGCCACCACCAGCCCGATGATCCGGCTTTTGCCCGATACCATCGCGCGGGCCAGGACATTGGGCCGGTAGCCCAGTTCCTCGGCCGCCTTGCGCACCTTTTCGGCGGTTTTCTGGGACACCGAGGCACCGGGCGTGAAGACCCGGCTGACCGCGCTCTGGCTGACGCCTGCGCGGGCGGCCACCTGCAGGGATGTGACCTTGCCCGCCATCACTCGGCCGTCCATCCGCCGTCGATCAGGAGCGCCGTGCCCGTGACCATGGCCGAGGCATCGCTGGCCAGGTAGGCGACCGCGCCCATGATATCCTCGACCTCGCCGACGCGACCCAGTTTGATCTTGTCGGTGATCCACTTGGCGCGCTCGGGGTTGTCCAGCGTGACCTGCGCCAGCGGCGTTCGGATGAAGGTGGGGCAGATCGTGTTGACGCGGATGCCCATCGGCCCCCATTCCACCGCCATCGCCTTGATCATCCCCTCCAGCCCGTGCTTCGCCGCGCAATAGACCGCGCGGTCAATGCCGCCGACATGGCCCATCTGGCTGGAGATATGGATGATCGAGCCGCGCAGCCCCGCCGCCTGCATCGCCTTCGCGGCACCGGCGGACAGGAAATAGGCCGCGCGCAGGTCCAGATCCATCACCGCGTCGTAATCCTCGGGTGTGGTCTCCAGCGCGGGCCCATGCCGCGCCATTCCGGCAGAGTTCACCACCACGTCGAACGGGGCCTGGCCCGCCATCGCATCGCTGAGCGCGTCCAGATCGGCCATATCCAGCGCCAGCGCCTCGGCCGACCAGCCCTCCGCCGCCATCGCGTCAACCGTGGCTTGCAGTTTCTCGACCCCGCGCGCGGCACAGACCACATGCGCCCCCGCCTCGGCCAGCGCCACGGCACAGCCCTGGCCGATGCCCGAGGACGCGCCGGTCACCAGCGCGCGCTTGCCGTCGAGGCGGAACGAGGGGGTGCGGGGAAGTCTGGTCAAAACGAAAGCCGTCCTTTCAATTCGGAATAGTCGATCATGACATGATCACAATAGACCCGTCGCTGTTGCAGCGTGTCGTAATACGCCCTCAGCCCATCCGGCGGCTGGCGTGGCAGATCGAGCGTGAAATAACGATACAGCACGTGCCCGGCCCAGAGATCCGCAAGCGAGAACCGGTTGCCCATCAGCCAGGCCTCGGCGCCGCGCTGCGCCATGGCCAAAGCCGCAAGTGCTTCGAACCGGCGCAACGCCGCAATGACCGCCGCCATGTCGCGATCCGCCTCGGGGGTGCGGTAGAAGCCCCAGAAAACCTGCAATGTGAAGGTGCGGCACATCGTGTGCTTGGCCCATTCCGCCCAACTGTCGCCACGCGGATCGTCGGTCGACAACCGCCCCTGACCAAAGCGCCGATCCAGGTAACGCAGGATCGCCGCGCTTTCGAACAACGCGACCTCTCCATCCTGCAAGACCGGGATCAGGCCCATGGGATTCATCTTGCGGTATTCAGGCGTATCATTGCCCCCGAACCGCCCCCCGACATCGCGCCGCTCGACATCCAGGCCGAGTTCGGCAAGCCCCCACATGACGGCTTGCACGTTCGATGACGTTGCTCTGCCATGCAGGACAAGGCTCATGCCGCGCGCCCCGTTTCATCGTCAAAGCCCATGCGCGCCTTGTTGAATTCACGCATCCGGGCGAAGGGATCGACGCCGATCTGGTCATACATGTGCAGAAGGTCCACCAGCACCCAGTTCTCGCGGATCAAACCGCCTTCGATGCGCCAGAAATCGAGGCTGCGCATCGAGACCTTCTGCCCCGAGGGTGCAATCCCCAACCAGCCCGGCGCGGTGATGGTCTGCATCATGTTGGGCCAGCCTGTGACGGCGGCATAGTTGCGGTCGCCGAAGAAATGATAGGTGATCTCGTCCAGGTATTGCCCCCGGTCGGGCATTCCGGCCAGAAAGGGGATCTGGTGCCAGTCGCGGAAGCCCTTGATGCCCCGGCCCGATCCGATACCCGCAGGCCCGTACCAGTTTATTTTCGGATGCCAGAATTTCGGCATCTCCATGACTTCCGGCCCGCCCTGGCTCGGGTGGCGCTTGAGATGCTCCAGCATGTCGATGATCAACGCGCAGGAGGCCGCGCCCTCGGCCTCGTCATAAGGCCCCGGCACGATCCCGTCGGGCGTTGCCGGTCCCGGCACCAGGACCTCACGCCCGAGCGAAGGGGCGAGCGGCCAGGCACCTGCCTGCATCATCACCTCGGGAATGTCCCAGATGGCCTGGACCTCGACAACCTTGCCGTCTTCGAGGCGGTAAAACTCCGCAAAGCGCATGGTGACGATATGGCCCGTGGGCGGAATATCCATCCAGGGGCGCTTGAACGTGCCGGTATAGAACCCGCCACAGCCGACCCAATCGGCGGCGTGTTCATCCGGCCCCGCCATGACGATGTAATCGCGCCGCTCGAGATCGGGCCAGGCGCGGGCCAGGGGCGCAAAGGTCGCGTCAAAGAAGCCATCCGGCCCCTGAATGTCGCCGAACGGGTGGCAGTGACGGAAAAGCGCATCGGGCGCCACCGCCTGCAAGGCCCGGCGCGCGCTGGCCTCGTCGAAGTCGTAGAGTGCCGCGCGCAGCGGCTCCAGCAGCGCCTTGTGATGCGTGTGGCGGTCGGTCATTCCCCGGCCTCCCACACGGGCCTTGCCTTGAACAGACCGCCTGCCAACGGCCCTTGCCCTCGCCACCACATGACCTCCGACTCCTCGGTTTTGAATACGTTTGCGAGGATGGTAAGCGGGGCGTCGAGGGAATGGCAAGCAGAAATTGCATACGTTTGCAAATCACGGCGATCCGGTGCTTAATCCGGCCATGCCCGCACCGTCCGGGCGATTCGCTCCACGTGAGGCACCATGCAAGACATCCAAGCCGCAAAGGACCTGGTTCTGGCCTGCCAGGAGGCGCTGGAGGCCGCCCCGGCGGACGCCGCCGCCGACACCCTCGCCCGTTTTACCGCGCCCGATTACCTGTGGCGCGGCATGCACCCGTTCGACCGGATCACCGGGGCCGAGGCCGTGGGAAGCCGGTTCTGGGACGGGTTGCGCGGGTCGCTCACCCATATCCAGCGCCGCATGGACGTGTTCTTTGCCGGGGCCAACAGCCTCGATGGCGGCGCGTCGGTCTGGGTCGTGTCCATGGGCCATCTGATGGGCCTCTTCGATGCGCCCTGGCTCGGCATCCGGCCCTCGGGGCGGCTGACCATGCTGCGCTATTGCGATTTCCACCGGGTCGAGGGGGGCAAGATCAAGGAGACCGCCGCGTTTTTCGACATCCCCCACCTGATGATGCAGGCGGGGCAGAACCCGTTCCCGCCGCAAACCGCCGCGCATCTGGTCCAGCCGGGGCCGCGCCCCCATGACGGGCTGCTGACCGGACCGCAGGATCCGGGCGCGGGCGAAAAGACGCTGGCCGTGATCAACGCTATGATCAATGACCTCGGCACCTGGAAATCCGGGCTGCCGCTTGAGGAGGAACTGGCGCAGACCTGGCATGACGACATGCTCTGGTGGGGGCCTGCGGGCATCGGCGCAAGCTACACCATCGCGCGCTACGCCCGCCAGCATTCCGCGCCGTTCCGCGCAGGCTTTACCGAACGCTCCAGGACCCGCCACATCGCCCGACTGGCCGAAGGGCATTACGGCGGCTTCTTCGGCTGGCCCAATTTCACCGCGATCCCCACGGGCGGCTTCATGGGCCTGCCTGCCAGCACCACGGCGGGCGAGTTTCGCGTCATCGACATCTACCGGCGGCGCGGCGACAAGCTGGCGGAAAACTGGGTCTTCATCGACCTGCTGCATTACCTCAAGACACAAGGGCTGGACGTGCTGGCGCGGAACGGGACCGTCTAGGCAACGGCCGGTTTCTGTGCTTTCCTGATCCCGAATGGACGGGAAATGAACCACACGCGACCCGACAAGACCCTACACCTGCTGATCCTCGTGACGCCCTATTTCAACCTGGGGGCCACGGCGGGCTTCATCGACCCGTTCCGCGCCGCGAATTATCTTGAGGGGCGCGGGCTTTACGACTGGACGCTTGTTTCGGGGTCCGGTGGCGCCTGCACCGCCAGCAATGGGATGCAGGTCGAGACGGTGGCGCTGAACGACCTGCCGGAGCACCGCTTCGATATCGTCATCGTCTCCTCCAGCTGGACGCCCGAACAGCACCGCTC
The DNA here is from genome assembly GCF_056857775.1 of Alterinioella sp. B-7. Taxonomy (NCBI): domain Bacteria; kingdom Pseudomonadati; phylum Pseudomonadota; class Alphaproteobacteria; order Rhodobacterales; family Paracoccaceae; genus Alterinioella; species Alterinioella sp. B-7. The sequence continues at coordinate 144,085 of NZ_JBSXNT010000032.1, forward strand.
CTCGCGCCTGCACGCGCAGCTCTGGCAATGGGCGCATTCCGGCAGCACGCTTGGCGCGCTGGATACCGGGGCCTTCATCCTGGCCCGGGCCGGCCTGCTCAAGGACCGCCGCGCCACGGTGCATTACGAACATATCGACGCGTTTGGCGAGACCTTCCCCGAGATCGAGGTCAGCGAGGATCTGTTCGTCTTCGACGGCAACCGGATCACCTGCGCGGGCGGCAGCGCCTCGGTGGATTTCGCCCTCAACATCCTGCGCGGCACGCATGGCGATGCGACCGCCAATGCCGCCGCGCGCTACCTGTTTCACCAATCCCTGCGCCCGCCCGGCAGCACCCAGAACGCGGGCGCGTCCGAGCCCGCGGGCAGCGTCACCCCCACCGCCCTGCGCCGCGCCATCGCCGCCATGGAGGCCAATCTTGAAACCCCGATCCCCATTGCCGAGATCGCCCGCGCGGCCCGCGTCTCGCACCGGCAGCTCAACCGCCTGTTCGAGGGGCATGTCGGCAAGACCCCGTCGATCTATTACCGCGATATAAGGTTGGACCGGGCGCGCGGGCTGGTCACGCAGACCGACATGGCGCTGGCACAGGTGGCGCTGGCCTCGGGCTTTGCCAGCCCGGTGCATTTTTCCCGCGCCTACAAGGAGCGTTTCGGCCTGCCGCCGCGCCAGGACCGGGTCGAGGGCCGCGTGCCGTTCGAGTTCCGCGCCTGGCCGATGCATCGCAAGGGCGGCTGAGATGTCCAACCCGGTTGCTTTCCTGTCGAACCGAGGGCTGGTCCGACGACCGATCTGCGACGATCCTCGCGCCAGAGATGAGTTTGAGGCCACGCCATGACCGACCTGCCCTCCCCCCGCCAATTCGCGCAAATCCGCCACGGCTATGACCCCGACCCGCGCCGGTCGCTGTCATTGAAGGCCGATGCCTATACCGATAATGCCTGGTTCGAGGCCGACCGGCAGGCCATTCTTGCGAAGCACTGGCAATGGGTCTGTCACGTCGAGAAACTGCGCGCTCCCGGCGATTACGTCACCGCCGATATCGCGGGCCAGCCGATCGTGATCACCCGTGCCAGGGACGGCCTGTTGCGCGCCTTCTACAATGTCTGCAAGCACCGGGCGCATATGCTGCTGACGGGCGCGGGCAATACCAGCCGCATCATGTGCCCCTATCACGCCTGGGTCTATCGCCTCTCGGGCGAGTTGGTCCGCGCCCCGGAAACGGACGCGCTGGAGGATTTCGACACCAATGACATCTGCCTCGATCAGGTCAAGGTCACCGAATTCGCGGGTTTCGTCTTCGTCAATCTCGACCCCGACGCGGCCCCCTTGCAGGAGGTCGCGGGCAATCTGGAGACCGAGATCCGCCATTGGGCGCCTGACATAGAGAACCTGACCTTCGCCCGCCGCCTGACCTATGACATCAAGTCGAACTGGAAGAACGTCGTCGACAACTTCCTCGAATGTTACCACTGCCCGACCGCGCATAAGGATTTCTGCGACCTCGTCGACATGGACACCTACAAGGTCACCACATACGGCATCTATTCCAGCCACATGGCCGAGGCCGGGACCGGCGCGAATTCCGCCTATGACGTGTCGAACGCCACCGTGCGCACCCATGCGGTCTGGTGGCTCTGGCCGACGACCTGCCTGATGCGCTATCCGGGCCGCTCCTCGATGATCGTGCTGAACGTGGTGCCCGTCGGGCCGGACAGGACGCTGGAAACCTACGATTTCTACCTGGAAACGCCCGATCCCGACCCGATGGAGATCGACGCGATGCGCTATATCGACGAGGTGCTGCAGCCCGAGGATATCGGCCTTGTCGAAAGCGTGCAGCGCGGCATGTCCACGCCCGCGTTCCAGCAGGGCCGAATCGTGCATGACCCCGAGGGATCGGGCAAATCCGAACACGCGGTGCACCATTTCCACGGTCTTGTTCTTGACGCCTACGGCACGGCGGCGCCATGAGGCTCAAGGGCAAGACGGCCTTCGTCACGGGCGGGCGCGGCGGTATCGGACGCGCGATCTGCGCCCGCTTCGAGGCGGAAGGCGCGCAGGTCTTCGCGGGCGATCTGAGCGACACGGGCTCATTGGACCGCGCCGCCGCCCATGGCCAATACGTCGCGCTGGACGTGGCCGATGAGGCAGCGGTAAAGGCCGCGATGGCGCATATTGAGGCGCAGGTGGGCAAGCTCGACATCCTCGTCAACGCCGCGGGGATCGAGATCGAGAAGACCATCGAGGACACCAGCCTGGACGAATGGAACCGCAGCTTCGCGGTCAATGTCACCGGCACCTTCCTGACCTCGAAACACGCCCTGCCCCTGCTGCGCAAGGCAGCAAGGGACGGCACCACTGCCAGCCTGATCAATTTCGGCTCCTATGACGGCTTCATCGCCGATCCCGGCCTTGCCGCCTATTGCGCCACCAAGGGCGCGGTCCATGCCCTGACCCGTGCGATGGCCTGCGATCACGGCCCCGAAGGCATCCGCGTCAACGCGATCTGCCCCGGCTATATCGACACGCCGATGTTGCAGAGCTTTTTCGAGGGCGACGGATCAGGCGCGGGCGGCAAGACCATCGACCAGTTGCAACAGGCCGTGCGTGACGTGCATCCGATGCGGAGCTACGGCACGCCCGAGGATATCGCCAACCTCGTGACCTGGCTGGCCTCGGACGAGGCGCGCTATGCGTCCGGCCAGCTCTGGGTGCTTGATGGCGGGCTTTCCGCGCAGGTCCAGCAGATGCGATTGTGAACGGTGGGCAAACTGCCCACGCCTTGCGAAATTGGAGGGGTCCATGCCCAAATCCGTCATCATCACCTGCGCGCCCACGGGCGGCATCCACACGCCCACCATGTCCCCGCACCTGCCGATCACACCGGCCCAGATCGCCACTGCCAGCATCGAGGCGGCGGAAGCGGGCGCGTCGATAATCCACCTGCACGCCCGCGACCCCGAAACCGGCAAGCCCGACCCGCGCACCGAGACGTTCCAGAAATTCCTGCCGGTCATCAAGCAATCCACCGACGCGGTGATCAACGTGAGCACGGGCGCGGGGCTTGGCATGAGCATGGAGGAGCGCCTGCGCGCGGCCACCGATGCCTCGCCGGAAATGGCCTCGCTCAACATGGGGTCGATGAATTTCGGCCTCTTCCCGCTATTGGAGAAATACAAGGATTGGCAACATGACTGGGAGCCCGAATTTCTCGGCATGACGCGCGATTTCATCTTCCCCAACACCTTCGCCACCATCGAATATGCGCTGAAGACCCTGGGCGAAGCGCATGGCACGAAGTTCGAGTTCGAATGCTACGATCTCAGCCATCTCTACAACGTGAAATTCTTTGTTGATCAGGGTCTTATCAAGCCGCCCTTCTTCATCCAGATGGTCTTCGGCATCCTTGGCGGGGTCGGCGCGGACCTGGAGAACCTGATGCACATGCACAAGATCGCCGATCGCCTCTTCGGGCCGGAAAACTACGAATGGTCGGTGCTGGCGGCGGGGCGGCACCAGATGCCCTTTGCCACGCAAAGCGCGATGTTGGGCGGCAATCTGCGGGTCGGGCTGGAGGACAGCCTCTATATCGGCAAGGGCGAACTGGCGGTCTCGAACGCGCAGCAGGTGGCGCGGATCCGGTCGATCGTCGAGAACCTCGGGCTGCGCGTGGCAACCCCCGCCGAGGCCCGCGAAAGGCTGGCGCTGAAAGGTGCCGACCGGGTGGCGTTTTGACCCGGCTCGCGGGCCAGCGGGCGTTCGTGACCGGCGGACGGCAGGGCATCGGGCGCGGCATCGTCGAAGCCTTCCTGGCGGAAGGCGCCGAGGTGATCACCTGCGGGCGCGGACCGGCCCCCGACGGGCTGCCCTGTGCTTGGCAGAGCCTTGATGTGGCGGACCCGGTTCAAGTGAACGACGCAGCGCAAACCATTGGCAAGATTGATATTCTGGTCAATAACGCAGGCGTTCAGGTGGAAAGGACCGTCACCGACAGCACGGATGCCGATTGGGACGCGGTCATGGGCGTAAACGCGCGCGGGGTGTTCAACACCTGCCGCGCCTTCATCCCGCTGATGGGGTCTGGCGCGATCGTCAATATCGGCTCGATCTCGGGGCGTCACGCCGATCCGTCGATGGCGCTTTATAACGCGTCAAAGGCCTTCGTGCATGGGCTGACACGCTCCATCGCCGTCGATCATGGGCCGGACATCCGCTGCAACGCGATCTGTCCCGGCTGGATCGAGACGGGGATGCTGGAGGCGGGGTTTGCGCTGGCCCGCGAGCCGGAAAAGGCGCGGGCCGATGCGTTGGCCCGCCATCCCGTGCGGCGGTTCGGGCGACCGGAAGATATTGCCGCGATGGCGGTGTGGCTGGCCTCGGACGAGGCGGCGTTCGCAACGGGCCAGATGTTCACCGTGGATGGCGGCATGACGGCGGCCTCCCCCATCCAGCCGGGATTGCTCTAGATGACTGATTTCAAACATGTTTGCAGCCTCGGCGCGGGTGTGATCGGGGCCAGTTGGACGGCGCTTTTCCTGGCCTCGGGCCGGACGGTCGCAGTCTACGATCCGGCGCCGGGGGCGGAAAAGGCGTTGCGGGAGTATGTCGCGCGGGCGTGGCCGACATTGGTTGAGTTGGGGTTGGTGGAACATGGAAATCCGGATGCGATCCGCTTTCACAGTGATGCGAAAACTGCTGTTCAAGATGCTGATTTCATTCAGGAAAGCGTGCCGGAACGGGTGGAGCTGAAGCATGCGCTCTTCGCCGAAATCGAAGCGGATCTGAAACCGGGGGCGATCCTGGCCTCCTCCGCCTCCGGTCTGACACTTTCCGAAATGCAGGGCGGCTGGCGTGACCCTGCCCGCTTCGTTCTGGGGCACCCGTTCAACCCGCCGCACCTGATCCCGCTGGTCGAGGTGATGGGCAATGACCGCACCGATCCGGCGGCGATCTCGGACGCGGAGGGCTTCTACCAAACCATTGGAAAGATTACCATTCGTGTCAATCGAGAGGTGCCGGGCCATGTTGCCAACCGGCTTCAGGCCGCGGTTTGGCGCGAGGCGATTCACCTGGTGCGCGAGGGGGTTGCCAGCGTCGAGGATGTGGACAAGGCGATGTGGGCGGGCCCCGGCCTCAGATGGGCCGCGATGGGGCCGACGACGCTGTTTCACCTCGGCGCGGGCGCGGGCGGGCTGGAGGAGTTCTGCACCCGCTACGCCGACAGCTTTAACCGTTGGTGGGATGATCTGGGCACGCCGCACCTGGATGCGGAGACGGCGCGCATGTTGGTCAACGGCATGAAAGGACAGGACAATCCAGCGGAGATGTCGGCGCGGCGCGATGCCTTGATCACGGCGATGCAGAAGGCGACGAGGGGCTTGCGTTAACCCTCGGGCCGCTCGACGGGGCCGCCTTGCGCCTCCCAATCCTGGAACCCGTCGCGCAGATGGGCGCAGGCAAAGCCCATGTCGTTGAGCGTCGCGGTGGCCAGCGCCGAGCGCCAGCCCGCCGCGCAATGCAGGATATAGGTCTTGTCCTGGCCGAACACCTCGCGGAAATAGGGGCTTTCGGGGTCGATCCAGAATTCCAGCATGCCGCGCGGGGCATGAACCGATCCGGGGATAAAGCCTTGTTTCCGCTCTCGAATATCGCGGATATCGACGATAACCAGGTCGGGATCATCCGCCCGCGCGATCAGGTCGGCGGTGTCGATCTCCTCGATCCGGGCGCGGGCCTCGGCCACCATCCGGGCGGCGGTCGTCTTCAATTCGGTCATGTCATGCCTCCGCTTCGACCGACAGCTTGCCCGCCATTTCGGACGCGATCAACCGGGTTCGGATTGACCCTGAAAATGCAGAGACATAGGATTGATTTCATGAGGATATTTGCCCTTTGGTGCCATCCCCGCTCGGTCTCGACCGCGTTCGAGAGGGTGATGCGGGAGCGCGGCGACCTGGACGTGCTGCATGAACCGTTCTTGTATGATTACTACCTCAACCGCGCGCCGCGCCGCTTTCCCGATTTCCGCCCTGACCCCGACCATCCGGCGGATTATGCCGACACGCGCCAGATGATCCTGCGGCGGGCCGAGGGCGGGCCGGTCTTCTTCAAGGACATGGCCTATTACGTGCTGGACACGCTGCCGGATGACGCAGAGTTCCGCGATGCGATCACCCATGCGTTCCTGGTGCGCCATCCCGCCGAAAGCATCCTGTCCTACGCCAGGAAGGACCCCGGTTTTGCCAGCGTGGAACTGGGGATCGAGGCGGAATGGGTTCTATATCAAACCCTTAGAGAGGCCGGACATACGCCGCTGGTGATCCTGTCCGACGATCTGCGCCGCGATCCTGAGGCCGTCATGCGGGCCTATGGGGCGCATGTCGGGTTGCGGAACCGGCCCGAAGCGCTGTCCTGGGACAGGCAGGTGCCGTCAGACTGGGAGGCGGTGCAGCAGTGGCATGGCGAGGTTCTGGCCTCAGGGCAAATCCGCCCGCCCGAGCGGGAGGGCGACCCGGTGGCGGAGGCCGCGGCACTTGGCGCGCCTTACACGGACTACCTGGATCATCACTTGACGTTTTACGAAATTCTGCGTGACGTGGCGGAGGCGCAGAGGCGCGATTTCTGACAGGGTTGTCAGCTTTCCGCGTCCGCCCATGGCCCGTGCTGGCCGGTGCTGCCATCGTCCAGCCGCGCGAAGCCGTGCAAGCCGAAGAAATCGCGCTGGCCCTGGATCATGTTGGCGGTGCCGCGTGCGGTGCGCATGGCGTCGAAATAGGCCAGCGCCGAGGCGAGCGCGGGCACCGCGATGCCATGCGTGGCGGCGGTGGCCACGAGGGTGCGCAGCGCGGCGTGGCCGGCCCGCAGGTGGTCCGCGAAAACCGGGGCCATCATCAGGGTGCGGCCCGCGTCTTCCGTCAGCGCGTCGGCCATGTCGTCGAGCATCGCCGAGCGGATGATGCAGCCTGCGCGCCAGACCCGCGCGACCTCTGGCAGAGGCATGGTCCATCCGAAGCTCCGCGCGGCGGCGGCCAGCATTCCGAAGCCCTGGGAATAGCACAGCACCTTGCCCGCGATGAGGGCCTTTTCCATCACGCTGTCCTGCAATATGCCCGCGTCGATGGGCTTTGGCGCGGGGCCGAAGAGGGCTTCGGCGGCCTGCCTTTCCTCGCGCCGGGCCGAGATGTTGCGGGCGGTGATGGCGGCCTCGATCGCGGGGATCGGCGCACCCAGATGCTGCGCCTCGATCGCGGTCCAGCGCCCGGTGCCCTTCTGCCCCGCCGCATCAACGATCACATCCAGAAGCGGGCCGTTCGTGGCCGCGTCATGGGCGGCGGCGACCTGGCCGGAGATTTCGACAAGGTAGCTTTGCAGCGCGCCACTGTTCCAGCGGGTGAAGACATCGCCGATCTGGTTCGCGCTGCGGCCAAGCCCGTCGCGCATCAGCCCGTAGATCTCGGCGATCATCTGCATGTCGGCATATTCGATGCCGTTATGGACGGCCTTGACGAAATGGCCCGCGCCTTCCGGCCCGAGCCAGGCGGCGCACGGCATGCCATGATAGTCGGCGGCGATGGCCGTCAGGATCGGCGCGACGCGGTCCCAATGCGCGCGGTCGCCGCCGCCCATGATCGAGGGGCCGTGGCGCGCGCCCGCCTCGCCGCCCGAGACACCGATGCCGAGAAACGCGCCGGGATCGGCCATGCGGCGGTTCGTGTCGCGGAAATTGGCGTTGCCCGCGTCAATGATCAGGTCGTCAGTGTCGAGAAGCGGGCGCAGGGCCGCGATCTGCTGATCGACCGGGTCGCCCGCGGGCACCATCAGGATGATCGCGCGGGGGGGCTTGAGGGCGGCGACCAGATCCGCCAGCTCTTGCGCCGGAGTGATCCTCGCGGCAAGCGCCCCGGCCCCTTCCATGAAGGCTTCGGTTTTCGCGCCGGTGCGGTTCCAGACCGCGATGTTGAAACCCTTTTCCGCGATGTTGAGCGCCAGCGCCGCCCCCATCGTGCCCAGGCCCACCAGTCCGATATCGCAATTGCCCATGCCGTCCCCCTTGGTTGACCCCAGATATAGCGCGGTCGGGCGGGCCTGGCGATATGCCGGATGGACGGGGGCGGATATGTCAGCCAGATTGGAGTGACAGGGTTGGATTTCAGGGATTTTGAAGCCGATGACGATCAAGATCGAGATGCTGCGCGCCTTCGCCATTGTCGCCGAAAGCGGCACCCTGGCGGAGGCGGCGACCCGGCTGGGGCGCACGCCCTCGGCGATTTCGATGACGCTGAAGGGGTTGGAGGAGCATCTGGGCCAGCGCCTCTTTGCAACCGATCGCAAGAACCGGCTGACGCCCCTGGGCGAATATGTGCTGGATCAGGCGCGGCGCGAATTGCAGCAGTTCGACGCCACGATCCGCGCCATCGAGGGGTTTGCCACCGCGCCGCAGGGGTTGATCCAGGTGGCGGCGGTGCCGTCGGTGGCGGGGATGATCTTTCCGCAGGTCGTGGGGGCGTTCCTGGCCCGCCATCCCGGCGTCTCGGTGGAAATCCGCGACATGGATTCGGTCGGCATCCTTGAGGCGCTGACGCGGGGACGGATCGACATCGGCGTTGCCGCGCCTGCGGGGCCGGTGCGGGGGGGGCGGGCGGTGCCGCTCTTCTCGGACGCGTTCGGGTTGATCATGGCGCGGGATCATCCGCTGGCCACACGCAGCGCCCCCTTGCGGCTGGCCGATCTGGGCGCTCAGCAGGTCTTGCGCAACGAGCTGTCGGACCGGATCGAGGCTGTGCGTGAGGCGACGGGCACCGCGCGGATGTCGGCGCTGAACACGCTGACGCTGACCGCGATGGTGCGCGGCGGGCAGTGGGTCACCGTGCTGCCGAGCACGGTCATTCAGATCGACCCCGAGAGGTTGGCCTTTCGTGCCTTCGAGGATCTTGGCGAACACCGGCAGGTCGACCTCCTGATGCGCGAGGATCGGGTGGAGCGCGAGGAGGTCTCGGATTTCGCCGCGATGGTGCGGGCGGTCGACTGGGATCAGCGGGCAAAGCGGCCAGGGGCGTAGGGCGACATATCCAGGTTCGGCCCCTGCCCCGTCATCATCTGGGCAATCAGCCGCCCGGTCTTGGGCCCGCCAGTCAACCCGATATGGTGATGGCCGAAACCGACGAAGACGCCGGTTTGCCCGACCTCGCCGATCATCGGCAGGCTGTCGGTGAGCGCCGGTCGGTGGCCTTGCCATTCCTCCTCGCGGGCGGCGACGAGGCCGGGGAAGGTCGCGGCGACCTGGCGGCGCAGAAGCGCGAAGGGCGCTCGCGAGGGGCCCGCATCGAGCCCGCCGAACTCCACCACGCCGGCACATCGCAAACCGGCGGCCATCGGCGTGGCGACGAACTTGCCCGAGGCGACCATGACCGGGGCGGACGGGCCGCCTTCCGCGCCTTCAAAGACGATGTGATAGCCGCGCTCGGATTCCAGCGGCACCTTCAGGCCCAGTTTGCGCATCAGCGGTTTCGACCAGACGCCGGTGGCCAGCACGACACCCGAACAGGGCATCGCGCCGGATGAGGTGATCACCTCGGAGACCTTGCCATCCGACAGGCTAAAGTCATGAACCTCGGCCTGCCGGACGTCACCGCCAAGCCTGACGAATTCCTCGGCCAGCGCCGCGACATAGCCGCCGGGATCGCGGATATAGGCGTGGTCGGCATAGGTGGCGAGGCAGGTGATCTTTGCGCCCAGGGCCGGTTCGACCTCCTGCACCGCAGGGCCTTCGATAATGTCGGGCACAAAGCCTGCCTCGCGGCGCAGGGCGTTGGTATAGGCGTCGGCCTCATAGCCTGCGCGGGTCTTGTAGGCGAAATGGTAGGGGCTGTTCGTGATCCAATGCGCAGCACCGGTGCCCGCCGTCAGGGCCTTGTGCTGTTCGACCGTGTCGGCGGTGATGGGCGTGAGGCCCTGCGCGATACGGCGCGTGTCGGGGTCGTTGGCATGGGCGAGATATTTCACCAGCCAGGGGGCCAGACGCGGCAGGTAGGACCAGCGCAGGAAGAGCGGTTCATTGCGGCTGAGCAGGTAGTGCGGGGCCTTGGGCAGCAGGCCGGGCGTGGTGACCGGGACCATGGCACAAGCCGCGAGCAATCCGGCATTGCCGTAGGAGGTGCCCATCCCCGGCGCGCCCCGGTCGATCAGCGTGACATTGCGGCCCGCGCGTGCCAGCCAGATCGCCGCCGAGACGCCGACGATGCCCGCACCGATGACGATGATTGGATGATCGCTGTCCTGCGCCATGTCTGGTCCTTGTTGTGCGTGCGCTGGATCGACCATGTCCGGGATTATGGGTGGAGGTAAAGCCCCGGAGTGGTCCGGGCGGAGCGCTCGGCCGACCGCGCGCATTTGCGGGCCACAGGCGGGCCGCGCTCCGGCGTCACCCTGTCACAAACCGCAGGGTGACACTGGCGGTCCGGGCGGGATCGCCGAGGATAACAGCGCCGCCTTCGTGGCGCGCCGCCATCCCGCTGGCCGCGACGTGATCTGCCAGCACCGTCATGTCCCGCACCTTGATGTCCATGCCGACGATGGCGGGCTGAGGGTCTGCCCGCACGGCGTCGGGCAGCGGCCCGAGGAGGTCTTCGCAAGCCGCCCCCGTCAGCACCCGCATCACACCATTGGCGGTTTGCGTCTCGAAACCGCCTTGCAGGTCACGCACAGGGCCGTAGAGGCGTTCAAGCCGGGGGCGCAGCGCGGTCCGGTCGCGGGCCTCGGCCCGGATCGTCACCCCCGCGATGCCGCAGGCGGTGTTCGGATGCTCCAGCCAGCGCGGCACGTAGATCAACTCGGGCCGGTGCTGCTGGCAGAGGAAGAATGAGAGGCGCGGAAACTGGGTGTCGGGCATGAGGGCCAGCGTGGTCTTGGTGCGGTCCTGCCGCCCATCGGGCAGGGTCACGTCGCGGCCAAACTCAAGATGACCCGCGACGGTGAAGCCAGCCGCTTCTGCCCGATCCGCATCGGCGCGGCTGTCCTCGCTGTGCAGCGCGGTCAGCGCCACGCCCTCACGCGCCTGCAAATGGCTGTGGACATGGCGGCCAAAGCGGAAATCGCCCGCCGGATGCGTGTCCAGCAGGGCCTCGTCATAGACCCCCATGATCTCGATCAGGCAGCCCCGGAACATGGCGAGGCTGGTCGAGGTGCCCCAGGGATGCCGCCCGATCGGCGTCATGGTGAAACCGAGCGAGATCAGCCGGTTCCGCAGCCCCGCGACATCCCGCGTGGCGATCAGCGGATGGTCGATACCGAAACTGGCGCTCATGATCGCTCCGGCGCGAAGCGGACCCTTGCGGGGCCACGGATCTCGCCGCGCGGGCCAGCGACGGTCATGGCGTCGGGCACGTCTTGCAGCACGACCGCCCCCGCGCCCACATTGGCCCCGGCCCCCACACGGATATTGCCGAGGATCACCGCCCCCGCCCCGATCACCGCGCCGTCGCCGACCTTCGGGTGCCGGTCCGGGCCGCTATCGGTCAGCGTGCTGCCAAGCGTCACGTTATGCCAGATCGAGACATCGCGCCCGATCACCGCCGTCTCGCCGATGACGCAGCCGAGCCCGTGATCCAGCCACAGCCCCGGCCCGATCCGGGCAGCAGGGTGAATATCGGTGGAGAGCGCGCGGCCAAGCACGGATTTCAGGGCCATGGCGCGGGTCTGATCGCCCTGGCCCCAGAGGTGATGTGCCACGCGATGCGCCATCACCGCCTGCACCCCGCGCGAGAAGAGCAGCGCGCCCGCGCGCCCGCCGGGTTCGAAATTTCGCCGGGCGGTTTCGCTGATGTCATGGCTGGAGGTCTCAACCAGCGCGGGCGCCTCGGCATAGGCGGCGTGGACGGTCGCCCGCACCCCGTCATTCGCGGCGATCCCGCCAAGGAGCGCGCCGGCCAACCTGGGGAAGTCGGCGCAATCCGCCGCCGTGATGCCGGTCATCGCCGCCGCGTCGGGACTGGCTTGCAAGAGGTCTCGGGTCTCGTCATGGATCATCGCGCGCGCTTTCAGGATGTGTAGCCGAACGCTATGCGCGGGACCGGGGCCGCGTCCAGCCAGACCGCCTTGGGCGCGGTATATTCCATCAGCGCGTCGGAGCCGGAGGACCGACCATAGCCCGATTGGCCGGAGCCGCCGAAGGGCACCGAGACATGGATCGCCTTGTAGCTGTTGACCCAGAACGTGCCTGCGCGAACCGCTGCCGCCATCCTATGCGCACGGCCCACATCCGCCGTCCAGACCGCGCCGGCAAGGCCGAATACCGTGTCATTGGCGAGGCTTACGGCCTCTTCCTCATCCACGAAGGGGATGGTGGTGACGACCGGGCCGAAGATCTCGGTCATCGCGGGCAGGCTGCGGTTGCCGAGCCCCGTCAGCACCGTGGGCGCAACGAAGAAGCCGCGATCGGGCAGGCTGTCGCGGGTCATGAGGTCGGCCCCATCATGCTGCGCGCCGTCGAGGACACGCCTGATATGGGCCAGTTGACCGGCATTGCCGACCGGGCCGATCTCGGTCGCCTCGTCCAGCGGATCGCCAAGTTTGATCGCGTTCATGCCCGTGGTCAGCATCTCGGTCAGGTCGGGCCGGATGCCGTCTTGCACCAGCAGACGGGATCCGGCGACGCAGCTTTGCCCCGCGCCTGAGAAGATGGCGGCCTGCGCGCCGAGGCAGGCGGCTTTCAGGTCGGCGTCGTCAAAGACGATATTGGCCGATTTGCCGCCCAGTTCCAGGACGCAGGGCGTCAGCGCCTCGGCCGCCGCGACGGCGACGCGCCGCCCGGTGCCGGGGGAGCCGACGAAAATCACCTTCTGCGTCGCGGGATGAGCGATGGCGGCCTGCCCTGCCGTGGTCCCAAGCCCCGCCAGCACGTTCACCAGACCCGGCGGCAACCCCGCGCCCTCGGCCAGCTTCACCAACGCCACGGTGGTCGCGGGCGTCAGTTCCGAGGGCTTGATCACCACGCCGTTGCCTGCCGCGATGGCGGGCGCGATCTGCCAGCCGCCGGTGAAGGCGGGCGCGTTCCAGGGGGTGATCTGAAACACCACGCCAAGCGGTTCACGGATCGTATAGGTCAGGTGGCCCGAGGGGACCGGAATGACCTCGCCATGCAGCTTGTCGGCCCACCCGGCGTAATAGGCGAACATCTCGGCGACCTTGGCGATTTCCACCCTGCAATCGCGGATCGGTTTTCCGGCGATGAGCGCGTCGAGCCTTGCCAGCGGCTCGGCATGGGCGGTGATCGCGCGGGCGGCGTCTTGCATGACCTGGCCACGCCCGGCGGCGGTAAAATCCCCCATCCAGACGCGTTGCGCACGCGCGGCGGCGTCACAGGCGCGGGTGGCGAGCGCCGCGTCGGCATCGGCGTAGCGGGTCAGCTCCTCTTCCGTGTAGGGGTCGATCAGGGGGATATCCTCGCCCTGCCCGTCCATGAGGACGCCGCCGATGAGGCTCTGGATACGGCCATTGAGGCCAAGTTCGGCCATGGTGTCGGTGAAAATCCGGGCCCGCGTCATTGGTCCTGCTCCGTCTGAAACTGCACGATCCGGTTGAAATCGTCCCCGTCGGGCAGGGTCGCGGCGCTGTCGGCCCAGATCTGCGCGATGCGGGTGAAGGCGGGGATCGGCACGCCCGCACCCTCTGCCAGTGTTTGCGCCAGCCGCACATCCTTGCGCATCAGGCCCATGGTGAAGCCGCTGTCGAAGGCATCCGGCAGCACCCATTTGGGGAAATTCACCTCGCTGACGGCGGAGCGGCCCGAGCCTGCATTGACGCCCTCCAGCAGGGCGGCGGGGGCGACGCCCGCGGCCTGTCCCAGCCGCACCGCCTCTGCGACCAGCACAAGGTTGGCCGCGCAGAGCATATTGTTGACGATCTTGGCGGCATGGCCCGCGCCGGGGCCGCCGATATGCACGGTCCTGGCGGTGAGCGCGTCCAGAAGCGGGCGGATGGCCTCTATGGCGTCGGCCTCGCCGCCCAGAACCATCGTCATGCTGCCCGCCCGCGCCGCAGATGGCCCGCCGCTGACGGGGCCGTCGATAAACTGGACGCCCCTGGCCGCGCACGCCGCATGGAGCGCCTGCGAGGTGGCGGGGTCGGAGGTGGAGGTATCCAGGATCGTGGCGCCTTGGGTCAGGGCATCAGCGATCTCGGCCATGACCGCGCGCACCATGGCGGCGGTGGGTAGCGAGAGCACGATCACGTCGCAGGCGGCGGCGAGGGCACGGGCGTGGGGGAAAGCGTCCACCCCCGCCAACGCGGCCAACCGGTCCGCATCGGGATCATGCGCCGCCACCTGCCAGCCGCTGTCAGCGAGATGCCGCGCCATGCCGCCGCCCATGTTGCCGCATCCGATGATGCCGAGTTTCATTCTCCTGCCCTCCGCCGGTTTCCCCGCCAGAGTGGCAGGGATCGGCGCGGCAGGAAAGGCAAGGATCGGAGTTTATCGTTGCGCGCCACGCAACCTATTGCCCGCCGAAAGCCGCCATGCGCCGGGCCAGATTCGCCGCCATGGACTGCGCGGCGCGCGGGAGTTCCCGGCCATTGCGGGCGATCAGCGCGGCTTCGCCGGTCTGAAACTCGGGCTCGGCGATCTCGCGCGCGACCAGCCCGCCCGCCGCGATATCGGCCATGGCGGCGAAGCGCGGCAGGACGGTGACGCCCATGCCGGAGCGCGCGAAGGCCAAGAGGACGGCGATGGATCCGGTCTCGACCACCGCGTGCAGCCGGTGACCCGCCCGCGCCTCGGCCCGTGCCAGAACCGACCCGACACCGTAACCGCCCGTCAGCACCGCCGCCGGAAGATTTGCCAGCGCCGCCATGGAAAGCGGCGCGGAGAGATCGGCAAAGCGCGACCCCGGACGCGCCAGCATCATCAGGGGTTGCGGGTGGCGCGCCAGAAGCTTGAGCGCGCGGTCGGGGGCGACGTCATAGGCCAGCCCCAGATGGGCCTGATCGGTCATCACGCTGTGACGAACGGCATCGGTGGAGCCCTGCTCCAGCGCGTAGGTCAGGCCGGGATGGGTGGCCGCGAAACCGGGCAGTGCGCCGCCGACCAGATCGCCGACAAAGCCTTCACCCACCGCCACCCGCACGGTGCCGCGTGCCATGCCCTTGAGCGCATCGAAGCGCGATTGCAGCGCTTCCATCTCAGAGGCTTCCCGGCGCAGGTGGTCGCGCAGAAGCGCCCCCGCCTCGGTCAGTTGCACGCCCCGGCGGCCCCGTTCGATGAGGCGGGTGGCCAGTGTCGTCTCAAGCCCGGTGATGGCGCGGCTGATGGTGGAGGGCTCGACGCCCAGGGCTTCCGCCGCGCCGCGCACGGTGCCCGCCGTGGTCGCGGCCAGAAAGGCGCGGGTCTGTTTCGGGTCGAGGCTCTGCATCTCCGCCCCCATACGCAACGAATACCGTTGCAGCATAGCACAAAACGCAACGTCCCTCAGTAGTCGCGTTCGAAAAACACGCCGATCCCGCTCTGCCCGTCCGAGGAGAAGCTGCCGCGCGCAGTGATATTGGGGGTGAGATCGAGGTTGATCGAGGCCTCGGCCTCTCCGTCCGAGCCGATCTGCACATCCGTATAGGCGTTCTCACCGATATAGCGGCCAAGGCGCACCTGCGCGTTCCCCTCGGCATCGGTGGTCAGGTCGAGGTCATCGACACCGAGGCTGTCGCGGATGCCGCCGATGACACTGCCCGAGCCCGCCAGCCGCGAGAGGCCATCGACCAGTTGCAGCGCCTGAACCGCCGAGAGGCTGGAGGCCTCGCGCCCGAACAGAAGCCGCGACAGGATCTCGTCCTCGGGCAGGCTTGGCGTCGAGGTGAGCGTGAGTTCCGGGTTCGAGATCGGCCCCTCCACGATGATGCGCGCCAGCACGTCACCCGCCTCGGTCTGTGCCACGACACGCAGGTAGGGGTCGAAACTGCCCTGTAGCGTCACCGAGCCTTCGATCAGGTCGAAGCGCTGCCCGACCACGGATAGGCGGCCCCGGATCAGCTCGAACTGGCCCGAGGGGATGACATTGGCCGTGGTGCCGCCGATGCGGATCGCGCCGCCCATTTCGGCATCGAGCCCCGAGCCACGCACGAAGATGCGGTTGGGCGCGGAGATGGTCAGATCGAGCGGCAGGGGAGGCCCGGAGGCACCGCCGCCTCCCTGCCCGATCAGCCCCGCATTGGCCCGCGCGATGCGCGAGTCGCGGTCCTCGTTCACGTGGCGGATGTCGGGGATCGGTTCGGCCGCGCCGGTGGTGGAGTTTGTCAGCACTATGTCGGTCTGGCCCAGGTCGATCTGGCCGCTGATCGTCGGCCCCTGCGTGAGCCGCCCCGAAATCGAGATGTCGCCACGCGTCACCACGGTTTGCAGGAAATCGCCCTGCACGATGCGGGCCTGCGTCAGCGTCACGTCGATATTTCCCGGCAGCCCCGGCCCGGTCAGATCGACCGAGCCATCGAGGTTGACATTGCCCCCCGTCGACAGAGCGCCCTGGCCGCTGACGCTCGCGCGCCCGCCCGACAGTTGCACATTGGCCGAAAGGTTCTCCAGCGCCAGCCCCAGGTTGGGGGCCGCGACGCGCAACCCGTTGGCCGAAATCGTGCCGGAAACGGCGGGCAGACCAGGCTGGCCCTGTATCCGCAGGTCCAGATTTGCGGTGCCCTGCACTGATCGCGGCGCGATGAACGGGTTGACCAGCGCCAGCGCGGCGTTGCCCGTCACCCGCAGATCGACCGCGCCATCCGGCAGGCCGACCTGGCCCGTGGCGTTCACGGCGATGTTTTGCAGCCGCGCCTCGGCCTCCAGGTTCCAGGGCGTATCGGACGCGCCGCGTTCCAGTGTTGCCGCGACCGTCAACGGCCCGGAGACGGAGGAACTGAGCAGGCCGGCATTGCGCAGCCGCGCGTCCAATTGCACCCGGCTGGCCTCGGGCGCGATGGAGGCGCTGCCGCTGGCGATGATCTGCTGGCCCTCGACCTGCAAATCTTCGATGCGCAGGCCGTCGGCATCCTGCACGGCGCGCGCGCCGATAGTGGTTTCACCCGCCAGAAGGCCCTCGGGCTCACCCAGGCCAAGCTCAAGATCCTGCGCGACGCCGTCGAGGCGCAGGTCGAACCCGCCATCGGGCCGGCCGACCTGACCGGCGAGGGTCACGGCGATGTTGGGCAGCTGCGCCTCGGCCTCCACGTCCCAAGGCGTATCGGAGGCCCCGCGCTCCAGCGCCGCCGCGAGTGTCAGCGGCCCGGAGAGGGCAGGATTGATCAGACCGGCCTCGCGCAGGGCCGCGTCGAGTTGCACCCGGCTGGCGTCACTGGCCAGTGCCACGCTGCCGCTGGCGGTGATCTCCTGCCCCTCGACCCGCAAATTGTCGATGCGCAACCCGTCTTCGTCGCGAATGGCCAGCGCGCTGATCACGGTTTCGCCCGCCAGGATCCCCTCCGGCTCGCCGACACCAAGCGCGATTTCCTGCCCGGTGCCGTCGATGCGCAGGTCGAAGGCGCCCGACAGAAGCTCCACCGCGCCGCGCAATTCGACCGCGACGGCACCCTCAAGATCGCTGCCCGCCAGCGCCGAGAAGGCGGAAAGGTCGGGCAGCATCCCCTCAAGTTGCAGCGCCAGCATCAGCTGTTCTTCCGGCGTGGTGAAATCGGCACTGCCGCTGAGTTGCGCGTTGCGGGTGGAGAGGGTCAGATCGGTGATCTCGACCGGGTCGCCATCGGACCAGACCAGGTCGAACCCGGCCTGCCCGGCGGAGCCGACCGCCTGTTGCAGCGCGTCATCTTCCAGCGTCAGCCCCTCGAAACTGGCGGCAACTTCGGCAGTGACGCCTTCAAGCGTGTTATCCGGCGTCAGAATCGTGCCGGACATGTCAAGCTGCGCCTCGTCCAGCCGCATCGTGTCGAGCCGCAGGTCGATCAGCGAGGCCTGCCCCTGCCAGCTATCCCCCGCCGTGCGGTCATAGCTGAGCGAGATGTCGGCGCTGGCGGCCTCGACCCGCTGGCCGGGGATCGGCAGGCGCACGAGCTCGCCCTCGGCGGGGCGCATCAGCATGGTCAGCGAAAAGCGCTCCGGCGTGCCGGACGGGTCCAGCGCGCCCGAGCCCGAGACGGAGAGCGAGGCGGTGGTGATCTCGAACCGGTCCAGCACCATCGCCCCATCCGGCGCGGTGATCGCAAGCGCCTGAAGGCTGACCGCATTGCCGAAGAATGGCTGGTAGTCCGGGGCCAGCAGCCGCGCCACATCGCCCGAAAGGTCGACCGCCAATTGCCGCGCGCCCGCGTCGGACTGGCTGAGCGTGACGTCGCCCGACAGGCGCGGTTCGCCATCAGTGGCAAGCGTGATGTCGGCGGCGAAGTCATTGAGCGGGCCGGACCCTTCGACAGCCAGTTCGACCGAGGGCGTTTCGGGGATGTCGAGCAGCGTCGCTGCGATGCCGCCCGCATCCTCGGTCAGTTCAAGGTTGAGGTCCAACACGCCGGTTTCATTGGAATAACTGGCGGCAAGCGCGAAGACGCCTTCGGGTCCGTCCAGTCGCGTCAGGTCCAGCGCCGCCGTGCCCTCGCCGCCTGCCAGCGACACCGATCCGCTGGCGCTGGCCAGCACCTCGAACCCCAGAAGCGGCGCGCCAAGCTCGATCCGGTCGACCTGCAACTCACCGATCTGGATCGACACGGGCAATTCGGGCAGGGAAAACGGGACCGCCTCGGGCGGGGGCATGTCGCCGCCTTCGGAGACGGGCAATCGCTCCAGCGCGATGCGCTCGGCGGCCAGCCGGGTGATGTCGACCTGGCCCGCGAACAGCGCGGAGCGGTTCCAGTTCAGTTCCGCATTCTCGATGGTCAGCCAGACGCCATCGGCGTCCGCGACGGTCAGCCGCTCCAGCGTCGCGGTGGAGCTGAGCGCGCCGGAGAACCCGTCGATCCGCACCGAACGCGCCGCCCCGTCCGACAGCGCATCCTCGATGAAACCGACAATCAGCGAGCGGTCACGCTCCTGCTCGTCCTGCGCCAGGGCGGGGCCGGCGAGGACGATCAGACAAAGGGCAATCAGGAAACGGGTCAAAAGTTCTGTCCAATACCGAGGTAGAGATGCACATCCTCGCCGGTGCCATCCCCCGACACGGGCGTGGCGATATCCAGGCGGATGGGGCCGATGGGCGTGTCATAGCGCAGGCCGAGCCCCGCGCCCGAATGCCAGTCGCTGGCCCCTTCTCCATAGGCGCCCGCCGAAACATAGCCCACATCGTAGAAGGCCACCGCGCCGAAATTGCCAAAGAGGTCCTGGCGGATCTCGAAGGACGCCCCGGCAAAGCTGCGCCCGCCTGTCTGCACCCCGTTCTGCATCGCGCCGAGCGACTGGTAGTCCTGCCCGCGCACCGTCCCTGAGCCGCCGGAGTAGAACAGCCAATCGGGCGGCAGCGCGGCAATATCGCCGCCATCGACGGTGCCCAGTTGCAACCGGCCCGCCAGGCGGGTGCTGTCCTCTTCGCCGAAGCCGTAATAGGCGCGCAGATCGGCGGTGGCGCGGATACCGCCGCCATCCTCGAACGCGGTGAAGGGGGTCAGCGTGGCATCGGCATACCAGCCGCTGGCCGCGTCGAACGCGTTGTCGCGCGAATCCCAGGTCAGCCCGAGCGGCAGGCCCACCATCCAGACCGAACGCTCCGAGAAGTTGTCCGACACATCCGAATAGCGTGCGAAGACGCCCGCCGTGGCGGTCAGCTCGTCCGAGAATTGATGCTCCAGCCCGATATTGATGCTGGCGGTGTCCTCCACGAATGTCGGCTCATCCAGATGCTCGATGCGAAAGCCCAGTTCCAGCGTGGTGTCGGGTGTCAGGTCGGCGGGGCGCGAGAAAAGGCCCGAAACGAACCCGTCAATGCCGCTGTTCTGCGCACCGATATCCGAGATTTCCGCGTCGAAGCGCAGCCGTTCCGCGCCGCCAAAGAGGTTGCGATGCAGCCAGTAACCGCTGACCGTCAGCCCGTCCTGCGACTGGATCTCGGCGCCGAACCCGACGCGGCGCAGGGGGGCCTCGACCAGTTCGGCCTGCACATCCAGGGTGCCGTCGGGGTTGGGAATCTCGGTGAAGCCGACCGAGGTGAAGACGCCGGTGTCGCGCAGCCGGTCGGCGGCGCGGTCGACCTCATCGGGGTCATAGACCTCGCCCGTGGGCAGGCCCGCGATGCGCAACACCCGGCGGGTGCGCATCCGTTCCTCGCCTTGCGGGATCAGCGTGCCAAAGCGGTAGACCGGGCCGGGGGCCAACGTGATCTCGGCGTCCAGTTCGGCCTCGTTGTGGCGCGCGGTGATCTGCTGGTTGCCCACATCCGCCGTGGCGTGACCCTGGGTGCGCCAGCCCATGATGCCCGCCTCGGTCGTCTCGCGCAGGATCACGGTGCCCGCCGGAGCGCCGCTGCGAAACCCCTCGGGCAGGTCGGTGCCGGGGGCGAGCGGCGCGATGACGGCGCGGCCAAGGCGGAAGGCGCGGCCCGGTTCCACCGTGATCGCGGCGCTCCGGACCTGCGTGATCCGGTCGAAGGGCGACATCCCGGCGACTTCCCGCCCATTCAGCGTGATGGAAATATCAGGGCCGAAATAGCCCTGCTCATAGAGCACCGCCAGAAGGCGCGCATAGTCGGACCGGGCGGCGGCCACGATGTCCTGACTCGCGCTGTCCTCCTCGTCCGTGACGGCCTGCAGGCGCGAGGCCGCGATCAGCGCATCGCGCAGCGCCTCGTCGCCGCCAAGGACTTGAAATCGAACGTCATTCTGCGCCTGCGCCGGTGGGGCCAAAAGCAGGGAAACAAGGGCAATCGTGAAGAGGTGGCGCATGATGTGGTCCCGGTCCGCAGTCATACCAAAACTAGGGCACCCCCCTGTTGGTTTCCACCGGATTCCGAAAAAGTGACGACAATGTCAGGCGAAGCGCAGGTCGACCGATCCGAAGCCGCCGAAATCGGCATGGATGCGGCTGCCGGGCGGGCATTCGACGGGCCGGATGAACGAGCCCGAGAGGATCACCTGGCCCGCCTCGATGCGTTGGCCGTATTGCTCCATCCGCCGCGCAAGCCAGACGATGCCCTCCACCGGATCGTTCAGCACGCCCGCGCCAAGCCCGGTCTCCTCAACCTCATCATTGCGGCTGACAACAGCCCCGACCCATCTGAGATCGACCGCCTCCGGGTCATGCCGTGCATCGCCCAAAACGATCCCGGCATTGGCCGCATTGTCCGAGATCGTGTCGGTGATCACCCGCGTCTGCCCGGTCGCGGGGTCGGCGCGCAGGATGCGGGTGTCGAGGATCTCCAGCGCGGGGGCAACGGAACCGGTCGCGGCCAGCACAGCGGCGCGCGTCACGTCGGCACCCCCAAGCGGGGCCTTCATGACAAAGGCGATCTCGGCCTCGATGCGCGGCTGGATGAAGCGGCCTGCGGGAATTGTCGCGCCGTCATCGAAGGCCATGTCATCGAACAGCACGCCGGAATCGGGGGTGTCGATCTTCAGCGCATCCTGCATCGCCTTCGAGGTCAGGCCGATCTTCCAGCCGATGACGCGCCGCCCCTCGGCCAGTTTCGCCGCCATCAGCGCCGATTGCACGGCATAGGCATCGTCCATCGTCATGCCGGGATAACGCCGCGACAACAGGCCGATCTGGGTTCCCCTGCGTTCCGCCTCCAGCAGGTCGCGGGCGGCGCGGGCGTGGTCCTCGGGGCTCATGCCTCATCCTCGACCCTGTTGCGCAGGGTGCCGAGGCCGGTGGCCGTGACCTCCACCACGTCGCCGGGCACAAGGTAGCGCGGCGGATCGAACCGCGCGCCCGCGCCCGTCGGGGTGCCGGTGACGATGATATCGCCGGGATGCAGCGTCATGAAGGTCGAGATATATTCGACCTGGCGGCGGATCGGAAAGATCATGCGGGCAAGCGCGTCCTGCTGCCGCAAGTCCCCGTTTACCCACGTCTCGATGTGCGCCTCTTCGATCTGCGCCGGATCGGTGAACGGCACCAGCCACGGCCCCATCGCGCCGGAACGGTCCCAGTTCTTGCCTTGGGTGACGTTGAACTTGGCATGGCGCACCCAATCGCGGATCGTGCCCTCGTTGCACAGCGTCAGCGCGGCGATATGGTCATAGGCGTCGGCCTGCGCGATCCGCCGTCCGGTCTTGCCGATGACCACCGCGACCTCGCCCTCGTAATCCAGCGTGTGGTTTTCGGGCGGACGGATCAGCGGCTGGCCATGCCCTGTGAAGGAGGAGGCAAAGCGCGGGAAGAGCGACATGTTGGGCGGCAGATCGGTGCCGTCCTTGTATTCGGCATTGCGGTCGGGGAAGTTGACGCCGACGCAGATGATCGCGCGCGCATCGGGCACGGGCAGGTCATAGGTGAAGCTCTCATGCGTCACGCCGCGCCCCTCGGCGGCCTCGGCCAGCCGCGCCAGCCCGCCCGCCGCGATCACCTCACGCAGGCTGGCCCATTCCGCAAAATCGGGTGACAGCGCCACGAACCCCGCCTCAGACACCGCGCCGTAAAGCCGCTCACCGCCCGCGCGCACCGTTGCAAATCGCATCACCCTGCCCCCATCTTCTTGGTCCAAATACTCAAATTCCGACGCTCACCCCGCGCCGAGACGCATGATCTTATGCGCCCCGGTGGCAAAGCCGATATGTTTCTGCTCCATGTAGAACTCGAACGACCAGTCACCGCCATCGCGCCCCATGCCGCTGGCCTTGACGCCGCCGAAGGGGGTGGGCAGGTGGCGCACGTTCTCGGAGTTTACCCAGATCATCCCGGCCTCCAGCCTGTCGGTGACGCGCAGGGCCCGCGTCAGGTCGTTGGTCCAGACATAGCCGGTGAGGCCGTAAGCGGTGTCATTGGCGATCCGCAGCGCCTCCTCTTCCGTTCCGAACGGGATCGAGGTGAGGACGGGGCCGAAAATCTCCTCGCGCGCGCAGCGCATGTCGTTGGTGGCATCGGTGAAGAGCGTGGGTTTGACGAAGAACCCCTCCTCGCCCATCCGGCCCCCGCCCGCCGCGATGGTGGCGCCGTCAGCGCGCGCGATGTCGAAATAGCCGGTGACCTTGTCGAAATGCTCGCGCGTGACCAGCGGGCCCACTTCCGTGGCGGGGTCCAGCGGGTGGCCGACCTTGATTTTGTTCACGCGCTCGACCAGCGCGGCCTCGAAATCTTCCTTGATCGTGTCCTGCACCAACAGGCGGCTGGACGAGGTGCAGCGTTCCCCGTTGATCGAGTAGATCATGAAGATGACGGCATCCAATGCGCGCTCGAGATCGGCGTCGTCGAAGACGATGACCGGGTTCTTGCCGCCAAGCTCCAGATGCACACGTTTCAGCGTATCGGCCCCTTGCTTGGTGATCAGCGACCCGGTGCGGCTTTCGCCGACAAAGGCGATGGCCTTGATGGCGGGGTGCTCGGTGAGGGCGCGCCCCGCATCCTCGCCATAGCCGTTCACCACGTTCAACACGCCGGGCGGCAGGCCCGCCTCTTCCGCGATCTCGACCAGCAGGCGCGCGGTCAGGGGCGAGGCCTCGGCAGGCTTGTGGACCACGGTGCAGCCCGCGGCAAGCGCCGGCGCGATCTTCCAGGTCGACAGCATGAAGGGCGTGTTCCAGGGCGTGATCACGCCCACGGGGCCGATGGGGGTGCGCGTGGTGATGTTGACCAGCGTGGGTGAGGGCAGGTTCTGGCCGTCGCGGGCCGATGTCACCTGCCCCGCGAAATAGCGGAAGTTCTCGGCCCCCCGCAGCGCCGCCTTGGACATGAAGCGCAGGGTCTGGCCGGTGTCCCAGCATTCGCAGAGCGCGATTTCCTCGGCCCGCGCCTCGATGGCTTCGGCGACGTCGATCAGGATGCGGCGACGCTCGGTCGCGGGCATGTCGCGCCAGGCCGGGAACGCCGCCGCCGCCGCGCGCGCGGCGGCATCCACATCGCCCGCATCGCTGCGCGCGACATCGCAGATCAGGCTTTCATCGACCGGTGAGGTGGTCTGGAACACGCCCCCTCCGCCGTCACGATCCGCCCCCGCGATGCGGTTGCGGATGCCGGTATCGCGGAAGCGGGCGAGGTAGCCGTCGAGTGTCTCAAGATTGCGGGCGAGGTCGGGTTCGGACATTGGGGCGCTGCTCCTTCAATTCAGTTACGATGTTAAGCATATTACTTAACATGTCAACCAAATTCTCGACCGGGAAGATGCCGCCGCACCGTGCCCGTCTTGGGCGACAGGCTGGCGTCGATGTCGCGCATCTCCAAGGACAGCGCGAGGGAATGATCGTCCATGTACGGGGCCAGAAAGGCGCGGGCGACCTCGAAAATCCCTTCGCAGGCGGCCTCCTTCACCTCTTGCGGACGCCCCTCGCGCAGGCGGATGGAGATGTCGACAAACCCGTGTTGCGGGTCGCCATCGGCGATCGCAACATGATCGGCGCGAAAGGCGCGCACACGGATGCCGGGGGTGGGGAAGCAGTCCATACCGGCGGCGGTGGCGCGCACCGCCTCGCACAGGGCGGCAATATCGACGGCGGGCTCCAGGTTGGCGGAGTATTCGATGATGAAATGCGGCATCGCGGGGCCTGTGCAGGGGCAATAAGTTAGTATATTAAGTAATTCCCGAGACATGCAACCGTGGTGAGCCCCGACAGATGAGCCCGCAAGACCTGCCCCCTGCCCGCCGGTCCCTGCCCTTCGCCCTTGTCCGCGCGCGGGAAAAGGTCATGGCCCCCATCCGCGAGATGCTGGCGGCCTCGGGCATTACCGAACAGCAATGGCGCGTGTTGCGGGTGCTGTCCGAGCACGGGGCCATGGATGCCAGCAAACTGGCCGAGCAGACCAGCCTGCTGCTGCCGAGCCTGACGCGGATCGCGCAGAACATGGTGGCCAATGGCCTCATCACACGGGCCACCGACGCGAAGGACCGCCGCCGCCTGACCCTGGCCATCACGCCCGAGGGCCAGGCCATCATCGACGCCAACCGCGACCAGGCCGCCCGCATTGCGCAGAGCTTCGAGGATGTCTTGGGCCGCGAGAGGCTCGACGCGCTGCTGGACGCCTTGGCGGCGCTGGACGATCTCTGATCTCAATTTTTGTTGACATGTTAAATATATTGCTTAACATGTTCACCATAGCAACCAGTCGGAGTTCGCCATGCCCGTCCCGCCCCCTGTGCTCTATCCGCCTTTCAACATCGTGCGGCTCAGCCATGTCGAATACCGGGTCAAAGACCTCGCGCGGTCGCGGGCATTCTATGTCGATACGCTCGGGCTTCAGGTCAGCCATGAGGATGCCAGCAGCCTCTACCTGCGCGCGATGGAAGAACGCGGGCATCACTCGATCAAGCTTGTGAAATCCGGCACATCCGAGGTCGGCGTGTTGGGCTTCAAGCTCTATGATGAGCCCGACCTTGAGAAGGCGGAGGCGTTCTTTGCGGGCAAGGGCCTGCCAACCGAGTGGGTCGAGAACCCCTATATGGGCAAGACATTGCGCACCCGCGACCCCTGGGGCGTGCCGCTGGAATTCTACGTGCAGATGGACCGGCTGGCGCCCATTCACCAGCAATACAAGCTATATAACGGCGTCCGCCCCCTGCGCATCGACCATTTCAACATGTTCTCGGCGGATGTGGATGCCAGCGTCGCCTTCTATAACGAAATAGGGTTCCGCACGACCGAATACACCGAGGATGAGGAGAGCGGGAAGGTCTGGGCCGCCTGGATGCACCGCAAGGGCGGCGTGCATGACGTGGCCTTCACCAATGGCACCGGCCCGCGCCTGCATCACACCGCGTTCTGGGTGCCCTCGGCGCTCTCCATCATCGACCTCTTGGACCTGATGGCGACCACGGGTTGGGTGGACAGTATCGAGCGCGGGCCGGGGCGGCACGGCATTTCCAACGCCTTCTTCCTCTATATCCGCGACCCCGACGGCAACCGGATCGAGATCTATGTCTCGGATTACCAGACCGTCGATCCCGACCTGGAACCGATCAAATGGGATCTGAAAGACCCGCAGCGCCAGACCCTCTGGGGCGCGCCCGCGCCGCGCAGCTGGTTCGAGGAAGGCTCGGAATTCGCCGGGGCTGAGTTGTCGGAACCCGCGCTGAAGGCGCAACCGATCATTGCGCCCTGAAACGGGATTTGAGCCGTGTCAGCGCCCGACTGGACCAGGGCAGGAAGATATAGCTGATCAGCAGGACATTGACGGAGATCAGCAAGACCTCGCGCCAGAAGCCGGTGAAACGGTCGGGCAGGACGTAGCCCGCCAGAAGGGTCAGCACCTCGGCGATCACCACGATCCAGAAGATCAGGACCGCGACGACCTCGATCTTGCGCAATTGCGCCTTCGGGCCCGGCAACAGCGACAGGTCGTCGAACCGGGCCTGAACCGGGGCGGCCTCGCTGATCGCGTCCAGCCTCACCACGTAATCGGCCCGCGCCTCCGAGGCGTTCCAGCGCGCCAGATCGGCGTCGGAGGCGAAGGTGAAGACGGTGACAAGCTCGCAGATGCCGCCCTGTTCGGAGCGGCTGCTGCGCAGATCGACGAAACCGCGGCACCGCTGCACCGCGTCGCGGATGCCCGCCTCAAGCGCTTCGATCTCCTGCGCCACCTCGGGCCGGTAGCGGCGCAGGATCACCGAAAGGACGGGCGTTGCGTCGGCCATCCCTCGCGCTCAGGTCTCTTTCTTGTCGTCGACGATGCCCATGCTGGCCACCGCGCCCTGGCCTAGCGGAACGCTGGCGAAGGGACCGCCATGGCACATATGGCCGGGATCCTGCGGGTCGAGCGGGCCGGAATTGGCCAGCACCTCCGCCGCGTAGTCTTCGGCGTTGTCCTTGGGCCGGTAGCCCAGGAAGGCGGCGCTGGAATTGTCCACCGGCGCGCGGTCGTTGTTCGAGACGCCGTAGACGATCGAGAACCCCGTCACCGGCGTGTCGATGGCGCGTGTCACAAGCTGGATCAGGTCGTCATAGCTGAGCCATGAGCCAAGCGCGCGCGGGTTGTTGACCTGCGCGGCGGAGAGGATGCGCAGGCACACGCTCTCCAATCCGCGCTTGTCCCAATACATGCTGCCCAGATCCTCGGCAAAGCACTTGGCGAGGCCGTAGAACGTGTCGGGCCGGTGCGGCACGTCGGTGCCGATATGCTGGTTCTTGGGATACATCCCGACCGCGTGGATCGAGCTGGCATAGACCACGCGGCGCAAACCGTTGCGATGCGCCGCCTCCCAGATGTTGTAGGCGCCGATAAAGTTGGGGCCCAGGAGTTCCTCGAACGGGCCCTCATCGACGATGGCCCCGAAATGGATCACCATATCGGCCCCTTCGGTGATCGACACCATCGCGTCCAGATCGGCGATGTCGGCCTGCACATAGCTTTCGCCCTCGTAAAGCGTGCCGATATCATCCTTGATATCGGTCGATACCAGGCTGTCGCACATCGCGGCCAGAGGTTCGCGCAGGTAGGAGCCGAGCCGCCCGGCGGCACCGGTCAGAACCAGTTTCTTCATCATCGGGAATGTCCTTTCGTCACATCACGTTACATATGGGCCTTCACATCGGCCAGAAGCTTGTCCGAGGCCCGCGCCAGCAGGCCGGTATCCAGCCCGCAGGCCACGAAGGTAAAGCCCTCATCCATCAGTTCCGCCGCGAAACCAGGATCCGTGACCAGCGTGCCGACCGGCATGCCCCTGGCCATCAGCGCCTTTGCGACGGGGCGGATACGGGCCCAGATATCGGGGTGCATCGGGTTGCCCAACAGGCCCATATCGGCGCCGATATCGGCAGGTCCGAAGAAGATGCCGTCAACACCATCGACCGCGGCGATATCTTCCGCCGCGTCCAGCGCGGCCTGGGTCTCGACCTGGAGCAGCACCGCCGTCTCGTCCTCAACCCGCCCGAGGTAATCCTTGACCCGGCCATAGCGCGTGGCCCGCGTGGTGCCGGACACGCCGCGCACGCCCTTTGGCGGATAGCGGGTGGCGGCAACGGCGCGCCGGGCCTCCTCGACGCTCTGGATCATCGGAAAGAGCAAGCCCTGCGCGCCGATATCGAGCAGTTTCTTGACCGCGACGGTATCATTCCATTCCACCCGCACCAGCGCCGTGGTGTCGGATCCTGCAAAAACCTGCAACTGCCCCAGGACCGAACGGTAATCGTTCGGCGCATGCTCCATGTCAATCAGCGCCCAGTCGAACCCGGCATGGGCCGTCACCTCGGCGGCGATGTTGCTGGCCAGGCTGATCCAGAGGCCGATCTGCTTGTCCCTGGACTTGAGCGCGCGGGCAAAGGGGTTGGCGGGCAGGTTCATATCACGGCCTTCTCGACAAGGGGGGTGTGGGTGGCGATCCGCTCAAATCCGAACGGGCTCAAATCGAGGCTACGATATTCGCCGGTGGTCAGCAATTCCGCCATTCCGCGCCCCATGGCGGGCGATTGCTGCAAGCCGTGACCGGAAAATCCGTTCTGGAAATGGAAGTTTGTGATCTCGGGATGCGGCCCCAGAATGGCGTTCTGATCCAGCGTGTTATAGGCGTAGTGGCCGACCCATTCATTCATCACCTTGATCGCCTCGAACGCCGGGATGCGACCCGCCAGCGCGGGCCAGACGTGATCCTGCCAGAGGCTGTGATCCATCCCGAAATCATCCGGCTCCACGGCGGGATCGTGATCGGCATGACCGCCCGCCATGTAGTATTGCGTGCCCTCCTGACGCACATGCACGCCCGAGGGGTCGATGGTCAGCGGCAGGGGCCGGTCCAGCGGGGTTTCGGCCTGGAACACCCAAGTGTAGCGCTTGCGCGGTTCCACCGGCAGGTCGATGCCCGCCATCGCCGCGATGCGCGCGGCGCGGGGACCGGCGGCGTTGACGACCTGCCCACAGGCGATGCGGCGGCCCGATTTCAGCGTTACGCTGTCGATGCGGGGGCCGGTGCGGCCAAGGCCGACCACCTCATCCGTCACATACTCGACCCCGCGCTTGCGGGCGGTACGGCGGAACCAGTCGAAGACCGTCGCGCCGTCGAAATAGCCTTCGTTGACCGTGTTGTGGGAGCCCAGGATAATGTCGTCGAGGTTGTAGAACGGATAGGCTTCGGCGATCTGGTCGGGGGTCAGCAACCGGGTGCCCGCGCCGCAGGCCGCCTGAACGGCATGACTGGCGCGCAGGGTCTCGGCGAAGGCGTCGTTATCGGCCAGGTAGAGATAGCCGAAATTCTGGATCGCCAGGTGCGGCGCCTCCGGATCCTTCATCCGGCGCGGCAGGTCGGTGATGAACGCCGCCCCGAACTGGCTGATGCGCACGTTGAGCGCCGAGGAGAACTGCTGCCGGATGCAGCTGTTGGTATGCGCGGTGGAGCATTGGGAATAGCTCGGGTCCATCTCGACGACCAGCACGCGCCCGTCGAAATCCATGTCGGACAGGAAAAACGCCGTCGCCGACCCCATGATCGCGCCGCCGATGATGACCACGTCATAGCTGTCATGCGCTGGCCCTTCGCTCATTGCGCCTCCTCGCCCCTCTCCACGGCCTCTTGCACCGTGGCGATCTCGGCCTCGCTGAGCCCGTAGTCGCGCGCCGCACATTCCGCCGAGATATAGCCGCGCGCAAGGTCGCGCCGCACCTTGGCCCTGTCGCGCTGGCCGACATCGCCATAGCCCGCGCCGCCCGGCAGCGCCAGCATCACCCTTGCGCCTTCCGGCACGAATTGCTTGCCCTTGCCGCGCATTTCGGTGCCGTCATCGCGCGCGATGGTGGTGGCCCCGCCGGAACCTCCGCCGCGCCGCCCGCGCGCAGGATGCTTCACGCGGTCGAACATGGCGGAGAAGTCGAATTCATGCCCTTCCCGCGCGCCGACCTCCATGTATTGACCGAGCCCGCCGCGCTGCTGGCCCGCGCCGCCTGAATCGGGCCGCAACTCCTTGCGCCAGATGATCACCGGGCCGACATGTTCGGTGGCCTCGACCGGCATCGTCATCACGCCCGAGGGGAAGGCGGTGGAGCTGAGCCCGTCATGCGCGGGCCGCGCGCCGGAGCCGCCGGAGTTGAACGACAGCACTTCGGCCCGCACGGCACCCGTCGCCCCCTCGGCGGGGCGCAGGGACAGCTGGAAATTGCACAGGCACCCGGCCCCTTCTGCGGGCACCACGCCGGGGATGATCTTGTCCAGCGCGTCATAGACCGCGTCGGGGACGAAATGGCCGACGATATGGCGCAAGGCCACGGGGGCGGGATGCGCCGCGTTGACGATGGTGTTTTCGGGGGCCGTGACCTCGAACGGAGCCAGCGACGCCGCATTGTTCGGGATCTCGGGCGCGATGGCGCATTTCAGTGCGTAGCAGGCATAGGCCTTGGCATAGACCAGCGGGCAGTTGATGCCCTTCTTGTCAACGGGCGAGGAGCCCGCGAAATCGGTGATGATGCGGTCCTCCTCGATGGTCAGCCTGACCTTGAGCGTGATGGGACGGTCGAACCCGTCCACGGTCATCGCGCCTTCCGCCACCTCTCGCGGCAGGGCTTTGATCCGCTCCAGCGTGGCGCGGCGGGAGTTCTCCATGATGAAGCCGCCGATGCCCGAGAGGTCGTCCAGCGCAAATTCCTGCATCATGTCGACAAGCCGCCGATGCCCGATCTCGTTGCAGGTTGCCAGCGCGTAGAGGTCGCCGATCACCTGTCCCGGCTCGCGCACATTGCCCCGGATGAGGTGCAGCAGGGTCTCGTCCACCTCGCCCTCGCGGGCGAAGTGCATGATGGGGACGTGCAGCCCCTCCTCGTAGACGCTGTTCGCATCCGCGCCGAACCCGCGCCCACCGACATCGACGACATGCGCGGTGCAGGCGAAGAACCCGGCGAGCCGACCCTTGTGGAAGGACGGCGAGACCACGGTGAAATCATGCAGGTGGCCGGTGCCCTCCCACGGGTTGTTGGTCAGGTAGACATCGCCCGCGCGGATGTTCTCGCGACCGATGCGGCGGATGAAATGCGCCACCGCATCGGCCATCGCGTTGACATGGCCCGGTGTGCCGGTGACGGCCTGCGCCAGCATGTTTCCATCCACGTCATAGACCCCGGCCGAGAGGTCACCCGCCTCGCGCACGGACGTGGAAAAGGCGGTGCGCACAAGGGCCTGCGCCTGTTCCTCCACCACCGAGATGAGGCGGTTCCACATGACCTGATAGGCGACGGTCGAGGGGCTCATGGCGTGTCCTTCATGCGGGTGATGTCGATGCAGCCATCGGCCTGACGAATGGCGCTCCGGCTGGCGGGCAGGATGATCGTGGTCTCATCCTCGGTGATCGCGGCGGGGCCCTTTACGGTCTCGCCAAGGCCAATGTCTGCACGCCGGACAACGTCCGCTGTCGTCATTTTCGCCAAGGCCGGATCGAAAAGCGGGCGCTGTCCGGTCGGCGTCGCCGGTCCGGCGGCCTGCGCGGCATCGACGCGGGCGACATGTTCCGGCGGGGTGGTGGCGTTGACCGACCAGACGGTGATCTCCACATCCATGCCCTTGACGCTGCGCCCGAAGAGCTTGGCATAGTCCGCCTCGAAGAGCCTCAGGAAAGTCTCCGCATCGGGGGCGGTGGCCTCGTCCTCGCTCAACACGATGGGGATCTCCCACCCCTGCCCCGCATAGCGCATGTAGACCTTGTATTCGGTCAGGATCTCGGCCTGCGCGTCGCAGTTGCGCACGAACCCCGCCGCCTCGGACCGAAGCTCCTCCAACAGGCCGGTGATCGTGGCGGGGTCGAACTCCGACAGGCGCATGTAGACCGAGCGGTTGGCCTCGAAGCTGAACGGCGCGCGCAGGAAGCCGATGGCGCTGCCCACGCCCGCGCCGGGTGGAACCAGCAAGCGGTCGACGCCCAGTTTCTCACAGAGCCGCCCGGCATGAAGGGGCGCCGCGCCGCCGAAGGCGATCATGGTGTAGTCGGACAGATCTTCGCCGTTCTCCACCGCATGAACCCGCGCGGCATTGGCCATGTTCTCATCGACCAGCTCGGCGAGGCCAAAGGCCGCCTCGCCCGCGTCCATCTCCAGCACCTCGCCCAAGACACGCGTCAACGCGTGTTCGGAGCGGTCCGGATGCAGCGCGATGGAGCCGCCCGCGAAATTCTCCGGGTCCAGCTTGCCCAGGACAAGGTCGGCATCGGTCACCGCAGGTTTGTCCCCGCCGCGCCCATAGCAGGCCGGACCGGGTTCCGAGCCTGCGCTTTCCGGGCCAACCCGGATCTGGCGCATCGCATCGACATGGGCCAGGCTGCCGCCGCCCGCGCCGATCTCGACCATGTCGATGACGGGAATGGAAATCGGCATGCCTGAGCCTTTCTTGAACCGATAACTGCGCGCGACCTCGAACACGCGCGAGGTCTTGGGCATCTGGTGCTTGATCAGGCAGATCTTGGCGGTGGTGCCGCCCATGTCGAAACTCAACACCTTGTCGAGCCCGTAGCGCGCGGCAATATGCGCGGCGAAAACCGCCCCCCCGGCGGGGCCGGATTCGACCAGCCGCACGGGAAAATCGGCCGCGTTTTCAAGGCTGATGATGCCGCCGCCCGAGTGCATCAGGAAGATTTTGCAGGTGACGCCCTCACCCCTCAGCCGCCCCTCCAGCCGCGACAGGTAGCTTTTCATCAAGGGCTTGATATAGGCGTTGGCGACGACGGTGTTGAAGCGTTCATATTCGCGCATCTGGGGGCTGACCTCGGAGGAGATCGAGACCATCGCATCCTGCATCCGGTCGCGCAGCACATCGCGGATCATCCGCTCGTGAACGTCGTTGGCGTAGGAGTGCAAGAGCCCCACGGCGATGCTGTCATACCCGGCCTCGGCCAGCCGGTCGACCAGCCGCTCGACCTCCGCCAGGTCCAGCGGGATCAGGATATTGCCGGACGCATCGACGCGCTCGGCCACCGTGTAGCGGCGTTGGCGGGGCAAGAGCGGCTCGGGCAATTCCAGGTTCAGGTCATATTGCTCGAACCGGGATTCTGTCCGCATTTCAATGGTATCGCGGAACCCTTGCGTGGTGATCAGCGCGGTCTTGGCCCCGCGCCTCTCGATCAGCGCGTTGGTGGCCAGCGTGGTGCCGTGGATGATCTGGCCGATCTGCGACGCCGCGATCCCCGCCTTGGCACAGACCTGGCCCATGCCGTCGATAATGGCCTCCTCGGGCGCCGCATAGGTGGTCAGCACCTTGGTGGAAAACTGGCCCCTGTCGGTTTCCAGAACCACATCGGTGAAGGTGCCGCCAATATCGACGCCGAGCCGGTTGGTAGTCGTTGCCATTCGCGGTCCCCTGAAGCTGATCCGGCGCGACGATACGCGGCGCGTTGTATCAGATCAAATTATTCGATTTGATCAATGTGATCCGCTCAATTGATCCCCTGCCGCCACCCGTGCCGCCAGTTCCGCCGCTTTCCTGACCACCCCCGCCGCGCGGTCGGCGTGAAAACGGGCTGTGAAATCAAGCGGTTCGGGTTGCCAGCCAAGGTCCACCTCTGCAAGCGTCCCGCCCGCCAGGTGCCCCGCCACCATCGCGCGCGGCACCATTGCCACGCCCATGCCGTTCACCGCCATCAGGATCGCCGAATTGAGGCTGCTGGATGGCACCAGCCGGGGCGCGGGACCGGGGGGCAGGTGGGCCTGCAATTCCTGGAAGGCCTGAGTGTGGCGGGCATGGGTCAGGATCGGCGCGGTCAGCCCCGCCACGCCCGTGGATGGGTCGATACCGGACATGAGATCAGGCGCAGCGACCCAGGCGTAACCGTATGATCCCAAGGTGATTTCCCCCGTGGCGGCGTGCGAAAACGGCGCGTTCTGCAAGGCGAGATCCAGCGCGTTTGCGGCAAGCTCCGCATCCAGGGTGCGCGACAGATCGACGGTCAACTCGACCGTGACGCGCGGATAATCCTGCCTGAGCGCGCGCAGGAAATCGTGCAGCCATGTCGTCGCGATCAACTCGGTGACACCAAGGCGCAGCCGGTCCTCGGCCAGGTCGGGGCGGGCGGCCACGTCCAGCACACCCTCGACCGCGCGCAGGGATTTTCGAGCCTGTTCAAGGACGTCCAGCCCGCGCGGCGTCATCTCGACTGACCCCGCGTCACGCGCCATCAGGCTGAAGCCGAGCGTCGCCTCAAGCGCCGCGATCCGGGCTGAGATATTGGGCTGCGTCGTGCCGAGATGCGCCGCCGCCTTGCGGAAACTGCCGAGATCAGCGACCCAGACGAGCGCCTCGAGTTGTTTGAGGGTGAGCGTGTTGGAGATCACCGCATCGCCTCAGATCACGCCGTCGGCACGCAGATCGGCGATGTCACCGGCCTCGTATCCCAGATCGGTCAGGATCGCGTCGGTGTCCTGCCCCAGGGCGGGCGGCGCAAGGCCGACATCCGGGGCGGCCCCGTCCATCTGGTATCCGGCGCGCGCATTGGTGACGGGCCGGTCGATGCCGGGCGTCTCGGGAAAGACGCGCAGGAAATCGCGGCCCCGCACCTGCTCCAGCGCCAGCGCCTCCGGGACGGTCAGGATCGGTCCGGCAGGAACGCCCGCCGCGTTCAACCGCGTCACCAGCGTTTCGGCATCGAACGCCGCGAACCCGGCCTCGATTTTCCCGGTCAGCGCGGCGCGATTCTCCAGCCGGTCCTGCCGCCTGGCAAATCGCGGATCGCGCACCAGATCAGGCCGGTCGATCACGTCGCACAGCGCCTCGAACTGCTCCTGTTTATTGGCGGCGAGGTTGATCGGCGCGGTGGCGGTGCGGAACGCGCCCGAGGGCGCCGCGGTGAAATTGGCGTTGCCCATCGGCACCGGCACCTGCCCCGCGATGAGGTAATTCGACACCACCCACCCCATTGTTGCCAGCACCGAGTCGAGCATCGAGACGTCGATGAAGCTGCCCGCCTCGCCCCGCCCCGCCAGCGCCGCGTTGATCGCCATCGCCGCCGTCAGCCCGCCGATCGTGTCGGCCATGGGAAAACCCGTGCGCATCGGTGCGCTGTCGCCGTCGCCGGTGATCGACATCGCGCCGGACAGCCCTTGAATGATCTGGTCATAGGCGGGCAGATCGCGCATCGGGCCGGTCTGGCCAAAGCCCGATATGGCGCAGTAGATCAGCCGGGGGTTTTCCGCGCGCAGGGTCTCATAGCCCACGCCCAACCGGTCCATGACGCCGGGGCGGAAGTTTTCCACCAGCACATCGGCCCCGGCCACAAGGCGCTTCAGGATCGCCTTGCCACGCGCGTGCTTGAGGTTCAGCGTCAGCGACCGCTTGCCCGCGTTCTGCGCCAGGAATGACACGCCCATGAGACCCGCATTCAACGCCGGGTCGGCCCCAAGCTGGCGCGCCAGATCGCCCCGGCCCGGCACCTCGACCTTGATCACCTCGGCCCCCAGATAGGCCAGTTGCGCGCAGCAGAACGGACCCGAAAGCACGTTGGTCAGGTCCAGCACGCGGATACCTTTGAGGGGGGATTGCATGGGCACTCTCTCTCTCCTTCTCAGCCGCCGAAGACCGACCAGCCGGTGAAGCGCGCCAGCCGCTCCGCCGCGCGGGTGCCGACCTGGGAATTGCCATAGCGGTTCAGCCCGGGCGACCAGACCGCGATCGAGGCGCGGCCGGGGGCCACCATCAATATGCCGCCACCCACGCCGCTCTTGCCGGGCAGGCCGACGCCGAACGCGAATTCGCCCGAGCCGTCGTAATGCCCGCAGGTCATCATCAGCGCGTTGATCCGGCGCGCCCGTTCGGTCGAGATCATGCGCGGCGCGTCGGGTAGCCCTGCAAAGACGCGGCCCGCCCGCGCCAGTTGATCCGTGGTCATCGCAATGGCGCATTGGTGGTAATAGGTGCCAAGCGTCAGTTCCGGCGGGTTGAACAGGTTCTTGTGCGAGGCCAGGTAGTTGGCCAGCGCTACATTGCGATAGCCGGTGCGCTCCTCCGAGGCGGCGACGGCGGCGTCGATATGGATATCGGCATCCTCCGACGCTGCGCGCAGGAAGCCGATGATCTCGGACAGCGCCAGGTTCGGCATCCGCCCGTCCAGCAGCGCATCGGTGGTCACGATGGCGCCCGCGTTGATGAAGGGGTTGCGCGGGCGGCCCTGTTCGCGTTCCAGCAGCACGATGGAATCGAAGGAGGTGCCCGAAGGTTCCCGCCCCACCCGCCGCCAGAGCTGATCGCCGATCCGGCCCAACACGCAGGCCAGCGTGAAAACCTTGGAGACCGACTGGATCGAAAACCGCGTGTCATGCGCGCCTGCCGAGATCACCCGCCCGCCCGCAAGCGCCACCGAGATCCCGAACTGATCGGGTGCGACATCGGCAAGCTCGGGGATGTAGCCCGCCGGCGTGCCCCAATCGGCCTCGGCGCGCAGCTCGGCGTCGAGATCGGTCAGGAAATCCTGCAAGTCGTCATGGCTCGGGCCGTCCGTCATGGGCCGCACAATCGGGCGCTGGACGGCGAAACGCAAGCCATCCGTCAGGGGGCGTGACGTGGGGTCCAACTTGGGCTAGAGGCGGAATGGGGCAGCGAAAAGGGCGCGCGCGATGGGCTATTCTCTGGGGGTCGACACGGGCGGCACCTATACCGATGCGGTGGTGATCGACGCCGAAGCGCGGGCCGTATTAGGCTCGGCCAAGGCGCTGACCACGCGCGACGACCTGGCCATCGGCATCGGCGGCGCGGTCGATGCGGCGCTGGCGGCGGCGGGTGTGGGGCCGCAGGATATCGCGCTGGTCTCGCTCTCGACCACGCTGGCGACGAATGCGCTGGTCGAGGGCCAGGGCGGGCGCGTGGCGCTGGTGGCGATCGGCTTCACGGGCGCGGACCTTGCCCGCGCGGGCCTGGCAGAGGCCATGGGCGGCGATCCGGTCATCGTGATTGCGGGCGGGCACGGGGCTTCCGGCGGGGAAGCCGCGCCGCTGGACGAGGCGTTGCTTGCCTCGGAACTGCAGCGCCTCGGCAGCAACATCGCGGGCTTTGCCCTCACCGCCCGCTTCGCCACCCGCAACCCGGCCCACGAGATGCGCGCGCGCGACATCATCGCCGCCGCGACCGGCCTGCCCGTGACCTGCGGCCATGAGTTATCGGCCAGGCTGAACGGCCCCAAACGGGCGCTGACGGCGGTGCTGAACGCGCGGCTCATCGGCAAGATCGCCACGCTGGTCGCGGCCTGCGAACGCCACCTGGCGGCGCGCGGCATCGCGGTGCCGCTGATGGTGGTGCGCGGCGACGGGGCGTTGATCTCGGCCCAGATGGTGCGCGAGCGGCCCATCGAGACCATCCTCTCCGGCCCCGCCGCCTCGCTGGTCGGCGCGCATTGGCTGACCGGCGAGCAGACCGCGCTGGTTTCCGATATCGGCGGCACTACGACCGATGTGGCGCTGCTGAAACACGGGCTGCCCGAAATCGACGCAGAGGGCGCGCTGGTCGGCGGCCACCGCACCATGGTCGAGGCGGTGGCGATGCGCACCACCGGGCTCGGCGGCGATAGCGAGGTGCATCTGCAGGATGAGGGGCTGGCTGGCGGGATGCGGCTGGGGCCGCGCCGGGTGCTGCCGCTCTGCCTGCTGGCGGAACAACATCCCGACCTGGTGCATGCGGCGCTGGACCGGGCGCTGGCGCGCGACCAGCCTGGCGATCACGATGGGCGCTTCGTGATCCGGATGGCGGGGGCAGGCGGCGGCCTGCCGGCCCGCGATGCGGCCTTGCTGGAGCGGATCGCGGGCGCCCTGCCCTTGTCGGGCCTCCTGAAATCACGGCTGGAGATGCCCGCGCTCGACCGGCTGGTCGCACGCGGCCTGGTGATGCTGGCGGGCGTGACGCCGACCGATGCGGCGCATGTCCTGGGGCTCTCTGACGCCTGGGATGCCAGCGCCGCGCGCAAGGGCATCGCCCTGATGAACCGCAAGCGCGCCGGAAACGGCCTGCACCGCGCCCCGGACGCGGAAGGTTTCGCCCGGCTCGTCATCGACCAGGTGACCGCGCAGACCCGGGACACGCTGCTTGAGGCCGCATTCGCCGAGGATCCCGGCTTCAGGGGCTCCGATCCGCGTGGCCTTGCCCATCATCCGCTGACCCGCGCGGGCCTTGCCCATCACGGCGGCATCATCGAGATGACAGCCCGGATAGGCGTGCCGGTGATCGGCCTCGGGGCCTCCGCGCCCACCTATTACCCGGCGGTGGGTGCGGCACTTGGCGCCCGCATGATCCTGCCCGCCCATGCCGGTGTCGCCAACGCGATCGGCGCGGTGGTCGGCCAGATCAGCCAGCGCGCCACCGGCACCGTCACCAGCGACGGCGCGGGCCGCTACACCGCGCATCTGGCAAGCGGCCCGGCCCTCTACCCGAGCGCCGAGGCCGCGCTGGCCGCCCTTGAAACCGCCCTGCGCCTGGACGCCCACGACGCCGCCATCCGGGCCGGGGCCGCGCATGTCACGCTGGCCACGACGCAGGAGATCAAGGGCGCAGAGGTCGAGGGCCGCGAGGTGTTCGTCGAGGCCACGCTGACCGTCACCGCCTCGGGCCGCCCGCGCATGGCGCACTGACCCCACCCCATCTTCTTGGTCCAAATACTCACCGGCGCACCGGCGGCCCCGACCACCCCGCCAACCATGGCGCGTCGCCCAAAAAAGAATCCGGCAAATCCGCCAGGATTTTCAATCTGGTAACGGGCGCGACAGTTACCCCTTGCGCCGGGGTCCGCCCATTCGCGCGCCGGGGTTGGCGGCCCCGGTCCGTGCCTTGTTCTTCTTCGAGGACGGCTTGCCCTTGGGCGGCGGCGGGCCTTTTGGCTTGGCCGCAGGCTTGGCCCCGCGCGGCTTGTGCTTGGTCACCACGCCTTCGGGCCGCGCCTCGGCGCGCGCCTTGTCCTTGTTTCGCGGCTTGCGCGGTTTCTCGGCCCCCGGCTTGGGCTTTTTCGGTTTCGATGCGGGCGCGTCGTTCCAGTCGACCGGCGTGGTGGTGCCATCGGGTTTCGCGGGGGCCGGATTGCGGGCGGGACGCTCGGGCTTGGGTCCGCGACCCATCTCGGGCGCGCCGTCCCGGCGGCTCAGTTTGGCGCCCTCCACGGTCATCTCCGGCCCGATCTCGGCCTCGAAGCCCGCCACGGCGCTTTGCCGGATCTCGATGAAACTTGTCTCGTGATGAATACGGATCGCGCCGATATCCTCTTTCGAGAGCCCCCCGGCCTTGCACAGCATCGGCAGCAGCCGGCGCGGCTCGGCCCCCACGGCCTGCCCGCCCTCCAGCGCATACCAGGCCGAGGGGCCGAAGGCCGCACGCGGGGCGGGTTTGGCATCGACCTCGCTCAGATCCTCGGGCGCGGAATGGCGGGCGTGGTAGAGGCGCAGGTAGGCGGCGGCAATCTGCTCGGGCGTGAAGGCTTCCATCAGTTTGGCGACCGGCGCGGCCTCGCTTTCGGTCACGCCTTGGGTCCAGCTTTCATCGGCCAGCATCCGCGCCTCGTCGCGTTCCATCACCGCCTCGGCACCGGGGGCCTCGGCCCATTCGGCCTTGAGCTTGGCGAATTTCAGGATGCGCTCGGCCTTCTTGCGCACCGCAGGCGGCACAATGAGGGCACTGACCCCCTTGCGTCCGGCCCGCCCCGTCCGGCCCGAACGGTGCAAGAGCGTCTCGTGGTTCGAGGGCAGTTCGGCATGGACCACCAGATCGAGATTGGGCAGGTCGATCCCCCGCGCGGCCACATCCGTCGCCACGCAGACGCGCGCGCGCCCGTCGCGCATCGCTTGCAGGGCGTGGGTGCG
The DNA here is from genome assembly GCF_056857775.1 of Alterinioella sp. B-7. Classification (NCBI taxonomy): domain Bacteria; kingdom Pseudomonadati; phylum Pseudomonadota; class Alphaproteobacteria; order Rhodobacterales; family Paracoccaceae; genus Alterinioella; species Alterinioella sp. B-7. The sequence continues at coordinate 183,864 of NZ_JBSXNT010000032.1, forward strand.
TTCCGATTGGCTGAGTTCCCCCGACAGCGCCACCACCGGAAAGCCCCGGTTCGATAGCCGCGTCGTCAGCCGGTTCACCATCGCGCGGGTATTGGCGAAGACGATCGCATTCGGCGCCTCATAGTAGCGCAGCACGTTGATGATGGCGTTTTCCGCATCGCGGGCCGAGACAGAGAGCGCGCGGTATTCGATATCGGCATGCTGCTGTTTTTCGCCCGCGGTGGAGACGCGTTCGGCATCGCGCTGGTAGCTTTGCGCCAGCCGCGCGATGGCGGCGGGGACGGTGGCGGAAAACAGCAGCGTCTGGCGCGTCTCGGGGGCCTCGCCAAGGATGAATTCGAGGTCTTCGCGAAAGCCGAGGTCCAGCATCTCGTCGGCCTCGTCCAGCACCACGGCGCGGATCGCGGAAAGGTCGATGGAGCCGCGCGTGATGTGGTCGCGCAAGCGGCCCGGTGTCGCCACCACGACATGCGCGCCGCGCGCCAGCGCCCGGCGTTCGTCGCGCATGTCCATGCCGCCGACGCAGGAGGCGAGCTGCGCATTTGCGCCCGCATAGAGCCAGGACAGTTCGCGCTTGACCTGCAAGGCCAGTTCCCGCGTCGGTGCGATGATCAGGGCCAGGGGTGCCGCGGCAGGGCCGAAGACTTCCTCCTCGCCCAGGACAGTGGGCGCGATGGCGAGGCCGAAGCCAAGCGTCTTGCCCGATCCGGTCTGCGCCGAGACCAGCATGTCGCGGCCCGTCAGGTCAGGCGCGGTTACCGCCTCCTGCACCGGGGTCAGGGTTTCGTAGCCGCGCGCGGCGATGGCGTCGTATAGGGCTTGTTTCACGGAAGGACTTCGTTTCAGGTCAGGGAGGGGCCAAGGGGCCGCTCCTATCCTGTCCGAAGCCTTTTGTATAGGGGCCACGCGCGGGGGGTCAGGCCGCGCGCAGCCGTGCCCCCTCGGCGTCGAAATGATAGGCCTGCGCATCGTCGAAATCGAGGGTGATGGCGCTCTCGGGTTCGATCCGGTGCTGCCCGAAGAGGCGCACGGTGATCAACGTCTCATCGGGCAGATGGGCCAGCACATTGGTGTCGCCGCCGAGGTTCTCGACATGGGTGACGGTCGCCCCGATGCGGCCCCCATCGGCGATTTGCAGATGTTCGGGCCGGATGCCCAGGGTCTGCCCCGCCGGTCCGCCGACCAGCGGCGCGGCGAGGAAATTCATCGAGGGCGCGCCGAGAAATCCTGCGACGAACTGGTTGGCGGGGTTGTTGTAAAGCTCCATCGGGCTGCCCACCTGTTCCACCCGGCCATCGCGCAGCACGACGATCTTGTCGGCCAGCGTCATCGCCTCGGTCTGGTCATGGGTGACGTAGATCATCGAGGCCTCCAGCGTGCGGTGCAGGCGCGCGATCTCGACCCGCGTGTTCATGCGCAGGGCGGCGTCGAGATTCGACAGCGGCTCATCGAAGAGGAAGAGCTTGGGCTTGCGCACCACGGCGCGGCCGATGGCGACGCGCTGGCGCTGGCCGCCGGACAGCTCGGATGGGCGGCGGTCGAGATAGTCGCCAAGCGACAGCATCCGGGCAGCCTCGGCCACCCGCGCGGCGATCTCGTCCTTGGGCTGGCGTTCCTGTTTCAGGCCGAGCGACATGTTGTCCCTGACTGAAAGATGCGGGTAGAGCGCGTAGCTTTGAAACACCATCGCGATGCCGCGCTTGGCGGGCGGCACTGTGTTGACCACGTCGCCCGCGATCTCGACGGTGCCGGAGGTTGCATCCTCCAGCCCCGCGATGACGCGCAGAAGCGTGGACTTGCCGCAGCCCGAGGGGCCGACGAAAACGACGAACTCGCCCTCCTCGACCTCCAGGCTGATATCCTTGAGGACATGCACCTCGCCAAAGCTCTTGTTCACGTTCTTCAGGGAAAGGGCTGTCATTGGGGCTGTTCCTTGAGGTCAATGGGCCGCCCTGTGCGGATGCTTTCATCGGCGGCAAGGCAGATGGCGAGCGATTGCACCGCGTCCTGCATATGGCGGGAAAGGTCGATATCCTCGGCAATGGCGCGCAGCATATAGGCCTGTTCGGCGGCGCAGAGCGCGTCATGGCCGGGCTCGTCCTCGGCCTCGATCAGGCGGTCGCCCGAGGGGCGGTGGACGAGGATGTTGCCCACCCTGGTGTGGCCGTCGACATCGGCCGAGGCGCCCGTGTTGCCCTCGACGATGGAGACCGCGCCATTGGGGCTGACGATATCCTTCACAAAGAAGGCGGTTTCCGACATCATCGGGCCCCATCCGGCCTCGTACCAGCCGATGCTGCCATCATTGAAGACAACCTGGAACTGGCCGTAATTATACATGTCGGCAGGGATCTCGTCGGTCAGGCGCAGGCCCATCCCGTTGACACGCACCGGAAGCGCATCGGTGATCTGGCACATGACATCGACGTAATGCACGCCGCAATCGACGATGGGCGAGGTTGTCTGCATGAGCGCCTTATGCGTCTCCCATTCCGCGCCGGTGGATTGCTGGTTGAGGTTGAGACGGAAGACGAAGGGCCCGCCAAGCGCGCGCGCCTCATCGATGAGGCGCTGCCAGCTTGGGTGATGGCGCAGGATGTAGCCGACGACCAGCTTCCTGCCCGTTTCCTCGGCCTTGGCCACGACGCGTTTGGCGTCGGCGACCGTCATCGCCAGCGGTTTCTCGACGAAGACATGCGCGCCTGCCTCCATTGCCGCGATGGCGTAATCGACATGGGTGTCAGTATAGGTGGCGATGACGGCAAGGTCGGGTTTGGTCTCGGACAGCGCGGCGTGGAAATCGGTGAAGACCTTGTAACCTTGCAGATCAGGGTGGCTGACCTTGCCGGAGCGGTTAACCAACCCGACGATCTGCGCCTCGGCGTGGGCGTGATGGGCCAGCGCGTGGCTGAGGCCCATATTGCCAAGACCTGCGATGAGAACCTTGGTCATTTGACTGCCCCCGAGGTGATGCCGCGAATGAGTTGCCGCGAGAAGATCACGTAAAGCACCATCACCGGCAGGATCGCCATCGAAAGCGCCGACAGGACCGCGTTCCAATCCGTCACGAACTGCCCGATGAAGACCTGGCTGCCCAGGGTCAGCGTCTTGGTCGCCTCGGCGGGGGCCAGGATCAGCGGAAACCACAGGTCGTTCCAAATGGGGATCATGTTGAACACCGCGACCGTCGCCATTGCGGGGCGGACCAGCGGCAGCACGAGGCGGAAGAAGATGGTGTATTCCGACAGCCCGTCGATGCGCCCCGCGTTCTTCAGGTCATCGCTGACCGTGCGCATGAATTCCGACAGGATGAAGACGGCCAGCGGCAACCCTTGCGCGGTATAGACCAGGATCAGCGCCCAGAGCGTGTTCACGAGGCCGGTCGCGACCATCATCTCCAATATCGCCACAGTGCCGATGCGAATGGGGATCATGATGCCGAGCGCCAGGTAGAGCCCCATCAGCGTGTTGCCCTTGAACCGGTATTCGGCCAGCGCGAAGGCCGCCATCGCGCCGAAGAGAAGCACGAAGAACAGCGAGGCCACCGTCACGATCATCGAGTTCTGGAAATAGAGGAAGAAGTCGCCCTGGTTGAAAACAGTCTGGTAACCGATGGTCGAAAAGCTCTCGGCATCCGGCACCGCCAGTGGCTCGCGGAATATCGCGCGGCGGGTCTTGAAGCTGTTGATCAGGATCACGACGACCGGGAAGAGCGCGATGATCGTGTAGGCGATCAGGATGCCATGCGCGGCGATCATGTTGACCGGGTTTCTGCGGGCCTTGTTCATGTCCCTGCCCTCCTCAGAACTGGTAGCGCCGCATCCGGGTCTGGATACCGAAGAGGTAAATGCAGACCCCGATGAGGATGATGGCGAACATGGCGCTGGCGATGGCCGAACCCATATGCGGATCGCCCAGTTGCAGCTGGAAGCCGAAGAAGGTGCGATACATGAAGGTGCCGAGGATGTCGGTCGAGAAATTCGGCCCCGCCAAGGCTCCTTGCGCGGCGTAGATCAGGTCAAACGCGTTGAAATTGCCCACGAAGGTCAGGATCGAGATGATCCCGATCGAGGGCAGGATCAGCGGCAGCTTGATTTTCCAGAACGCCGCCAGCCCGGTGACGCCGTCGCATTCGCCAGCCTCAAGTATCTCGTCGGGGATGGTCAGCAGCGCGGCATAGATCAGCATCATCGGGATGCCGACGAATTGCCAGACGGAGATCAGCGCCAGCGTGGTCAGCGAGGTTTCCTCCAGCCCCAGCCACGGCTGGTAGAAATCGCCCAGGCCGACCGCGTCCATCATCTCGGGCGCGATGCCCCAGATGGGCGACAGGATCAGTTTCCAGGCAAAGCCGACGATGACGAAGCTGAGGATGGTCGGCACGAAAATCGCGGTGCGGTAGAGCGTGGCGAAGCGCAGGGACGGATGGCTGAGGATCGCGGCCAGCAGGATGCCGATGGGGTTCTGCACCAGCATATGGATGATGAAGAACCAGAAATTGTTGGCCAGCGCGTTCCAGAAACTGGCCGACCAGCGCGGATCGCCAAAGAGGGTGCGGAAGTTCTCCAGCCCCGCGAAGACGCGCTCCTGACCCACCTCGGTATAAAGCGACAGGCGCAGCGTGTTGAACAGCGGGATGATCATGATCGCGGTGTAGACCAGCACGGCGGGGGCCAGGAACACCAGGATATGCCAACGGATGCGGGAGTTTTTCATCGGACCCTCCGGGGGTTTTGGTGTCCGGGCGCGAGAAACCCGCGCGCCCGGACGGTGAGCAACAGGGGGGAGGTGTTACTGCTGCGGCTCGTACCAGCTGGCCAGGCCCTCTTGCAGGCGGGCGGCGGCCTCTTCCGGGGTTTCGGTGCCACGGATCACCTGTGCCGATGCGTTCCAGGTGTCGTTTTCCAAGTTCGGCGTGCCGCGCGACAGGATCTGGTAGGTGGACCGGATCGTCGAGTCACACTGGTCCCGCCAGGAGACGAATTCCTGTGCCAGCGGATCCTCCTGCGCGATGTCGAAATCGGACAGCGAGAAGAAGCCCGGCAACGCGTTGGAATAGATCGTCGCGAATTCCTCGGACCCGACCCATTCCAGGAAAATCCGTGTTTCTTCGGGATGTTCCGTGTTGGCGTTCATGCCGATGGCGATGTCGGTGTGATCCGAGATATAGCATTCATCGCCCGCGTTCGGGACCGGCGGCGGGAAGGCGCCCATCTCGAAATCGGCCAGGTTGTTGAAGCCCGAGATCTCCCACGAGCCCGCCGGGTAGATCGCCGCGCGACCGAGGGTAAAGAGGTTCTGGCTATCGGGGTAGGTCTGTGCCTGATGGCCCCGGCCAAGGTAATCGCCCCAACGCGCCAACTGGCGGTAGGGTTCGACCCAGGGCTCATCGGTCAGCGATTGCTCGCCCGCGATCAGGGCCAGGCGACCTTCCTCGCCGCCCCAGTAGTTGGGGCCGATATTCTGGTAGCCCATGGTCGCGGCTTCCCATTGGTCGTTGGTGCCCATCGCCATCGGGATATAGCTGCCATCCTCCTGGAAGGCGTCCAGCACGGCAAAGAATTCGTCGACCGTTTCGGGCAGGTCGACGCCGACTTCCTCGAAGGCGTCGGCATTGTAGATGAAGCCGTGGATAACGCTTGCCATCGGCACGCAGAAGGTGGCCGAGCCATCGTCGGTCTGCCACGCCGATTGCGCCACGTCCGAGAAATTCTCCATCGCGTCCAGATCGGAGAGGTCTTGCAGGTGACCGGCCTCGTAAAGCGCCAGCGAGGCATCGAAGGGACGGCAGGTGATCAGGTCACCGGCCGAGCCTGCGTCAAGCTTGGAGTTCAGGACCGCGTTGTATTCCGCCGGGGCCGAGGGGGAAAACTCGATGCTGATGCCGGGATTCTCGGCCTCGAAGGCGGGGATGATCACGTCCTGCCAGAGCACGAGGTCGTCATTGCGCCAGCTTTCGATGGTCAGGGTCACATCCTGCGCCGACGCCGCCGTCGTCAGGATCGTGGTCGCCAGCAGGCTGGCAGTGAGTTTCTTCATGGACATGTGGTTCCTCCCTTTTTGTCCTGGTCTTGTCCCCGCCGCTTTGGTCAGGCGGGGATGTTCATGGCAATAAGCGCGGCGCGGATATGGCCGCGCGTCCGGTGCAAAAGCTCCTCGGCCCGCGCCGGGGTCGCGCCCGCCGCTTGCAGGATCGCGGGTTTGACCGCGCCGCCCGTGGCCGCCAGATGTTTCCGCGCCTCGGCCTCGGAGACCTTGGCGATACGGGCCACCATGCCGGCCGCGCGGCCCATCAGCTTGGCATTGTCGGCGCGGACATTCACCATCATCCCGTCATGCACATGGCCAAGCGCCACCCCCATGATCGTGGACATCATGTTGAGCGCCACCTTCTGCGCCGTGCCCGCCCCCATCCGGGTGGAGCCCGCGATCAGTTCGGGCGGGGTCGGCAGGCAGATGGCCACGCCGGCATGGGCGAAGAGCGGCACATCCGCGTTGTTGGCGATAGCGATGACACTCGCCCCGCGCGCCCTGGCGATTTCGGCAATGCGCAGCGCGTAAGGCGTGGTGCCGGAGGCGGAGAGGACGATGACGGCGTCCCTGGCGGTGATGATCCCGGCGGCGCGTGTGGCTTCGTCCTCATCATCCTCGGTCCCGCCGGGCATGGCCGCGTCCTGCGGCAGACCGCCCGCCATCAGGATCGAGACGGCATCCGGGTCGGTCCCATAGGTTCCGGCAAGCTCACAGGCATCGGCCATCGCCATCAGGCCGGAGGATCCGGCGGCGGCATAGATCAGCCGCCCGCCGCCCGCCAGCGTGTCGGCCATGACCTGACCGGCCTGCGCAATCTGTGTGGTGGCATGGGAGACGGCGGCCAGCGCCTCGGCCTGCGCCGAAAGCAGGTGACCGGCGATCACGTCACACGGCAACGCATCCAGCCCCTTGGCCTGATCGTGCAGATGCTCGGTCACTGGTGCCGTCATGGTGATTCCCCCTCCACATCAAAAACAATACCTTTCTAATACCTATCTGCCAAGAGGTTTTCTTTCTTCGCTGAAAAATCGCCCGTTCTCACCAGTATTCGCTGGATTTCCTCCTATAGGTATCGTATTGGTATTTTCATGACGACACATGACCCGGATATACTGATCGGTATCGACGGCGGCGGCACACAATGCCGCTTTGCGCTGCTGCACGATGGCGAGCGGATCGAGCATCGCGGCGGATCGGCCAATGTTCACAGCGATTTCGACCGGGCCGTGATCACCCTGAAAGACGGGCTGGCCGCATTGGCCGACAAGGCGGGGCTGGCCGATCTTCGCTCTGCACGGGCCTATCTGGGACTGGCCGGTGTCACCGGCCCCGAAGCTGCCTCCCGCGTCGCGGAGGCGCTGCCGATCCATCGCATCGCGGTCTCGGATGACCGGATCACGGCGGTCGTGGGCGCCTTGGGCGCGCGCGACGGCGCGGTGATGGGGATCGGCACCGGATCGTTCCTGGCCCGCCGCGCCGAGGGGCGGGTTCGGCTGATCGGGGGATGGGGGTTGGTCCTGGGCGATGAGGCGTCGGGCGCCTACCTGGGCCGCCGCGCCCTGCAACGCGCGCTGCATGTGCTGGACGGGCTGGCCGAGGCGACGCCCTTCACCGACGCGATCCATGCCCGATACGATTCGTCCCCCGTGGGGCTGTTGCGCTTCGCGCGCGATGCCAGTGCCGCCGAGTTCGCCACCCTCGCGCCGATGATCCTGGACGCCGCCCGCGCGGGCGACATCATCGCCTGGGAGATCCTGCGCGAAGGGGCGGACTATATCCTGCACGGGCTGAACCGTCTGGGCTGGACCCCAGGCGAGGTGCTCTGCCCTATCGGCGGTCTGGCCCCGCATTATGCCGGGTTCCTTCCCGCCGATGTTGCCGCCAGCTTTGCCGAGCCCGCAGGCAGCGCCCTGGACGGGGCCTTGACCCTGGCGGCGGGGGTGGAGACATGAGCATCGCCGACCACCTGCGCGCCATGCCGCGAAACGAGGCCGCCGCCGGACCGCGCTACGTGCAGTTGCGCGGGCGCATTGCCGAGGCCATCGAGACCGGCCTTTTGCCCCCCGGTGCCGCCCTGCCCCCCGAACGCGACATCGCCGCGCTGACCGACCTCAGCCGTGTCACCGTGCGCAAGGCAATTCAGGCGCTGGTCGAGGAAGGCCATGTCGTACAGCGGCAGGGCTCGGGCTCGTTCGTGACCGACCGCGGCGAAAGGGTGCAGCAATCGCTGTCGCACCTGACCTCGTTCTCCGAGGACATGACCCGGCGCGGCATGACGCCCACGGTGGTCTGGCTGGAACGCTCGGTCTGCCTGCCCTCGCCCGAGGAAACCATCGCGCTGGCCCTGCCCGCCAATGCCTCGGTCGCGCGCATTGCGCGGCTCAGGCTGGCCGATGACAGGCCCATGGCGATTGAAAAGGCGTCCCTGCCCGTCGATATCCTGCCCAACCCGGTGGCGGTCACCACGTCGCTTTACGAGGTGCTGGAACACGATGGCAACCGACCGGTGCGCGCGATCCAGAAGATCTCGGCCATCAACCTGGGCGAGGAGGATGCAGGGCTGCTCGGCGTCGAGCCTGGCGCGGCGGGGCTCAGGATCGAGCGGGTCTCCTACCTGCCCTCGGGCCGGGTGGTCGAGTTCACCAAATCCATCTATCGCGGCGATGCCTACGATTTCGTGGCCGAGCTGCGGCTTTGACAAACAGGAAAGATCAGACATGACCAGCCAGATGCGGCGCGAAATCCTCGAAATTCCGGAAGCGGTGGAACGGCTGCTGTCCCAGGGCGCGGACCCCATCGCGCGGATCGCGGCCGCCGCGCGCGAGGCCGACCCGGCCTATGCCGTGACCGTGGCGCGTGGCTCGTCCGACCATGCCTGCACCTTCCTGAAATACGCCTTCGAGCTGGAGCTTGGCCTGCCCGTCGCCTCCATTGGGCCCTCGGTGGCCTCGATCTACGGCGCGAAGCTGAACCTTGGCCGCTCGATCTGCCTTGCCGTCAGCCAGTCGGGCAAGAGCCCCGACATTGTCGCGATGACGAAATCGGCAGGCGAAAGCGGCGCGATGGCGGTGGCGGTGACGAATGATGCCACCTCGCTGCTGGCCGAGGTGGCAGCGCATTGCATCGACATCCAGGCCGGTCCCGAACGCAGCGTCGCGGCGACCAAGACCTTCATCACCTCGGCGATGGCCGGGCTGATGCTGCTGGCGGATTGGAAGGACGACGAGGCGCTGCGGCAGGGGTTGCGATCTGCCCCCGAAGCGTTCGCCAAGGCGGCGGAAGGCACCTGGCCCGAGCTGCGCGCGGCGATTGCCGAGAAACATTCCCTCTTCACCTTGGGGCGCGGGCCGTCCTGGGCGATCTCCAACGAGGCCGCGCTGAAATTCAAGGAAACCTGCCAGATCCATGCCGAAAGCTATTCGGCGGCCGAGGTGCTGCACGGGCCGGTCTCGATCGTCGATGACGGCTTTCCGGTGCTGCTTTTCGCCACCAATGACGCGGCCAAGCGCGCGGTTCTGGACGTGGCCGACCAACTGGTCGCCAAGGGCGCGCGGGCCTTCATCACCTCGGACCAGCCCTGCAAGGCGGAAAGCCTGAGTTTCGTGCGCACCGATCACGCGCTGACCGATGCGGTGTCGCTGATGGTGTCGTTCTATTCCATGGTCAACGAGGTCGCCGCCGACCGGGGCATCAACCCCGACGCGCCGCGCCACCTCAAGAAAGTGACGGAGACGGTATGACGTTGCGCGCTTATCTCGGGGCCGAGATTTTCGACGGCGGGGCCCGGGTCTCTGGCCAGGCGCTGCTGGTCGAGGGGGGGCGCATCGTCGGCATCGTGCCGGATGTGCCGGAAGGCGCCGAGGTCACGCGGCTGGAGGGCGGCGTGATCGCGCCGGGTCTGGTCGATCTTCAGGTCAATGGCGGCGGCGGGGTGATGTTCAACGATGACCCCTCGGTCGACACGCTGCGGGTCATGGCGCGCGCCCATATCGGGCTTGGCGCGACCGCGATCCTGCCGACGCTGATCACCGACACCCCCCCCCATAGCCGCGCCGCCATCGACGCGGTGGAGGCCGCGATTGCTCAGGGCGTGGCGGGGATTGCCGGTCTGCATCTGGAAGGGCCGCACCTGTCGGTTGCCCGCAAGGGCGCGCATGATCCAAGCCTCATCCGGGCGATGGGGGACGGCGATCTGGAGATGCTCTGTGCGGCAGCGGCGCGCCTGCCCGTGCTGAAGATGACGCTGGCCCCCGAAGCCGTGACGCCCGAGCAGATCCGGGCGCTGACCGGGGCGGGGGTGCTGGTCTCGCTTGGCCATAGCGATGCGGGGTTTGACGCCTGCGTGGCGGCGGTGGAGGCGGGCGCGGCTTGCGCCACGCATCTCTTCAACGCGATGAGCCAGCTTGGCAACCGTGAACCCGGCCTTGTCGGCGCGGTGCTGGCCGAGGGGCGCCTGTCGGCGGGGCTGATCGCCGATGGCGTGCATGTCCACCCTGCCACGATCCGCGCCGCGATGGCGGCGAAGACCGGGCCGGGGCGGATCTTCCTTGTCAGCGACGCGATGTCGGTGGCGGGGTCCGAGCAGCAGGCCTTCACGCTGAACGGGCGCGAGATCCGGCGCGCGGGCGGTCGGCTGACGCTGGAAAACGGCACGCTGGCGGGGGCCGATCTGGACCTGCCGACGGCCATTCACAACCTCGCCGCCTGGGGTATCTGCGACAGGGATCACGCGCTGGCCATGGCGACCTCGATCCCGGCGGAGCTGATTGGGGCGGGCGATTTCGGCCACCTGCGCCCCGGCGCGCGGGCCGATTTCATTCATCTTGCGACGGACGGTCTGCGGGCGGTATGGAAAGATGGCACCCGCATCGGACCAGGCTGACCGCCCGACCAAGCCATGAGGGCCTGCCACCCATGACCCCCTACCTCCTGATCGCCGCTTTCCTGGTCCTCTTCTCGACGGTGGCCAAGCGGCTGTCCTCGACGATCCTGACCGCGCCGATGGTATTCCTGGGTCTCGGCGTGGCGCTGAACCTCGGCGGGCTGGTCCCCGAGGCCGCCACCGAACGCGCCCTGCATGTGATGGCCGAGATCACGCTGATCGTGCTGCTCTTCCTCGATGCGGCGCGGGTCGATCATGACGGGTTGAAGCATCACAGCGCCTGGCCGGTGCGGATGCTGGTGATCGGGATTCCGCTGTGCTTTGTCTTCGGCTGGGTCGCGGGCTGGCTGCTGTTGCCGGGTTGGCCCCTTGCCATGGTGGCGCTGATCGCGGCCATTCTGGTGCCGACCGATGCAGCACTTGGCGATGCGGTGATCAGCAACAGGGACGTGCCCGAACGCCACCGCCGCGCGCTGACGGTGGAAAGCGGGCTGAATGACGGGCTGGCCTTGCCGCTGGTCCTGATGATGGCCGCCTTCGCCGCGCCTGCCGGGGCCGCGCCCGAGGGCGGATGGACGATATTCGCGGCAAGACAGGTGCTGCTCGGCCCGCTGGTGGGCGTCAGCATTGGCGCGCTTGGCGGCTTGCTGCTGCTGAAAGCGCAGGCCGCGCGGGCCACCGACGATGTCCATGAGGGCATCGGCACGCTGGCGCTGGCGGCGTGTTGCTACCTTGCGGCGGGGGCGGTCGGCGGCAACGGCTTCGTCGCGGCCTTCACCGGCGGCTTCGCCTTCGGCGCGGTGGTGCGCGGGGCCTGCGCCTTCGTCTACGAGTTCACCGAGAGCGAGGGCAAGCTGCTGTCCTGGGGCGCGTTCCTTCTGTTGGGGGCCGTGCTGGTGCCCGAGGCCGCATCCTCGCTGACCTTGCCGCATCTTGCGCTGATCCTCGTCAGCCTCTTCATCCTGCGGCCTGTCGCGATCTGGCTGTCGCTGACCGGCACCGACGCCGATCCCCTGACACGCGGCTTTTTCGGCTGGTTCGGGCCGAGGGGGCTGGCCACCGCGCTTTTCGCGCTGCTGGTTGTCGATGATTTGCAGGCAGACTGGGCCGAGGCGGTGCTGAACCTGGCGATCAACGCGGTCTGGATCAGCGCGCTGTTGCACGGGATGACGGCGGCCCCGCTGGCGCGCTGGTTCGGGCGGCAGACGGGTTAGGCCACGTCCTGCGCCACCAGCGCCAGCAACTCGCCGCGCGTGACATGGCCCCGGCAGGTATGGGCGAGGATGAAGCCATCCTGCGCGACCCGGACGGGGAGAGAGGGGCGCTCGGGCTCCATCACGAAATGGAACTGCCCGGCGATGTCGCCCGCACGCACATCCTGCCCCGCGCTGACGGCCCGGTCGAAGATGCCCGCGCCCGGCGCGTAGAGCGACTGATGCGGCGAGGCGATCTCGACCCGGCGCGCATCTCTCAAAGGGGCCTCGCCCGCCAACAGGCCCAGATGGGTCAGCGCGCTGATCAGCCCCGCCTCGGTCGCGTCGGTGATGGCAGGATCGACCCCGCCGCCGCCGCCAAGCTCGGCCGCGATCATCGGGATACCAGCGGCATCGGCAGCACCGTTGAGCGAACGGGCATCGTTATGGCCCCCAAGCTCCCAGATCAGCGGCAGGCCGAAGGCGCGGGCGAGGTTCAGGTTGGCGGCGCGCAAGGCGGGATCGGCGGATTGGGTGGCCAGCGCGCAGGGCGCGAAGAACGACGCCTTGCCGCCCGAATGAAGGTCGATCGCCCCGTCGCAGCGGGTCAGGAGGTCGGCGATATGGGCCGCGATGATGGCGGTCGGCCCGCCCAGGGGATCGCCCGGAAAGGCGCGGTTGAGGTTGGTCCCGTCCAGCGGCGAGACGCGGGAAGACGCTTGCAGGGCGGGCGCGTTCAGCGCGGGCATCAAGATGACCTGACCGGAAAGGCTCTCGGGCGCGAGACGCGCGGCCAGCCGCATGATCGCCGAGGGCCCCTCGAACTCATCGCCATGGGTGCCGCCGGTGATCAGCACCACGGGACCGGCGCCGCCTTTCAGCGAAATGACGGGGATCGGGTGATAGCCCAAGGGGTTGGAATTGTCGGAGTGCTTCAGCATCAGGTCGCCGGTGTGGCGGCCCGTGGCGTCCAGATCGACGCTGGCGTGCAGGATACCGGGCTCAGCCAATCGGGGCCTCGCTGGGGGGGACGGGACGGAAGAGCCCGCCGATCTCGGCCTGGGCCACCCGTTCGGCGATAAAGACCGCGATCAGCGCGCCCGTCGAGACCGCCGCCGCGACGCCGAACCAGACGCCGATCTCGGAGAACCCCAGGACGCCCACGAAGACCCAGATGAAGAAGGCGACGCCAAAGCCCTGCCGGTAGAGGCTGATCCAGACGGTCCAGATCGGGCGTTTCATGGCCTGCAGGAACGAGGTGATGGCGAAGAGCAGCATGTAGATGGGCAAGATCACCCCATCGACGCGCAGATAGGCCACGCCCACCCGGATCACGTCCGGGTCATCGGTGAAGAAGCCCAGGATGAAGCGGCCGAAAATCCACAGGACAGGTGCCGCGATCAGCGTCATGATGAGCCCGACCTTGAGGCAGAAGAACACGGCATCGCGCACGCCCTGCGCGTTTCCTGCGCCGAAATGCTGCGAGGCGATGGGCAGAAGCGCGCCGGTCACGCCGAGGACGGGCAGCAGAAGGATCTGCTCCAGCCGGATCGCCACACCGTAACCCGCGATGGCGTGTTCGCCGAAATCCTTGAGCGCGAATTGCACCACGAAGGCCGAGAGGATCATGATCATGAAGGACACCGCCGAGGGCAGCGCCTGCATCGCGATATCCTTGACCCGGCGCAGGCGCGGGCGGAAGTTGCGGGCGCGCAGGTTGGCGGTGGTGTCCAGCCGCAACACCTGCCGGATCATGTAGGCCATCACGCCGGTCTGGCTGACCACGGTCGAGACCGCCAGCCCGTCGAACCCCATGCCGCCCCAGACCCCCGGAATGCCATAGATGAACAGCGGGTTCAGCCCGATATTGGCGAAGAACGCCCACATCAGGGCCCGCCGCATCGACTGCCCGTCGCCATGCGCCTGCAAGATGCCGTTGCAGGCAAAGGCCAGCAGGAAGCCCGGCAGGGCCAGCGACAGCCACAGGAAATAGCGGATGCCCGCGTCGCGATATTCGCCGGGTTCCGAGACCAGCCGGATGATCGCGGGGCCATAGACGCTGCCTGCGAGCGCCAGGATCACCGAGGCCATCAGCCCGAAGCTGATGCCCTGCGCGATCAGCCTGCGGGCGCTGCGGCGATCCTTGGCCCCCAGCGCGTTGCCCACCAGCGCGCCCATCGCAGCCGACATGCCGATCCCCACCGACATCGAGATGAAGAAAGCCTGAAACCCCAACGCGATGCCCGCCTGCGCGGCGGTGGACAGAAGCCCCGCGAAATACATGTCGACGATATTGTAGAGCGTGTTGAACAGCATCCCGATCGCGGCGGGAACGGCCAGCGCGCGGAAATGGCCCGAGACCGGTCCGCTGGTCAGGTCACTGTTCAGGGGCGTTGCCATGGCGGGGCCTTTCAGGGGCGTTCGGCCTGCACGGTCAGGAATTCGAACTCGGGTGTGATCACCTCGACGAAGCCGTGGTTCAGCTCCGCATCGACGCTGAGGCTGTCGCCCGCGCGCAGGGTGAAGTGCTGCTTGCCATAGAGGTAGACCGCCTCGCCCGCCAGCGCCTGCACGAAAACGACACCGTGGCCGACATAGTTGGGCGGCGGGCCGCTGTCACGCAACAGAGTCACCCGGCGCGCCTGGAACCGCAGATCCTTGCGCGAATGCAGGGCCAGGTTGACATATTCATGGCGATGATTGTCGGTGATCCGGGTCGATTTCAGCCCCTCGCCACAACGCACCAGCGTATAGTCGCTGTGCTGCGGGCGGGCCTCGCGGAAGAGCGTGGCAATCGGCACCTCCAGCGTGCGGGCCAGCGCCTCCAGCGTCGTGATCGAGGGCGAGACCAGCCCGTTCTCGATCCGGCTGACCATCGCCGCGGATATTCCCGCCCGTTCCGCCACCCAGCGCGCCGATTGGCCCCGGCTTTGCCGCAGGTCGCGCAGCGCGGCACCGATGCCGTCCTCGATGCGGGGGGGATGGGGCGCGGGCGCGGCCATCTCAGGGCTGGCCGCTGGCATAGTAGCCGACGACATCGCCATCGGTCCGGACGCCCAGCCCGTTCAGGAGCCGGTTGGCGTAGCAGAAATATCCGACGATCTGGTTGATCTCGAGGATCTCGCCATCGGACCATCCGGCCTCGCGCAGGGCGGTGACATCGGTTTCAACCATCGTGCCGGGGTAGAGTGTCAGCTTCTCGGCATAGCGCAGCGCCGCCAGTTCCGCACCCCTGAAGGCGTCATCGGGCTTGTGCGCCTTGAGGGCGGATTCGATCCGGTCGGCGCGGACATCGTCGCCGATCAGGTGGCGCGCATTGGCCCAGTGATTGGCATAGGAATAGGCGCAGTCGTTCAGCGTCGAGACATAGGAGGCGATGACCTCCTGGAACCACATCGCCACGGTGTTGGTGTCGTCATGCAGGCAGGCGCGGTAGAGCGTGACATGCCCGTGCATGGTGGCAGGGCGCAGCGAATGGACGCGCATCACGTTATCGACCGTGCCATGCGGCGTGCGGGCGCGATCCAGCGCGGCCTCCAGCGCCGGGTCCGCGTCTTCATCGGGGATCATCTTAATCCAGGCTGACATCAACTCCTCCTTGATTCACCGAGCAAATGAGCCAAGTGGCCCCTTACCTACAGATTATTCTTGACGATTGTTGCGCGATACGCAAGTTTATTCAATGAGACGCAACACCCTTTGAGGGGGACAGGGCCTTGCACGACCCGCTGCCACGAGGAACCCGGACCCGGCCGCCCCTGGCGCGGAGGCCCCGCAGCCGCGCGTCACGGACCGGAAAAGCCTTTGCCGAATCCCCGATCTACTGCGCTAAATGGTGTCTCTCCACCCTCTTACGCCGCGAACTGGACCTTTCATGACCGACCGGACGCCGATCATCGAGGCCACCAATATGGACAAGTTCTACGGGGACTTCCATGCCCTAAAGGATGTCAATATCACGGTCCACAAGGGCGAGAAAATGGTCGTCTGCGGGCCGTCTGGCTCCGGCAAGTCGACGCTGATCCGCTGTTTCAACGGGCTGGAGTTTCACAATTCCGGCACGCTGGTGGTGGACGGGATCGAGGTTTACGAAGGTGCCAAGCAGATCCGTGCCTTGCGGCAGGAGGTTGGGATGGTGTTCCAGCAGTTCAACCTGTTCCCGCATCTCACGGTGCTGGAAAACCTGATGATCGGCCCGATGAAGGTGCGCGGGCTTGGCCGGACCAAGGCCGAGGAAACGGCGCGCAAGTATCTCGACCGCGTGCATATCCCGGAACAGGCCGACAAGTATCCTTCCGCCCTGTCGGGCGGCCAGCAGCAGCGCGTGGCCATCGCCCGGTCGCTCTGCATGGAAACGCGGATCATGCTGTTCGACGAGCCCACATCGGCGCTGGACCCCGAGATGATCAACGAGGTTCTGGATGTCATGGTCGAGCTGGTCGATACCGGCATGACCATGGTCGTCGTCACGCATGAGATGGGCTTTGCCCGCAAGGTCGCCGACACGATGGTTTTCATGGAAGCCGGTCGCATCGTCGAAAGCTCGCCGCCCGAACAATTCTTCACCAACCCTTCCAGCGAACGGTGCCGCCTGTTCCTGGACCAGATCCTGGAGCATTGAGCGTGAGCGCCGCGCCGGACACCCATCAACCCAGGGGCGCGGCCCTGCCCCAGCCGCCCGCGATCCAGCGGTTTTTCGGCTCGACCATCGTTTCGGTGCTGATCTATGCCGCCGTGATGGCCGCGATCATCTATGGCTCGTTCACCGGCGCGCAGAACATGGGCTATAACTGGCAATGGCACCGGGTGCCGCAATTCTTGTGGACCTTCACCGATGACGGCATCGAGATGGGCGAGATGTTCTATGGGCTCGGCGTCACGATCCAGCTGTCGCTGACCGCCTTCGCGCTGGCCACGGCCATCGGCCTGCTGATCGCGCTTCTGCGCCTGTCCGGGCTGGTCGTGGGCTCGGCCGTCGCCATCGCCTTTCTGGAATTCATCCGCAACATCCCGCTTCTGGTGCTGCTCTACCTCTTCTACTACGTGCTCGGGCCGATTTTCGGGCTGGACCGCTACACCGCGTCGGTGCTGACGCTGGCGGTGTTCCATTCCGCGCTGATCTCGGAGATCCTGCGCGCGGGCATCAACGCGGTCGCCGTGGGCCAGTGGGAAGCCGCGAAATCCATCGGCATGACCACCGGTCAGACCTATCGCTATATCATCTTGCCGCAATCGGTGCGCTTCATGCTGCCGCCGATGACCGGTGAGGTCGTCCACCTGATCAAATCCTCGGCCATCGTCAGCGTCATCGCGGTGGCCGAGCTGACCACCATCGGGCGCAACATCATTTCCGACACGTTCATGAGCTTCGAGATCTGGTTCACCGTGGCGCTGGTCTACATGGCCGTGACCCTGATCCTGTCGGTGGGCGTGTCCTTCCTGGAGAAAAGATACGCGGTCGATCAGTAACCAGAAACCCGACGAAAAAACCTGCCAACAAGGAGAGAGACGACATGACATTGACACGCAGAGTATTCGGGGCCGCCCTGGGCGCGGTCGCCGCCATGGGCCTCGCCCTGCCCGCCAGCGCGCAAAGCGCGACGCAGGCCCTGTCCAGCGAAAGCGTCATCGAAAGCATCCAGGAGGAGGGCGTGATCCGCATCGGCCTGTCGCTCTTCGTGCCGTGGTCGATGCGCGACGTGAACGGCGAACTGATCGGCTTCGAGCTGGATGTGGGCCGTCAACTGGCCGCGGATATGGGCGTCGAGGTCGAGTTTGTGCCGACCTCCTGGGACGGCATCATCCCCGCGCTTCTGGGCGGCAATTTCGACGTCATCATTTCCGGCATGTCGGTCACGCCGGCCCGGAACCTGACGGTGAACTTCACCGACCCCTACGCCTTCTCGGGCCTGGCGATCCTGGCCAATACGGAAATGACCGAGGGCATGAGCCTGGAGGATTACAACTCGCCCGACGTGATCTTCGCCGCCCGTCGCGGGGCCACGCCCGCCACGGTCATCGCGCGGCAATTCCCCGAGGCGCAACTGCTGCTGTTCGACGAGGACGGCGCATCGGCGCAGGAAGTGCTGAACGGCAACGCCCACGCCACGATGGCCTCGCAGCCGACCCCGAACCGGGAGGCGAACCGCTACCCGGACGTCCTGACGGTGCCTTTCGATGAGCTCTACGATCCGCGCGGCGAGGCGTTTGCCCTGCGCAAGGGCGACCCCGATGCGCTGAACTTCTTCAACAACTGGATCGCGCAGCAATGGCGCTCGGGCTGGTTGCAGGAGCGCCATGATTACTGGTTCGCCGGTGACGAATGGGCAGACCAGGTCGCGCAGTAATCACCAAGACGGGGGGCGGGCCGCCGCCCCCTGATCAACCCGAAAGGCCAGCCCGCCCGTGACCAGCTTCCTCCGCAAACTGAAATGGCCCGACTACCTGATCCTGGCCGTGCTGATCGGGTTTTTCGGCTATATCTGGTTCACTATCGAGGGCACGCTGAACTATGCGTGGCGCTGGCACCTGATCCCCTCCTATATCGTCGGCTGGCATACGGGGCGCGAGGAATGGTTCGCCAATATCCTGCTGCGCGGCCTTGTCGCCACCATCCGCATCTCGATCTATGCCAGCGTGCTGGCGCTGATCCTGGGCACCATCCTGGGCATCGCGCGCTGTTCGACCAACCTGACCGTGCGGATGCTGGCGCGCACCTACCTGGAGCTTCTGCGCAACATCCCACCCGTCGTGGTGGTCTTCATCTTCTTCTTCTTCCTCAGCCAGCAACTGATCGACGTCCTGAACCTTGAACGGTGGGCGCGCGGCATCGCGCGGCAGGAAAACAACGGCGTGTGGGAGTTCTTCTTCGGCGAGATGCGCCGCTTTCCCTCGCTCGTCTCGGGCGTCATCGTGCTGGCCCTGTTCGAGAGCGCCTTTGTCGGCGAGATCGTGCGCGCCGGCATCCAGTCGATCCCGCGCGGCCAGCGCGAGGCGGCGAAATCCATCGGCATGAGCCGGATGCAGGAGATGCGCTATATCGTGCTGCCGCAGGCGATGAAGCGGGTGATCCCGCCGCTCGCCAACCAGTTCATCACGCTGATCAAGGACAGCTCGATCATCTCGCTGATCTCGGTCTACGAGCTGACCTTCGCCACGGTGCAGCTTGTCGCCTCGTCGCGGCTGATCTTCGAAGCCTGGATCACCACGGCGGGCTTCTACTTCATCGTCTGTTTCGGCCTCAGCCGGTTGTTCGCCCGGCTGGAGCGCGGCAAGAAACGCGCCAGCTAGGCGGGCCTTGACGACACGGTGACGAAACGCACCCGGTCGCTGAGGATCTCCGCGAAGCCATGCGCCAGCTTGGCATCGAAGCTGAGCGTATCGCCCGATCCCAGATCGAATATCTCCCCGCCGCAGCGATAGCGCGCCTGCCCCTCCAGAAGGTGAATGAAGACGTGGCCTTCATGCTGGTAGGTCGGCAGCCGCCCCGCCTGATCCCGCGTGATGGTGATCTCGGCCGCCTCGAACCGGCCGCCCGGTGATCCGTGCTTGCCGAGCAACAGGTAATCATGCGCGTGGCCCTCGGTGATCCGGCGCGAGGGCAGGCCCCCGCCCGCCTTGACGTGATGCACATCGGCGGGCGTGTCGCTGGCCGCCAGCAGCGCCATCACCGGCACCTGCAATGCGCCCGCCAGCGCGGCAAGCGTCGAGAGCGACGGGGAGACCTGCCCCTTCTCGATCCGGCTGATCATCGGCGGCGAGACCCCGGCGCCCTCGGCCAGCGCGGTCACGGTCAAGCCCCGTTCACCGCGCAGCCGGTTCAGGGCGCGGCCCACGGCGATGTCGATCTCGGATTTCTCGGCCATGGCCTGCCTCACAGGGAATCACTTGACGCGTCTTTACTGAAAGTAAAACATATAACCATCATGCAAGACTACTCCCTTCTCTCCCTGCTCCGCCACGGGCTGAACAAACACCAGGGCTGGACCCGCGCCTGGCGCGCGCCGCCCTTGAAGCCTCGCTATGACGTGGTGATCATCGGCGCGGGTGGGCATGGGCTGGCGACCGCCTATTACCTGGCCAAGGAGCACGGGATCACAGACGTCGCGGTGCTGGAACGCGGCTGGCTCGGCGGTGGCAATATCGCGCGCAATACCGTCACCATCCGGTCTAACTACATGCGCGATGCCTCGATCCCGTTCTACGTGAAATCGGTGGAACTCTATGAGGGTCTGACCAAGGCGCTGAACTTCAACATGATGCACTCCAAGCGCAGCATGGTCGATGTGATCCAGACCTGGGGCAAGATGCGGGAGCTGCGCCGCCGTCAACTGGTGATGGATATCTACGGCTCCACCTATCAGCCGATCTCGACCGAGGAGGTCCGCCGCCGCATCCCCGCCCTGACGGGGGGCGGGCCCGATGCGCGCCTGCCGATCCTGGGCGGCATGGTCCATACTGACGCCGCCGTGAACCGCCATGACGCGGTCGCCTGGGGCTATGCCCGCGCCGCCGACGCGATGGGGGTCGAGATCCAGCAACAGACGGCGGTGCAAAGCCTGATCCGGGGGGCCGATGGCAAGATCGAGGGGGTCGAGACCAATCGCGGCACCGTGCGCGCGGGCAAGGTTGTGGTCGCCGTCTCGGGCCATACCACGACGATCACCGAAACCGCCGGGCTGCGCCTGCCCCTGCGCACGATGAACCTGACGGCCTTCGTCTCGGAGCCGGTCAAGCCGCTGGTCGATGTGATCGTGAACTGCCCCGATAGCGGCTTCTACTTCAGCCAGTCCGACAAGGGCGAGATGGTCATCGGCGGCGCACCCGATCCCGGCCAGAGCTTTCGCCGCGACATCAAGCAAAACGTGTTCGAGGATACCGTGACCGCGATGCTGTCGCTCTTCCCGTCCTTCAAGCGGCTCAAGCTGATGCGGCAATGGGGCGGGCACCTGGATATCGCGCAAGATGCCTCGCCGATCATGGATGAGACCGACATCCCCGGCCTTTTCGTCACCGCCGGCTGGTGGGGCGGCTACAAGGCCATTCCTGCGGGCGGCCTGACCCTGGCGCATCTGGTCGCCACCGGACGCCCGCACAAGCTGATGGCCGATTTCACGCTGAAACGCTTCCGTCACCTCGATTACGTGATGGAAACCGGCACCACCACGGCGAGGTAACGCAGCCCATGATGCTGATCCCCTGCCCCTTCTGCGGGCCGCGCAACGAGAGCGAGTTCGCCTATGGCGGCCCGGTCAAACCCGACCGGCCCGACCCAAATGCCGTGACGGATGCGCAGTGGGTGGATTACCTGATGCAGGTGCCCAATCCGCTCGGGCCGGTCCATGAACGATGGCACCACGCGCGCGGTTGTGGGGTTTGGCTGACGATCTGGCGCGACACGCGGACCCATGACATCGTGGAGGGGCCGGATGCGTAACCGATTGCCCGATGGCGGCCGCATCGACCGCACGCGCCGCATCTCGTTTACTTTCAACGGGCGTAGCCTTTCGGGGTTTCACGGCGACACGCTGGCCTCGGCGCTGATCGCGAACGGCATCCGCCTGACTGCACGCAGCTTCAAATATCACCGTCCGCGCGGCATCGTCGGATCGGGCGTCGAGGAGCCCGGCACGCTGGTGGAACTGGAAGGCACGGACGCTTCGGCCAACCGCCCCGCCACCACGGTGCCCTTGCGCGACGGGCTCAAGGCGCGCTCGGTCAATTGCTGGCCCTCGCCCGCGTTCGACCTTGGCGCGATGACGCAGATCGCCGCGCGCTTCCTGCCCGCGGGCTTCTATTACAAGACGTTCAAATGGCCGAACTGGCATCTATATGAGCCGTCGATCCGCCGTGCCGCGGGGTTGGCGGGCGCACCCGCCGCGCCGCCCGAAGGCCGGTTCGAGGCGCGCTTTGCCCATGCCGACCTGCTGGTCGTCGGGGCCGGGCCCGCAGGCCTGCGCGCCGCACTGGAGGCGGGCCGCGACGGTGCGCGGGTGATGCTGGTCGATGAGGGGATCGAGCCGGGCGGCAGCCTGCTCAACCGGCGGCTGGAGGTGGACGGAAAACCGGCGCTGGACTGGGTGGCGGAGACCGTCTCGGAGCTTGCCGCCCTGCCCAATGTCACCCATCTGCAAGACGCGACCGCCTGGGCCTATCGCGAGCACAATTACCTGATGGTGAACGAAAGCAGCCCCGGCCATGGCCTTCTGGAACGCAGCTGGCGCATCCGCGCGGCTCGCGTGATCCTTGCCACCGGCGCGATCGAGCGCACACTTGTCTTCGGCAATAACGACCGCCCCGGCGTGATGCTGGCCTCGGCCGCGCAGGCCTATGTGAACCGCTATGCCGTGACGCCGGGGCGCCGCGCGGTGATCTTCACCAATAACAGCAGCGCCTATGCCGTCGCCGCCGATCTGGCCGCAGCGGGCATCACGGTCGCCGCCATCATCGACAGCCGCGCCGAGGTGCCGCAGGAGACCCGCGAGTTTGTCCCCGGTATCGAGATCCTGCCCGCCCATGTTGTCACGCGGGCGCGCGGTCATCGTCGCTTGCGCGTCGTCGAGGTCGCACCTATCCAGGGCGGCCCCACCCGGCGCATCCAATGCGACCTTCTGGCCCAATCCGGCGGCTGGAACCCGGCGGTGCATCTCTGGTCGCAATCGCGCGGCACCCTGCGCTATGACGAGAAAATCGCCAGCTTCCTCCCCGACGCGCCTGTGCAATCCGTCCGTGCCATCGGTGCTGCGGCGGGCGACCTGACCCTGCCGGGCGAGGCCCCCTACAAGGTCCAGCCCCTGTGGCGTGTCGAAGCCGCCAAGGGCAAGGCGTTTCTCGATATCCAGAATGACGTGACCGTCGATGACGTGCACCTGGCCCTGCGCGAGGGCTATGGCAATGTGGAACATGTCAAGCGCTATACCACGGGCGGCATGGGCATCGACCAGGGCAAGACCGGCAATATCAACATCATCGGCACCGTGGCCCTGCAACAGGGCGCGCGGATGGAGGAGGTTGGCACCACCACGTTTCGCTCGCCCTATACGCCGGTCTCCTTCGGGGCCATCGCGGGGCAACGCGACGGCCCGGTCACCCTGCCCTATCGCCACACGCCCCTGACCGATTGGAACAAGGCCCGGGGCGCGGTGATGTATGAGGCCGGCGCGCGCTGGCAGCGGCCTGGCTATTTCCCGCGTCCCGACGAGAGCTTTCAGGACAGCGTCAACCGCGAGGCCCGCGTGGTGCGTGAAGGCGTCGGAATCTATGACGGATCGCCGCTTGGCACGTTCGAGATCAAAGGCCGCGATGTGGGCCGCTTCCTCGACCATCTCTACACCAACATCATGTCGGGGCTGCAACCGGGGCGCGGGCGCTACGGGCTGATGCTGACCGATGACGGGCTGATCTTCGACGATGGCGTCGTGTTGCGCCTGTCGGAGCATCGCTGGATCGTCTCGGCCTCCACCGGCCACGCGGCGGCGGTTCAGTCCCATATGGAGGAACTGGCGCAGACCCAATTCCCCGACTGGCAGATCTTCCTCACCGATGTGACCAGCCAATGGGCCAATGCCACGGTTTGCGGCCCGAAGGCGCGCGAGGTGATGATGGCGCTCGGCGGCGATATCGACCTCACGCGCAAGGCGCTGCCCTTCATGGGGTTCGCAGACGGCACCGTCGCGGGCCTGCCCGCCCGTGTCGTGCGCGTCAGCTTCACCGGCGAACTCTCGTTCGAGATCAACGTCGCCCCGCGCCACCTGCCCGAATTGTGGGAAAAGATCATGGCGGCAGGCGCATCCCACGGCATCCAGCCCGTCGGCTCCGAGGCCAACCACGTCTTGCGCGTCGAAAAGGCGTTCCTGTCGCTGGCGCATGAGGTCGACGGCACGGTCGATCCGCATGACCTGGGCCTGGGATGGGCGATGTCGAAGAAGAAGGCCGACTATATCGGCAAACGCTCGATCGCGCTGCGACGCGCGGGCGGGGCAGTGCGCCGCGAACTGGTGGGGTTCCTGCCCGAACCCGACCGCCAGGTGCCCGAGGGCGCGCCGCTGACACCGGGGGGCAAGACCCGCGCGACCGAGGGGCTGGTCACCGCCTGCGTCTGGAGCGTCGTGCAGGACCGCTGGATCGGCCTCGCGCTTTTGGAGAACGGCGCGTCACAGCATGGGGAAATGGCACATGTGCGGGTCAAGGACGAGGTTCTGCCGGTGCGCATCACCGCCCCCATCCATTACGATCCCGAGGGCGAAAGGCTGCGCGCATGAGCTATGATGTGGCGATCACGGACGGTCCAGTGCGCGCGATCTTCGACCTCAAGGGGCCGCAAGCCGCGCTGGCGGATTGGGCGGGCGACACCCTGCCCGGCTTTCCCGATGCTCCGAACCGACGGGTGCGGGAAGACGGCAAGACCCTCGCCCATATCGGCCCCGATCACTGGCTGCTGATCGCCGACCTGACCCGCGAGGAGGCCCTGACCGATGCCCTCAAACCCGCCGACGCGCCGCCCGAGATCAGCATCGTGCGGGTCTCGGATGTCTATGCCTGGGTCCGCATCACCGGCCCCGATGCCGCGCATGTCACCGCCACCGGCTGCCCGCTGGACCTTGAAACCTTCCCCGATGACGGGGCCAGCTTCACCGAATTCTTCACCCAGAAGGCCCTGATCACGCGCGGTGGGCACGGCTTCGAGGTCGCCATCGACCGCAGCTATGCCCCCTGGATCGCCGAGATGCTGGCCCGGATCACGCCCTGACCTGCACCATGCCGTCCTGCACGCGGGCCTCGAAGACCTTCATCGGGCGTGTCGCAGGCGCGGATACCGCCCGCCCGTCGCGCACATCGAACGCGCCCTGATGCAGCGGGCATTCGATGACATGGCCGTCGAAATACCCGTCGCACAGATCCGCCCCGCCGTGATTGCACAAAGCCAGCGACACATGCACCCCCGCGGGCGTGTCGTAGACGGCCAGCTTGCGGGGCCCAAGATCCACCCGCGTGACCCAGTTCTCCTCAAGCTCGGTGACCGCGATCAGGTCGCGCCAGTCCCGGCTCATGCCTGCCTCGCGAAGATCTGGCGCAGGATGTCGCGATGCGCGCCGAGATAGCCGCCCTTCTCGACGAAGATGTGATCGCGCAGCTTCTCATGCAGGACGGGCAGGCGGTGGAACGGTACCGAGGCGACATAGTGGTGCTCTGCGTGATAGTTCATGTTCCAGCATAGGAACCGCCATGGCGCCGAGACCAGGCTGGTGCGCGTGTTCTCGTGCATCTGCGGCACCGTGGGGCGGCCCACATGTTCCGTCATGCGGATGAAGCGCATCACCGGTTCACCAAGCAGAAGCGGAATGAACCAGAGCCAGACGAGGCCCCACCAGCCCGTCACCGCCATGCCCAGGATCACAGCCGCATAGAAGCCCAACATCATCCGCGCATCGCGGTAGACGGCGGCGTGCTCGACCTTGGGGATGAAGCCCTTTTCCGTCTCGGAAAGCCGCCCCATCGCGTGGCGGAACACCTCGGTGAACTTGGTTTTCCAATAGGGCAGCGCCGACAGATACAGCAGATATTGCCAGATCGTTTCCGGCATCGGCACCTGTTCGGGATCCTGCCCCGTCACCTGCGTATAGGTGTGGTGATCGCAATGCTCGTAGCGAAAGAACCGGTGCGGAAGCAGGATGATATAGCCACAGACCTGCCCCACCAGGTCGTTCAGCCAGCGGGTGCGAAAGACCGTGTAATGCACGCATTCATGTTGCAGCGAGAAATGATGCACCAGCACCACGCCCTGCACGAACATCGCGGGCCAGATCAGCCAGCTGTTCCAGGCCAGCACCACCAGCGTCGTGGTCGTGGCCAGCAGCAGAAGCCAGAGCGCCAGATGCACCAGCCCCGGTCCGTTCGACCGCTGCATGAGCTCTTTCAACTCGGCGCGGGTCAGTTTCCCCTCGGCCAAAGCCTGCGTCAGAGGCGTGACAATCGCGTTTGTCATGTGAAGTCTCGTGAATTTGTGCTGGCGGGGGCGATCAGCCCTTCCAGGACCAGCGACCGGAGACGGGAGTGCTCCGCACCATGAGGGCACGCTCATCTGCGCCCTCATTGAGGTCTGATTAGCAAGTATCAGGCGATTCGATCAAGCCGTGGCCAACATCTGCGGCGCGGGATCGGGGCGAAAGCCGATATCGCGGGCGGGATGGGCAAAGAGGGCTGCGGCACAGGGGTATTGCGCCAGGATCGCCGCGCCACCCGGCAGGCGTTCGGCATGAAACACGCCGCGGTCCCAGAAGGTCACGCCGTCGATCACGATGGTCGGATCGACGATGTTCCAGCTGATCTCGCCCGGCGCATAGGCCCCGCAGGTGTGGAAATGCAGGATGCGCGGATTGCCAAAGGCCGCGCCGCCCCATTTCTCGTAATTCTCGCGCATGTCCCAGGGAAAGCCGCAGCCGGGGTGGATGCCCGCGTGCCAGGAATGGATGAAGTTGCGGTCGATCCCGAATTTCTCCGACACCCGGTCGTAATGCGCATTGGCGCGGGCGACGTCGCTGGCCCCGCCCTCGAACCCGGTCAGGCGGCCTTGTTCAAACCGGGCGAAGACCTGCGCGTCGAACTCGACATTATAGTCGTCGTAATAGCGTGACCCGGTGCCGGTCAGGAACCCCGCCAGCGCGGCGCGGCCCGAGAACGTGTAGGCCGGGACCGGCGTGAAGACCGACATCGGAAAGCGCAGGATCGAGGTGTCGCCATCGGCCTCGAGGTTCATCTCGGGCCGACCGGTGATGTCGGTGCCTGCGGGGCAGGTCAGCCGGACATGGGTGGCGCGGTCCAGCACGCCGTTCACCGCGTCCTTGATCTCCAGGAACGCGTCGTGATGCCCATTGGCGAAGCCCGAGCCGAAAAGCTCGCGGTTCAGCGCGAAGCTGACGATGATCTTCTTGCCCTGCGGCATCTCGGAAAAGCGCAGCTGATCGCCGAGACGCGCCAGGAACAGCACGATATCGGCGGCCTCGAAGCGGTGCAGCAGATGCGCGGGCAAATGCGGGTTGTCGGGGTTGAAACCGACATCGACCGTATCGACATGCAGGCCAAGCCCCTCAGCCGCCGCTGCCACGCATGGCACGGCGTCTGCGTCGAAATAGCCGTAGCCGGGCGGCTCATAGGCAATCAGCAGCCGCTCACCGGGCTTGGCCTCGGCACAGTTGAGCAGCAGGTTGCGCGCGCCGCGTTCGGGCGTCATGTCGGTCATGGTCGTTCCTATCCTTGCGCCCGCCAGACTACCGCGCCGGTTGCATCACGACTATTTGAAACCTGTAATGGTTGGCATTAGACTGGCTAATATGATCCTCAACCTCCCCTTCTCCGCCCTGCGCGCCTTCGAGGCCGTCGTCCGCCAGGGCGGGTTTTCCGCCGCCGCCGATGAACTGGGCGTCAGCCAGAGCGCCATCAGCCAGCATGTGAAGGCGCTTGAGGAATGGCTGGGGCAAGACCTGCTGGTGCGCGGCGCGCGCGGCTCCTCGCCGACGCGCGAGGGCGAGGAACTGGCCCAGGCCATCGCCGCCGGTCTTGGCCGCATCTCGGATGTCTGCGCCCGGCTGCGCGACCGCACGCGCGCCGACAAGACCATTGTGATCAGTTGCTTGCCGGGCTTTGCCTTCACCTGGCTGTTCCCGCGCCTGTTGCGCTTCGACCTGGCCCATCCCGACCTCTCGATCTCCGTTGCGACCGATACCGGGCAGGTGCCGTTCTCTGCCGTCGATGCCGATATCGGGATTCGCTACGGCCTTGGCCATCACCCCGATGCGGAGGTCGACCTGCTGCTGAACGAACGGCTCTTTCCCGTCTGCGCCCCCGCCCTTCTGAGCCGCCCGCATCCGCTGCGCCGCATCGAGGATCTGGTCTATTACACGCTGCTGGAGAATGAAACCCTGACCTTCGGCGACAAGAACCCGACCTGGAGCTACTGGGCTGCCAGGGTCGGCGTGAGCCTGCCTGTGGGCGCGCGCTCGCGCCGGTTCGGGCAGGCCAACATGGTCACGCAAGCCGCGATCGAGGGCGTCGGCGTGGCACTTGGGCGCGAACCGCTGGTCATCGACGCGCTCTGTGATGGACGCCTCGTGCGGCCCTTCCCGCAGATCACGGATTCGCCCTTGTCCTACTGGCTTGTCCGCCGCAAGGGCGGCGATGACAGCCCCAAGATCCGCGAGTTCCTGGCCTGGATCAAATCCGAGGCCGAGACGCAGCCCGAGATCCCCGGCCCCGTTTCCTGATTAGCCAGCCTAATGCCACGCATAACCGATCCGGCATGGCGTTGGGCGGCGCATCGGCGCATACTCGGCGCAACCGGAACAAGAGGGACGAGGCTTGCGGATGTTTCTGAGGAATTGCTGGTATGTCGCGGCGTGGAGCAAGGATGTGGGCCGTGAATTGCAGGCCGAGACCTTCCTGGGCGAGAACATCGTGTTCTACCGGCAGGAGGATGGCACGCCCGTCGCGCTGGAAAACGCCTGCCCGCATCGCAAGCTGCCGCTGTCAGACGGCAACCTGATCGGCGACACGGTCGAATGCGGCTATCACGGGCTCAAGTTCGACTGCACCGGCATCTGTATCGACAGCCCCACCCAACGCGGCATGACCCCGCGCCGCGCGGTGGTGAAATCCTATCCCGTCGTGGACCGCTACCGCTTGCTCTGGATCTGGATGGGCGACCCCGCGCTGGCCGATCCCGACACGATCTTCGAGGTCGAGAATTACGACGATCCCACCTGGGGCCTCACCGATGGCGGGGTGATGGATGTCGATTGCAACTACCTCTGGGTCTGCGACAACCTGCTCGATCCCAGCCATGTCGCCTGGGTTCATGTCACCAGCTTCGCGGGCGCGGGCACGGATGAGGAACCGCTGGATGTGAACAAGACCGACCGCGGCGTGATCGTCTCGCGCTGGATCTTCGGGCAACCGCCCTCGCCCTATTACGCCAGGCTGGTCCGGTTCGAGGGCATGTGCGACCGGCTGCAGCATTACGAGATGTGCCGCCCCGCGATCGGCCTCAACAAATCGGTCTACACGCCGGTCGGAACCGGTGGCTATGACAGCGCGCCGGTCGATGAGACCTTCACCAACATCTCCTACAATTTCATGACGCCGATCACCGAGGACAAGACGCGCTATTTCTGGTTCCAGCACCGCAGCGACCATGCCGGGGACGAGGACATCTCGCGCTACATGAATGACGGCGCGCGGATGGCGTTTCTGGAAGACAAGGCGATCCTGGAAAAGGTCCATGTGGGCATGAAACACGCGGTCACGCCGCATATCGACCTTGGCCTCGACAAGGGGGCCAAGCTGTTCCGGCAGGGACTCGACCGCGCCATCCAGGCGGAGGCGACCGAGACCGTGGTGTGAAGATGGGCCGGAGGTCCGCCCCCGGCCCGCCCCTGTCATGCCCCGTGGATCACCGGAAACCGCCCGCCGCGAAACGGCGCGCCGGGGGCGAGGCTGTCATCATGCAGCCATTCGGTGACGGAATCGCGCGGCTCGTAGCTTGCGCCCTCCACCGCGAAGCGGATCGCATAGCCGCGCCTGCGCCGGGTCGTGGTCCGGTTGCCCATCGCCGAATGCACCGTCATGCCGTCGAAGGCCAGCGCATCGCCGGGGTTCATATGCGCGAAATGCAGCATGTCATACCGGTCCCGGTCGGCCTCGAAATCGGGCATGTCGATATAGTCGGGGTTGCCCTCTTCCATGTAATGCAGGAACGCGCCCTTCTGATCGGTCTTGAAGGGCCGGTATTTCGCCCCCCAGGCGTGGCTGCCGCGCACGAATTCCAGCGCGCCGTTGTCGGGGTCCACCTCGTCCAGCGCGATCCACATCGTCATGATCGGCCCCGCGACCGGCCAATAAGGCTGATCCGTGTGCCAGCCGGTCTGGGTCTTGGTGTCCGGCTCCTTCACGAAAAGCTGGTCATAGATCAGCGAGGTCCAGGGCGAGCCCGCAACCTCCGCGACCCGCGCGCCGATATCCGAGGTCAGGCAGTAATCCTGGAAGGTTCCGGGCCTCTCGCGCATGTTCTTGTAGGCGAAATACCTCTCGCCGCGCTTGATTTCCTCGTCCACCGCCGCGCGCAGCTTTTCCAGCCAGTCGGGCGTCAGGACGTTTTGCAAGAGGACGACGCCATCGCGCGCGTATGCCTCCTGCACCGGGGTCGGTGTCGTTCGGTCTTTCATGGTCATTCTCCTGTTGTCTGATCGGGTGAAGGATCAGAAGCCGGGAGAGCTGCGGCAATTGACGATGAAACAGGGCCAGGACGACCGGGCCGACCACGATCCGGTCAGGCGTCTGTGGAATTGCTGGACACGGGTCGGCATGGCTGCCCCTTCCTGACAGGATGACTTTGCCAGCGCACCGCGATTATGTCTATTCTTTTACGGACAGCAGGAGGGCCGTTCATGCAGACCATCGAAGACTTGCCCGAACTGGATTTTGACAGCGCTGACTACCAGCGCGCGCCGTTCGAGACACTGGCCGGGTGGGCCCGGAACTGGCAGGTGGCGCGCAGCGCGCGGGGGGTGGAAATCCTCGATTACGACCTCTGCCGCCAGGCCATCCTCGACCGCCAGCTTGGCACCGGGCATCCCAAGCTGATGAACGTGCTTGGCCTGCCCGAGGGCCGCCCGCTGGACTACAAGCGCAACTCGATCTCGTTTCACAATCGCGGGCCAAGACGGCGCGACCTGCGCCTGCCCGTCACCCGCCTGATGGGGCCGGAGGGGACCGAGCGGTTTCGCGGCGACATGGAAAAGGTGGTCGACCGGGTGATCGACGCCATCCCGCGCGACCAATCGGTCGACCTGATCGGCGCGCTCTGCGACCCCACCCCGTCTGCCGTCTATTGCTACTGGATCGGCGCACCCTTCGAGGAGGCCGCCTTCGTCGCCCGCACCTCGCATTCGGTGCAGAAGGTCCATACCCGAAACCCCGCGCACCGGCAGGAGATTCTCGACGCCTTCGAGGCGCTGATAGATTTCGTCGATGCCCGCATCGCGGACCGCCGCGCCAGCCCCGCCGATGATCTTCTGTCAGACCTGATCGCCGCCGAGAAGGCCGGACATCTGGACGCCGACGACCTGCGCAACTGGGTCATCAAGCTGGCCGAGGCCAATACCGACAATTCCTCGCACCAGATCGGCATCGCGGTGATCGAGCTTGCCACCCGGCCCGGGATCTGGGCGCGCCTGCACCGTGATCCAGCGCTGGTCCCCGCCGCCGTGCGTGAGGTCATGCGCTACCGCCCGCGCAGCATTTCCACGTCGCGCGAGGCGATGGAGGATATGCAGATCGCGGATGTCGCCATCCCACGCGGCACGCCGGTCTTCGCCAATATCGGGACCACGCATTGGGACGGGCGCTACTACGCCAACCCGGAGCGGTTCGATATCGACCGGACCGAGGAACCGCCGCACCTGAATTTCGGCGGCGGCATCTTTTCGTGCATCGGGCGCTACGCGGTGACGATGGAGGTGGAGCAGGTCATCACCCGCCTTGCCCGCGACTTTCCCGACCTGACGGTCGAGGATTACGGCTACACCCATTCGCCGATGTTCACGCTGGTCTCACACCTGACGGCGCGCCTGACCTGAGATCCCCGTCTCGGGCAGGCGCAAATCCGGCAGCGCG
Organism: Alterinioella sp. B-7; assembly: GCF_056857775.1. Classification (NCBI taxonomy): domain Bacteria; kingdom Pseudomonadati; phylum Pseudomonadota; class Alphaproteobacteria; order Rhodobacterales; family Paracoccaceae; genus Alterinioella; species Alterinioella sp. B-7. The sequence continues at coordinate 215,637 of NZ_JBSXNT010000032.1, forward strand.
CCCGCCCCGCCGATCCGGCCCACGGCGATGGACCCGCAGCGATTGGCCTGGGCCAGCGCCTCGGCCATCTCCGCCCCGTCGAGCCAGGCGGCCAGAAAGCCCGCGTTGAACGCATCGCCCGCGCCGGTGGTATCCACTGGCGTCGTGGGGATCGCCGCCGCCTCGATCCGCGCGCCCTCCGCGCCGATCAGCGTCGCGCCCTCCGCCCCGCGCTTGATGACGCTCATCAGGCGCGGCGCGACCGCGATGCCGCTTGCCGCCAGCGCCTCCATTTCCGCCGCGTTCGGCAGGAAGATGTCGACCGAGGCGATCACCTCCGCCGTCCCGGGATCCGCCAGCGCGCGAGCGTCCCAACTGCAATCGAGCGAGACCGACATGGCCCGCGCCCGCGCCCTGGCAATCAATTCGGGATGCTCCAGCGCCGTGGTCAGTTCGCCGATATGCAGGTGCCTTGCGGGTGGCAGGTCAGCCCCCGCAAGCGCCGCGCCGACGCGCCGGGTGATGAAGCTCCGGTCGCCGCCCCGGGCCAGCGCCACCGTGATCTGCGGATCGCCCGCACCGGCCGCGCTGCAATGCGAGCGCACCCGGTTCTGCGCCATCTCGCGCGTCACGCAATCGGCGAACGGGGGCGCGGGCAACACCCCCATCAGCCCCGCCTGCCCCCCGAGCGCCGACAGATAGGCCGCCGTGATATAGGCCCCGCCGCCAGCCCGCAGCGCCAGCGCTTCCGCGAAGACCTCGCGCCCCGGTTCGGGCGGACCGTCGAGGCCGGAAAACACCAGGTCGCAATAGATGCGGCCCGCACAGATGACGGTCTGCCCGCTCACGCGATCACCGCGCCCGTCTCGGCATCGAAGACGTGCATCTGCGCGGGATCGGCGCTCAGGCGCACATGATCCCCGGCCTTGGGCGGGTTGCGTCCCGGCCCCGTGGCGATGATCTCGCGCCCCGCCAATGTCACGTAAAGCAGCGTCTCCGCGCCCAGCGGCTCGGCCACCGATACCTCGCCCTCAAAGAGCGTATCGCCCTCCGTTGCCAGGTGCAGATCCTCGGGCCGCACGCCCAGCTTGACCGCGCGCCCCTCGGCCACCTTGACCTGCGTCAGAGGCACCGACCCGCCGCCCGTCAGCGAAACAGCGCCGCCTTCGACCGTCCCCTCCAGGAGGTTCATCGACGGCGCGCCGATGAATTGCGCAACGAAGGTGTTGGCGGGCTTGTGATAGACCTCGTCGGGCGTGCCGACCTGCTGGATATGGCCGTCCTTCATGATCACGATCCGGTCGGCCATGGTCATGGCTTCGACCTGGTCATGGGTGACAAAAATGATCGTGTTGCCGACGCGGCGGTGCAGTTTCTTGATCTCCAGCCGCATCTGGGTGCGCAATTGCGCGTCAAGGTTGCTGAGCGGCTCATCGAAGAGGAACACCGCCGGATCGCGCACCATGGCACGCCCGATGGCGACCCTCTGGCGCTGCCCGCCACTGAGCTGCGCGGGCTTGCGCGCCAGCAGATCGGTCATGCCCAGGATACCCGCCACCTCGTCGATGCGGGCCTCCTTCTCGGGTTTGGACAACTTCGAGGATCGCAGCCCAAAGCCGATGTTCTTGCGCACCGTCATATGCGGATAGATCGCGTAATTCTGGAACACCATGGCGATGTCGCGTTCCTTGGGCTCCAGGTTGTTGACCACCCGGCCCCCGATCTCGATCTCGCCCGAGGTCACCTCCTCCAGCCCCGCGATCATCCTGAGCGTGGTGGACTTGCCGCAGCCGGACGGGCCGACAAAGACGACAAACTCCCCATCGGCCACATCGAGGTTGATCGAGTGCAGCACTTGCGTCTTGTCATAGCTCTTCACCAGGTTGCGCAGGGCGAGGTCGGACATCAGGCGGGCTCCGTCAATTGGGTAAAGGCTGTGGTCAGCGCGGTTTCGGCATCTCGGCGGCGGGTCCGGATGGCGGCCAGATCGGCGCGCAACCCGTCCAGCCGGGCGGCATATCCCTCAAGTGCGGCATCCATCGGCGCGGGGGCGGGCCCGCCGAACCGGTCGCGCCGGGCGATGAAGCCATCAAGCGAGGTGGCCTGCGCGAACTCCTCCTCGGAGAGGCCCGGATCGCGCCCCGTCTCGGCCCGGAAGGCGGCGGCGAAATCGCCGTATCCCGCCCCCAGGGCGCAGCCCTCGGCGATGACAGCCCGCGCAGTTTTCGCCGCGACCTCATGCGCCTGCCGGAACGACAGCCCCTCAACCCGGACCAGCGTATCGGCCAGTTCCGTGACGGTGACGCAGGCCGCATCGGCATTGGCGCGCACCCGGCCCTCGTCGATCCTGCACGCGGGCAGGAACGCGGTTAAAAGCGCGATGACCCGCCCGCCCGAGGCAAAGGCGTCATAGCCCGCCGCCTGCACCTCGCCCTCGCTATCGTTCATGTCGGTGAAGGGCGTGTTGTGCATCGTGCCCAGCATCGTCTCGCACCGCCCCACGGTGACGCTGGCCAGGTGGCGCATATGCTCGATCGGCACCGGGTTGCGCTTTTGCGGCATGATCGAGCTGATCTGGACCAGCGAATTGGGCACATGCAGCTGGCCAACCTCGAAGGCGGACCAGAAGGCCATGTCCTGGATCACCCGGCCCAGATGCAGGAAGGGCAGTTTCAGCGCCGAATAAAGCCCGGTGATGTAATCGACCGAGGCGATGCAGCCGTAGGAGTTCTGTTTCGGCGCGGCAAAGCCCAGAAGCTCCGCGACCCGCGCCCGGTCGATGGGAAAGCCCGAGGTGGTGATCGCGGCGGCCCCCATCGGGCAGAGATCCAGCGCGCCCGCCTCCCGCGCCAACCGCGCGATGTCAGAGAGCAGCACCTCGATTGCGGCGGCAAGGTAATGGCCGAAGGTCGACGGTTGCGCCGGCTGGCCATGGGTATAGGCGACGATGGCGGTATCGCGGTCTTCCCGCGCCTTCGCGATCAGCGCCTCGGCCAGGCCCGTCATCCCCTCCAGCATCGCCGTGACGCGGGTCTGCAAGGCCAGCTTGAACACGGTATGATCCATGTCGTTGCGCGAGCGCGCGGTGTGCAGCATGCCGCCCAGATCCGGCCCCAGACGCCGCTTCAACTCGGCCTCGACATAGAAGAAATAATCCTCGTGCTCGCCGGTATAGCTGAGCGTCTCGAGATCGGTCTCCGCCGCGATGTCGCGCAGCGCGCCCGCGATCCGGCCGCTTTCCGTCGCGCCCAGAATACCGGTCTCGGTCAGCATCACCAGATGTGCCCGGTTGATCGCCGCCATGTGCCCTGCGAAATGGGTCTTCACCCCCTCGAAGAGCGGCGCCAGAACCGTGTCGCGATAGGTCGGGTCGGGGAAGGTGGAACTGTCGGTCATTCTCTTGCACCGATAGCGCCCGCGGCAGGGGTCGGATTCGAGTATTTGGACCAAGAAGATGAGACAATTTTAGTCGAATTTTCCGCATCTTCTTGGCAAAAATACTCACGGCGGAACGGTGGATCCTGGCGCACAATCATCCCTTGAGACCCGCCATCGCCACGCCCTGGATGATGAAACGCTGGAAGATCAGGAACACGATCAGCGTCGGCAGAGTCGAGATCGCGGCCCCCGTCATGATCAGCTCCCATTGCACATCGGCCTCGTCCCCGAACGAGGACAGCCCCACCGGCAGCGTGTAGAGCGCGGCGTCGGTGGTCACAATGAGCGGCCACAGGAAGGCCGTCCAGTTGCCCAGGAAGACGAAGATCGCCAGCGCCGCCAGGGCCGGCTTGACCATCGGCAGCGCGACCGACCAGTAGATCTGGAACTCGTTCAGCCCGTCGATGCGCGCGGCCTCGATGAAATCGTCCGGCACGGTCTGGAAGAACTGGCGCATCAGGAAGACGCCGAAGGCGGTCATCAGGCCGGGGAACATGATGCCCCAGTAGCTGTCCAGCCAGCCGAAGCTCTGGCTCATGATATACCACGGGATCACCAGCATCTCGGTCGGGATCATCAGCGTCGACAGGATCGCGATGAAGACGATCTGGCGCCCGCGAAACGTGAATTTGCACAGCGTGTAGCCGACGAGGCTGTCGAAGAAGAGGTTCGAGACCGTGGTCAGCACCGCGATGATCAGCGAGTTGATGAACCAGCCGAAGAAACGACCATCTTCGAGCACATAGGCGTAGTTCTCCAGATGCGGCTCCTCGGGGATGAGGCCCACATTATAGACCTCATGCGGCCATTTCAGCGAGGTGGACAGCATGTAGGCGATCGGCATGATCATCGCGATGCCGCCCGCGAAGAGCAAGAGCCAGCGGATCGTCTGGCCGAGGCTTCGGCGCTGCTTGGCGCGGGTGCCCTCCAGAAGGGCGGCGGAGGTGGCGCGGATCTGGGTGTCGGTGGCGGTCATCTCAGCTGTCCCTCAGGATGCGCAGCTGGATCAGGCTCACGACCAGCAGGATCAGGAACAGAACCACCGTCTGCGCCGCGGCATAGCCCATGTCGAAGCTGCGGAACGCGGTCTCGTAGATCATCAGGACCAGCGGTTTGGTCGAGTTGAGCGGCCCGCCGGGATTGTTCGTGGTCATGTTGAAGACATGGTCGAAGATGCGCAAAAACCCGATCGAGGAGAAGACGACGATGAAGACGATGGTGGGCCGCAGGAGCGGGATCGTGATCTCCCACAGCACCGTCCATTTCGACACGCCGTCGATCTCGGCGGCCTCGTAATAGCTGCGCGGGATGGCGCGCAAACCGGCCATGAAGATGATCACCTGGAACCCCAGTCCGGCCCAGACGGCGGGCGCCAGGATCGACGGCAGCGCGTTGGTGGTGGAATTCAGGAACTCCACCTGCCCGATGCCGACCGAGGCCAGCATGTTGTTGAACAGGCCGATGGGCACGCCCTGGTAGAACCAGCGCCAGACCCAGGCCATTGCCACGGCGGAGGTCATGAAAGGCAGGAAATAGAGCGCCCGCAGGAAGCCATGCGCAAAGCGGACCTTGTCGAGGTGATAGGCGATGAAAAAGCTGATCACCAGGCTGATGGGCGTGCCGATCAGCAGGTATTTGAACGTATTCCAGAACACCTGCCAGAACACCGGATCGCTGAACAGCACCCGGTAATTCGCCAGCCCCGCCCATTCGCGGTCCCCCAGCAGGTTCCAGCTCTGGAAACTCAGCACCATCGCGTTGCCGGTGGGGTAGAACCGGATCACCACGTAGAAGATGATGGGCACGGCCAGGAAACCCCAGGCCCAGAGGGTGCGTTTTTGGCGAATGGAGAGGGCGCGGTAGAAGGACATCGGGTCTGGCCTGACGAGGTCTGCGGGGAATGTGTCCGGCCCGCCGGGGACGTGGCGGGCCGGGGAAGCTGTCTGCCGTTACTCGCCGTAATAGGCGTCGAGCAAGTCCTGCTCGGCCGCGGCGGCCTGGGCCAGGCTTTCCGCCGGATCCTGGCCTTGCAGGTTGATTCGCTCCAGCATCTCGACCAGGATCTGCCGCTGCGCGGATTCATCGGCGAAGATGGTGGTATTGGCGTATTCCAGGCCACGGATGAAGGGGCCGTAGACGGGATGCTCGGCGTTCTCGTCGGTCATGCCGACCGATTGGCGCGCGGGCAGTTCGCCGACCGTGTCCAGCCAGATCTGCATCGCCTCGGGCGAGGTGATGTAATCCATGAACAGAACCGCCGCGTCATATTCCTCGCCCTCGGCGCGGCTGGTGATCGCGTTCACCCAGTAGGAGGAATAGTTCGACCGCGTGCCATCGGGCCCCGCCGGCAGTTCGGTCACGCCCCAATCCAGGCCACGCGTGCCTTCCAGCGCGCCGATGCGGAACGAGCCGTCGATATGCATGCCTGCGCGTCCGGCGCGGAAGGCGGCCTGCGGCTCGTCCATGAAGCCCGCATCCGTCACGCCATGCTCGGCCGAGAGGCCATGGTAGAAGTTGAGCGCCGCAAGCCCGGCCTCGGAATCGTAAGCCACGTTGCGGTAGCCGTCGGTGTAGGGTTCCCCGCCGAACTGGCGCACCAGAACCTCGCGCCACCAATGGTGGTCCTGCGCGGTCATGCCCGAGGTCAGGCCCACCTGGGTGATGTTGCCCGCGCCATCGCGTTCGGTCAGGGCGGCCGCGATCTCGACCATTTCATCCAGTGTCTCGGGCGGACCGTCGATGCCGGCGGCCTCGAAGAGGCGGTTGTTGTAGAAGAGCGCCAGGCTGCGCACCGCGGTCGGCAGCGCGTAATACTGGCCGTCACGTTCCATCGCCTGCACCATCGGGAAGAATTCCGCGTTGATCTCGTCGGGCGGGAAGGCCTCGACCGGCAGCGGCTGGATCAGTTCGGCCTCGATATAGTCATTCAGCCAGCCATAGAAGAGCTGCACCACATCCGGGCCTTCACCCGCCGGGATCGCAACGGCGGTCCGGGTGCGGTAATCGGCATAGGGGAAGGTCGTCATGTTGACGGTGATGTCGGGGTTCGCGGCCTCGAAGTTTTCGATCAGCTGCTCCATCGCGGTGACGCGGGCTTCGAAGAAATACTGCCAGTATTCAATGGTCACTTGGGCCTGCGCGGGGGCGGCGGCGATCATCGCGGCGGTGCTGAGTGTGGCCCCAAGGGCGGCGTGGCGGAGGTTCCGTATCATGGTGGTCTAGGCTCCCTGTCTGGTGGTGGCCGGTGATGGCCCACTCGCCCTCTCGTGTCTCCTCGGGGCGCGAATCTAAAATTAACTCAATCAAGTTGAATTAACAAGCGCCCTGCGGTAGCTCTGATTTCACCATGAGTCTGATCACCCCGCCCCCTGCCGGGTCGAACGCCCTGCGCAGCCGCGCCTATAACCGGTCGCTGGTGCTGCGCCATGTCCGCGCCACCGGGGCCAGCGGGCGGGCGCAGATCGCGCGCGAAAGCGGGCTGTCGACGCAGGCCGTCAGCAATATCATCGCCGACCTGGTCGCCGAGGGCTGGCTGGTCGAGGCCGGGAAACTCAGCCAGGGCCGGGGCCTGCCCGCGATGCAATACGCGCTGGATGCGCGCGCGGGGCTGGCGCTCGGCGTCGAGGTGCGGCCCGAGGCGCTACTGGTCGCGATCAGCGATCTGGACGGGCGGATCCTCTTCTCGCACCGCGACCGGCTGACCGATGCCGCCCCTGCGACGGTTTGCGAAAAGCTGCGTCAGGTCAAGGAGATGGCGGTGGCCGAGACCGGGGCCGACCGGCTTATCGGTGCGGGTGTCGTGATGCCGGGGCCGTTCGGGGTGACGGGCCTCTCGGGGGCCGCCTCCGACCTGCCGGGTTGGGCCGAGGAGGACGCGTTGGCGCGTCTGTCCCAGGCGCTCGACCTGCCCGTCATCATCGAGAACGACGCCAGCGCGGCGGCCATGGCCGAGATGGTCTCGGGCCACGGCCAGGGGCTTGGCAGTTTCGCCTGCCTCTATTTTGGCACCGGCATCGGGCTTGGCGTGATCGCCGAGCGCAGCCTGTTGCGCGGCGCGCGCGGCAATGCCGGTGAGATCGGCCAGATCGCGGTTCCCCATCGCGGGCAATTCGCGCCGCTGGAACAGATCGCCAGCCGCATCGCCCTGCGCGACCGGCTGGCCGCGACCGGCGAAGAGGCCGAAACCTCCGCCGCGTTGGAGGCGCTCTTTCTTGCGCGGAACCCGGTGCTGATGGACTGGCTGGAGGATGCAGGCCAGGCCCTCTCGCACGCCGTCCTGACCGTCGAGAACCTCTACGATCCCGACACCGTCATCGCGGGCGGCGCACTGCCCGAGCCGCTTCTCAAGGCGCTTCTGGCCCGCGTGGCCCTGTCCGACCGGTCCGTCGCCAACCGCCCCGGTCGCGCCCATCCGCGCCTCATTTGCGGCACCTGCGGGCCCCTCACCGCCACGCAAGGCGCCGCCGCGCTCATTATCAACCACGCCTTCACCCCGCGCATGGCCGCGGAGATCTGACCCCCCAAGACCCCGAGGCCCCCATGCCGCTGACCCAACCCGACCGCATCGCCCGTGACCTGGCCCAGCCCCTGATGCTGACCCTCTGGCGCGCGCTGCAACCGCTGAGATCCGTCACCACCTTCATGAATACCGGCGCGCATCCGGATGACGAGACCTCGACCATGCTGGCCGCGCTCACCTTCCGCGACGGGGTGAACCTGTCCTATATCTGCGCCAATCGCGGCGAGGGCGGCCAGAACGACATCGGCAGCGAGGTGACCGAGGATCTGGGCACCCTGCGCACCGCCGAGATGGAGCGCGCCGCGGATGTGCTGGATATGCGCCTCTACTGGCTTTCGGAGAGCCCCGGGGACAGCATCTTCGATTTCGGCTTCTCCAAATCGGGCGTCGAGACCATGGGCAAATGGGGCCGCGCGCGCACCCTCGCCCGTTTCGTCGATCTCGTGCGGACGGACAGACCGGACATCATCTGCCCCACCTTCCTCGACATTCCCGGCCAGCACGGCCACCACCGCGCCATGACCGAGGCCGCGCATCTGGTGATGGACCTCGCCGCCGATCCCGGCTTTGACGGCTCCGATCTGCCGCCCTGGCAGGTCGCCAAGCTCTACCTGCCCGCCTGGTCCGGCGCGGGCGGCTCCTATGATGACGAGGTGCCGCCGCCCAAGGAGACCCTGCGCATCGGCGGCGACGGGCATGAGCCGGTCTCGGGCTGGCCCTGGCCCCGCATCGGCCAGCACTCGCGCTGGTTCCACAAGACGCAAGGCATGGGCCATTGGACCGGCACATCCCCGCATCCCGGCTGGCCGCTGCACCTGGTGCGCTCGTCGGTCGGCGCGGATCAGGGCGCGGTCACCGATGGCCTGCCGATGCGCCTGGACGATCTTGGCGACGGCCCCGACCTGAAAGCCGCGAGCCGGGCCATCGACGCCGCGCTCTCTGCCTTCCCCGACCGTGCCGCCGTGCAGCAGGCCGCGCTCGACGCTCACGCCGCGATCACTGCCGCGCTGGACACCATCACCCCGGAGCATCACCACCGCCTGACCCGCAAGGCGGCGCAACTGGCCCGCGTGATCCGCATCAGCGCCAATGCCGACGCGCGCGGTTGGCTGGCCGAGGACGTGCTGATTCCCGGCCAAACCACAGCCTTGCATCTCGAATACAACCCGCAAGCCGGGGCCACCCTCAGCCCCGATCTGCCCGAGGGCTGGAGCGGCGATGCCAGCCTCATCACCGCAGGCCCCGAAGCGCCCCCCTCGGACCCCTATCCCGACCGGCACGACCCGCTGCACCCGGCCCGCCCGCGCCTTGCCGTCACCGTCGCGGGAACGCGGTCCTACCTGCCGCTGGAAGTGCCGCCGCTGGTCCTGCCCACCACCCGCGCGACCCTCTCGCGCGATGCCGTGGTGCTGAACCTCGCCGCGCCGGATCGCGGCGTCACGCTGGAGCTCAGCGCCCGCACCCAAGGCACCCCCGGTTTCGACCTGCCGCCCGGCTGGGACCAGACCTGGGACGGCGACCATGTGCGGATCACCACGCCCGACGACCTCGCCCCCGGCCTCTACGATCTGCCCCTCACCCTCGACGGCAGGCCTGCGCAGACCACGCATCTCTTCCGTTACACCCATATCGCCCCGCGCCTGCGCAGCTTTCCGACCCGCCTGCGCATCCGCGCGTTGACCGTCACGCTGCCCGAGGCCCGCATCGCCTATATCGGCGGCGACAATGACCGTGTGGACGACTGGCTGGCCGCCCTTGGCTGCGATGTCACGGCGCTGACGCCCGCGCACCTCTCCGCCTCCGCCCCCTTTGCGGGGTTCGACACTGTGCTGGTCGGCGTCTTCGCCTTCCGCTTCCGCCCCGACCTGCTGGACACCCTGCCCGCGCTGCACGAATGGACCCGCGCGGGCGGCAACCTGGTCACGCTCTACCATCGCCCCGGCGACAACTGGGATCCCGACACGACACCCCCCGAACACCTGCAGATCGGCTCGCCTTCGCTGCGCTGGCGCGTCACCGACGAGACCGCCGAGGTCACGCATCTCATCCCCGACCACCCCCTCCTGACCACGCCCAACCCCATTGGCGCGCAGGATTGGGACGGATGGCACAAGGAACGCGGGCTCTATTTCGCGAAGTCCTGGGATGAGGTCTATACCCCTCTCCTCTCCATGGCCGACCCCGATGAGGCCCCGCATGAAGGCGCGCTGCTGTCCGCGCGGATCGGCCAGGGCCGCCACACCCATTGCGCCCTCATCGTGCATCACCAGATGGAGAAACTGACGCCGGGGGCCTTCCGCCTGATGGCGAACCTCTTGCACCGCGCCGATTGAGATTTGGCAAAACGCGCCCCGGTGCTACCCTTGCGCAGAAACCGGGAGGGAGCACATGAGCGAAGAAACCACATCCGCCGTCGATCTCGACGCCGCCGAGGCCGAGATCGACCTGCCCGAGATCGGCGACCGCACCCGCTATGACGCGCTGATGCAGGTCATTCGCAACCGCGTCACGGTGCGCAAGTTCGACGCGGGCTACGTCGTGCCCGAGGCGCATTACGACCTGATCCTGGAGGCCGCGCGCCACGGTCCGTCAGGCGCCAACGCGCAGCCCTGGCAATATATCGTGGTGCACGACGCGGGCGTGAAACAGCAGATCACCGATTATTTCGTCGCCGAACAGCGGTTCCGCGCCAAGGCCAGGATGAAGTTCCCGACGCCGGATTATCGCGGCCTCGCCACCGCGCCGGGGTTCATCGTGGTCTGTTCCGACATGCGCTGGATCAACGCCTTCCCGGTGCTGAATGACGGCTCCGACCTCGACCGGATGTACAAGGAAAACGCCGAGCGCATCTTGCTGCAATCGGTCGCCGCCTCGACCATGTCGGCGCATCTGGCCGCCGCGGCGCTTGGCTACAATGTCTGGTGGGTCACCGCCATCGGCCAGGAGGAGGCGCAGGAGGCGATGCGGCCCCTGCTGGGCATCCCCGAGGAAATCTCGGTCCTCGACATCTTCCTCTTCGGCCCGCCCGCCGCCGCGCCCTACAAGCGCTGGCGCCGCCCGATGGAGGAGATCCGGCACTGGGACCGCTACGACCGCGACCAGTTCATCAGCGATGCGGAGCTGGAGGACTGGATCAAGACCCGGCGGCACCGGGTGATGTACAAGGATGCGTCGAAGATTGATTGAGGTGGTTTCCCAAGCCCGGCCAGCGACGGGCCGCGGATCGGCGATCCAACATCTGTTCGGAGTGATTTATGCCTGCCAAATCACTCCACCACTCAATCGTTGCACCAAGATCAGCCAAATCGCCGGTCCGGGGGGCGGCCCGTCGATGGTCGGGCGGCTGTGCCGCTATTCCGACTTGGCGCGCAAGACACACCTCACGTATTCACCGACCCGCCATCCACCGCCACCGTCTGCCCGGTCATGAAATCGCTCTCGTCCGAGCACAGGAACACCAGCGCGCCCACCAGGTCCTCGGGCAGCCCGTCCCTCGGGATCGCGCGGCTGGCCAGCACCTTGGCCCGCGTCGCCTCGACATGGTCCGGGTTCGCCAGGATACTGTCCGAGAGCGTCAATCCGGGGGCGAGGTTGTTCACGCAGACGCCCGATGGCCCCAATTCCCGCGACAGGGCCCGTGTCATCGCCTGCACCGCGCCCTTGGAGGCCACGTAATGCAACATCCCCGGCATGCCCTTCTTGACTGTTCCGGACGTGATGTTCACGATCTTGCCCGCCCCCGCGGCCTCCATCACCGGGGCGGCGGCGCGGATCATCTTGTAGGTGCCGGTCACGTTCACCGCCATCACGCGGTCCCAGATCTCAAGGTCGATTGCGTCATAGCGCGCCACGGGCAGGCTGGCATAGAGCGCGGCGTTGTTGACCAGGATGTCGATGCGCCCGAACGCCTCCTGGCAGGCGCGGGCCACCTCGCCCGCCGCTTGCGTGATGTCGGCCCGCATCGCCCGCGCACCCGCCGCCTCGGCCGCGCCGATATCGGCGATATCCACCGCCAGCACCTGCGCACCTTCCGCCAGCAACGCGCGCACGAAAACCAGCCCCAGCCCCTTGGCCCCGCCGGTGACAATCGCTGCCTTGCCGTCGAGCCGCCCGGTCATTCCGCCCGCCCCAGATCGCGCGAGAATAGCTCGCCGTAATTCATCGTCGCGTGACTGTGCTCGCGCATCATCGCCTCGGCGCGGCCCGCATCGCGTTTGCGCAGAGCGTCCAGGATGATGACATGCTGCGAATGGCCCACTGTCAGGCGCATCCGCTCGCGCCTTGGGTCCGTCGCCTCGAAGGACAGCGCGCCCAGCGCCGCGAAGGGCAGCATCGCGATGCGCTCGAAGGCATGCGCGATCAGGTCGTTGCCGCAGGCCCGCATGATGGTCTCGTGAAACAGCACATTGGCCTCGTGATAGGTCTCGAAATGCTCGGTCACCGGCGCGTCGCCCTCTAGCATCGCCTGCGTCACGGCGATGGAACGGCAGAGCGCGGCGTCTGTCTCGGCATTGAGCCCCCGCTCGGCCAGCGTCTTGGCGGCCAGCGATTCCAGCGCCGCCTTGACCGCGATGGCATTGGCCACGTCGGATTGCGAGATCGAGCGCACGGTGTAGCCGCGCCCCTTGCGCTTTTCGATCAGCCCCTCGGCCTCAAGCGCTGCCAAAGCCGTGCGCGCGGGCGTGCGCGACACCGCAAGCTCGCCGGCCACCGCAACCTCGCTGATCTTCTCACCGGGGGCGCGCGCGCCGCTGAGGATCTGACGCCGGACGACGGCAAGGACATGTTGACCGCTGGAGGACATGAACCCGATATTTGTATTCGAAATCGTGCTTGTCGAGCGGTTTCTTGGACTATCCCCAAGTTTAGGGTTTATTTTGTATCCATAATTGGGTCTCCTATCCGTTAACGACTCATGCCCCCCTGGGGCGCGGGTCCAGGCTTTGGGAGGAGCCATCCAATGACCCTGACCATGGGCGACAGCCCGGTCGAGACCCATCTTTTCGTGAATGGCGAGGCGCGGCCCGCAACCGGGAACCGCCGCTACGCGCTGCACAACCCGGCCCGCCCCGAGGAGCTGGTCGGCCATGCCGCCGCCGGATCGCCCGAGGATGTGGACGCGGCGGTGCGGGCCGCCCATGCCGCCTACCCGTCTTGGGCCGCGCTCAGCTATGCCGAGCGGGCCGACCATCTGACCCGGATCGCCGACGCGCTGACGGCGGATGCGGAGGATCTCGCCGCCCGCGCCCGCCTCTTCTGCCGCGAACATGGCAAGATCCTCAAGGAATGCCAGCTGGAGATGGCCCGCCTCGGCGACCGCTTCCGCCTCACCGCCTCCTATGCGGACCGTCTTGCGACGGATGAACACCTCACCGGCCCGCCTTTCGACACCATCATCACCCGCCAGCCGCGCGGGGTGGCCGCCCTGATCGTGCCGTGGAACTGGCCGCTCTCCATCCTCGGCGCAAAGCTGCCGCAGGCGCTGATGGCGGGCAACACGGTGGTGGTGAAGCCAAGCAGCAACTCGGCCCTCGCGCCCACCCTGACCCTGCATCTGATGGCCAAACTCCTGCCTCCCGGCGTGATCAATGTCGTCACCGGGGCCGCGTCCGAGATCGGCGATGCGCTGGTCACGCACCCTCTGGTGCGTTTCGTGAATTTCACCGGCTCCGACACCGTGGGCCGTCACATCATGGCGCAGGCGGCCCGGAACCTCACGCCGGTCACGCTGGAACTGGGCGGCAATGACGCCGCGATCATCTGCGCTGACGCCATGCTGGATGCCGACGCCTTCCAGCGCATGTATCTGGGGGCCTTCATGTCGACGGGCCAGATCTGCATGGCGCTGAAGCGGCTCTACGTGCATCGGTCCCGCTATGACGAGGTGGTCGAGGGGCTCAGCGCCGCCTGTGACCGCATAGTGGTCGGCGACGGGCTTCTGGACGAGACCCGTATGGGCCCGCTCAACAACGCCAAACAGCTAAAAACCGTCACCGGCCTGATCGAGGAGGCGCGCAGCAAAGGGGCCGACCTGCGCGAGTTGGGCCAGGTGCCCGACCCCGACCTCTACGCCAGGGGGTATTTCCAGAAACCCGTGCTGGCGCTGGACCCCGACCCGGCCCTCAAACTTGTCACCGAGGAGCAATTCGGCCCCGCCCTGCCGATCCTGCCCTTCGAGACTGAGGACGAGGCCATCGCGAAGGCCAATGACAGCCGCTTCGGCCTCTGCTCCTCCGTCTGGACCGAGGATCGCGACCGCGCCACCGCTTTGGCCCGGCGGCTGGACGCGGGATACACCTATCTCAACGCCCACGGCCCCACCGCGCAGGACAGCCGCGGGCCGTTCGGCGGCGTCAAGCAGTCGGGGCTCGGGCGCAACCTCGGATACGAGGGCATCATCCAGTTTCAATCCAGCCATTCCATCAGCGGGCCGGCCAGTTGGCTGTTCCCGAATTAGCAACCAAATGGGGAGACCAAGACAATGAATTGCAAGGGTTTACTTGCCGCCGCGGCCGTCGCCGCATCGACGCTTCCAGTACAGGGGGAGGAGCTGAGCCTGGCCTATTTCATGGGGCCGCGCCACCCGATGAATGCCGCCGTCTTCACGCCCTTCGCCGAACGCCTGGCCGAGTTGTCGGGCGGCGAACTGACCGTCGAGATGTTCCCCGGCGGCGCGCTCAACTCGGTGCCGCCGCAGCAATACTCCATCCTTCTGGACGGTGTCGCCGATATCGTCTTCGCGCTGCCGGGCTATACCGGCGACGTGTTTCCGATGACCAATGTGGTGACCCTGCCCGATGTCTGCGACAGCGCGCTGGACTGCACCGAGGCGCTGTTGCGCGCCCGCGACCTGATCGAGTCCGAGTATCAGGCTCACCTGCTGGCAGTCTGGGCCAACAGCCCGCCGATCCTGATCACCCGCGACACGCCCGTGCGCACGATGGAAGACCTCGAGGGGCTCCTGGTGCGCGTCACCGCCGTGCAGGACGCGCCCTTTGCCGAGGCCGTGGGCGCCTCTGCCGTGGCCCAACCGGTCAGCGTGATCAACCAGAACCTCACCAATGGCGTGATCGACGGCATCGCCATCGGGGCCTCGGCCATCGGCTCGTTCAACCTGCATGAGCCGGGCAATTACCTGACCACCTATTTCCCCGGCTCAGGGTCCGCCTTCGTGCTGCTGATGAACCAGGAGGTCTATGACGGCCTCTCGGACGAGGAACGCGCCTGGGTCGACGAGGCCGCCAATGACGAGCTGTCGCTTTCGGGCGGGCGCGCCTTCGACGCCGCCGCCGCGCGCGGCATCGAGATCGCGCGCGAGGCCGGGGTCGAGATCATCGACCTGACCGATGAGGAACGCGCCCGCTGGCAAGACGCCTATGCCACCGCACTCGAGGAGGCCCGCGCCGAGGTCGTCGGCGGCACCACCGTCGGCGCGGTCATGGACCGGATGATGGGCCAGTAAGCGTGACGCGAGCGACGCCCAAACCCCTTCTCTGGGCGGATCGGCAGCTCGGCCGCCTGGCCGGGCTGCTGGCCGTGGCGGGCGGGCTGGCCATCGTCGCCCTGATGGTCATCACGCTGGCCGCCGTGATCTCGCGCTACATCTTCCGCGACCCGATCTTCGGGACCGAGGATCTCTCGCAGATGGTCCTGGTCCTTGTCGCGGGCGCCGCCGTTGCCTATGGCGCCCGCCACCAGTCCCATGTCAGCGTCAACCTGCTCGGCACGCTTGGCGGGCGGCGCCTGACCCGGATCACCGACCTGATCATGCGCGCGCTGACGCTGTTCATCCTGGTGCTGGCCGTCTACGCCCTGACCAAGAAGGCCTGCGGGTCCGAGCGCGCCTGCATCACGGCGAATTTCTCGATCGAACATCGCCCCTTCTACTACTACCTCGCCGTCGCCATGGCGCTCTATGCCGCCACCACGGCGCTGCACCTTGTCATCGGGCTCTTTCATTTCACCGGCGACGACCCCAACGAAATGGCGGACTGACCCGATGGAAGACAGCCTGATCGCGCTCCTGGGGTTTCTCAGCCTCTTCATCCTCCTCGCCATCCGCATGCCGGTGGGCATCGCCCTGATGCTGGTGGGCACCGCGGGCATCTGGTTCATCCGCGAACGCGCCGCGATCCCGAAACTGGGCGGCGAGATCTTCAACGAGGCGTCGAACTACCCGCTGACCATCATCCCGCTCTTTGTGTTGATGGGAAACCTCGCCGGGGCCTCGGGGATGAGCCGCGACCTCTATGCCGCGGCGCATTCCTGGGTCGGGCACATGAAGGGCGGCCTGGCCTCGGCCTCAGTGGTGGGCTGCGCGGGGTTCTCGGCGCTCTCGGGGTCGTCGCTGGCCGCCGCCCTCACCATGGGCCGCGTCGCCCTGCCGGAAATGGAGCGCTACAAATACGAGGGCGGGCTCGCCGCAGGCTCCATCGCGGCGGGCGGCACGCTCGGCATTCTCATCCCGCCCTCCGCCGGGTTCGTGATCTACGCCATCCTGACCGAGGAGAGCATCGGCCGCCTCTTCATGGCCGGTGTCCTGCCCGGGCTGATGCTGACCGCGCTTTTCATCCTGGCGATCTGGATCACCGTCCTGCGCCACCCTGACCGCGCGCCGGGAGGCACCGACAAGGCCCCGCTGGCCACACGGCTTCGGATGCTGGCCCGCGCGGGCTGGATCATCGGCATCATCCTTTTGACCATCGGTGGCATCTATTCCGGCGTCTTTTCCGCCATCGAGGCGGCGGGCATCGGCGCTACCCTCGCCTTTGTCGTCACCATCATTCGCGGCAAGCTGACCCGTGCCAACCTTGTCGAGGTCTTCGCCAGCACGCTCAAATCCTCCGGCACCGTCTTCCTGATCCTCTTCGGGGCCTTCGTCTTCAAGAGCTTCATCGGCTTTTCCGGCGTCACCAACGACCTTGCCGACTGGGTGCAGGCGCAGGGCTATACCGGCATGCAGGTCGTCATCGCCTTCATCGCAATCTTCGTCATTCTCGGCATGTTCATGGACGGCTTCGCCATCCTCGTGCTCACCGTGCCGCTGGTCCAGCCGATCATCGAGCCCCTGGGCATCGACATGGTCTGGTTCGGCGTCCTCATGGTCATCGCGCTTGAGATGGGCCTGATTTCGCCCCCCGTCGGCGTCAATGTCTTCGTGGTCAAGGGCATCGCGCCCAATGTGCCGCTCAACACCATCTTCCGCGGCATCTGGCCGTTCTGGTTCGCCATGCTGGCCGCGGTCATCCTCATCCTCATCTTTCCGCAAATAGCCTTGCTGCTGCCCGACACGATGTTCGGCTAGCGCCCCCAGACAAGGAGGTCTTCGTCATGCAAATGGGTAAAAACATCATCGCCGCCAGCGGCCAGCCGCCGTTCTTCAAGGTCTCGAACCCGGCTGCCGTGGGCCTGCCCGCGCCCGAGATCCGCCACGGCGACGCGGTGCGGGCCATGGTCCGCTCGCTCTCGGGCTTCCAGAAGGAGGCGCTGGTGCTCTCGGCGCGCACCGGCACGATGTGGCGGCTGGTCTCGGATGAGGGCGCCTACCTCAACGGCCACGATGCCGCACCCTGCCCGCTGGCCTTCCTGACCGTCGGCATGATCTCCAGCTACATGAACGAGATCACCGCGCTGGCGGATCGTGAGGGGGTGCGCTTGCGCAACCTGCGCCTGATCCAGAACAACTTCTACACCATGCAAGGCTCGATGCGGCAACGCACCATGACCGGCGGCGCGCTGCCGGTGGAGCTGGAGGTGCAGGTCGAGACCGATGCCGATGACGCCAAGCTCTCCGGGCTTCTGTCCAACGCCGTCCACGCCTCGCCGCTGAACGGGCTGATGCGGGGCAAACTGCCGAGCCTCTTCACGCTTTCCAAGAACGGCCAGCAGATCCACACCGGCGAGGCGCAGGCGCTTGATGCGCCCGTCGTCGGCCTGCCAGACGGAGCGGAGCCGGAGGCGGATGAGACCGACCTGACCCTGATCGCCCGCGAGGGCATGTCGCCCGGGAAATCCGTCGCCAAGGGCACGGCGGGCGCGGCCAGCAGCCTCACCGATCACCAGGACCGCACCCTGAACCCGGCAGCCATCTGCACCCTGCGCAAGGACGGGCTGAAGGAGATCGAGCAACATCTCTACAGCCCGCACGGCTCCATCTTCCGGTTCCTGTCGGATGAGGGCAAGGACGCCCGCGCCCCCGATGCGGTCAGCTACATCTCCGCCGGTATCGCGTTCTGCTTCATGACCCAGTTCGGGCGCATGGCCTCGATGGAGAAGCTCAACCTTCCGAAATACGCCATCGTGCAGGACACGCATTTTTCCCTCGGCGGGGCCTCGGGCGGCACCGGAAAGGCAGGCGAGGCCGACCCGGTCGAAACCCATGTCCACCTGACCACCGACGAGTCCGACGACATCGCCCGTGACATGCTGGACGTGTCGGAAAAGACCTGCTTCCTGCACGCCTTCTGCCGCACCGACCTGAAGACGAGGTTGAAGGTGACGCGGATGTAGGGCGCCCATCCCTTCGAAGGGATGGCAAGTGCCTTCGAAGGCACTTTGCGCCGCGCCAGAAACGGCCCGAAAAGCTGACAACCCTGTCAGGATAAACGGACAAAGCTGTCAGGAATTCCGCGCCCGACCGCCCGCATGAGGATCTCGGCCGCCTCTCCCGCCTCCCCCGCCCAGGCCACGTAGCCATCCGGGCGCACGAGGATCGCGCGCGTGCCGTAGTCGCAGCGCTCTCCCTCGTACCTGTCCCTGATCACGGTCAGGGGAACCCCCGCCGCCTCGGCGACACCGACAAAGTCCTCTCCCATCAAGCCATTGAAATCAAAGAGAGTAAATGCCGACCCGTCCAACGCCTGATAGGTCGTCCGCCCGTCCGACAGCGCGCGTGGGGCCAGATGATGCCCGGCGCGCGCGGTAAACTGATGATCCCCCTTCGCCGCCGGTCGCCCCGGTCCGCCAACCAGCGGCGAGCCCTCGTAATGCGGCTCATAGGTGAAAACCTCGGTCGATCCGACATTGCGCGCGGCCCATTCACGGGCGAAGGCTTCCGCATCATCCTCAGGGTCGTAAGTCCTTAAAAACGCGCGGTCTTCTTCGATGAACCGCTCGATGAAATCATCCCTGAGCGAGGCGAAGACCGGCCTGCGTTCGGCGTCATAACTGTCCAGCAACCCGTCGCCGCCCCACCCCTCCAGCACCGCGCCCAGTTTCCAGCCGAGATTCCGCGCATCCTCGAACCCGGTATTGATCCCGTAGCCACCATAGGGCGGGTGGCTGTGGCAGGCATCGCCTGCGATCAGAACCCGGCCCGCGCGGTAGCTTTCGGCCAGCACAAAGCGCAGATCCCAGAAACCTACATAATTGATATCAAGCGCAAATTCCTGGCCCGCCGCCTCATGCAGCATGGCCGCGAAATCGGTGTTTTCCGCCGTTGCCTCCACCGCGACGGGGGCATGATAGAACCATGTCCTATCGCCATCGACGCGGCCCAGAAACTTCCAGTAGCCCTCCAATTCGGGGCTGAGCGCGTAGTAGAAGGATTTCTCCTCATAGCGCTCCCCAAGCAGGCGGTGCAGTTCCGGCGATTGGAACACCAGCAGCACCATCTTGCGGTCATGGTCCTTGACCTCCTGCCCGATCCCCGCCGCCTCGCGCGTGGCCGAGTGGCTGCCATCGCTCCCGACCGCATAGCGGCCCCGGAGACTGCGCCTCACCTCGCCTTTATATTCAACGATATCAACGACCACGCCCTCGGCATCCTGCGCCAAGGCATCAAAGCGCCAGCCATAGAACAGCTCGACCGAGGGCAGGTCAGCTACCCTCTCGCGCAGCACGCGCTCGGTGCAATATTGCGGCATCCGGTCGACGCTCTGGCCGTAATAGGTCCCGACGGATTCACGCGGCAGCCAGTTATAGGCGTGTTCGCCCAGCAGCGTCCCGTAGGTCACCAATCCGCCATTCGCGACACCCCTCGGCACGATGCGCGCGGCGCGCAATTCCCGCTCGCACCCCCAATGGTCGATGATTTCCAGCGTCCGCTGCGTCAGGTTCTGCCCCTTGGGCACAGGATGCAAGGCGCGGTAGCGCTCCACCACCGCCACCGAATGCCCGCGCTGGCCCAGGTCGATGGCCAGCCCAAGACCCACCGGCCCGCCGCCGATGATCACCACGTCATGCGTCATCTCCATGGCTCAGATCATCCCCGGTTCCAGATAAATATGTTTGGTTTCAAGGAAATCGGCCAATCCCTCCAGCCCGTGCAACCGCCCGAGGCCGGATTTTCCAAAGCCTCCGGTTTCCCCTTCCGCGAACAAACGCAGATGCGAGTTGACCCAGACCGTGCCCGCCCGGATCGCCCGGCTGACCCGCATCGCGCGCCCCACATCGCGGGTGAAGACCGAGGCCGCCAACCCGTAGAGCGTGGCGTTCGCGCGGGCCACCGCCTCTGCCTCATCGGCGAAGCGTTCGACGCAGACGATGGGGCCGAACAGTTCCTCCTGCACCAGCGCGGATTGCAGATTGTCGATGCGGAAGAGCGTCGGGGTCAGGAACGCGCCCTGGTCCAGCCTGCCGCCCTTCAAGAGCATCTCGCCTTCATCGCCCGCCTGCTCGATCAGCCCCGCGATCCGCGCCTGCGCGTCGGCGTCGATCAGGCTTCCCATCTGGCTGTCGGGGTCGCTGCCCGGCCCGGTTCGTATTGATTTGAAAGCGGAAATCGCCTTGGCCTCGAAGTCCTCCGCGACACTCTCATGCACCAGGAACCGCGCGGCGGCGACGCAAATCTGCCCGGCCATGTTCAGCGCGCCATGGGTCAGTTCCTTGACCGCCAAATCCAGGTCGGCATCCTCGAAGATCACCGCGGGCGCCTTGCCGCCAAGCTCAAGTCCTACCCGTTTCAGCGTCGGGGCCGCGCCCGCCATGATGGCGCTGCCGGTGCGCGACGACCCGGTGAAGGAGATCACGTCGACATTTTCCGAGGCGACCAGCGCCTGCCCCACCTCGATCCCGTTCTCATTGACCGAGTTGATCACGCCCGCAGGCAAGGACGGCGCGCCCACAAGCGCCTGCATGATGCGGGCATGGGTCAGCGGCACCTGGCCCGCGGGCTTGATGACCGCGGTGCAACCCGCCGCCAACGCCGGGGCGAGCGAGCGCATCAGCAGCGTCACTGGCGCGTTCCACGGCACGATCACGGCGGCCACGCCCACGGCCTCGCGGTGAAAGAGCGACATCTGCCCCGGCATCACCTCCTGCATGGTGCCGCGAATGCCGCGCGCAAGCCCCGCGTAATAGCGCGTCTCGGAAATCGCGCCCATGGTCTCGCCCATGGCTTCCGCGCGCAGCTTGCCGTTTTCCGCCACGCAGAGCGCCACGATCTCGTCCTTCGCCGCCTCCAGCCTGTCGGCCATCTCGAACATCGCCTTGGCGCGCAGGCGGGGGTTATGGGCCCAATCCGTTGAAAAGAAGGTGTCGCGGGCCACCGCGCAGGCCTCATCCGTCAGGGCCGCCGATCCGGGGTGAAACTGCCCCACCGCGCTGAAATCGGCGGGGTTCGTGCTGGTCCCCAGATCGCCCACCCCCTCGCGCCAGGTGCCGCCGATATAATGCCGTGCCGGGTCGCTCTGCATGTGTCTCACTCCCTCTTTCTCCGGTGGTCAGCCGGTCCGATCCAAGTCCTGCCGCTCCGAAAGCCGCGCCATGATCCGCGCCGCCGCCGCGATGATCGCCTCTGCCAGGTCGGCAGGGACAATCCGCGCGTAATCCTCCGCCTCCATCGAGACGCAGAGCGAGGCCAGCGGGCGGCCGCCCTCGTCCAGCACTGGCGCGGCGGTGCCGACGATACCGCGTGTCACCTCGCCATGCGCCACGGCCACGCCATCGCGGCGCACCTGCCGCAGGTCGGCCTCGTGATCCAGGAACCGCTGTTGCTGCCGTTTCGGCAGATGCGCGATGATCGCGCGCGACGCCGCCCCGCGCGCCAACGGCATGGGCCGCCCGCGCGGGTAGCTGGTGCGCGCGGCAATGTCGCGGCTGGACGATGCGACGCAGAGCAGCCGCTCACCATACCACTCCGCCAGAAAGGCCGTGCCGGGAAAGCGTGCGGCAAGGTCGTGCAACTCCGCTTCCGCCCCCGCAATCAGCCGGTCGGATTTGCGCATCAGGAAATCCAGCTCCACCACGCGCGGGCCGATGGCAAAGCCGCCGCCCGGCACCGCGGCCAGGAACCCCGCCGCGCGCAAGGTCTTGAGATAGCGGTAGAGCGTCGGTCGGGTATAGCCGGTTGCGGCCATCATCGCCTGCGGCGTCCAGACCAACCGATCCTCGGAAAAGAGGTCGAGGATCGCCAATACCCGGTCTCCGCTTGCCTGTGACATCCGACCCAAAAATCTCAAATAACAAGATTCCGTCCAATATTGATTGCCCTTTCCCTTTTGACAAGCCAATTTGTCGGCAGGAGCGGAACAGGATAGCAGATGAACACCGACCCCATAGCCATCACGCTGGCCGTTCTGGGTATTCTCATCGGCGGCGTGCTGAAGGGGGCGACCGGGGCAGGCGCGCCGATTGTGGCGGTGCCGATGCTGGCCGTTGTCTTCGACGTGCCGACCGCGGTGACGATCTTTACCGTGCCGAACCTCCTGTCCAATATCTGGCAGGCCTGGGCCTATCGCGGCGCGCGGCTGCCCTGGGGCTTTACCGCCCGCTTCGCGATTGCCGGGCTGGTCGGCGCCGGACTTGGCACCGTGATCCTCGCCCGCCTTCTGCCCGATACGCTGCTGCTTCTGGTGGCGGTGGTGGTGTTCCTCTATGTCGGGTTCCGCCTGGTCAAACCCGATTGGGCGCTGGCCTATGCGCGCGCCTTGCCACTTGCCGCCCCCATCGGATTCCTGGGCGGCATCCTGCAAGGCGCGGTCGGTGTGTCGGCGCCGATCTCGGTCACGTTCCTGAATGCGCTCAAGCTGGAGCGGGCGGTCTTCATCTCGACCATCGCGGTCTTCTTCACCGCCATGTCGCTGTCGCAACTGCCGTTGCAGATCCAGTACGGGCTAATGACCTGGAACCGCTTCGCGCTTGGCCTCGGCACGCTGGCCCTCATCGTGGCGGCGATGCCGCTCGGGGCGTATCTTGCGCGGCGGATCAGCCGCGATGTGTTCGACAAATGTATCCTCGGGCTCCTCCTGATCATCGCCGTCCGGCTGGTGATCTCGGCGCTGTAGCTAAAGCAGCCATTCCACCGGCAGCCAGCCGATCACCCTGAGCACCACACGCCTGGCAAAGGTCGTGCCGGGCTCATCCCGCGTCACCTCGCCGCTTTCAGGGTCGATCCAGACCGTCTTGAGCCCGTCCATCTCGACCCGCCAGGCCAGCCCGTCCAATTCCCGGTCGAAGGCGTCATGCAGGTTTCCTGCAAACGCCGCGCTTTCGATCAGCAGGCCCATCTCGGTGTTCAGCATGGTCGAGCGCGGGTCGAAATTGAACGAGCCGACGAAGATGCGCTTGCCATCGACGGCGAAGGTCTTGGCATGCAGGCTGGCCCCCGACGAGCCGAACCGCCCGAGCGTATCCGCGGGCGTCCTGGACGCGGATTTGCGGCGCAATTCGTAGAGTTTCACGCCCCGGCGCAGCAGCGTGCCGCGCTTCGACGTGTATCCGGCATGGACCGGCAGCACATCCGTCGCCTCCAGCGAATTGGTCAGCATCCGCACTGATACGCCACGCTTGCGCAGCGCCTTGAAGGCCCGCGCGCCCGCACGTCCCGGCACGAAATAGGGCGAGATGCCGTCGAACCGGCTTTCGATCCGGGCCACGGCTTTCAGCAGCCGCGCCGACAGCAGGTCCTCGCGCCGTGCCGCGCCTTCGCCCTTGGCCGGTGAATCGCTGATCAGCGCGGCCTCGGTCCATTCCAGGTCCAGGTCGCCCGCCGACAGACGGGTGACGATCTCGGAGCCTTCGAGGATCTCCAGGTATTCTTCAAGCTGCGGGTCGTCGGCATAGTGCGCCAGCCCGTCCTCGATGGCCCCGTCGCGCCGCGCCTGTCCCAGGATCGGCCCGACCGGATGAACGCAAGGCGCGGCCCAATAGCGGTCGAAATCCGCCGAGACCTCGGGCACGACCCGGCCAACCGCCAGCGCATCCAGATCGACATAGAGCGCGGCGGGGCCGGTGCCGAAATATCCGTCGCCGATATTGCGCCCGCCTAGGATGGTGACGCGCCCGTCGACGGTGAAGGATTTGTTGTGCATCCGGCGGTTGAGGCGGAAGAAATCGAAGGCATAGGAGGCCAGCTTGAAGCGGCGCAGGTTGAACGGGTTGTAGAGCCGGACCTCGGCATTGGGATGCGCGTCCAACTCGGCCAGTTCCGCGTCCAGCCGCGATGTGCCGTTATCGTCCAGCAAAAGCCGCACCCGAACGCCGCGTTCGGCGGCACGCGCCAAGGCGTCCAGCAGCAGGTAGCCGGTCAGGTCGTCATGCCAGATATAGTATTGCGCGTCGATCGAGGTGGTCGCGGCATCGGCCAGCATGATCCGCGCGGCGAAGGCATCGGCCCCGTCGCGCAGCATGGCGATCCCGGTCTTGCCCTCCTGCCCCCTGGCGCGCACGCGCAAGGTCGCGGCCAGCGGGCCGACATCCGCCGGGTCCAGCGCGGTGCTGTCTATCCGGTCCTGCACCCTGGGCAGGGCAAAGACGATCCGCGCCGCGACGATGGCCAGTCCCACCCACAGCAGCAGCCCGATCAGCAGCTTGATCAGCGTCGCGATCATGGGTCGGGCCTGTAGGCGCCCATCACCCGGTCGGCCATCAGGATCGCGATGGGACGTGTGGCATCAAAGGCAGATAGGACAATGGCCAGCATCGAGGTCAGCGGCACAGCCAGCAGCGCCCCCGCCACCCCCCAGAGCGAGGACCACACCGCCAGGGCCACCAGCACCACGAAGGGGCTGAGGTTGACGCGCCGCCCGATCAGGCGCGGCTCGATCACGTTGCCGACGCTGACCTGCGCGATGGTCAGCAGGACGGCCAGGATGATGGTGCGGCTGAGCTCGCCGAATTGCACCACCGAGAGCAGCACCGGCAGCGCCACACCGACCAGCGAGCCGACGTATGGAATATAGTTGAGCAGCCCGATCAGCAGCGCCCAGAAGAGCGGGAAATCGACATCCATCGCCCAGAGGATCACAAACGAGATCGACCCGAGCAGGACATTGATCAGCGTCTTGACGGCCAGGTAATCGCCGATCCGTTCGTTGACATCGCGGATGATGGCGGCGGTGCGCTCGGCGTCGCGCGGATCGGGCAACGCGGTGAAGAGCTTGTTGGCGAAGCCCGCCCGTTCAGCCATCAGGAAGGCCGAATAGATGATGATCAGGAACACGGCCGAGCCGATCCCGGTGACGTTCAGGAAGGCCGTGTTGATGACCCCCTGCACCGAGAACCGGCCAAAGGTCGCATCGCGGATCGCGGGCCAGTCGGGGCGGTCGTCGACGCCGATGAACTCGGCCATCTGCGCCACCAGCCGCTCGATATTGGCCTGGTAGCGCGGGGCCTGGGCCAGGATCTCGCTGATCGTGCCGACCACCACGCCGGTCAGCGCGAAAAGGGCCGCGGTGAAGGCCAGCAACACCAGAAACCGCCGCAGCGCGGCGGGCAGGCGGCCGATCACCGGCAGACGGCCAAGCGCCTCGGACAGGTTGACCAGGACATAGACCACGATCACGGCGGCCAGGATCGGCAGCAGCACCGGCTGGCCGACCTTCAGCAGATAACCCGCCAGCACCACCATGAGCATGGCGTTGACCAGGGTAGAAAGCGTGTTGGGCCCCGTCATGCGACCGCCCCGCGCGGCAAGGCGGATGACGGGCTTTGGCACGGGCTGTCGATCCGGGTCATCGCAGGGTCCTCTGTCTGTCGGCGGGCCGGGGGTCGTCGCGCCACTTTAGGACGAATCCCGCAACCTGGAACAGGGCCTTGTGACGCGCGGGTCAAGCCAGACCCGGTCGCGGCGCCTATCCCGGCCTCACCTGTCCTTTTCGACATGTCCGAGATCAAACGTCCGGAAAACCGTGCGCGGAACCCTCCTTGCAAGGGCCATCTTCAAACAATCGCGCGCAGTCCTGCACAGTTTTGCCCCATTCCATGCGTAAAAATTCGAAGGCGAAGAACAGGACAGTTGGAGAGACGCGATGAACAAACTCTGGTATACGGCAGCCGCGGTGGTCCTTACGGTCGCGGCGATCAAGACCGTCCTCGTTTCGCAGCTTTTCCTGACGCCCGAGCAGCGCGATCTTGTCACCCTCTCGGGCCTCTTCGCCGGGTTCGCGGTTCTGACCGCCTGCGTGGCCCATATCACCTTCATCCGGATCAAGGCGCATTTCGACGGCCAGCGCAGATCGCGCGCCACCCTCGGCGCGGATGACCCGGCCTCGAAGGAGGTCATCCTTCAGCATTACGCCGCCGAATGGGGCCTGTCACAGGCCGAGGCGGAGGTGGCGCTCTTCGTGGTCAAGGGCTTCTCGAACGGCGAAATCGCGGAAATGCGTGGCTGTGCCGTTGCAACGGTGAAGTCGCAGCTTGGCAAGATCTACCAGAAATCGGGGCTTGAGACACGGTATCAGCTGATCGGCTATGTCACGGACGAGGTTTGCGCGGTGGCGCAGGAGGCCGGACAGGCCGCACCGCAGCCCTCGGCCCGTCCCCTGTTCAAACTGGGCGAGATGAAAGCGCTGGCGGGCAAATCCGGCAGTGCGGCGGCGGCCAATCTCATGCCCGAACAGCGGGCCACCGCAGGCGGGCGTTGATCGCGCGCCACTCTCCTTCCGTTACCTGAACCGACAGGGTCCGCGTCCATGACACGGGCCCTTTTCGCTGGCCGCGCTCATTGCACCAACTGCACCACCTCGCAGTGATGGCCGGTCAGCGTCAGCTCCCCTGCCCCAAGCTCCAGCCCCGCCGCTTGAAGCGCGCCGTCCAGCACGCCATCGACCGGTGCCGCCAGGGTCGACAGCAGCCGGTCGGGCAGGAGCGCCAGCACGCCGTCCACCACCGGTCCGACAACTGCACCGAGCAGTCCGGCATGGCCCGGCTTCACGCGGATCTCGGTATTTGCGGGCGAGAGCAGCCCGTTGATCCCGGTCTGCAAGAGGTCGCCCGAGCCGAACCCGCGCGTCAGGTCGCCGGTCTCCAGGTCGCGGCGGGTAAAGAGGATCTCCTCGGTCCGCGACTGCCCCACCCGCGCCACGCTGCGCGCCTGCAAGGTCAGGAGGCCGACCTCTATATCCGGCAGCAGCGGCAGGTCGATGGAGATCGAGAGGTCCAGGATGTCGGCAAAGCCAAGATCGGCGGGGTCGAGCGGGGCGGAGGAGCCGAATTCCAACGCATCGAATTCGCCCAGGTAGAGCGCCGCGACCGAGCTGCCCGCCAGCGGCGACAGGGGCGTTTGCGCGGTGTCGAAAGCGGCGACGATGTCATCGGGACTGACCCCGCCACAAGCCAGGTCGGTCAGCGTCGCGGTCGCCCCGGCCAGCTCGACATAGATCGGCAGCGTGAGGCGCGTGGCGCTGACACCGGCGCCGAGCGTGCCCAGAAGGTCGGGCGCAAGGTCCAGGTCGGCACGCGCGCGCATGGCGGCGCTGTGCAGGGTCGTGCCGGTCTCGCCCATCTCGATCCAGCCCGATTGCGCCGGGGGTTCTTGCATCATCACCTCGAGGTCGAGCGCGACAAGACCGACCACGGCGATATCGGTCTCGACGCTCAGCGGCACGTCGCGGGTGACGCTGTCGGCCATGGCCAGCACCACGTCGAGCGCCGAGACCGGCAGCGCCTCCATGAACCCGGTCAGGGTCAGGCCAAGATCGGGGTCGGCGGCCGAGAGAAGGTCGCCCACCTCCAGCGCCAGTCCGGGCGGCAGGGCGGCCAGGTCGCCCAGATGGCTGGCAATACCGGGCGGCAGGACGTCGGAAAGCGCGGCGATGACACTGTTCGCGGGGACCGTTTCGTCCAGGATTGTGACCGGGTTAAGCGTCTCGAACCCGATCCGGGCGGCCAGCGCGGCGCGCAAGTCGCCAAAGGACAGCTCCGCATCCGCCAGAACCTGGTATTGATAGGCCGAAAGCTCCAGATCGACGCCGAAAGCCTGTGAAAGCTGCCCGTTCAGCGCCCCCGGCGCCACACGTAGCAACCGCCCGCCAAGCGAGAAACTGGCCGCACCCGTCCGGGTCGCGGTGGCATGTCCCTCTACGGTGACGGAATTCTCCTCGGTCAGCACACTGGCGAAGTAGATGGGCGCGTCGGCCCCGAGGCTGAGCGAGACGGCATTCACGCCGGGCGCGTTCTGGTCGAGCGGGATGAAGCGCTCCTCGCGCGGGATCGCGGGATTGCGCAGGAAACGGCCATATTGCACCTCGCGCAGGGCATCCGCACCCAACCCGTTGCCCGCCAGCATCGCGCCCATCCGCGCATCGCCATCGCGCAGATCGGCGGCGGTGCCCAGGGCCACAAGGTCGCTTTGGGTCTGCAACCGCGCCCGGTCGCGGTAGAGCGAGGCGATATCGACGCCGAAGGCCACGAAGGCGAACAGCACCGTGAGGCACAGCGCCACGATGATCACGACGCCGCCGTTTTCGTCACGACGGAACCGGGTGAGGGCATCAATAGGCAAGATAGGCCTCCGATCTCAGCACGGACATGTCCAGCCCCAGAAACCCGTTCGCCAGCGACAGCATGGAGCCGTCGAGGTCATAGGCAATCGCCACGGTGATATCCGCATCGCCCGTCTGCGACAGGGTCAGGGTCGGGCGGATCGCGTCTTGCACCAGCAGCGGGTAATGCGTGGCGGCCTCGTCCAGATAGGCCTGCGCAAGGTCGCGGCGTTCGCCTTGCGTCAGTCCGGCGACACTGGCGCGCGCGGCGCTGCCCGCCAACTGGTTCACCGAATGGCTGAGCGCCATTGCATAGCCCACCACGACGATCCCGAAAAGCATCGCGAAGAGAAGCGGCGCGATGATGGCGAACTCGACCGCGACGGCGCCGGACTCGTTGCTCCGCCAGTGGCGGAGGGAACGGCGGAGAACCCTGCGCATCGTTCACCCCCCCGCGATGATGTTGTCGAGGATGGACAGGACGGCGGGGCCGACCAGCACGATGAAGACGGCGGGCATGATGCAGAAAATGAGCGGCACGGTCATGATTACCGGCAGGCGCGCGGCTTTTTCCTCGACCCTGAGCAGGCGATCGCTGCGCAACTCCACCATCAGGGTGCGCATGGCGCGCGAAAACGGCGTGCCATAGGTGTCGGACTGGTCCAGCGTCTGCGTGAAGACACCGATTTCGGGCAGCGGCACGCGGGCGGCCAGCGCCTGATAGGCGGCGCGGCGGTCGTTGGTCATGCGCATCTCGGCCACCATCTGCAACGCCTCGCGCGCAAGCTCGGGATGGGCGGCCTCAAGCTCTCCCGCCACGCGGTGCAGGGCGGGTTGCGGCCCCAGGCCGGCCTCGCTGGTGATGACCAGCAGTTCCAGCAGGTCAGCGACACCCAAGCGGATCCGCGCCAGCCGCTTCTTGCGGATCACGTCGACCGCGATATCCACGCCCTTGGAGATCGCCAGCGCGATGGCCAGCACGGTCGCCAGCGGCACCAGCAGGCCCAATCCGGCCCGCCCGGTGGTCAGCACCCAGGCCGCGCCGACCAGCACCGTGCCAAGCGGCAGGACGGTCTTGAGAAACGCATAGATCAGCACCGCGTCGCGGCCCCGGAACCCCGCCGCCTGCAAGTCCTCGGCGGTGGCCCTGGCCTCGCCGCCCAGAATGGCCGAGACCCTTTCGCCGCTCTGCGCCGCCATCCTGAGCAGGGCGCGTCCGATCCTCTCATGCAGCGGGCCGCCGTGCCGGGCCTCGGGCGCGGGGGCGGTGCCGCAGGCGCGCGCGATCCGGGCCGCGCGCTGCGATTTCACCCGTGCATCGGCCATCAGCCCGGCGGCGGCCAGGAAGCTGACGGACAGGCCGATGAAGGCCATCCAGAACATGTAGATTTCGGGGTCGGTCATCATGCGCCCTCCGGTGCCGAGAAAATCAAACATCGAGCTTGCCCATCCGCACCATCATGAAAATGCCAAGTGCGATGCTGCAAATGCCGGTGATCAGCATCGCCCGCCCGCGCGGATCGCTGAAGAGCGGGTCCAGATAGGCCGCGTTCAGTAGAAAGATCACCAGCCCGACGGCAAAGGGCAGCGAGGCCAGGATGATGGCGCTGGCCCGTGCCTCGGAGGACAGCGCGCGCGCCTTCTGCTTCAGCTTGCGGCGTTCGCGCAACTGCGCCGAAAGGTTCTCGATCGTCTCGATCAGGTTGCCGCCGGTTTCCGATTGCAGCGCGGTGGCGACGCCGAAGAAATGCGCCTCGGCCGTCGGCATCCGCGCGGCGAGATCGGCGAAGGCATCGGCCAGCGTGGTGCCCATCTTGATCTGATCGCGGCAGCGCGCCAGTTCACCGCGCACCGGGTCGGGGGCGTTTTCCACCACGATGGAGAGGCTGTCGGCGACCGGTCGCCCCGCCTTGAGCCCCCGCGCGAAGACGTCCAGCGCATCGGGCAGACCGGCGGTGAAGGCGGCTATCCGCCTGGCCCGCTTGAAGCGCAGCACCAGCAACAACAGAGCCGCAGGGCCCGCCACGGCCATCGCGACGGCCTGCACAAGGGGCAGCTGCAAGAGCAGCACGAAGATCGCGTAAAGCGCCAGCACCGCAATGCCGATCTGGGTCAGAACCTCACCGGCGGAAACCGTCATGCCCGCGCGGGCCAGCGCCTCGTCGAGGCGGGCCAGGTTGCGCCCCACTGGGTCACCGGGCCGGGCCGCGCGGCTACGCCGTTGACGGGGCTTGGTGGCGGTTGGAATGGTGTCAGGCCGGTGGCCGGAAAGTGCCCGCGCGACACGGGCGCGATGCGCGCGGCGGCGGCGGTCGCTGAGGACGAGGCCCGCCAGCACCAGCAGGGCAAGCGTGGCAGACCCCGCGATCAGAACAAGCAATTCCTGCGACATGGCCTCAGCCCTCCAATATCCGGTCAAGCTCATCCGCCAGACCGTATTCTGCGGCGCGACTGGCGAAGTCGGGGCGGTAGCCCGAGAACTCGAACCCGCCGCGCACCTCCGCCCGCGTGCTGTCGGGATCGGTGCGGAAGCGGAAGATTTCCTGTAGCATGATGGCGTCACCGGCTATCCCCGCGATCTCCGAGATCGAGGTGATGCGGCGGCGTCCGTCGCGCATCCGGCTGACCTGAACCACCAGGTGAACGGCATCGGTCAACTGGCGCCGGATCACCGCCGTTCCCGCCGAAAAGCCCGCCAGCGCCGCCATGCTTTCCACCCGTGTCAGCGCCTCGCGCGGGGAATTGGCGTGCAGCGTCGACATCGAGCCGTCATGGCCGGTGTTCATCGCCTGCATCAGGTCCAGCACCTCGTCGCCGCGTATCTCGCCAATGATGATCCGGTCGGGCCGCATCCTGAGCGCATTGCGCACCAGTGTGCGCATGGTGACCTCGCCGGTGCCCTCCACGTTGGGGGGGCGGGTCTCAAAGCGCACGACATGGGGCTGTTGCAGGCGCAGTTCGGCGGCATCCTCGATGGTGACGACACGCTCGCCCGCCGGGATGAATTGCGAGAGCGCATTCAACAGCGTCGTCTTGCCCGACCCGGTGCCGCCCGAGATCAGCACATTGAGGCGCAGGACCGAGGCCAGACCCAGGAACGCCGCCATCTGCGCCGAGAGGCTGCCGCCCTGCACCAGCGCGTCCAGGCGAACCGGGTTCTTGGGAAATTTGCGGATGGTGATGGTCGGCCCGTCAATCGCCAGCGGCGGCACCGCGACATTGACCCGGCTGCCATCCTTCAGGCATGCATCGACCATCGGCTGCGCCTCGTCGATGCGGCGGCCTACTTCGGCCACGATGCGGGACGCGACGCTGAAGACATGCGCGTTGTCGCGAAAACGCACGGGCGTCAGTTCCAGCTTGCCGCCGCGCTCCACATAGACCTGGGCGGGGCCGTTGACCATGATATCGGTGATCTCCTCGTCGGCCAGCAGGCGTTCAAGCGGGCCGAGGCCGAGCATGTCGGCCAGCACGGAGGCGACAAGATCGGCAATCTCGCGCCCGTTGAGTTGCAGCTTGCGCGCCTCGGTCAGGGCGGTGATGGCCTCGCGGATCGAAGCCTCCTGCTCTTCCCGCGACTGCCGGGCCAGGTCGGTGAAATCCATCTGCTTCGACAGCGCCTGCGTGACCTCCGACGCCAGGTGCAACATCGGCGCGGGGTCCATCGCCTCTGGGGCGGGCTCCGGGGCGGCGGGCTGCGCGACAAGATGCAGACGGCGGGCGGGCCGGTCAGGGGTGGGTGCCTTGGCCGCGGGGGCCTCGGCCCGCGTTTCGGGCGGCGCCGCGCCCTCATCCTCCAGCGCCGCCGTGGCGCGGGTCAGGATCTCGCGTTGCAGGGCCAGCGGCCAGAGACCGCCGGATTGCTCCACGACATAGGTGATCGCGGCATTGGCGCGGTCCTGGGGCCCGAGCGTCTCGGCGTCGATCTGGCGGGCCAGCAGCAAGACCTGTTCCAGCGCGCGGGCGAGCGAGGGTTGTTCCATATGCAGGGTCATGCGCGCGCCCTGCGCAGGAGGCCCCGACGCTGTTTCGCGGCCGCCGGGGTCGCGGGCGAGGACAGCGCGGACCAAAGCCCGGACACCGCCCGCACATAGCCCGACCGGGGCGCGTGCTGTGCCAGCGGCCTGCCGGCCCGATGGGCGCGCAGCATGGCCTTGTCGTCGCGCGGCAGGATATGGGCGATCTCGGTCCCGAAGGCCTGTGCCAGCTCCTTGCGGGGCAGCCCGGCATCCTTGCGCAGCTCGGACAGGACCGGAATGACCCGAAGATCCGGCGCATCCTCGCGCAGGCGGGCCATCAGGCGGCTTGCGGCGTGGATGCCGCCATATCCGCCGGGGACGACCAGCACCAATGCGTGCAACTGGCGCACCATGTCGGGGCGGCGCAGGATCAGCGCGCGCGGCGCATCCAGCACGGTGGTGGGGAAACTGGCCGAGAGGCGCGGCAGAAGCCGGGTCAGCCCGCCCTCCAGCGCGTCGGCATCCGGCACTGCGCGGCCATGGCCGGAATAGAGCGAGAGATTGGGGGTGATGCGGTCCATGGTGGCCTTGAGGAAGGTCTCATCGACGCGGTCGGGGGCGGCAAGCGCCTCGCGGAAGCCCGGTGTGGTGTCACGGTTGAGGTCACAGGCGACCGACCCGAAGGCCAGATCGCCATCGACCAGCGCGGTGGCCCGTTCACCCCCCCGCGCGGTTGCCGAGATCCAGGCCAGGTTCTGTGCCAGAAGGCTGGCCCCGACGCCGCCATTGCTGCCGGTGACGGCGATGCGCAGGGCGGGATCGCTGACAGGTTCGGGGTCGTTCGCGGTTTCCTCGGACAACACGCGGATGATGTCGGCCACATCGACGGGATAGGCGAAATATTCAAGCGCGCCTGCCTGCCGGATGGCGCGATAGGTGCCGATGTCGTCCTGCATTCCGAAGACGATGACGCGCGCGCCGCTGCGGTGGATCTCGGTCACGCTTTCACAGGCCATGGGCAGGGGAAGGTTGCCGATCTCGGTCAGAACGGTGCCGCCGCGCTGGTCCGCGCCGCAAAGCCGCGCGGCCCCGCTGACGCCACCGCCATGCAAGACAGGTTCCGCGCCGCCCGAATTGGCGGCGAAGGCGCGCACCACGTCCGCGCCCTGCTCGGTGCAGACATAGGCGGTGACGGGGTCGGTTGGGGAAGGGGTGGCCTGTGCCATGGGTCGTCTCCGCGATAGGGTCTGGTCTGGGGTGGGGTGGATCGGACAGGCGCGCGGGGCGGGGGTGGCCAGAGAACCCGGCCCCTGCCCCCGCGCGCCGCCCGCAGGACCGGCGATTACTGTGCCGGGGGTTCCTCGCCGCCCTCTGCCGGGGCCTCGATGCCCGAATCCGACAGGGCCGTGCTGACCGTGGTGAAGCCCGAATTGGTCTGCCCGCCGAGCGTGGCAACCGTGCCGACGATGGCAGCCGCGATAAGGGCCGCGAAAAGGCCGTACTCGATGGCGGTGGCGCCGGAGTCGTCCTTGGTGAAGCGCGCGGTGAGGGTCTTGAGGTTGAAAGTCGTCATGTCATGTCTCCTGCGAAGGGTGTTGGTAGACGACCGGTGTAGCCGTCCGATGACCTGACATTGCCCCGAGTGGGGGCCGGAAAAAATCGGCCGAGGGTCTGAATCCGGTGCCCCCCGACCGAAGTCTGAACGGTATCAGACCGAGGTATGATGCAGGTCTAAGATATTGAAAATAGATGAATTTATCATACGGGAATTCCGGGGCGCGGAGATTGCGGCACAACTGTGTTTCCGCAATGTTCCGGCCATGGCGCCGGGTTGTCAGCCATGGTGCATGGAGCGAGGGCCGTCAGAGTGCCGCGACTCGGCCATCAGGCAAGCAAAACGCCGCGCGGGACCACGCCGCGCACGCGCACGCCACTTTTTTATCGGATGG
This sequence comes from Alterinioella sp. B-7, assembly GCF_056857775.1. Taxonomy (NCBI): domain Bacteria; kingdom Pseudomonadati; phylum Pseudomonadota; class Alphaproteobacteria; order Rhodobacterales; family Paracoccaceae; genus Alterinioella; species Alterinioella sp. B-7. Next base: position 250,123 of record NZ_JBSXNT010000032.1, read on the forward strand.
AATCGTCGCGAAACTACCCGCTCAGGTCACCACATCCGGCTCCGTCCGACCGATGATCGCGCCCATGTCGCTGATCTCCTGCGCCGCCTCGCGCACCGGGGCCAGCGCCTCTTGCGGGTCCAGGTCGGTGCGGCCATCGGTGCCGGAATATTGCTCCAGGTAGAGGCGCAGGGTCGCCCCTTGCGTGCCAGTGCCCGACAGCCGGAACACGGCGCGCCCGCCGCCTTCAAAGGCGATGCGCAGGCCCTGCCCCTCGCTGAAAGACCCATCGACCGGATCGAGATAGGAGAACTCATCCGCCCCCGCGACCGTCAGGTCGGCAAAGCGCCTCGCCGCCAGCCCGTCCAGCCGGTCGCGCAGCCCGTCCATCAGGCGGGTGGCCTGATCGGTCGCGACATCCTCGTAATCGTAGCGCGAATAGTAGTCGCGCCCGAATTCCTGCCAGTGCCGCGTCACGATCTCGGCGACCGATTGCTTGCGCGCGGCCAGGATGTTCAGCCACAGCAGCACCGCCCACAGCCCGTCCTTCTCGCGCACATGGTCCGAGCCGGTGCCGGCGCTTTCCTCGCCGCAGATCGTGACCTTGCCCGCATCCAGCAGGTTGCCGAAGAACTTCCATCCCGTGGGCGTCTCATAGGCCGCAATGCCCAGTTTCGCGGCCACCCGGTCGGCGGCGGCACTGGTCGGCATGGAGCGCGCGATCCCCGCAAGGCCACCCGCATAGGCCGGGGCGAGATGCGCGTTGGCCGCCAGGATCGCCAGGCTGTCCGATGGCGTCACATAGGCCCCGCGCCCGACGATCATGTTGCGGTCGCCGTCCCCGTCCGAGGCCGCGCCCAGATCGGGGGCATCCGCGCCCATCATCAGGTCCATCAGCGGCTTGGCCCAGATCGGGTTGGGGTCGGGGTGGCCCTTGCCGAAATCCTCCAGCGGCGTCCCGTTCACGACGGTGCCAGTGGGCGCACCCAACGCGCCTTCCAGGATCGCCGTGGCATAGGGCCCGGTCACCGCGTGCATGGCGTCGAAACACATGGTGAAGCCGCCCGCGAACAGCGACCGGATGGCGTCGAAATCAAAGAGCCGCTGCATCAGCGCCTGGTAGCTTTCGACCGGATCGACAACGCGGATGCGCATGTCGTCCAGCGTGGTCTCGCCGATCCGGCCCAGGTCGATATCCGCGGCCTCGGCGATCCTGTATTCCGCGATGGTCGTCGTCGCCTCATACATGCGCGCGGTCAGCTTTTCGGGCGCGGGCCCGCCATTGGCCGCGTTGAACTTGACGCCGAAATCCTCGTCGATGCCGCCGGGATTATGGCTGGCCGACAGGATGAAGCCGCCATCGGTCTTGTTCTCGCGGATGAGGTTGGACGCGGCGGGGGTCGAGAGGATCCCGCCCTGGCCCACGATCACCTCGGCCACGCCATTGCCCGCCGCCATCTTGAGGATGGTCTGGATCGCGGCGCGGTTGAAGTAGCGCCCGTCGCCGCCCACCACCAGCCGCTTGCCCGCACCGCCGCCAATGGCGTCGATCGTCGCTTGGATGAAATTCTCCAGGTAGGGCGTCTGCATGAACACCCGCGTCTTCTTGCGCAGGCCGGATGTGCCGGGCTTCTGCCCGTCGATCGGGGTCGTGGGAATGGTCTTGATCGTCATCGGCTGGTCCCTCCTTGAGGTTGCGCGCGCCCGGCCCCGCGCATGATCGACGCGATGTCTCGCAATCGCGGGTCGCGGGCCAGGTCGTCCAGGTCCACATCGTATTTTCGACGCCAGTTCGGGTGCGCGTCAATCGTGCCGGGCAGGTTCTGCGCCTCGACCGCCTCCAGCACATCGTCAAGCTGCACCGCGACCAGGGCGGCGGGGGCGTGGGCCAGAAGCGCGTGGATGCTGGTCGCGAGGTCTCCCGCGCGCGGCATCCGGTCCAATTCGGCCTGCCTCTGGCGATTGATCTCGTCCGCCCGGTCCGCGTCGATCCATCCCAGGTCACGCCACCAGTCCACGTCGCGCCCGCCTGCGTAGCCGCGCAGGGTCGGCGTGTCATGGGTGGCGAAACAGGCCAGCACTTCCGCCGCGCCATCGCCGGGGGTGCGGAAATTGCCCTCGTGGTCCTTCTCGTATTGCAGGACCGAATAGCCGTAGAACCCGTGCCCCCGCATGGTCTCGCGGAAGCCCTCGGGCACCAGCCCCAGATCCTCGCCGATGACGGCACAGGCATGGCGCGCGGCCTCGATCTTGATCACCGCCAGAAGCGCCTCGAAAGGTTGGCGGATATAGCCGCCGGGGCTGCCATCGTCGGGGATCCAGAAACTGCGGTTGAGGCCAAGGACATGATCGATGCGGATCACGCCCGCATGGCGCATGGTCGCGGCCAGGATGCGGCGCAGGGGGGCGTAGTGCTGCGCGCGCAATTTGCGGGGCGCGAAGGCCGCGAGGGACCAGTTCTGCCCCTCGGGGCTGAGGTGATCGGGCGGCGCACCGATCGAGACGCCCTGTGCGATGGCGTCACGCTCGCACCAGGCCTCGGCCCCGTCACGGCGCGGGCCCACGGCGAGGTCGAGGTAGAGGCCAAGGGGCATCCCGGCCGCTTTCGCGCGGGCCTGTGCCTCGGCCAACTGGCCGTCGGCGCGCCATTGCAGCCAGGCATGGAAAGTCTCGCGCGCAGGCTCCAACGGGCCGGGATCATCCGGCCAGCGCGTCCAGTCGGGGCCATGGATCTCGCTCAGCGCCTCGAACCGGGCAAAGCGGGCAAGATCCGCCCCGCCTGCCTGCCGGAAAGCGTCGAACCCGGAATCGCCCTGAAACACCGCGAACATGGCTTCCAGCGCGGCGGAATGGGCGGGCTTGTGGGCGGCGTAATCGACATGCTCGGCCGCGCGGATGGCCTGAAACCCATCCGCGCCGTTCAGCGCGATATGGCTGGTGTTGAGGTAACCCCGATGCGACGGCGAATAGGGGCTGATCGCCGCGCGGTCGGCATAGCCCATGCTGTGGATCGGGTTGATGCCGAGGAACCCGGCCCCTTGCCCGCCTGCGATCTCGGCCATGCGCGCGAGGTCGTCGAAATCGCCAAGCCCCGCATTTCTGTCCGACCGCAGCCCGTAGAGCGCGCAGTTGAGGCCCCAGAGGCGGGTTTGTCCGGTCAGGTCTTCTATCGACGGCAGGCGCGACGGCGCGGCCAGCACCGTCACCTCCTCGATCCGGCCTGAGGCCTCGGCGCGCAGGACGTATATATCGGGGGCCAACGACGGCAGGGTGATGTGATCGGCGGGCAGCCCCTCGGCCACCACCTCGTCATCCCCCGCGCGCAACGCCCATGTCGCGCCGAGGCCAAAGCCAAGATGTGCCTCCGCCCCCGCCTCGATGATCACCTCCTCGGGGAACCAGCGATCCTGGCCCGCTTGGCGCAGCGCTGCCAGGCTGTCGCGGATCGCGGCGGGCGAGGACACATCCACCCCATCCGCCGCCAAGAGCGCGCGTTGGGTCTCGGGCGAGGTGATCCGCTGCCCCCCGTGCAGGTCGTGATAGGCGGGCAGGATCCCGCACAGATCGGCCAGCGCGGCGAGGTCGGGGTCGGTGCTCATGGTGCTTTCGCCAGGATGAAGGCCACGACGCTGTCGCCCGCGACTTGCGCCGTATCGCGCGCGATCCGGGCGTCCCGCTCCAGCCGGTCGGTGTCCACCGCGCGGTGCCATGCGGACCCCTCGGGCGCGTCCGGCAGCATAACCTCGCCCGCTGCATCACCCCGGTTAAAGACCAGGAACGCGGCGCCCGCCTCCCCCTCGGGCGCATCCGCCGCGCCGCGCAGGATCAGGCACAGGTTGTCCAGCCCCGGATCGCGCCAGGGCAGCGGCCCGCCGTCGAAATCGCGCCATTCGACATCCGCCAGCCCATCTGCCCTGGTGTCGCCATGCAGGAACCGGGTCTGCCGAAGCACCGGGTTGGCGCGACGGAATGCGGACAGATGCGCGACGAAGCCCTGCAAGCCCCGGTCGGCGCGGTCCCAATCCAGCCAGCCGGTCTCGTTATCCTGGCAATAGGCGTTGTTGTTGCCGCCCTGGCTATTGCCGATTTCGTCGCCCGCCAGCAGCATCGGCGTGCCTTGCGACAGGAACAGCGTCGCCAGCAGATTGCGCTGACGCCGGGCGCGGCGGGCGATGATCTGCGGGTCACCGGTCTCACCCTCGACCCCGCAATTGTCGCTGTAATTGCTGTTATGCCCGTCGCGGTTCTTCTCGGTATTGGCCTCGTTATGGCGGCGGGAATAGCGCGTCAGGTCGGCCAACGTGAACCCGTCATGGGCCGAGACGAAATTCACCGAAGACGTTGCGCGCCGCCCGTCCCGGTCGAAGCGATCCGCCGATCCCAGAAGCCGCGCGGCGAGCTCCTGCGCGCTATGCGGATCATTGCGCCAATAGCGCCGGACCGTATCGCGGTAGCTGTCGTTCCATTCCGCGAACTCATGCGGGAACTGGCCAAGCTGGTAGCCCCCCGGCCCGATATCCCAGGGCTCGGCGATCATCCGCACCTCGGCCAGCACCGGATCCTGGCGCAGCGCATCGAAGAACCCGCCGCGCGGGTCGAAGCCGTGATCCTCGCGCCCCATCGTGGTGGCAAGGTCGAAGCGGAAGCCATCGACGCCCATGCATTCCACCCAGAAGCGCAGGCTGTCCAGCACCATGCGAAGCACATAGGGGTGCGCGACATTCAGCGTGTTGCCGCAGCCGGTATCGTTGACGTAATGGCGCGGCTGCCCCGCCATGAGGCGATAGTAGGAGGCATTGTCGAGGCCCCGGTAACACAGCGTCGGCCCGAACTCGTCCCCTTCTGCGGTGTGGTTATAGACCACGTCGAGGATCACCTCGATGCCGGCTGCGTGAAACCGGTCGACCATACGGCGGAATCCGATCAGCCCCTCGGGTCCGAAATAGCGCGGCTCGGGCGCGAAGAAGCCGAGCGAGTTGTAGCCCCAGTAATTGCGCAGCCCCCGCTCGGTCAGGAAGCGGTCGTCGAGGAAAGAGTGAACCGGCAGAAGCTCCACCGCCCGCACGCCGAGCGCGCTCAGATGCTCCAGCATCTCCGCGCTGGCCAGCCCCTCATAGGTGCCGCGCAGGTCGCCCGCCACGCCCGGGTGCGTCTGCGTCAGACCCTTGGGATGCGCTTCATAGATCAGGTCGCGGTCGGAAGGTGTATGCCGCCCTGCCGCCAGCCCCTGGAAAAGCGCCGGGTCGGAGACGACGGATTTCGCGACGAAGGGCGCGGAGTTGCGCGGGTCGAAGGACAGATCGCCTTCGCCCTCGACAAATCCCGATGTCGCCGGGTCATTCGTCCAGGTGCCGCGCAATTCCCGCGTGTAGGGGTCCATCAGCAGCTTGTTGGCGTTGAACCTGTGGCCCCGCTCGGGCGCGTATGCCCCATGCGCGCGGTAGCCATAGACGGTGCCCACGGGCAGGCCCGCAAGATACCCGTGCCAGACCGGGCCGGTGCGTTCGGGCAGGACGATCCGCGCGCGTTCCTCCTTGCCGTCCTCGGAGAACAGGCACAGCTCCATCTTGTCGGCATGGGCCGAGAACACGGCGAAATTCACGCCTGCCCCATCGTGATGCGCGCCGAGCCGAGTCGGGCGTCCGCCTGTCAGTTGATAGCTCATGCCCCGGCCTCTACCCCATCGCCGCGCGGTAGACATCCAGATACTCCGCCGCCGAACGGTCCCACCCGACCGGGTGGCGCATCGCGCGGCGCATCATGCCCTGCCAAACCTTCCGCTCCCGATAGAGGGCACAGGTCCGGCCGATCGCATGGCCAAGCATCGTGGCGCTTCCCGGCGGGAACTGGACCCCGGTGGCGCAGCCCGCCTGCAATCCGGCGTCATTGGCGTCGATCACCGTGTCGGCCAGCCCGCCCGTCCGCGCCACCACCGGCAGGGTACCGTAGCGCAGCCCGTAAAGCTGGGTCAGGCCGCAAGGCTCGAACCGCGAGGGGATCAAGATCGCGTCGCTGCCGCCCTGCATGAGGTGCGAGAGCGCCTCGTCATAGCCGATGATCGTCCCGACCGAGCCCTTGAACCGGCTGGCCGCGCCGACAAATCCGCGCTCCAGCCCCGGCTCACCGCTGCCCAGAAGCGCCAGCTTCGCGCCCTGCCCGACAAGCCCCGGAAGACAGTCCAGCAACAGGTCCAGCCCCTTTTGTGCCGTCAAACGACTGATGACGCAGAAAAGCGGGCCGCGGCCCTCGGTCAAGTCAAAGCGCCGCATCACCTCGGCCCGGTTCCGCGCCTTGCCCTTGAGGCTGCGGGTGGAATAGGGCGCGATCAGGTCGGGGTCGGTGTCGGGGCTCCAGGCGTCGAGGTCGATGCCGTTGAGGATGCCCGTGAGATCGCCCGCCCGCGCGCGCAGGATGCCATCCATGCCCATGCCGAACTCGGGCGTCATCAGCTCGGCGGCATAGGTCGGGCTGACCGTCGTGATCCGATCCGACAATTGCAGCGCCGCTTTCAGGAAACTGATCTGCCCGTAATATTCGATGCCCTCTTGCGTGAAGAGCGCCGATTTCAGCCGCAGCGCATCCAGCCGGTCGGCCCCGAACACGCCCTGAAAGGCGATGTTGTGGATCGTCGTGACCACCGGCGTCCTGTCGCCCGCCTGCCGCAGATAGGCCGGGACCAGCCCCGCCTGCCAATCGTGGGCGTGGATCAGATCGGCCTGCCAGCCATCGAAGCCTTGCTGCGCGACCTGCGCGCCCGCAAAAGAGAGCGCGCCAAAGCGCAGGTCATTGTCGGGCCAGTCCTTGCCATCGGGGCCCAGGTAGATATTGCCGGGCCGGTCAAAGAGGTGCGGCGCGTCCAGAAGCAGCAGGTCCAGCCCCTCGGCCTTTACCGCCACGATGCGCCCCGCGCCGCCGAAGAAATCGTCGAAGCGCATCACCGGTGTGCCCTCCGCCACCAGCCGCGCCAGCGCCGGGTAGGCCGGGATCAGCACCCGCACCTCCGCGCCTACGCCCGCCAGCGCCTTGGGCACCGCGCCGATCACATCGGCCAGCCCGCCGGTCTTGACGAAAGGCGCGCATTCGGACGCGACGAAGAGGAGCCGCATCTCAGCCCTCCAGCCGGTCGATCATCGGTTGCGTGATCAGGCAGATGCCGTTCGCGGTGCGGCGGAAGCGGCGTGCATCCTCCTCGGCATCCTGGCCCACGACCAGACCCTCGGGGATGACGACGCCCCGGTCGATCACGACGTTTTTCAGATGCGCGTTGCGCTTGATCTCGGCATAGGGCATGGCGACCACGGCCTCCAGTTCCGAATAGGAATGGGTGCGCACGCCGGTAAACAGCAGGCAGCGATCCAGCCGAGAGCCGGAAATGATGCAGCCCCCCGACACCATCGAGGACACGGCATGGCCGCGCCGCCCTTCCTCGTCATGGATGAATTTCGCGGGCGCGGTCAGTTCCGAATAGGTCCAGATCGGCCATTCATTGTCGTATAGGTCCAGTTCCGGCCTGAAATCGGTCAGGTCGACATTGGCCTGCCAAAAGGCGTCGATGGTGCCGACATCGCGCCAATAGGGTTTCTCCTCCAACCCGCTGCGCACGCAGGAGCGGCTGAAGGGATGCGCGATGGCCTTGCCGGATTTGACGATCCCCGGAATGATGTCGCCGCCGAAATCGTGGTTCGACCCCGGATCCTGCGCGTCCTTTTCCAGCAGGTCGCAGAGGTATTCGGTCTCGAACACGTAGATCCCCATGCTGGCCAGCGCCATATCCGGGTGCCCCGGCATCGCGGGCGGGTCGGCGGGCTTTTCCACGAAGGCATGGATGCGGTCGCTGTCATCCACATCCATCACGCCGAACCCCGTCGCCTCCATGCGCGGCACCTCGATGCAGCCCACGGTCACATCCGCGCCGCTGTCGACGTGATGCTTCAGCATCTGCGCGTAGTCCTGCTTGTAGATGTGATCGCCCGCCAGGATGATGATGTATTTCGGCCCGTAGCCGCGGATGATCTCGATATTCTGGGTCACGGCATCGGCGGTGCCCTTGTACCAGTTCTCGTTGTTCATCTGCTGCGAGGCGGGCAGGATATCCAGCGATTCATTTCGCTCGGCCCGGAAGAAACTCCAGCCGCGTTGCAGGTGGCGAATGAGGGAATGGGCCTTGTATTGCGTCGCCACCCCGATGCGGCGGATGCCCGAATTGACGGCGTTCGAGAGGGCAAAGTCGATGATCCGGCTCTTGCCGCCGAAATACATCGCCGGTTTGGCGCGCCTGTCGGTCAGCTCGTAAAGCCTGCTGCCGCGCCCGCCTGCCAGAACGAAGGCCATGCTCTGCTGCGCCAGCCTGTGCGGTTCCGTATCCATTGCCGTCTCCCTCCCCTGTTGATTGTCTGTCAGCCCTGATCCAGTTCGAAAAAGAGCGTCGAAAGCGGCGGAATCGTCAGCGCGATGGATTGCGCCCGCCCCGAGGCCGCGATGGGTTCGCTCTCGACCCCGCCCAGATTGCCACGATCGCCGCCACCATAGCACGCGGCGTCGGTGTTCAGCCGCTCGATCCAGCGGCCCGCCTGCGGCACGCCGATGCGCCGGGCGGAACGTTCCACCGGCGTGAAGTTGCACACGACCAGAACCGGGGCCGCGCCGTCCTGCCCCTTGCGCAGCCAGGCATAGAGCGATTCCTCCGCCGCCCCCTCCTCGACCCATTCGAACCCCTCGGGTTTGCAATCGAGTTGATAAAGCGCGGGCGTATCCCGGTAGAGCCTGTTCAGATCACGCACCAGCCGCTGCACGCCCTCATGCTGCGGCTGGTCCAGCAAATGCCAATCGAGGCTGGAATCATGGTTCCACTCACGCCCCTGCGCAAACTCGCAGCCCATGAAAAGCAGCTTCTTGCCCGGATGGCCCCACATGAAGCCGTAATAGGCGCGCAGGTTGCCGAAAGCGTCTGACCCGCCCATCTTGGCCAGCATCGCGCCCTTGCCGTGGACGACCTCGTCATGGCTGATCGGCAGCACGAAGTTTTCCGAGAACGCGTAATGCAGGCCGAAAGTCATCTTGTGGTGGTGGTATTTGCGGTGAACCGGATCCTCTTCCATGTAGGAGAGCGTGTCGTTCATCCAGCCCATGTTCCACTTGAACCCGAAACCAAGCCCGCCCTTATCCGCCGATCCGCTGACCTGCGGAAAGGCGGTGGATTCCTCGGCCACCGTCACGATCCCCGGGCATTCGCCATAGGCCACGGTATTGGTGCGCTGCAGGAAGCTGATGGCCTCGAGGTTCTCGCGCCCGCCATGGATGTTGGGCACCCATTCGCCCGATTTGCGCGAATAATCGCGGTAGAGCATCGAGGCGACGGCATCGACGCGCAGCCCGTCGATGTGATGTTCCTTGAGCCAGTAGAGCGCATTGGCCAGCAGGAAGTTTGAGACCTCGGCCCGCCCGTAATTATAGACCAGCGTGTTCCAGTCCGGGTGAAACCCCTCGCGCCGGTCGGCATGTTCGTAGAGCGCGGTGCCGTCGAAGCGGCCGAGCCCATGCGCGTCCTCGGGGAAGTGCCCCGGCACCCAATCCAGGATCAGGCCCAGACCGGCCCCGTGGCAGGCATCGACGAAGGCGCGGAACTCCTGCAAGGTGCCATGCCGGATGGTCGGCGCGTAGAGGCCCACGGGCTGATAGCCCCATGATCCGTCAAAGGGAAACTCGGATACCGGCATCAGCTCGATATGGGTGAAGCCCATATCCTTGGCATAGCCGACCAGTTGCCGTGCGTGTTCGTGATAGGAGAGCGGCCTGTTGCCCTCTTCGATCACGCGCCGCCACGATCCCATATGCACCTCGTAGATGGAGATCGGGCGGTCGATGCTCTGCGCCCCGGCGCGCGTGGTCATCCAGTCGGCGTCCGACCAGTCATACCCCTCAAGCCGCCGCACGACCGAGGCGGTGGCGGGCGGATGCTCGGCCCCGAAGCCGAACGGGTCGGCCTTTTGCGGCAGCAATCGCCCGACCGCGTCCAGAAGCTCATACTTGTAAGGCTCGCCTTCGCCCAAACCGGGAATGAAAATCTCCCACACGCCGGTCTGGCCACGCCTGCGCATAGGGTTGCGCCGACCGTCCCAGGCGTTGAAATCGCCGACCAGCGAGACCCGCCGCGCATTGGGCGCCCAGACCGCGAAATGGGTGCCCTCCACGCCCTCATGCGTGATCACATGCGCCCCGAGCATCCGCCACAGGTTCAGATGCGCCCCTTCGGAGAACAGGTGCTCATCCAGCGGGCCCAGGACGGGGCCAAAGCGATAGGGGTCATCGACCTCCCAGGTATCGGCGCCCCTGCCGATCCGCAGCCGGTAGGCAAAGGCCCGCTTGCGCCGCGTGGCGATGCCCGCGAACAGGCCCCGCGCATCGGCCACGGGGGCAAGCGACAGAACCTTGCGGCCTGATTTCGCGTCCAGGACGTCAATCGCGTCAGCCTCGGGGTGGAAGGCGCGGATCGAGGGATGGCCGTCCAGCATATGCTGGCCCAGTACGGCGAAGGGATCGGCATGGGTTGCCGCAACGATCTGCCCGGCATCCTCTGCGCTGATCACGTCTGCCATCGCGTCCCCTTTCCTAATGCGCCACGGATGTCGCGCCCCAGATGTCGCGCGCATAGCCCCGGATCGTGCGGTCGGACGAGAACCAGCCCATCCCGGCGGTGTTCGCCGCCGCCATCCTGGTCCAGCGGGCGCGGTCCCTGTAGACCGTATCGACCTCACGCTGTGTGTCAAAATAGGCGTCGAAATCGCAACTCACGAGGAAATAATCATGTTCCCATAGATTGTGCAGGATATCCCCGTAGCGATGCGTGTCCCCGCCCGAGAACACGCCCTCCGCGATCTGGCCCAACACGCGCATCAGGCGCGGGCTGGCCTCGATCGCCGCACGGGCATAGCCGGGCTGCACGCGGCGCGCGCGCACCTCCTCGGCCGTCAGACCGAAGAGAAAGAAGTTTTCCGCCCCGACATGGTCACGAATCTCCACATTGGCCCCGTCGAGCGTGCCGATGGTGGGGCTGCCGTTCAGCGAAAGCTTCATGTTGCCGGTGCCCGACGCCTCCTTGCCCGCCGTCGAAATCTGCTCTGACAGGTCCGATGCGGGGATCAGGATCTCGGCCATCGAGACGTTGTAATTCTCGGGGAAGACCACCTGCAACAACTCGCGCGTCACCGGGTCAGTGTTGATCGTCGCGGCCACGTCATTGATCAGCCGGATGATGGATTTCGCCAGCGCGTAGCCCGGTGCCGCCTTGCCGCCGAAGATCTTGACGCGCGGGGTCCAGTCCCCGTTCGGATTGTCCCGGATCTCGTTCCAGAGCGCGATGGTCTCCAGGATATTCATGTGCTGGCGCTTGTATTCATGGATGCGCTTGATCTGGATGTCGAACATCGCGGCGGGGTCCAGGACGGTGCCGTGCCGGTCCTTGAGCCACGCCGCCAGCCGCGCCTTGTTGGCGGCCTTGGCGGCATCGAACCGGTCGAGGAACCCGGTATCGTCCAGATGCGGTTTCAGCTCCTGCAAGCGCTCCAGATCGTCCTGCCAGCCGCTGCCGATGGTGTCGGTGATCAACGCCCGCAGGGCCGGGTTGCACGACTGCAGCCAGCGGCGCGGCGTGATGCCGTTGGTCTGGTTGATGATCCGGCCCGGATAGGCGGCGTCGAGATCGGCGAACACCGTCTGCTTCACGAGGTCGGAATGCAGCGCCGAGACGCCGTTGACCTTATGCGCCATGATGAAGGCCAGTTCGCCCATGTTCACATTGCCATGGTCGAGGATGCGAATGTCACTGCCGGTTTCCGCCAGGTGCCGGTTCTGGATCTCGACGATGATCTGGTGATGACGCGGCAGGATGCGCTGAAAGAGGCCCTCGGGCCAGCGCTCCAGCGCTTCGGGCAACAGCGTGTGATTGGTATAACCGAGGCAGGCGCGCGCCGTATCAATCGCCGCGCCCATCTCGACCCCGTGATGATCGACCAGCAGCCGCACCAGTTCCGGCCCGGCAATCGCGGGATGCGTGTCATTGAGCTGGATCGCCACCAGCGACGCCAGGTCGTCCAGCCTGTGCCCTTCGGACAGGAAGCGGCGGATGAGGTCCTTGATCGAGGCGGCGGTAAAGAAATACTCCTGCTTCAGGCGCAGTTCCTTGCCTTCCTCGGTGGTGTCGTCGGGGTAGAGGACGCGGGAGATCGTCCGCGCCAGCCGCTCGGGCGCGTTGGCCGCGACGTAGTCGCCGCGGTTGAAGCTCTCCAGATCAAACAGCTTGATGGGCTTGGCCGCCCACAGCCTGAGCGTGTTGGCCCACCGCCCCTGCCAGCCGACGACCGGCGTGTCATAGGCCGAGGCCAGAACGGTCTCCGCCGGGTGCCAGACCGCGCGCCCGTCTTCATCGGCCACATGGCCGCCGAAATGGATCTTGTAGGCCACTTCGGGCCGCTCGAACTCCCAGGCGTGGCGCTGCGCCAACCAGCCCTCGGCGGTCTCGACCTGCTGGCCGTTCTCGAAATGCTGCTCGAAAAGGCCGTGTTCATAGCGGATACCATAGCCATAGGCCGGAATCGCCAGCGTTGACAGGCTGTCCATGAAACAGGCCGCCAGGCGCCCCAGCCCGCCATTGCCAAGGGCGGCGTCGGGTTCATCGGCCATGACGCTTGCGTAATCCTGCCCCAGATCGGCCAGCGCCTCGCGCACCACGCCCTCAAGGTCCAGGTTGATCGTCACATCCTCGATCAGCCGCCCGATCAGGAATTCCATCGACAGGTAATAGACCCGCTTGTGCTGCCCTTCATAGGTGGCGCGGGTCGAGGCGAACCACGGGGCCACCACCCGGTCGCGCAGGGCCAGCGACAGCGACATGCGCCAGTCATAGAGGCTGGCATGGGCCGCGTCCTTGCCAAGCGACAGGTTCAGGTGGCGGGAAATCTCACCTGCCAGTTGCGTGGCGGTGATATGGGTGTCGTTCGGTTTCAGCATCGCGCGGTCTCGTAGCATGTTGGGCAGGGCAACCGGTGCGGTCACCTCGCGGGTCAGGGCACCCGTTCCGACCTTGATACAGAACTCGGACAAGAAATGTTAGCGCTAAACTAACATATTCCGCAGGGCGCACGTCGAAAGACCCTACAGCACGTGGCCGCCAGGTTGAATGGGATTATGTCGGGACGGGCCTAGCCCTCGCGCGTCGCGGCCCAGATCATGCCACGGCGCAGGATCTCGGTGACCTGGCTGGTCTTGAGGTCGTCCAGCTCATGTCCGATGGAGCAATAGAAAACCCGGCCCTTGTCCCATCGGCGTTTCCAGACGACGGGGATGACGGTGCCCTCGATCCACCACAGGTGATCGCCCGAGAAGGTGGTCGTGGCCAGCACCTCGTTCGAGGGGTCGACCAGCATGTAATATTGCTCGGATCGCAGGCGGAAACTGCCGATGCCCTGCATGATCGGATCGGCGGGGCGGGTGACGGTCACGTCATAGTCGATGTAATCCTCGCGCGGTTGCAGATTGTCGGGCCAGCCGGGGGGATGCGCCACGAACTGCCCGCCGATGAGGAAGTGATAGGTCGGCCGGTCGCGGAAGGCGTCACCCATATGGCCGTGCCAGCCGGCAATCCCGCGCCCCTCGCCGATCAGCTGCAGCAGGCCGTCCTCCTGCGGCTTGGTCATGTTGCCGAACTCTTCCTGGTGGCCCGACCGCGCCGAGGACCAGATCGGCACGATCAGGTCGACATCTTGCAGTTTCCCGGGCGTGGCCAGCGGCTCCAGCGTGTCGTGGATGTCGACCTCGAAGCCGTTGTCGCGTAGCAGAGCGGCGCACCAATCGCTGAACTCGGTGGGCGTGTGCCCCTCCCAACCGCCGACGAAAAGGGCTGCTTTCATTGTCTTTGCTCCCGCATGTAGCTGAGGATCGCGGCCATGTCGCGGGCGGCGAAACCCTGCTCGATGGCCTGTTCCAGGATGGCTTGCGTGACCTGCGATTGCGGCAGGGCCACGCCAAGCCCGCGTGCCAGGTCGCCCGCGACGCGCAGGTCTTTCTCCGCCAATGCGACGGTGAAGGTCACGTCATGGCCCGCCTCGTCCAGGTAGAGCGGCCTGCGATATGTCAGCATCGGCGCGGCGGCGGCGCTGGCCTCGATCACGTCGAAGGCGGCGTCAGGCGCGATGCCTGCCGCCTCGGCCAATGTCATCGCCTCGGCCAGGGTCTGGTTCAAACCGTGGATCAGCATGTTGACCGCCAGTTTCATCACCGCGCCCGCACCGGGTTTGCCCAGGCAGATGGTCTTCTTGCCCATCGCGTCGAAAAGCGGCTGCAGTTCGGCCAGCGTGGCGGCGTCACAGCCCGCCATGATCAGCAATTGCGCCTCAGTGGCGGCCTGTGTCGCGCCCGAGACCGGCGCATCAATCACGCGTTTATCCGTCGCCGCTGCCAGCGCCCGCAGATGATCGGGTCCAAGCGTCCCCATCTCGACGAAGATCTGCGCGCGGCGGCCCGCGAACAGGCCCTCCGGCCCCAGATGCACCACCTGCGATGACGCATCGTCGGCCAACATTGTCACCACGACATCCACCGCATCGGCCAGCGCCTTGGGGGTCCGCGCCACATCGGCCCGATGCGCGGCGGCGAAGCCTTCCGCCTTTTCCGCGCTGCGGTTCCACACCGTCACATCGTGGCCCGCCGCAACGAGGTTTTCCGCCATGCGCACGCCCATGCGCCCCAGCCCTGCAAAGCCCACGCGCATGTCAGGCCACCTTGCCGTTTTCGATCCCCGATATGGCCTGGATCAGGCTGTCCTCGGTCACCTCCTCGGCGTCGAAAATGCGCATGACGCGGCCCTGGTACATGGCAACGATGCGGTCCGAGACATGCAGAACCTCGGGCATTTCCGACGAGATCACGATCACCGCAAAGCCCCGCGCCGCCAGATCGCGCAAGAGGTTGTGGATCTCGGATTTTGAGCCCACGTCGATACCGCGCGTCGGTTCATCCACGATCAGCACCTCGGGCCGCATCGCCAGCCATTTGCCGATCACGATCTTCTGCTGGTTGCCGCCCGACAGGTTGCCGACCGCGCTGCGCCAGCTTGGCGTCTTGATCTCCAGCCGGTCGCGATACTGGTCGAAAATCGCCACCTCGGCCCCGTCCGAGACGAAGGGCCCCGCCACAAGGTCGCTGACCTGCGGCAAGGTGATGTTGTCGCGGCAGTTCATGCCAAGCACCAACCCCTGTTCCTTGCGGCTTTCGGGCACCAGCGAGATGCCGTGCCGGATCGCCTCGATGGGCGAATGGATGCGCAACTCCTCATCCTTGAGGAAGATCTTGCCGGCCGAGGGCGTGCGCAGGCCGAACAGAGTCTCGGCGATCTCGGTCCGGCCCGCGCCGACAAGGCCGTAGAACCCCACCACCTCGCCCTGGCGCACGTCAAAGCTGATATCCTGGAACAGGCTGCCGCAGGACAGCCCCTCGACCCGAAGCGCGGTCTTGCCGACCTCGCCGCGCGCGGTGCGGCGGCTGAGGTCCAGGCTGCGCCCGATCATCATCTGGGTGATCTCGTCCTCGTTCGTCTCAGACGTGATCAGCGTGCCGCGATATTCCCCGTCGCGCAGGACCGAGATGCGGTCGGTGATCTTGAAGATCTCCTCCATCCGGTGCGAGATGTAGACGATGCCGACGCCTTCCGCCTGAAGCCCCGCGATGACCTCGAAGAGCACGACCTTTTCCGCATCGGTCAGGGATGCGGTGGGTTCGTCGAAGATCACCACCTTGGCGTCGACGGTCAGCGCGCGGGCGATCTCGACCATCTGCTGATTGGCAATCGACAGGTCGCCGACGCGGGTGCGGGCGGTGAAACCGACCTTGAGACGCTTGAGGATCTCGTCAGTATTCGCATAAAGCGTCGCCCAATCGACGCGGCCAAAGCTCTTGCGCGGCAACTCGCCCAGGTAGACGTTTTCGGCCACCGACAGTTCCTCGGCCAGGCTCAGTTCCTGGTGGATGAACATGACCCCGCGCGCCTTGGCATGCAGCGGCGTTGTCATGACGGCTTCGGCCTCCTCGACGAAAATGCGGCCCTCGTCGGGTTGGTGGATGCCGCCCAGAACCTTCATCAGGGTGGATTTCCCGGCGCCGTTCTCGCCCATCAGGGCGTGGACCTCGCCGGGGAAGACCTCGAAGCTGACATCGTCCAGCGCCCGCACACCGGGGAAGGTCTTGACGATGTTTTCCAGCCGCAGGGCGGGTTTTCGATCCGTGTTCATACCTTCAACTCCTCCTGGCCCTTGCGATTGAGCTGGCGATCAAGGAACAGCACCGCGATCAGGATGGACCCGATCACAAGGTTGACGGTCTCGGTATCGGCCCCGATATGGCCCAGGCCCTTGCGCAGAAGCTGGATCGCGATGACGCCGCCGAAGGTGCCGATGATCGAGCCCGAGCCCCCCGTCAGCTTGGTGCCGCCAAGCACCACGGCGGTGATGGCCCACAGTTCGAACAGCATCCCGTCATTGGGGTTCACCGAGCCGCTGGCCGAATAGAAGGCCACGGCGGACAGGGCTGCCAGCGTGCCGATGATGACGAAATTGATCAGCATATGCGGCCCGACGCGCAGGCCCGCATTGACCGCCGCCTCGCGGTTGTTGCCGATGGCATAGGCATTGCGGCCATGCACCGTGCGCGTCATGATCAGCCAGGCGACGACCACGACCGCGATCAGGACCAGCGCCGGTGTCTCGACCCCGAGCGCGTCCCATTCCGCGATATCGACCATGGTCCAGTTCAGGTGAAAGGTCGGGTTCTCGCCGTTATACATGAAGACCAGCCCGCGAAACCCGAGCATCGAACCAAGCGTGACGATGAAGGCATCGACCCCGGTTTTCCACACGATGATCCCGTTGATGAAGCCAAGCACCGCACCGGTCAGCAGCGCCAGCAGCCAGGCCACCGGAATGGCCCAATCCCCCAGCCCCGCCATGATCGGCCAGTTCATCGAATCCAGCATCACCACGGCGGACAGCGCGAAGGTCGCGCCGACGCTGAGGTCGATATTGCCGTTGATCATGATAATCGTCATGCCGACCGCGATGATCCCGATGGGGGCCGATTGCTTGAGAAGCAGCAGCATGTTGTCGAAATCCATGAAGGCGCTTTCCGACAGCGACCAGAAGGATCCCGCGACCGAGAAGAAGACCAGCTCCAGCACGATGAAGCCCCAGATCGCGCCGCCCTTGATCAGGTCCGTTGTGTTCATGCGTTGCATCGGTGTTCCCCTTCAGGCGATCGGCGACCAGAGACGGCCGCGCTTGGCCGCGATATCCAGCCAGACCGCCAGGATGATGATGATCCAGGTCACGACGAACTGGACGTAGAACTCCAGCCCGGCCAGCAGCAGGCCGTTCTGGATGAAGCCGAGGATCAGCACGCCGATCACGGTCTTGAAGACGGTTCCCGAACCGCCGAGCAGCGATGCACCGCCCAGGATGACGGCGGCCAACACCTCAAGCTCCAGCCCCTGCCCCACGGTGTTCTGCGCGCCCATGGTGCGGCTGGCCTGGATCAGACCCGCCGTGGCGACGCAGAAGGAGGAGATCAGGTAGGTGAAGAACACGACCCGTGCGCGCGGAATGCCGGAGAAGGTCGCCGCGACCTCATTGCCACCGACGGCATAGACCTTGCGCCCGAAGGGGGTCTTGGCCAAGAGGATCGCCAGAACGGCGGCAAGCCCCGCAAAGATCAAGACGGGGATCGGAATGCCAAGCGCGGTGCCGCGCCCGAAGATGCCGAACCAGGTCGCTTCCTGGTTGGCAATATCCATGTTCTGCCCGCCCGAATAGGTCAGCGTCAGCCCGTGAATGGCCGACAGCATCCCGAGTGTCACGATCAGTGAATTCAGCCTGAGATAGCCGACAAGGAAGCCGTTTAGCGCCCCGATCGCCATGGTCATCGCGAACATCGCGGGGATCGCCAGCGCCGGTCCGAAGGCGGGGTTCTCATGCAGGTCCAGCACCACGATGGCCGAGAACGACATGAGCGAGCCGACCGAGAGGTCAAGATTGCCGCCGATCACCACGAAGGTCACGCCAAGCGCCATGACCCCCAGGATGGCCGAGGAGCGCACGACGCCAAAGACGTTCTCGACACTGATGAAACGGGCGTTCCAGAGGGAAAAACCGATCATGAAGAGGATGAAGGCGACAAGGATACCCTGCCGCGCCAGCACCCCCGCGAATTTCCCAAGCCGGTCGTTCTTCATGTTGTCCCCTCCCTCACCGCGATCGCGCGGCCCGTCAATTCTGCGCCTCAGACCAGCGTCATGCCACCGTCGATCATCACGATCTGGCCGGTCATGTAGTCGCTCTCCGGCGAGGCGAGGAATGTCGTCGTGCCGGTGATATCGGCGGGCGTCGCGACGCGGCCCTTGAGGATATCGGCGGCAAATTCCTCCATCGCCTGGCCGGGGCGTTCGGCGGCCCCGATCTGCATCAGGTCGCGGTCGACCTCCTCCCACATCTCGGTCGCGACCACGCCGGGGGCAAATCCCGTTACCGTTATGTCATGCCGCGCCAGGTCGCGGGCCGCAGATTGCGTCAGCGACACCACCGCCCATTTCGAGGCACAATAGGGCGCGACATTGTCAAAGCCCTGTCGGCTGGCGATCGAGGCGGTGTTGACGATCTTGCCGCCACGCCCCTGGGCGATCATCTGGCGGGCGGCCTCCTGCATTCCGATCAGGCAGCCGAGCCCGTTGATCCCCATTATGAAATTCCAGTTCTCCTCGGTCACGTCGAGGAAATTCATCGGCTTGTTGACGCCGGCATTGTTGAACATGACGTCCAGCCTGCCGAAGGCATCCACCGTCTTGTCGATCATCGCGCGGACCTGGCTGCGGTCGCTGACATCCACCGTGGCGGTGATGGCGCGGTCCCGATCCGCGATTGCGTCCAGCTTTTCCGCGTTGCGATCCGCAAAGCAAACTTCCGCCCCCTCGTCCAGCAGGGCCAGTCCGATGGCCTTGCCGATGCCTTGCGCGGCACCGGTGACGATACATGCACGCCCCGAGACACGGCCCATGACGCCCTCCTGACTTGTAACGAAAAACAGTTGTTGGATGGCGCGAGGCCCGGTCGCCCGGACCCCGCCCAGGGAGAAAGAGATCAGAAGACCGGACGGTCGAATTCTTCCATGTTCTCCTGCGTGATCTTCGGCGTATCGAAGTAGTTCAGGAACGGCACCTCTTCGCCGTTCAGGATCGCCAGCGCCGTGGCCAGCGCGGCCTCGGCATCGTCGACCGGCGACTGGTAGATCGAGCCCCAGTATTCGCCACGCCCCATCGCGTCATAGCCGACCGCGAAGTTGGTCGCGCCCACGAAGGTGATGCCGTCACGGCCTGCCGCGATCGCGGCATTCATCGCGCCGACACCCATGTTGTCATCGCCGGAATAGACCCCGTCGATGTCGTCATACTGGACCAGGAACGCCTCCATCACGCGCTGCGAATCCTCGCGGTTCCAGTTGCCGGGCTGCGTTTCCAGCAGGGTCACGTTCGGGCAGACCTCGGGCAGGCGATCCTCGAAGCCCTGCGCCCGCTCGATGGCGGTGGTGTAGCCAGGCTGGCCCGAGATCTGCACGATCTGCGCCTCGTCCTCGATGCCGAGCTCGGTGAAGCGGTCGCACATGATTTCCGCCGCGCGCGAGCCCTGGGTGATGTTGTCGGGCCCCGAGAAGGAGGCGACGAAGGGAAAGCCCGGCTCGGCGATGTTGGAATTGGTCACGATGACCGGAATGTCGGCCTCAGACGCCTCGCGCACGGCGGGGATCACGGCCTGGCCATTGGTCGGCCAGATGATGATGGCATCGACCTCCTGCTGGATCAGATCCTGCATCTGGGCGATCTGGCGGGCCACGTCACCGCCTGCGTCCAGGACCACGACCTCCACATTCGGGTTGGCCTCCGCGGCGGCGATGAACGCCTCTTCATAGGTGGTCTGGTAGCTGTCGACACCCACGTTGTTCTGCGTGATGCCGATGCGGAATGTCTCCTGCGCCGACACGGTGCCCGCAAGGGCGAGCCCGGCCAGTGCCGTGGTACCTGCAAGCAGGGCTTTGTTCAATCTGGTCATCCTGAATCCTCCGTTGGACAAGACCTTACATTGCGGCTGCCACAGTCCAAATCGGGAATCGTCCCCTCCCCGGCAGCCGAATGAGGGACAGTGTTTCCCTTTGCCCGGATCGCATCGCCCATAAAGATGTTCATTTTGATTATCCTAATGGTCATAATGGACATCTGTGCTGTTCAATCCGACCATCCGATCCCGCACAACAGAAGGAACGCCGCATGAGCGACGCGAAGCGAGGGCCGCGCGGGCCCGCTGATCCACGAGGGACGCCCGGCAAGGCAATGGGAAATATTCAAAGTGAATATATGGCGGGAAGCAAGATGGTAGCGACTACTGCGCCCTCTCGTGAACCGCTCGAGATCGGTCAGGCGCTTGAATTCGTTGAGGAATTCATGGCCGAAGTCGATTCGGCCCTGGATATCGGCGCGCCCAACCCGCATCTCAACATGGCCATCCACCTGGTGCGCAACCACCTGGAGGGGCGCATTTCGACCGCCTCCTCGGCCATCGCCGCCTCGGGCACGCCCTATGCCACCGCGCGCCGCAAACTGGCCGAGATGCAGGAGGCGGGCCTGGTCGAACAGCGTCCCCGGACCCGCACCGGCAAGAGCTTCTCGCTGCATCCCAGTGCCAAGCTGATGCAGGACTGGTCGCAGCTTTCCGACCGCATCCTGCGCATGGCGCGGCAGCGGATCGGTGTCGGCCCGAACGCCGCCAAGGGGGCGGAATACTATTTCGGCGGTTCCTACCAGGAGGGTCGCTCGATCCAGCCGCCGCAGGTTCTGCCCGAACCGCTGGCCCTGCCGGGGGGCCTGCGCATCCTGGTGCATGGCGATCCGACCTTCATGGTGATGGAGAACCTCAAGCGCCAGTTCGAGCAGGTCGTCGGCACCAAGATCAGCCAGCGCGCCTTTTCCATCGACCGGCTGCACGAGGAATCCCTGCGCAACGGCGACCGAGCCGTCAGCCGCTATGACATCATCGCCGTCGATCTGCCCTGGGTGGGCGAGTTCGTGACGCGCGGGATCCTGTCGCCGTTGGACGAGGTGCTTGATATCGACGCGCTCGATCCCGGCGACTTTCACACCGCCGGCTGGCGCGCGGCGCATTGGGCGGGGCGGCCCTATGGCGTTCCCAGCCAAACGACACCGGAATTGCTGTTCTACCGCACCGACCTCTTTGCCGAGGCGGGGCTGTCGCCGCCCGCCACCACGGATGCGGTGCTGAAGGCCGCGAAGACCTTCCACAACCCGCAGAGGGGCCGCTACGGCATTGCCTGGAACGCGGCGCGCGGCACGGCGCTTGGCCATACCTTCATGATGACCTGCGCCGATTTCGGTCAGCCGATCTTCAACCTGCCCCCGATCGCGGGCGGGGTCGATGCCGATCATCTGGATCGCGACGACCTGGTGCCGACGCTGGACACGCCGCGCGCGCTGGAGGCCGCCGAATACCTGATGGCGCTGCTGGAATTCTCGCCGCCCGACATCCTGTCGATGTCCTGGTATGAACGCGTCCGCCCCTACGCGGCGGGCAAGATCGCGATGGCCTATGGCTACACGCTTCTGGCCCCCTATTTCGAGCTGGACGAGACCTCGCCCGCGCATGGGCGCACCGGCTACCTGCCGCACCCGGCAGGGCCGTCGGGCCGCCCGATCGCGCCGGTGGGCGGCTATGTCCTGTGCATTCCCGCGAATCTCAGCGAGGAGCGCAAGCGCGAGGCGGGCAAGGCGCTGATCGCCTTCACTTCGCCCGAGGCGCAAAAGCTCTACGTCCAGAACGGCAGCCGCACCGCGCCGCGCTATTCGGTGGGCGCCGACCCCGATGTGCGCCGCCTCTCGCCCATATTCGAGGCCGTCGATGCCATGTCCTGGCGCGATGAGCTGCAATTCTGGCCGCGCCCGCCGGTGCCCCGGATCAACGAGCTGATCGCGCTGTGCGGTCACGAGCTTCACGACATGCTGCGCGGCGTCACCAAGCCCCGCGACACTCTGGCCCGCCTGCAACGCGGGGCCGAGAAAATCATGCAAGACCAGAAAGCCTAGTAGGAGAGAGAGCCATGGACCCCAATCGCCTGAAGGGCAAGAACATCCTGATCACCGGGGCCGCGCGCGGCATGGGGCAGGCGAATGCCGAGTGCTTTGCGGCGCAGGGGGCCAATATCTGCATCGGCGATCTGGACCATGAGGCCGCACAGGCCGTCGCGGACCACATCAACAGCGCAGGCAACGGGCGTGCCATCGCGGTCAAGATGGACGTGACCAAGCGCGCGGACAATGCCGCCGCCGTCGCCGCCTGCGTCGATGCTTTCGGCTCGATCAATGTGGGCCTCTTCAATGCCGGCCTCAACAAGCCCCGGTTCTTCATGGATATCGACGAAGACAACTGGGACATGATCATGAACGTCAACACCAAGGCGATGTGGCTGGGAATGCAGGAGACCGCCCGCCAGATGATCAAGCAGGGCCCGATGGAGGATCACCCCTACAAGATCATCAACGTCGGCTCCATCGCGTCGCGCAAGCCGCTGGTCGATGTGACGGTTTACTGCACGTCGAAATACGGCTGCCTCGCGCTCACGCATTGCGGCGCGCTGGCGCTGTCGGAACACAACATCACCGTCAACGGCTATGCGCCCGGCGTGGTGGTGACGCCGCTTTGGGAACAGCTCGACAAGGACCTGGTCGATATCGGATTCAAGCAGAAGGAAGGCCAGGCCTACGAGGATATCGTGCGCGATGCCTTGCAGATCAAGCGCGTCTCCTACCCCGACGACATCACCGGCACCGCGTCGTTCCTGGCCAGCCACGACAGCGACTACATGACCGGCCAGATGATCCACATAGATGGCGGCTGGTGCATCCAGTAACCGCCGCCTGCCCCCCAATCACGCCGATGCGCCCCCCGCGCAACCGAAGGAGTTTGCCTCATGTCCCGTGCTCTCATGCCCAACCTGCTGACCCCGCAGGATCTCGAACCCAACTGGCGGTGGGAGGGGCGCATCCCCGCCTGGGGCCACACATCCGTCGATTTCGAACGCCGGATCGACCATGACCGTCTGCGCCGCTACCGTCTGGCGCGCACGCGGCAGGCGTTGCAGGCGTCGAATGCGGGCACATTGCTGCTCTTCGATGTCAACAACATCCGCTATGTCAGCGCGACCAAGATCGGCGAATGGGAACGCGACAAGATGTGCCGCTTCTGCCTGCTGACCGGCGACGACGCGCCTTACGTATGGGATTTCGGATCGGCCGCGATGCATCACAAGAAGTTCTCCGACTGGCTGGTGCCCGATCATTGCCGCGCCGGGGTGGTGGGGATGCGCGGGACCATCCCGCCCGAATTTGGCCTCATGCGCAAATATGCCAAGGAGATTGCCGGGCTGATCAAGGATGCGGGCATGGCCGACATGCCGGTGGGCGTCGACTATGCCGAAACCGCGATGTTCGAGGCGCTGAAGGCCGAGGGGATCAACGTCATCGACGGCCAGCAGATCATGCTGGCGGCGCGCGAGATCAAGAACTGGGACGAGATCCAGCTGCTGACCCAGGCGGCCTCCATGGTCGATGGCGTCTACCACATGATCTATGAGGAGCTGAAACCCGGCATCCGCGAAAACGACATCGTCGCGCTCAGCAACAAGATGCTCTACGAGATGGGCAGCGATGACGTCGAGGCGATCAACGCCATTTCCGGCGAACGCTGCAACCCGCATCCGCACAATTTCACCGACCGCTATTTCCGCCCCGGCGACCAGGCGTTCTTCGATATTCTCCAGTCTTATCAGGGCTATCGAACCTGCTATTACCGAACCTTCAATATCGGGCGGGCCACGCCGGCGCAGAACGACGCCTATGTGAAGGCGCGCGAATGGATCGACGCCTCGATCTCGATGATCAAGCCGGGCGTCTCGACCGACAAGGTGGCAGAGGTCTGGCCCAAGGCCGAGGAATTCGGCTTTCCCGACGAGGCCTCGGCCTTCGGGTTGCAGTTCGGCCACGGGCTTGGGCTCGCGCTGCACGAACGCCCCATCATCAGCCGCGCGGTCAGCCTGGAACACCCGATGGAGATCCAGACCGGCATGGTCTTCGCGCTGGAGACCTATTGCCCGGCGGCGGACGGCTATTCGGCGGCGCGCATCGAGGAAGAGGTCGTGGTGACGGAAACGGGTTGCGAGGTGATCAGCCTCTTCCCCGCCGAGGACCTGCCGATCGCCAATCGGTACTGATCCCTGACGGGATCCGCGGGGGGCTGTCTGCCCCCCGCACCCCCCGAAGGTATTTTTGGCAAAATGAAAGGGGCACTTGCCCGAAGAGGAAGCGTCAGATGGCCGACACCAAACACAACAGCGAAGACTACCTGCGCATGTATTCCCAGATGGTGCGCATCCGGGCCTTCGAGGACAATGCCAACCAGCTCTACCTCTCGGCCAAGATGCCGGGATTGACGCATATGTATTCCGGCGAGGAAGCCGTCGCCGTCGGCATCTGCGAGGCGCTGACCGACAATGACCGCATCACCTCGACCCATCGCGGCCACGGCCATTGCGTCGCCAAGGGGGCCGATTTCAAGGCGATGTTCTGCGAGCTTCTGGGCAAGGAAGAGGGTTATTGCCGGGGCAAGGGCGGCTCGATGCATATCGCCGACCAGAGCCACGGCAACCTTGGTGCCAATGCCATCGTGGGCGGGTCCATGGGGATCGCCACCGGCTCGGCCCTGCGCGCCAAGATGCAAGGCTCGGACGATGTGACCGTCTGCTTCTTCGGCGATGGCGCGACGGCGCAGGGGTTGCTTTACGAGGTCATGAACATGGCGGCGCTCTGGTCGCTGCCGGTCATCTATGCCTGCGAGAACAACGGCTATTCGGAATACACCAAGACCGAGGAGATAGCCGCAGGCTCCATCACCGCGCGGGCCGAGGCCTTCGGGATCGAGGCGCACAGCATCGACGGGCAGGACGTGCTGGCAGTCAACGACCTGACGCAAAAGCTGGTCGCGCGGGCGCGCAAGGGTGAAGGGCCGTTCTTCATCGAACTCAAGACCTACCGCTATCACGGCCACCATGTCGGCGACATCAACCGCGCCTATTACCGCGACAAGGAGGAGGAGGCGATCTGGAAGGAAGGCCGCGACCCGATCATCAATTTCGGCAAATGGCTGGAGGGTGAGGGCGTCGCGTCGCCGGAGGAGTTGAAGGCCATCGAGGACGAGATCCGCGCGGAAGCCAAGGCGGCCGTCGAATACGCGCTGGAGGCCGCCTATCCCGATGCGTCCGAGGTCGACATGCATGTCTATGCCGCCACCGATCCCGCCACCCTGCGTCCCGATGCCTGAGGAGAGCCCGATGCGAGAGATTACCCTGTCCAAGGCCGTGAACGAGGCGCTTGCCGAGGAAATGCGCCGCGACGAGACCGTGTTCATCATCGGTGAGGACGTGGCCGAGGCCGGAACGCCCTTCAAGGTGCTGTCCGGTCTTGTCGAGGAGTTTGGCACGGCCCGCGTCATCGACACGCCGATCGCCGAACCCGGCTTCATGGGCCTGGCCGTCGGCGCCGCCATGACGGGCGCGCGGCCCGTCGTGGACCTGATGTTCGGCGATTTCATCTTCCTGATCATGGACCAGCTCTGCAACCAGGCCGCCAAGACGCATTACATGTCGGGCGGCAAGCTGAACGTGCCGCTGGTCCTGCGCACCAACCTCGGGGCCACCCGGCGCTCGGCGGCGCAGCACAGCCAGTCGCTGCACGCGCTGGTCGCCCATATTCCGGGGCTGAAGGTCGCCCTGCCCTCCTCGGCCTATGAGGCCAAGGGGCTGATGAAGACCGCGATCCGCGACAACAACCCGGTCGTCATCTTCGAAGACAAGCTGATGTATAACGACAAGGCCCCGGTGCCGGAGGAGGAATACCTGATCCCCTTCGGCGAGGCCAATATCCTGCGCGAGGGCAAGGATATCACGCTCATCGGCACCTCCTCGATGGTGCAGGTCTGCGAGAGGGCGGCGGAACTGCTGGAGGCCGAGGGAATCAGCGCCGAGGTGATCGACCCGCGCACCATCGTGCCGCTGGACGAAGAGGCGCTCCTGGCTTCTGCCCGCAAGACGGCCCGCGTGATCGTGGTCGATGAGGGGCATCAGAGCTTTGGCGTGACCAGTGAAATCGCCTCGCGGATCAACGAAAAGGCGTTCTATCATCTCGACGCGCCCGTGATGCGGATGGGGGCGATGGACGTCCCCGTGCCGTTCAGCCCGGCGCTGGAGGATCTGACCGTGCCGACCCCCGAAGGCGTGGCCGACATGGCCCGCAAGCTGGTGGCGGGGGAGATGATCCATGCCGCATGAGGTGATCATGCCCGCGCTCGGCATGGCGCAGGAAACCGGCCTGTTGGTGCGCTGGCTCAAGTCACCGGGCGATGCGGTGGCAGTGGGCGATCTGCTCTTCGAGGTCGAGACCGACAAATCCACCATGGAGGTGGAGGCCCCCGGCGACGGCTTCCTGACCGACCTGCGCGCCGAGGCCGGGGCGGAGGTGCCGGTGGGCGACGTGATCGCGCTGATCTCGGAGACGGCGGAGGGCACTGGCGCGGCACCAGAGGCGAAGGCCGGTGCCGCCGCGACCGATGAAGTGCCTGAGCCCGCTCCCGCCGCGAACGACACCGACCTTCCAGATGGGGCCGAGGTCATCATGCCCGCGCTTGGCATGGCGCAGGATGCGGGGTTGATCGTGGCCTGGCACAAGGGGCTTGGCGAGGCCGTGGCCTCGGGCGATGTGCTCTTCGAGGTGGAGACCGACAAGGCGACCATGGAGGTCGAGGCGGGCCATGACGGCTATGTCGCGGCGCTGCTGGCGGAAGCAGGCGAAGAGGCCCCGGTGGGCGACGTGATCGCCATCATCTCGGCATCCGCCCCCGACGCGCCCGTGCAGCGCAGCCTGGCAGGCAAGACGCAAGAGGCGAGGACGCCCGAGAGGGCGGAGGAGCCGACCCCGACACCTGATCCCGAGCCGAAGACCGGCAAACCACCCGTGCCGAAACCCGCAACGCACGGGCGCATCCTCGCCTCGCCCAAAGCCAGACGGCTGGCGCTGGAACAGGGGCTGGACCTGAACCGGCTGGTGCAGGCAGGCTATGAGCAGCCCTTTCATGCCGCCGATATCGAGACGCTCAAGACCCTGCCCGCCACTGGCCAGTCCGGCCTGCGCATCACCGCCCAGATCCCGGCCCGCGCCTTCACCGGCCTCCTGACCTGGATCGAGGCCGAGACCGGCACCGCGCCGGACCCTGCCGCCATCCTCGCCGCCATGGCCGGGGCGGCGCTGCGGCGCGCCATGGCAGCCGACGGCCTGACCATTGCTACCGAGACAGACGGCCAGACCTGCAGCTTCCCCGATCCAGACCGCGCCGGTCTGGGCGCGGCACAGGAAGGCGACGCCCCGCCCACGCTTCTCATCCGCGATCTGACCGGAACCCGGCTCACCTCGATCAGCAACACCACCGCGACCCCACAGCTCTGCATCGGCGGCGCACAAACCCTGACCCTCACCCTTGACTGCGCGCCCGATCACCTGTCGGCTGAGGCAGCGCAGGATTTCATGACCGATCTTGCCGGGCGGCTGGCCGAGCCGCTTCGCCATTTACTCTGACGGAAAGGACGATCCCATGACCAAGGGGAACATCAATTTCGACGCATTGCACAGTGACCTCTACATCAACGGCCAGTGGCGGAACGGCGCCGAAAAGGCCCGGTTCGACGTCATCAATCCCGCCAATGAAGAGGTCATCGCCTCGGTCGCCTCGGCCGAGATCGCGGATGCCGATGCAGCCCTCGATGCCGCCGAGGCCGCGATGGCCGATTGGGCCGCGCGCACCCCGCGCGAACGCTCGGAAGTGTTGCGCAATGCGTGGGAGCTGATGAGTGCGCGGCTGGAAGACTTCGCCCGGCTGATTACGCTGGAAAACGGCAAGGCCCGGACCGATGCGATGGGCGAGGCGGGCTATGCCGCCGAATTCTTCCGCTGGTTCGCCGAGGAAGCCGTGCGCGCCGATGGCCTGATCACGCATGCGCCAGCCTCGGGCGCGCGCATCATGGTGCAGCACAAGCCCGCAGGGTTGGCCGTGCTGGTCACGCCCTGGAACTACCCCGCAGCGATGGGCACCCGCAAGATCGCGCCTGCCCTGGCGGCGGGCTGCGGCGTGATCATCAAACCGGCCTCTGAAACGCCGCTGACCATGCTGGCGCTGATGCCTCTGCTGGAGGAGGCGGGCGTGCCTGCGGGCCTGGTGAACGTGTTGCCCTCGCGGCGCACCGGCGCGCTTGTCGATCACATGCTGCATGATCCCCGCGTCCGCGTTGTCAGCTTCACAGGCTCCACCGGGGTGGGCCGCAAGCTGCTGAAATCCGCCGCCGACCAGGTGCTGAAACCGGCGATGGAGCTTGGCGGCAACGCGCCCTGCATCATCTTCGACGACGCCGATATGGACGTCGCGCTTGAGGGCACGATGCTGGCCAAGATGCGCAACCTGGGCGAGGCCTGCACCGCCGCCAACCGCATCTATGTGCATGAGGATGTGGCCGAGGAGTTCACCCGCCGCCTGGTCGAGCGGATGCAGGCGCTCAAGGTGGGCGATGGCTTGGACGAGGGCGTCGATGTGGGCCCGCTGGTCAATGCCGACACCCGCGACAAGGTGGCCGCGTTCGTGGCCGATGCCGTCGCCAAGGGCGCGAAGATCGAATGTGGCGGCGAAGCGATTGACGGCAAGGGCTATTTCTACCCGCCGACGGTGCTGTCGAACGTGCCGGAAAACGCCGATTGCGTGCAGGACGAGATCTTCGGCCCCGTGGCCGCGATCCAGAGTTTCCGTGACCAGGATGACGTCATCAAACGCGCCAATGACACCGAATACGGCCTTGTCGCCTATGTCTTCTCGGGCGATTTCAAGCGCGCGTTGCAGGTCTGCGAGCGGCTCGATTACGGCATGGTCGGCCTCAATCGCGGGCTGGTCAGCGACCCGGCAGCCCCCTTCGGCGGCACCAAGCAATCGGGCCTGGGCCGTGAAGGCGGCCATGAAGGGATGCTGGAATTCATGGAAACCCAGTATATCTCGGCCAGTTGGTGAGGGCGCGGTGATGGAAATCAAGGCAAGCCCGAGCACGCGCAAACACGCCGCCGACAAGGGCGTCGACCTGGAGAAGCTGGCCCGCGACACGGGCCGCACCACCCTGGGGCGCGAGGATGTGGACGGCATGAACGGCAGCGCCCCCGCCCCCGATGCGCAGCGCTATTGGGATGTGGATCACGCCGCATACGGCCCGATCAGCGAAGAGCCCCTGCCCCGCATGGCCCGCATCGCCGCCGCCAATCTGGGGGCTGCGAACGCGATGATCCCGCAGGTCACGCATCACGACCGGGCCGATATGCGCGCAGTCAACGCCTTTCGCGCCAGCGTCCGGGATGAAGCCCGCGCGCGCGGCACCAAGCTGACCGCGCTGGCCTTTCATGTCATGGCGCTGGCCCGCTGCCTGCGCGCCTATCCCCGGTTCAATGCGTCTCTGTCGCCGGACGGGCAGACCCTTATCCTCAAGGATTACGCCCATATCGGCATTGCCGTGGACACGCCCCACGGGCTGATGGTGCCGGTGATCCGCGATGCCGACCGCAAGGGGCTGTGGCAGATCGCCGAGGACATCACCGATCTGGCCGCCAAGGCGCAGGCGCGCAAGCTTGGTGGCGGCGAGATGGGCGGCGCCTCGATGACGATCTCGAATCTCGGCGGCATCGGCGGTATCGGCTTTACCCCCATCGTGAACCCGCCCGAACTGGCGATCCTGGGCCTGACCCGCTCTGATACCGTGCCGGTCTGGGACGGCGAGGCGTGGCAGCCGGTGCCGATGGTGCCGCTCGACCTCAGCTATGATCACCGGGTGATCAACGGGGCAGACGCGGCGCGGTTCCTGGCGCGCTATGCGGGCCTGATCGCCGACCCCAGGCGGATGCTGCTGCCCGTTGGGGTGTGACATTTCCGGGCGGTCGGGTCATGCTGCGCGCAAGCAGCCGAAGGACCGCCCGATATGAGTGACGCCGACACGATCCGCCAATGGTGGCGGACCTCGATCATCGACATGGAACCGGGCCGCATCGCCTTTCGCGGACATGCGGTCGAAGACCTGATCGGCAATGTCTCGTTTCCACAGATGATCTGGCTGATGACGCGCGGCGGCCTGCCGAGCGCGCAGGAAGCCGCCCTTCTTGAGGCCGCGCTGGTCGCGGGCGTGGACCACGGACCACAGGCGCCCTCCATCGCCGCCGCGCGGATGGCCGCGACCTGTGGCGTCGGGCTGAACAACGTGATGGCCACGGCGGTCAACATGCTTGGCGATGTGCATGGCGGCGCAGGCGAACAATGCGCCGAGCTTTACTACGACATTGCTGCGCGCGATGCGCCCCTCGATCAGGCCGTGCAGGAGGGGCTGGCGGCATGGCGGAGCAAATACGGCAAGATCGTCTCGGGCTTCGGCCACCGCTTTCACAAGCCGGTCGATCCGCGCGCGCCGCGCCTCATGGCCCTGGTGCGGGGGGCGGCGTCGGCGGGCACTGTCTCGGGCCGGTTTGCCGAGATCGGCGAGGCCGTGCAGCAAGAGATCGGCCAGCAGCGCGGCACGCCGATCGCGATGAATATCGACGGGGCGACCGCCGTGATCTTCTGCGAGCTTGGCTTTCCGCCGCCGTTGGCGCGCGGCCTCTTCTGCCTGTCGCGATCCGTGGGCGCGCTGGCGCATGGGTGGGAGCAGATGCAGCAGGGCGGGCGCAACAAGGGGCCGATGCCGTCGGCGTTCCTGCCGCACTACGAGGGAGACCCGGAGTGACCCCGCCCGAGCGTGGCTTTCCACCCGCCGAGTTCGCCGCCCGCACCGACCGCGCGCAGGCCCTGATGGCGCGCGAGGGTCTGGCCGGGCTGCTTCTGACCACCGAGGCCGATCTGCGCTATTTCAGCGGTTTTCACACACTGTTCTGGCAATCGCCCACCCGGCCCTGGTTCCTCTTCGTCCCCGCCGCAGGCAAACCCGTCGCCATCATCCCCGAGATCGGGGCCGACCTGATGCGCCGCACATGGCTGGACGATACCCGCACCTGGAGCGCCCCCGCCCCGCAAGATGACGGGATCAGCCTGCTGACGGAGCTACTGGCCCCGCTGGCCGGGAAAGCCGCCCGGATCGGCGTGATGATGGGCCATGAGACGCATCTGCGGATGCCGCTTGCCGATTGGGAGCGGCTGATCGCGGGCCTGCCGGGGCTGCGGATCGCGGATGCGACCGGGTTGGTGCAGGGGCTGCGCATGGTCAAATCGCCCGCCGAGATCGACAAGATCGCCCATATCTGCGCCATCGGCTCGGCCAGTTTCGCGCGGGTGCCCGACCTGGTCGCCGAGGGGATGCCGTTGGAGGAGGTCTTCCGCGCCTTCCGCCGCGAGGCGCTGGCGCAGGGGGCCGATGACGCGCCCTATCTGGTCGGCGGAGCGGACCGGGGCGGCTACCGCGACGTGATCTCGCCGCCGACGCGCAAGCCTCTACAGAGGGGCGATATCCTGATGCTGGATACCGGCCTGACCTGGGACGGGTATTTCTGCGATTTTGACCGCAACTGGGCAGTGAGCCACGCAGATGACACCGCACGGCGCGCCTATGACGTGCTGTGGCGCGCAACCGAGGCCGGGATCGCCGCCGCCCGCCCCGGCGCCACCTGCCGCGACCTCTTTCACGCCATGTCGGCGGTGATCGCCGAGATGGACGCCAGCGGCGGCGATATCGGGCGGCTTGGCCACGGCCTGGGGATGCAACTGACCGAGCAACCCTCGCATGCGGCCTTCGACACGACCGAGTTGCGCGAAAACATGGTGCTGACGCTGGAGCCGTCGCTGTCCTACGGTGACGGCCTGATGATGGTGCATGAGGAGGATATCGTCGTCACGCCCGAGGGGGGCCGCTTGCTGACCGCCCGTGCCGCGCCCGACCTGCCGGTGATCTGATCCGAACCAACCGGCGCTATCCGCCCGGCCCGCAATCTATGCTGCGCGCGGGCGGCGGCGGGGCGAACCCGAGCGCGGTGTTGAGGTTCCTCAGCGCGGTGCGCACACCTTCCTCGATCACCGGATGATAGAAGGGGCGGTCTAGGATCTCCTCGACCGTCAGATGATCCGCGATGACCCAGGACAGGAGGTGCCCGATATGCTCGGCCGCGGGGCCAAACATCTCGGCGCCAAGCAAGAGACCCGTCTTCTCACAGCCATAGACGCGCAACAGGCCCTGATTGACCCGCATCACGCGGGCGCGGCCCTGGTCCTCGAACGAGACCGACCCGATCCGGAACGCCGCATCCCGCGCGGTCAGGTCGGCATGGCTTTCGCCCGCGACGGCAATCTGCGGGTCCGAGAAGACGATGCTCAACGGCACCCGCCGCGTCTTGCGGTAGCTTTCGGGGAAATGCGCCGCGTTCTCGCCCGCGATCCGGCCCTCGTCCGCGGCCTCGTGCAACAGCGGCAGATCCGCCGCCGCATCGCCCGCGATATAGATCGGGCAGTCGCCCGCGCGCATGGATTGGCGGTCATAGAGGGGAATGCCGTGGTCGTTCACCTCCACCTTCGTGTTCTCCAGCCCGAGCCTATCGAGATTGGGCCGCCTGCCCGTCGCGGCAAGAATGTAGTCAAATCGCTCCTCGACGCGCTTGCCGCCCGCTGTCCATGTCACGACGATCTCGTCGCCGTCGCGGTCGATCTCGGTCTCGGCGTTCCAGAGCGCCGGGAAACCGGCCCCGAGCACCTCTTGCGCGCAGGCCCGCACGTCAGGGTCGGTGATTGCGCCGACATTGTCGCCAAGCTCGAACAGGCGCACCCGCACCCCGAGCCGGTGCAGCGCCTGACCCAGTTCCAGCCCGATCACGCCCGCACCGAACACGGCGACGGAGGCGGGCAGGTCCTCCCGGTCGAACAGGTCGTCATTGGTGATCAGCCGGTCGCCCGCGACCTCGAACGGCTCGGGGATATGGGGCCGCGAGCCGGTGGCGATCACCGTAGCGCGGGCGGTCAGCTTGGAGCCATCCTCCAGCACCAGGGTATTGTTGTCGGCAAAGCGCGCGTTCTGGCGGATGATGTTGGACTGATCGAACCCCTCCAGCGCATCGCGGACGAAGCCGACGAAGCGGTCGCGTTCCTCGCGCACCCGTTTCATCACCGCGCGGCCATCGACGCCGACATCGCCGACCTCAAGGCCGAAAGGACCAGCCTGCTGCGCCTCGTGGCGCGCATTGGCGGCAGCGATCAGCAGTTTCGACGGCATGCAGCCCACCCGCGCGCAGGTGGTGCCAAGCGTGCCGCCGTCGATCAACGCGACCCGGCCCGTGTATTTCCGCGCCTGCCGGTAGGCCGTCATGCCCGCGGTGCCAGCCCCCAGGATCGCCACGTCAAGATCATGCTCGCTCATCGCGTCCCCTCCTCCTCTTTCACAAACCCCGCGTATTCGGCGCGCAGCCGCGCCAGCTTGGGGTCGATATAGCGGGTGCGGAACGCGTTGCCCGCGTTGCGCGCGGCGTAGGCGTGATAGCGCGGATCGGACGCGTCGAAGCCCCTGAAAGGAAGAACGCGGGTGACGTAAGCTTGTTCCTCCCGCGTGCTGATACGGGCGAGGATGCCCCGCACGGCGCGGGCCTGATCGTCGGAGAAGGTGTAGACCGCGCTGCGGTATTTGCCGCGCATCTTGTGGTTGGAGGTGCTGGAATGGGTGCGCAGATGGATCTCGGCCAGTACAGCCAGCGGGATCGCGTCGGGGTCGTAGCGCATCAAGACCGCCTCGGACGGCGCATCGTCGGGCGGGTCGGAGCGGATGAAGCCCTGCCGAACCTCGGTGACACCGCGAAGCGCTGCAAAGACCGCCTCGGTGCACCAATGACAGCCGCCGCCGAACCCGATGGCCGACGGCGGGCTTTCTGTATCCATCAAGGGCAACGCTTGCCCCGCTACTCCGCCGCGTTGCGCCGGGGCAGCACCCAGTCGGGGCGCGGATAGTGGCAGGTATAGCCGTTCGGCACCCGTTCCAGGTAATCCTGGTGCATCGGCTCGGCCTCCCAGAAATCGCCGACGGGCTCGACCTCGGTCACCACCTTGCCGGGCCAGTGCCCCGAGGCCTCGACATCGGCGATGGTGTCCAGCGCGACCTGTTTCTGCTCCTCGTCGGTATAATAGATCGCCGAGCGATAGCTGCGCCCGCGATCATTGCCCTGGCGGTCACGCGTGGTCGGGTCGTGGATCTGGAAGAAGAACTCCAGGATCTGGCGATAGCTGATGCGCGCGGGGTCGTAGATGATCTCGATTCCCTCGGCATGGTCGCCGTGGTTGCCATAGGTCGCATTGGGCACGTCGCCGCCGGTATAGCCGACACGCGTCGCCTCGACCCCGTCGAGCTTGCGGATCAGGTCCTGCATGCCCCAGAAACAGCCCCCGGCCAGAACAGCGCGGTCACTCATGATACGTCCTCCACTTGGGTCAGGTAATCGCCATAGCCTTCGGCCGCCATCTCGTCTCGATGGATGAAGCGCAGGCTGGCGGAATTGATGCAATAGCGCAGCCCGCCGGTCTCGCGCGGGCCGTCGGGAAAGACATGGCCCAGATGGCTGTCGCCATGGGCGCTGCGCACTTCGGTGCGGGTCATGCCGTGGCTGTCGTCGCGCAATTCGTTGACATGGGCGGGCTCGATCGGCTTGCTGAAGGACGGCCAGCCACACCCGGAGTCGAACTTGGCCGATGACGCGAACAGAGGCTCGCCCGAGACGACATCGACATAGATCCCCGGCGCGTGATTATCGAGGTATTCGCCGGTGCCGGGCCGCTCGGTCCCGTTTTGTTGCGTGACGCGGTATTGCTCGGGCGTCAGCGACGCGATGGCCTTTTCGGTTTTCTGATACGTCATGGCATGTCCCCTTCGATATCTTGCACTTGCGTTACCGGTTAGATGGGGCCAAACCATGCGGCTTGCCAATAGCCGATCACGCCCATGTCAACTGGCCGACCAGTCTTCAAGCGCCTCGACCGCCTGCTTGCCGATGCCGCGCGGGGTTGTGCCCTCCAACGGGCAGGCCCGCGTGAGGCGGTCGGCAATGTCACCGATATGGAAGCCGTCGGGCCGGTCCAGCGCGTCCAGTTCCTTCCACGTCACGGGCACCGCGATGGCGGCACCGGGGCGGGCGCGCAGCGAATAGGGCGCGATGGCCGTTGCCCCGCGTTCATTGCGCAGCCAGTCGATGAAGACGCGCCCCTCGCGTTTCGACTTCGACATCGTCGCGGTGTATCTGTCGGGCGCGCGATCGGCGAGGATCCGGGCCAGCGTGCGGGCGAAATACTTGACCGTGTCCCAACCCGAGATGCGCCGCAGCGGCACGATGACATGCACGCCCTTGCCGCCAGTCACCATCGGCACGCAGTCCAGTCCGCAGGCCACAAGCCCCTCGCGCACCTCCTGCGCGGCGGATTTCACATCGGCAAAATCCAACCCCTCATCGGGATCGAGATCGAAGACCATGCGGTCGGGCCGCTCTATCCTGTCGCGCGCGGCCCCCCAGATGTGAAACTCCAGTGTGCCCATTTGCGCCGCGCCGATCAGCCCCTCCTTCGTCGAGACATAGATGTAATCCTCGGTCTCGCCGTCCTTTTCCTCGATCGGCATGGATTTGACTCCGTCCGGGAAGCCCTTGCCGGCATGTTTCTGGAAAAAGCACTCGCCCGAGATGCCGTCAGGGCAGCGCAGCAGCGACAAGGGCCGGTCGCCCGCATGGACCAGCATCCGGTCGGCCAGTTTCGCATAGTAGTCTGCCACGTCGCCCTTTGTCAGGCCCGCCTCCGGGTAGACCTCGCGGCCCGTGCTGGAGACGCGGACGCCGCCGATCTCGCGCGCGCCGCCATCTTCCTCGCGCGTCTCTGTCTCGGCTTCCGCCTTTGCACTCACCTCTTCGGCCTCCTTGTCCTCGCGCAGGCCCTGGTAGACGCCGTGGCGGATCCGGCCTTCGCTGGTAAATTCGGTATATTCGGCCTCGACGACCAGCTTGGGCGTCACCCATTTTGCACCCTTTGCCTCGGCAGGCAACTCGCCGTCAAAGGGCGCGGTCTTGCGCGCCAGCGGCTTCAGCGCGGCGTGCAGGCTCTCGAGATCCTCCTCGTCGAATCCGGCGCCGACCCGACCGCGATAGACGAGGTCGCCGCCCTCATAACTGCCCAGAATCAAGGAGGAAAACGGACGGCCTGCTTTGTCCGAGGGCGACCAGCCCGCGACCACGAACTCGGCCCGGCGGACGCATTTGGACTTGATCCAGGCGCGGCCCCGCCCGCCGCGATAGGGCGCGTCGAGACGCTTCGACACGATCCCCTCGCCGCCCGCCTCGCACATCGCCTTGAGCGCGGCGCGGCCCTCGCCCTCGATCACCGGGCTGAGGCGCAGGGGGCCGCGTGGGGCCAAGCCCTCGAACAGGTCTTCCAGCGCCGCACGCCGGTCTGAAAGCGGCTTTCCGGTCAGGTCGTCGCCGTCCCGCACAAGGCAGTCGAAGGCGTAGAAGGTCAGCGGATCGCCCGATTTCAGCGCCTTTTGCAGGGTCGAGAAATCGCCGCCCCCGCCGCCCGCGATCACCTCGCCGTCGATCAGCGCCGATCCGCAGTCCAGCGCCGCCACCGCGTCGCAGAGCGCGCCGAAGCGGTCCGACCAGTCCTTGCCGTTGCGCGAATAGAGCCGCACACCGCCCTTGCCGACCGCGATGACACAGCGGTAGCCGTCGAATTTGGCATCATGCTGCCAGTCCGCGCCCTCGGGCGGGGCATCCTTGAGCGCGGCAAGCTGGACCTTGCGAAACCTCGGGCGTTTCTTGTCGTGTTCGGCGGGGTTGTGGTTCGCGTGATCGTGGGCGATCGCCCGCATCCCGCGCCCGGTGGTGACGCTGGTGCGGTGCTTGTTGGTCAGCGCATCGGCGCTGCGCCCCGCGAAATCGTCGCGTTCCTTGATCAACAGCCAGTTCTCGCGCTTGTCTCCGTCGGTATTCATCCGCACCAGCGCCCAACCGCCCTTCATCCGCGCGCCGTGCAGCCGGAAATGCAGCTTGCCTTCCTTGAGCCCCTCCTCGGGATCGTGCAGAGGCTCCCACCAGCCGCTATCCCACAGCATCACGGTGCCGCCGCCATATTCCTCTTCGGGGATGGTGCCCTCGAACCCGCCATAGGAAACGGGGTGATCCTCGGTGCGGACCGACAGGCGCTTTTCGGACGGGTCGTCGGAGGGGCCCTTGGTCACCGCCCAGGACAGCAGCACGCCGTTCCATTCCAGCCGGAAATCATAGTGCAACCGGCTGGCGTCGTGTTTCTGAACCACGAAGGACAGCCGGTCGCCGCCCGCCTCGACCAGCTCCGCGCGCGGCTCGGGCGTCACGTCGAAATCGCGCTTCTTCTCATATGCGTCCAGCGATCTCATGAGGCTTTCTTCTTCCCGCCCTTGCTCTGCTTGAGGCTTATCTTCAGCGCATCCATCAGGTCGACGACATTCTCGCCTTCTGGTCGGTCATCGTCGCCGGTCCCCGGC
The DNA here is from genome assembly GCF_056857775.1 of Alterinioella sp. B-7. Taxonomy (NCBI): domain Bacteria; kingdom Pseudomonadati; phylum Pseudomonadota; class Alphaproteobacteria; order Rhodobacterales; family Paracoccaceae; genus Alterinioella; species Alterinioella sp. B-7. The sequence goes on from NZ_JBSXNT010000032.1 coordinate 287,836, forward strand.
AAGACGTATTCCGCGTCGTCGGAGACATCGCCTTTCGTGATATTGTCGCGTCCAACCGGGATCGAGACCAGCGACAGCCTGAGTTGCCCTTTCCAGATCGCCCTCGATGCCATGGCTCATGATCCTTCCGCCGTCCCGGTCCACTGACTGAACGTCGAACGCCCACGGCGGGTTCCGGGCCAGCAGGCGGTCAGGCGTGCAAGTCGCCGTCCAGAACGACCGGGTCATCGTCGAGAAAGAGGGACGCCCCGCGCAGGCAGAGGCCCAGATGGGCGCGGCTACTGTTACTGCCGCCAAAGGCGACATCGTCATTGCTGCCAAGCTGGACCTGGACCGCGCCGCGAAAGCTCTCGATATCCGCGCCGCCGCCGGTGTCAGGGGTCTGCGAAATCGGCTGCGTCCAGAGCGCTCGGGGGTCCAGCCCCCAGGCGATGTGACCGGCATTCCACGCCCCCTCATCCCCCGCCCCGCGCAGCGCCTCGCGGATCAGCATGGCATCAAGCCCGCCCTCTATTGCCGTGGCGCGGCCCTTTTCAAACGTGATGCGCACCGGGCGGTCGATATGACGGGCGAGCGAGAAGTTGCAATCGCCGGGATCAAGCACCAGCACGCCTTCCGTGGTCGCGGCGACCGTCTCGGAATTCGGCGGCATCGACGTTCTGGTGAACAGTGCCGGGGGCCTCGTCGTGCGCAAACCCATTGCCGAGATGTCGTTGGAACATCGGCGGGCGGTGATGACGATGACGCGGGGGCTGGCCAAGGAACTGGGTCCGGCGATCCGGGTCAACGCGCTCTGCCCCGGCATGATCGACACCGATTTCTACAACATCCACACGCCCGACGCAGCCCGCAAGGGCTTCGAGGCCGCCGCCCCGGTCAAACGCCAGGGCGTGCCCGAGGATGCCGCCAACCTGGTCCTGTTCCTGGCCTGTGACGATTCCGCCTTCATCACCGGGGCCAATATCGACATCAATGGCGGAATGCTGTTTTCGTGAAACCCGGACCCTGAAACTAACGGAAGGCATGTCGAGATGCGCGTTCTGGCGATTGGCGAATGCATGGCCGAGCTTGCCCCGGCAGAGGCTCCGGGCAATTACCGCCTGGGCTTTGCGGGCGATACGTTCAACACCGCCTGGTATTTGGCCCGGCTACGCCCGGATATGGCGGTCTCGTTCCAGACCGCGATCGGGACGGATGCCATTTCGCGGCAACTGCGCGAGGCCGTCGCGGGCTGCGGGATCGGCACCGATCATATCCGCACTGTCCCTGACCGAACCGTCGGCCTCTACCTGATCACGCTGACCGATGGCGAGCGAAGTTTCTCCTATTGGCGCGACCACTCCGCCGCGCGGCTGCTGGCCAATGACGCGGCGGCGCTGGCCCGTGCGATGGAGGAGGCCGATCTGGTCTATTTTTCGGGCATTACCCTTGCCATCCTCGCCCCCGAGGCGCGCAAGACCCTGCTCGATGCCCTGCGGACCGCGCGCGCGGCGGGCAAGCGCATCGCGTTTGATCCCAACCTCCGCCCCCGGCTCTGGTCCGACATGGGAGAGATGACCGAGACGATCATGCAAGGGGCCGCCATCTGCGACATCGCCCTGCCCTCCTTCGAGGACGAGGCCCGCTGGTTCGACGATGCCGATCCTGAGGCCACGGCCGACCGCTACACCGCTGCAGGGGCCGAAACCGTGGTGGTCAAGAACGGGTCCGATCCGGTGCATTACAGACAAGGCGACGCGCAGGGCACGTATCCGGTGCCGCCGCTCTCCTCCGTCATCGACACCACGGCGGCAGGCGACAGTTTCAATGCCGCGATCCTGGCCGGGATCGCCGATGACAGCCCGATGGAGGCCAGCATCGCCCGCGCCTGCCGCCTTGCCGGACAGGTCGTGCAGGGACGCGGCGCCCTGGTGCCAGTCGATCCGGCGCGGGTGGATGGTTGAGGTGGTATAGGGCCTGAAGGCCAAGAACCATGGCCCGGCGTCGTCGGTCACGGTCCCAGCGCAGCCTTCCGCGCCGCCGGGCTCGAGGTCGTCGGCATGGTCGGCAGAACCGGCCATGAAACCGACGGGGTCGCCGCCGAGCTTGCCAATCACCCAGGCGCTCGATCATGCGTAAGTGACACATCCGCGCTGTTCGCTATCGCCTTCGGAAACTACAAGAAAATCCGGTCGCAGCCGGATGGGGAGAACGCTTTCGCGGGGGCAAGAGGCGGTGCTGCTAGACGAATTCGAACCAGTCTCAGCTAGGACAGTGACGCTGCCGCTTTTGCAGCGCAAAGGCCGCGCCACTCGACGAGAGCGGCGGCTCGGTTCAGCTTGAAGTGGGGCCGGCTGGAGAGACTGCGTTCCTGGTTGAAGTGGTTGGTAACCGAGGCGTGCACGGAGGCGAATTTCTGCAAACTTCGCATGCGCCGGAACAGGGATCATGTAGAAAGACCACGGATCAGCCGGGCCAACGCCTCGGGATCATAACCGAGTTGATCGGCGACATTGTCATTCCGCTTGAACAGGAAATCAGCAAAGCCGCCGTCAAGCATTTCCCACGCTTCCAACACGATTACGGCTCGTTGGGAGAGAAGCTCGGCGGTTTGGGGCTTGCTGGCGGCGACCGTGTCCGAGTGATGAACCAGGAGCTCGCGGACGTCATGTTCACCGACGCGTCAGACGCGCCACAACGCCTCGGCGCGGAGACATCTGCTCTCTCCGACAATCTCAAATGGGCACTCGAGGTAAAGCGTGCGTTGGACAATGGCCTTGATGGAACCCTGCGCGAACTTCAGTCGCACCGCCAAGATATCGAAGCGCTCCCGGATACAGGCGTGCCGGGTGAACTGCGAAACGAGCTAAGCGAAGACCTGTCGGCACTCTCCGAGCGCCTCAAGACCGAGGATTTCTTCAAGCATAGCGCGGACTTCAGCTCCTTGCTCACGCACGTCAAAGGCCGCGTCCGTGAGGCGGTGATCTCGCTTTCAGACCAGCAAAAACTACGCATCAAGGAAGGTGCGGAAGAGCTTCAACGCGTGCCTGAATGGGGAGAGTTGACCCAGGAAGAGCGCGGCAGCGCCATCGGCCAGCTGGACGGTCTTGAACTGACGGCGCCCCACGACCTTGCGGGCCTGCGCAAGCTGCTTGCCCGTGACTATGACATCAGCAGCACGATTGACGAGCTCCGGCGCTCGATTCAACGACAAGGCCAGGAACGCATCCGCCAGCGGATCGAGGACGAGCGCGCTGAAAAGGGCAAGAAGGGCCCGGCCAAGTTCGAGCAGGCGATTTCTGTGCCCACAAAAATGACAACGGCTGCCGACCTGGATGCCCTCATCCTCAAACTCAACGAGATCAAAGCCCAGCTCGCGCTTTACGACGAGATCGAAGTCTCATTCAGCTTCGGCAGTGAGGAGTAAGGATGGCGTTTGATCAGTCCACCCGCAACCGCCTCCAGCGCTTCGTCACCGATGCCCGCCGCACGCTGGAAGAGGAATTCACCCGTCAACTCCAGAACGATTACGGGCTGGATCCGATTTCCGGCACGGCCTCCCCGCTCGAAAGCCTGCGCCACATCAACGACCAGCAACGCGAGACGGCGCGGATCCTGCGCGACACGCTGGCCCACTACTGCGCCAGCGCGGACACCGATACAAAGGCTACCGCGTGTTCGATCTCCGTTGGCATGGATATCGTTCGGAACGCGCGTTTGGGTTTTGGCGGGGTTCGAAGTCAGGTCATTGAAAAAGCGTAAGAAAAGTGGGCCGAACCGCAAAGGGCGAGGTTCGCCCAAACTGAGATTGAGGGCCATTCTGAGCCCAGCTTTGGCCATGCCGCTCGTCTATGAGGTTCGGTCTGTTCACGCAAACCCCTTTGATAACACGGAAAAATCCGTGCCCGTCAGGGCGGTGTCACTGGTTCGCAATGAGGATAATGGCGGAGGAGGTGGGATTCGAACCCACGGTACGCTCTCACGCACGCCGGTTTTCAAGACCGGTGCAATCGACCACTCTGCCACTCCTCCGGCCTCTGCCCCTTACCCGCCCCGGTTCGATTCTGAAAGTGGCCCCGTCGCCCGCCCCCAGCCGCCCCTGAAACCGCAGGTTGTTGCCGATCTGCGCATGAGGGGTTTGCAGTGGCGCGCCATAGCACGTATCCTTTCTCGCAAAGGGTCCGGGGGCACGGGCCCTCCAAACGCTATGGCAGGGCATGGGGCGCGCGGCATCGGGAACAGATGCACGGCCCGCGTCCCGAGCAGGGGAAATCGAGCAATGAATATTCACGCACTCACATGCCGGACGGGCCGCGTTGCCTTTGTCCTGACCCTGGCCCTGACCCTTGCGGCTTGCGAGGGCGGGCTGCAACTGCCCTTCGGCGCGGGCGCGGGCGCGGGCAGCTCCGACACGCCGACGCGGGCCAGTTCCACCCGGCTGGTCGAACGCGATGTCGAGGCGCCCGAGGTGTTCCAGGTCACCGATGAGGGGCTCTGGGACGGTCGCCCGTCGCTCGGCGGGGTCTGGGTCGCGAGCCCCGAGGCCAGCGACCCCGAACGCGTCATCATCCGCAACGAGGAAAACGGCCGTTTCGTCATCGGCGCGCTTTTCCGGCGCGAACGGGAGACCCCCGGCCCGACGTTGCAGGTCTCCTCGGATGCCGCAGACGCGCTCAACATGGTGGCGGGTTCGCCGGTCTCGCTCAACGTCACCGCGCTCAGGCGCGAGGAAGTGGCGGAAACGGACCCCGAGGACGGCCCGTCCGAGGACACCGCCGCCACCGGCGACATCGCCACCACCTCGCTGGACGATCCTATCGCCGCCGCAGCCGCCGCGATCGACGCCGCCGAGGCCGATGCCCCCGCCGGCCCCGCGCCGCAGGCCAGTTCCCTCGACCGTCCCTATATCCAGATCGGCATCTTCAGTGTCGAGGCCAATGCCGACAACACTGCCGACATGATGCGGCAGGCCGGCATGGTGCCCACGGTTCATGAGCAGACCTCTTCGGGCCGGGATTTCTGGCGCGTCGTGGTCGGCCCCGCCGCCACCGCGTCGGAACGCGCGCAACTGCTGGACTCCGTGCGCGGCCTCGGCTTTACCGACGCCTATTTCGTCACCAACTGATCCGCGAAAGACACGCGCCCCATGTTCACACGCCTCAGCCTCGCCCTTACCCTCTTCCTCGGCCTTCTGGCCGCCCCCCTTCATGCCTTCGAGACCCAGGCCAGCGCCGCCTATGTGATCGACCACAATACCGGTCAGGTGCTGCTGGATGTCGATGCCGATGTGCCGCTGCCGCCCGCCTCCATGTCCAAGCTGATGACCATCAACATGGTGTTCGAGGCTCTGGAGGATGGCCGCCTTACGCTGGACACGATGCTTCCCGTAAGCCAGGAGGCGATGGATTACGGCGGCTCGACCATGTTCCTTACCACCCGCGACCGGGTCAGCGTCGAGGATCTCCTGCGCGGGGTCATCGTGCTGTCGGGCAATGACGCCAGCGCGGTGCTGGCCGAGGCGCTCAGCCCCGATGGCACCGAAGCAGGCTTCGCCGACCTGATGACGCAGCGCGCGCGCCAGTTGGGGATGATGAATTCCACCTTCCGCAATTCCAATGGCTGGCCCGAGCTCGGCCATGTCATGTCGGTGCGCGACCTGGGCATCCTGGCCCAACGGCTGATCACCGAGTTCCCGCAATATTACCCCTATTTCGCCGAGACCGAATTTGCCTTTGACGGCCGCGCGCCCGACAACCGCTTCAACCGCAACCCGCTGCTGGCGCTGGGGATCGGGGCCGACGGGCTCAAGACCGGGCATACCGAGGCCGCGGGCTACGGCCTGGTCGGATCCGCGCAGCAGGGCGACCGCCGCGTGACCTTCGTGATTGCCGGTCTGCCCAGCGCCGAGGCGCGCGCGCGCGAGGCCGAGCGCATCGTCAACTGGTCGTTCCGCCAGTTCGCCGAGCGTGAGGTCGTGGCGCCCGGCACCCTTGTGACCGAGGCGGAGGTGTTCCTGGGCAATGCCGCCACCGTGGGCCTCGAAACCGCCGCGGGTGTAACCATGCTGCTGCCCGCCCTGATCGACGACGGGGTCGAGGCCGAGGCAGTCTTTACCGGCCCGATCCCCGCGCCCATCGCCGAGGGTCAGGAACTGGGCTACCTGGTGATCCGGGTCGAAGGGTTCGAGGATCGCACCGTGCCGCTCCTGGCTGCGGAAAGCGTCGGCATGGCCGGGTTCATGGACCGCCTGCGCACCGCCGCGGACCAGGTCATGCAGATGATCCGCAACGGCACCAATACTCTGGCCGCGGGCTGACCGCATATGTTCCTCTCCCTCGAAGGGATCGACGGCTCGGGCAAGAGCACGCAGGCAACGCGGCTGGCGGATACCCTGCGCGCGGCCGGGCATGACGTGGTGCAGACCCGCGAACCGGGTGGCGCGCCGGGGGCCGAGGAAATCCGCCGCCTGCTGGTCGAAGGCGACCCCGAGCGCTGGTCGCCGGAGACGGAAACGCTGCTCTTCAACGCCGCCCGCCGCGACCATCTGGAACGCACGATCCGCCCCTCGCTTGAGGCAGGCAAGATCGTCATCACCGACCGCTTCGCCGATTCCACCCGCGTCTACCAGGGCGCCACACGCGGCGACCTGCGCGGCTTTGCCGATGCCATCCACAAGGCCGCCATCGGGGTGGAGCCCGACCTGACCCTGATCCTCGACATGGACCCTGCGGCCGCCCTGACCCGCGGCCTCGCCCGCAGCTCCGGCGAGGACCGGTTCGAGGAGTTCGGCCTGCCCTTCCAGCAAGCCTTGCGCGCGGGCTTCCTCTCCTTGGCCGACGAATTCCCCGCCCGCTGCCACGTCATCAACGCGGGCCGGGAGGCCGACGCCATCGCCGCCGATATCCGCGCCCTCGTCCTGGACCGCCTGACATGAGCACGCTTGGCGAGATGGAAGCCGTCCCCGAGGCCGATCGTGCCCCCGGTGCCCCGCATCCGCGTGAGACGCAGCGCCTGTTCGGGCAGGAGATTGCCGAAACCACCACCCTCGACGCCTTCAATTCAGGCCGGATGCACCACGCCTGGCTGCTCACGGGCCCCAAGGGCGTCGGCAAGGCCACGCTGGCCTGGCGCATCGCGCGGTTTCTTCTGGCCACCCCCGAGGGTCAGGCCGACGCGCTCTTTGCCGCCCCGAAACCGGACACCCTCGACATCCCCGCCAACCACCCCGTCGCGCATCACATCCACGCCATGACCGAGCCGCGCCTCTTTCTTTTGCGCCGCCCCTGGGACGTGAAGACCGCCAAGCTGAAGACCGTCATCACGGTCGAGGAGGTGCGCAAGCTGCACCCGTTCTTCGGCATGTCCGCCGCCGATGGGGGCCGCCGCGTGGTCATCGTCGATGCCGCCGACGAGATGAACCCGAGTGCGGCCAATGCGCTCTTGAAAATGCTGGAGGAACCGCCCAAGGGCGCCACGCTGCTGCTGGTCTCGCACCAGCCCTCGCGCCTGCTGCCGACGATCCGCTCGCGCTGCCGCACGCTGCCCCTGGCCACGCTCGGGGCCGAGGACATGCGCGCCGCGCTTGGGCAGGCGGGCATCGACGCGCCGGAAAACGCGGGGCTGGCCGAGCTTGCGGGCGGCTCCGTGGGTGAGGCCGTCGCGCTGATCCAGCAAGAGGGGCTGACGCTCTATGCCGAGATCCTGAACCTCGCCGCCACTCTGCCCCGGTTGGATCGTGGTCTCGCCGCGAAACTCAGCCAATCCGCGGGCGCGCGCGGGGCCGAGGACCGGTTCACCCTCACCCTCGACCTGATCGACCGCTTCATGGCCCGGCTTGCCCGCACCGGCGCCACCGGATCGCCCCCGCCCGAGATCCTGCCCGATGAAACGCAACTGCTGACCCGCCTCGCCCCCGACATGGGCGCAGGCCGCGCCTGGGCCGATCTTGCCGCCGATCTGACGGCACGCGCCCGCGCCGGCAAGGCGGTCAATCTTGACCCTGCCGCGCTGATCCTTGATATGTGTCTGAGAATTGGCAGCACCGCCGAGCGTCTGCCCCTCTGACCGGTTCACCCCGCCACGAAGGACAGCCCCGTTGCCCGACCTGCCGCCTATCGTTGACAGCCATTGCCACCTGGATTTCCCCGATTTCGCCGAGGAATTGCCCCAGGTGATCGACCGCGCCGTCGCGGCGGGCGTCACCCGAATGGTCACGATCTGCACCAAGCTGAAGAACGCCGGTTCTGTCCGCGCCATCGCCGAGGCACACGATCCCGTCTTCTGGGCCGCAGGCACCCACCCGATGAGTGCGGCCAGCGAGCCGCTGGTCACGGTCGATGACCTCGTAAGCCTTGCCGACCATCCCAAATTCGTCGGCATCGGCGAAACCGGGCTGGACTATCACTACACCGCCGACAGCAAACCCGTGCAGCAGCAAAGCCTGCGCATCCATATCGAGGCCGCGCGCCAGACCGGCCTGCCGCTGATCATCCACGCCCGCGACGCCGATGACGATATGGCCCGCATCCTGACCGAGGAACATGGCGCGGGCGCGTTCTCCTGCGTCATGCACTGCTTCTCCTCCGGTGCGGCGCTCGCCGAAACCGCCCTAGGGCTTGGCTTCTACCTCTCCATGTCCGGCATCACCGCCTTCCCGAAATCGCAGGAGCTGCGCAACATCTTCGCCGCCGCACCGCTCGACCGCATCCTTGTCGAAACCGACGCGCCCTACCTCGCGCCGCCGCCGCGCCGGGGCAAGCGGAACGAGCCCGCCTATACCGCCTTCACCGCCACCCGCGCGGCGGAGACCTTTGGCGTGGACCCGGCAGAATTCTTCGCGCAGACCACCCGCAATTTCGACCGCCTCTTTTCCAAGGCCGCCGCGTAATGCCCCGTCTTCGCTTCACAATCCTCGGCTGCGGTTCATCGGGCGGTGTCCCGCGCATCGGCAACCATTGGGGCGCCTGCGACCCGGCCAACCCCAGGAACACCCGTCGCCGCTGCTCCGTGCTTATCGAGCGCATGGGCGAGGATGGCACCACAGCCGTCCTGATCGACACCTCGCCCGACCTGCGCGCGCAGCTCCTGGATGCCGGTATCGGCGCGCTGCATGGCGTCGTCTACACCCATTCCCATGCCGATCACACCCACGGCCTCGACGATTTGCGCATGATCGTGATCAATATGCGAAAGCGCCTGCCCGTCTATGCCGATGGCGCAACGCAGAACGACCTGATCTCGCGTTTCGGCTATGCCTTCGTACAGCCCGAGGGATCGGATTACCCACCGATCCTGGACCTGCACGGGATCGGCGGCGACATTGCCATCGACGGCCCCGGCGGCCCCGTTACCTTGACCCCCTTCCGCGTCAAGCATGGCAATATCGACAGCCTCGGCTACCGCATCGGCGATGTCGCCTACCTGCCCGATGTCTCCGACCTCTACCCCGAAAGCCGCGCCGCGTTGCAGGGGCTCGACCTCTGGATCGTCGACGCGCTGCGCCGCGACCCGCACCCGTCGCATTCGCACCTGGCCAACACGCTGACCTGGATCGCGCAGATCGCCCCGGCCCGCGCCGTGCTGACCAACATGCACAATGACCTCGATTACGAAACCGTCGCGGCGGAAACCCCCGCCCACGTGACCCCCGCCTATGACGGGATGCGGATCGAGATCGAGACCTGAGATGCTCGACCTGCTTCTTATCGTGCTGCCGGTCTTCCTTGTCGTGGGGGCGGGATATGTGACCGTCTGGGGCGGCCTCTTCAGCGATGAGGGCACCGACGCGCTGATGGTCTTCACGCAGAAATTCGCCATTCCCAGCCTGCTTTTCCGCGCCATCTCGACGCTGGACCTTGGGCAGAATTTCGAATGGGCGCTGCTGGTCTCGTTCTATACCGGCTCGCTGATCAGCTTTACCCTCGGCACGCTCGGCGCGCGGCATGTCTTTGGCCGACCCTGGACCGATTCCGTCGCCATCGGCTTCGTCTGCCTCTTCGCCAATTCCGTCCTCCTGGGCCTGCCCGTGATGGAAAGCGCCTTCGGTCCCGGATCGCTTGGACCCAGCTATGCCATCGTCTCGGTCCATGCCGCGTTTTGCTACTTTGTCGGCATCACCGTGATGGAGACCGTCTCGGCCCGCAGTCGCAGCCCCCTGCGCGTGCTGGTCACGGTCGCCAGGGCGATGTTCCGCAACTCGCTGATGATCGGTGTGGGCCTGGGCTTTGTCGTCAACCTGACCGGCCTGCCCATGCCCGAGGTCGCCACCGACGCGATCGACCTCATGGCACGCTCGGCCTTGCCGGTGGCCCTCTTCGGTCTCGGCGGCGTCCTCTTCCGCTATCGCCCCGAGGGCGACGCCAAGGTCATCGCCTTCATCTGCATCCTGTCGCTGATGCTGCACCCCGCCATCGCCTATGGCATGGGCCGCTACGTGATGGAGATCAGCGATGCGCAACTGCGCGGCGCGGTGGTCACGGCGGCCATGGCCCCCGGCGTCAATTCCTACATCTTCGCCAACATGTATGGTGTCGCCCGCCGTGTCGCCGCCTCGGCGGTGCTGATCGGCACCGCGCTGACCGTGCTGACCGCGTCCTTCTGGCTTTACCTGTTGCCCTGAGCGCGCCCTGCCCCTATCTCACCCCCTTCCGCAACGTCTTGCCGGGTTTTCATGATCGACCGTATCCGCACCGCCCTTCGCACCCGCCGCGCCCGCCAGCGCGCCCGGCGGGCCGAGTGGCGGGCGCGCTTCGGCGCCGATCTGGATGCGCCCGGCGCCCGCCGCGCCGCGCGCCATGACATGAATTTCTGGGATCACGGCTTTGTCCGGCGGCTGTGGAAGAACCGCAGCGAGGTTGCCCCCGGCATCTGGCGCGGCAATCAGCCGTCGCCCGAGGATGTCGCCGGACTTGCCGGCATGGGCATCCGCACCATCATCAACTTCCGTGGCCGCAATCAATGGGGCAGCTACATGCTGGAGGAGGAGGCCTGCGCGCAACACGGCATCACGCTGGTCAACGGGCGGCTCTATTCCAGCTCCGCCCCCACGCCCGAGCAGATCCACGCGGCCCTCGACCTGATCGAGGCCGCCGAAAAGCCCGTCTTCATCCATTGCAAATCCGGCGCCGACCGTGCCGGGCTGGCCTCGGTCCTCTACCTGCTGTCGCAAGGCGGCGATCCGGCCCGGGCGGCGCGGCAGTTGCACTGGACCCGCGCGCATCTTTCCATTTCGCGCACCGGCATCCTCGACGCCTTCCTCGCCGCCTATGCCAAGGCGCGGGCCGAGACGGGGATCGATTTCCTCGAATGGGTCGACACGGAGTATGATTTCCGGACAGTTGAGTCAGTTTTTTCTGACAAACGTGTCAAGAATCGCCTGCTGGACTGGATGCTGCGCCGTGAGTGAGCCGTCGAAAAACCTGCTGATCCGCCTCTGGCGCGAACATGTCGTGGGGTTCTGGCGCCTGCTGATCGTGGCCTTCATCCTGATGGTGATCGAAGGCAGCACACTGGGCGCGATTTCCTACCTGATCCAGCCCCTTTTCGACCTTGTTTTCATTGACGGAAACAGCTCTGCCGTCACCTGGGTCGCGCTGGCGATCTCGGGCATCTTCGTCCTGCGCGCGATCTCGGGCTTTGGCCAGCGCGTGTTGATCGTGACCATCGGGTTGCGGGTGACGACGGCCCTGCAAACGAGGCTTCTGGGCCACCTCCTCAGCCTCGATGCGCGGTTCTTCCAGGACAACGCGCCAGGATCGCTCATTGAGCGTGTTCGCGGGGATACCCAAGCATTACAAGGGGTTGCAAGCGCCACGCTGATGACGATCGGGCGCGACACGATCTCGGTGATCTCGCTTCTGACGGTGATGCTGATCTCGGACTGGACCTGGGCGCTGCTGGCGCTGGCGGGCGTTCCGATCCTGATCCTGCCGCTCTCGCTGCTGCAAAAGCTGATCCGCAAGACCACCCGCGCCGCGCGCGAGGCGGCAGCAAGGCTCTCGACGCAGCTTGACGAGATCTTCCACGGGATTATTTCCATCAAGGTCAACAGGTTGGAAGATCACGAGGCAACCCGCTTCGACCAGGAGGTCGACCGTTTCCTCGACGCCCAGTTGCGTGCCGAGCGCGGCAAGGCGGCCAATCCGGCCGTGATCGACGTCATCGCCGCCATCGGCTTCTTCGCCGTCCTGATCTATGGCGGCCAGCAGATCATCGCGGGCGAAAAGACTGTGGGCGAATTCATGTCCTTCTTCACCGCGCTGGCGCTGGTCTTCGACCCCCTGCGCCGCCTCTCTGCCGTCTCGGGCCATATCCAGGCCGCGCTGGCCTCGCTGGAGCGGCTCTATTCGGTGCTGGAGGCGCGGCCCACGATCCTGCCGCCCGCCTCGCCCAAGCGCCTGAAATCCGGTGATATTCGCTTCGATTCCGTCAGTTTTTCCTATGGCGACACGCCCGTGTTGCGCGGCTTTGACCTGACCGCCGAGGAAGGCAGGACCACCGCGCTTGTCGGCCCCTCGGGCGCGGGCAAAAGCACCGTGTTCTCGCTGCTGACCCGCCTCATCGACCCCGATCTGGGCGAGGTCAGCATCGCGGGCACCGCCATCGACGCCGCCGATCTGGAAGAGCTGCGCAATGCCATCGCGCTGGTCGGCCAGGAAACCGCGCTGTTTGACGAGACCATCGCGCAGAACATCCGCCTTGGCCGCCTCGACGCCACGGATGCGCAGGTACAGGCCGCCGCCGAGGCCGCACATGTCACGGATTTCGCGGACGGTTTGCCGCTTGGCCTGAACACACCCGTGGGCCCGCGCGGCGGATCGCTTTCGGGCGGTCAACGCCAGCGCGTCGCCATCGCCCGCGCCATGTTGCGCGATGCGCCGATCCTGTTGCTGGACGAGCCGACCTCGGCCCTCGACGCGCGCTCCGAGCAACTGGTGAACGAGGCGCTGCGCCGCCTTTCCGCCGGACGCACCACCTTGGTGATCGCGCATCGCCTGTCCACCATCCGCGCCGCCGATCATATCGTGGTCATGGACCAGGGCGCGGTGATCGAGCAAGGCACCCACGAGGCGCTGATGGCGCGCAAGGGCGCCTATGCGCGGCTCAACCAATTGCAGTCCGCGGGCCTCAGCGCACCCCTTTGACGGCCACCTGCGGGGCTTTCCGCCGATATGGGTTTTCCGTTCCGTTTCAGCCCCTTGCAGACCATTATTCTACAACAACTGCCGCCCCTGCCGGCCCCTGATCACGTTTTTTCCCGAATTGTTGACAGAATCCCCTCCGATCCCGATGATCGCGCCCATGTGATCGCACCGCACTCACCTCTGCTGATCACCCCTTGGGAGGGACTGAATGAAGTTGACATGCAACACGCCCTGGAAGGGCGCGCTTGCCCATATCGTCGCCACGCTGACCGCCATCGCGGTGGTCGTTGCGCTGCCTGCAGCCGCACAGACGGTTACCCGTTCCACCACATCCGCCGCCGACCTGGCCGCCACGGCACAAGGCCCCGACCGGTCGCAACTGGGTGTCTATTACCGCCAGCTTGAACAGCGCCTCGTCTCGCAAGGCAACCTGCGCCAGGATCGCAACGCGGGCGCGCTGGATGCGGCGACGCTCGCGCGCAATTTCATGGCCATCGCGATGCGCACCGAATACGGCTCGGGCATGTCCGGCAGCGGTTCCGCTGCCCCCCTGCGCCGCTGGGAACAGCCGATCCGCATCGGCGTGCGCTTTGGCGCCTCCGTCCCCGCCGCGCAGCAACGCAGCGATCAAGCCGCGCTGACCCGCGTGGCGCAGCGCCTGCAACGCGCCAGCGGCCATCCCGTCGGCCTGACCAATGGCGCCGCCAATTTCCATGTCCTGGTGCTCAGCGATGCGGAACGCGCCAATGCCGGTCCGGTCCTGCAACAGATGGTCCCCGGCCTCAGCCGCAACGCCACCCGCGCCGTGACGCGCATGGGGCGCAACACCTTCTGCATGGTCATCGCCATCCCCGCCGCCGACCCGAACCAGGGCATCGCGCGGGCCATCGCCATCGTGCGCGCCGAGCATCCGCCCCTGATGCGTCAATCCTGCATGGAGGAGGAGCTGGCCCAGGGCATGGGGCTGAGCAATGACAGCCCCGCCGCGCGGCCTTCGATCTTCAATGATGACGAGGAGTTCGGCGTGCTGACGCGCCATGACGAATTGCTGCTCAGGATGCTCTACGATGACAGCCTGCGCCCCGGCATGAGCCCGGGCAGCGTCAACCAGCATATCGGCCAACTGGCGCAGGCGGTGCTTGCGCGCGGCTGAAGCGCGGACAAGGAACGATAAAAGACCGGCCCCGACGCGGAAGGCGAACTCAGCCGCGCCGGGACCGGCCTCCACACCACACCCTTGGGGCACCCGACCGGGCAGCAGCCGGGCACGAATGAAGAACGGTTGGTGCGGGCTGGCGCGCGGCGTATCGCGCTGCGCGCCTGTGCTACACACTTCTATTTGGGGCTCTTTTCGTGGTTTGCAAACCGGTCCCGGCGCAGAACCGGTTGCGCGCGCCTGCACACAAATGCCCGTGATCGCAAAGTGATGCGCGCGGGCGGGATTGTGAACCGGCTCACCCGCCGCAAAACACGCGCGATTTTATGCAATCCCCGCCTCACCCCTCGCATTTTAACGCAATCTCGGATTTAATCGGGTCCAAGCAAGACGGACCCGCCGCTAAAAGACGGGCCATCAGATCAGAGCAGCAATCCGGCCCCGGGGCGACCATGGCAAGACACCAATACACGATTCTGTCGATGATGAAGGATGAGGGCCATTCGCTGGTGGAATGGGTCGCCTATCATTCGCTTCTGGGCTTCGACAATATCTGCGTCTACACCAACAATTGCCAGGACGGCACCGACGCGATGCTGATCCGGTTGCAGGAAATGGGCTATGTGCAGCATTTCCGCAATGACGTGCCCAAGGGCAAGAAACCGCAACCCAACGCGCTGCATCTGGGGATGAAGAACCCGGAAGTGATGGACAGCGACTGGGTGCTGACGATGGACGCGGATGAATTCGTGAACATCAAACTTGGCGACGGCACGGTGCAGGAGCTGGTCGATGCCATGCCCGACGATACCGAAGGGATCATGATCACCTGGCGCTTCTACGGCTCGAACGAGATCCTCGATTGGCGCCCCGGCCTGGTCACCGAAAGCTACACCCGCGGCGCGCCCGACAAGTTTCGCAAGGGATGGGGCGTCAAATCCATGGTGCGGCCCTTCCCGAACATGAAATTCGGCATCCACCGCCCCTCGATCAAGCAGCGCAATTCCAACCCCGAACGGGTGGCGCAGCTTGAGGCGCTGAAATGGGTCAATGGCGGCGGCAAGCCGATGACGTCGAGCTTCAAGACCGGCGGCTGGCGCTCTACGGGTCCGACGCTGAGCTACGAATTCGTCGAGCTCAATCACTATGCCGTGAAAAGCTACGAGGCGTATCTGCTGCGCCGGATGCGGGGCAATGTGAACAACAAGGAGGACAAGTATAACGCCTCCTATTTCTCGATCTTCGACCGCAACGAGGTGGAACATGAGGGCGCCGCGCGCCACGCGCCCAAGGTCAAGGCCGAGATGGAGAAGATGCTGGCCGATCCGAAACTGGCCGAATTGCAGGAGGCGGCCCTCGCCTATCACCAGGCCAATGTCGACCGGTTGCGCGCCACCGGCGAGTATGACGAATGGGTCGATAGCCTGCGCGAGGCGGGCAAGAAGCGTATCGACCAGCTGGATGAGGTTTTGTTCACGCAGCACCTGCCGAAAGAGACGCAGGAACTGATCCGCAAGATGCAGGCCGATGGCGTGCCGGACAAGCAGATCGCAAAGATGATCGCCCGCTCCACCGGGATCCGCAATGCCGAGAAGCGGCAGGATGCGACCGATGCCGAGGAGTTGGCCAAGATCACCGGCGTCGCGCTGGAGGGCGGCGAGACCTCGGACGATGAAACGCCAGAGACCGAAGCCGAGAAACCGGCCAAGACCCCGGCGCTGGAGGATCTGCCCAAGGAGACCCGCAAGAAGCTGGTCACCCTGATCCAGAAGGCCAAGGACACCGGCAAGACGCTGGATGAAAACGGCAATATCGTCTCGACCAAGGATGACGGGCTGCCGATGCGGCCCAAGCTGGCCCCGCCCTTCGCCGGCAATGGCCGCAAGGTCGTGGTCACGACAATGAAGAACGAGGGCCCTTACCTGCTGGAATGGATCGCGCATTACCTGAATATCGGCTTCGACGATTTCGTGATCTTTTCGAATGATTGCACCGATGGCTCCAACCTGGTGCTGAACCGGCTGGATGCGATGGGCGTGATCGAACACTACGACAACCCCATCTCGGGCCGCCAGGATCCGCAGCGCCGCGCCTATAGCCGCGCCAACAAGATGCCCACGGTGCAGGAGGCCAGTTGGGTTTTGATCGCGGATGCCGATGAATTCCTCAACATCCATGCGGGCGATGGCAGCATCGACGCGCTGATCGCGGCCTGCCCGCCCGAGACCGAAGCGATTTCCGTCAACTGGCGTTTCTTCGGCTCGGCCGGGCAGAAACACATGGCGCCCGAACCGGTGACCCGCCGCTTCACCCGCGCCTGCAACGTGGTGGAGCCGGAAAACGGGCTGGTCTGGGGCTTCAAGACGCTCTTCCGCCCCGCCAGCTTCGACTACATGGGCGTGCATCGCCCCAAGTTCGAGAAAAAGCGCCCGGTGCTGGACGACCAGGTGCATTGGGTCAATGCCAGCGGCGCGCCGATGGGGCCGAAATACATGCGCACGGGCTGGCGTTCGAACAAGGATATCGTGTCCTACGAGTTCGCGCAGATGAACCATTACGCGATCAAGAGCCGGGAAGAATTCCTTCTGAAAAAGCTGCGCGGCACGGCCAATTCCAAGGACGACAGCCGCATAGACCTGGGCTATTGGGAGAAATTCGACCTCAACGCCGAGGAAGATAAGTCGATCCGCTCGGGCGATATCGAGGCGCGGATCGCACGGCTCTTGGAGGATAGCGACCTGGCCGCGCTGCACCGCGCATCGCTGGATCATGCGCTGCGCACGATCGAGATCCAGATGGAGGATGAAGAGTTGCGCGCCTTTGTCGAGGCCGAAAAGGTCGAGGACGTGGCGGCGGAATAGCCGGATCAGTAAGGGATCGCGTGGCCGTCCCAGGTTTCGAAACAGCCGCTGGTCTTGGGCGACAGCACGTCGATGCGCCCGATCAGGCCGGTGGCCGAGGTCTCCGGCGTCAGGTCGGCGGCCTTGCCGCCCATGTCGGTCTGCACCCAACCGGGGTGGTAGATACCGACGGAGATGCCTTCGGACTTCAACTCAGCAGCAAGGTTCCGGCCCAGGTTGGTCGCCGCCGCCTTCGATGCGCGGTAGATATAGGAGCCGCCCGGCGCATTCGTGGTGCTGCCCATCTGGCTGCTGATGATGGCGATCTTCGCCCCGCTCGTGGCGCGCAATTGCGGCAGGAACGCCTGCACGGTCAGAAACACGCCGGTGACGTTGACCGCGAAGCCCTGCGCCCAGAGATCGGGGGGAAAGCCGGTCTCAAGCTCATGCAGCTTGTCGAGGTAGACACCTGCATTGCAAACCAGCAGGTCGAGCGGTTCATCATGGCGCGCAGACAGCGCCTTTATCGCGCCGGGATCGGTGACATCGACCTCATCCCAGGCAAGATCGGAGTCGGCCACACCGCCGCCGGTGCTGGTCGCCACGACATGAGCGCCGCGCGCGGCCAGCCCTCGGGCCAGTTCCAGGCCGATCCCGCGCGATGCCCCGGTGACCAGCGCCCGCATCTCAGTTCCGCCTCGCCTTGGGCATGACCGGCAGGGGGGCCACCGGCACGCCATCGTCGATCAGGGCCTTGGCTTCCTCGGGCTTGGCCTCGCCATGGATCAGGCGTTCGGGGGCCTCGCCCAGATGGATGCTGCGCGCCTCCTGCGCGAAATTGCTGCCGACATAGGTGGAATGTGCATCCAGATGCTTGCGGAACGCGGCCAAGGCCGCCTCCATCTGCGTGGCGGGACCGGAGAGCGAGACCGGAGCCTCAGCCGGTTCCGCCGCCTCCGCCGCGCCGGATTTCTTCTTGACCTGCGGGGCCATCATGGCCTTCTGCACGTCTTCGCCGCCGCAGACCGTGCAGGACAGCAGGCCGCGCCGCGACAGCGCATCGAACGCGTCGGCAGATTTGAACCAGCTGTCAAAGCTGTGCCCGTCGGAACATTTCAAAGTGTATCGGATCATGGTGGCGGCACATTAGCCCCTGGCGGAAGAGAATCAAGTTTTTCGCGCCGGATTGTCAGCCCGCGCGACCGGGATCGAAGTTTCGCAGGATTTTCTTGAGATCGGGTTCACTTATCCGCGATGCGGCCTTGGCCGACGTGAACCATTTGCGCCTGCGCCGGCCCGCCTCGGGGAAATCGTCGGCGAGGTCTTGCACCTCAAGCGGAAAGATGGCGGCGATGCAGGGGATCGTGCCGCCCTCGGGCAGCGTCTTGGTGTAGGAATAGAACCCCAGGCAGGCTTCGCTGACGACGCCGCGAATGCCCGCCTCCTCCCACGCTTCCTGCGCGGCGGTGGCGGCGGGGGTGCAGCCATCCATCGGCCAGCCCTTGGGCAGGATCCAGCGGTCGGTGTCGAGGCTGGTGATCAGCAGCACTTGCAGCTGCCCTTTGCGGCGGCGGTAGGGCAGCGCGGCAAACTGCGTGCGCGGGTCCTGCTTGCGGGCGGCACGCAGGCGCATCGGCGCCTGGTGGGAGGTATCGCTGCTCTTGGTCATGCTCGCCTGTTCGCGCCATTTCACTTCTGCTGCGGTCTAGAATATATGCTTTCCTGCCCGCATTCAAACGCAACACCTTGTGGTTGCATGGGAAACTGGACGACACCGAGGACATGGACCGCACGATGCCCCTGCCCCGCCCGCTTTTCCTGGGGTCCGAGATCTATCGCGGCTCCAGCTACGGGCTGACGCATCCGCTTCGCGTGCCGCGCGTCTCGACCGTGATGGACCTGACCCGCGCCCTGGGCTGGTTGCCGCCCGCGCAATATCGCGCCTCGCCGCGCGCCAAACCCGGCGCGCTGGAGATCTGGCACACGCCCGCGTACCTCGCCGCGCTGCAACAGGCCGAGGCAACGCAAACCGTCACGCCCGAGATACGCGACCGGCACGGGATCGGCACCATGTCGAACCCGATCTACGCGGAGATGTTCCGCCGTCCCGCCACCGCCGCCGGGGCGTCCCTGCTGGCGGGCGAGCTTCTGGCGGCGGGCGGGATCATCCACCATCCCGGCGGCGGCACCCATCACGGGATGCCCGACCGCGCGGGCGGGTTCTGCTACCTCAACGATCCGGTGCTGGCGATGCTGGCCCTGCGCCGGGCGGGCGCGCGGCGCATCGTCTATGTCGATATCGACGCGCATCACATGGACGGAGTCGAGGTGGGGTTCGCGGGCGATCCCGACACAAGGCTGATCTCGGTGCATGAGGAGAAACGCTGGCCCTTCACCGGCGCGCTGACGGATACCGGCGGCGGAAATTGCTTCAACCTGCCGGTGCCGAGGGGGTTCAACGATAGCGAGATGGCGTTGGTGCGCGACGCCCTGATCCTGCCCGCCACCGCCGATTTCGCCCCCGATGCCGTGGTGCTGCAATGCGGGGCCGACGCGGTGCTGGAGGATCCGCTCTCGCGCCTTGCCCTCTCGAACAACGCGCATTGGGCCGTGGTCCGCGCGCTGATGGACCTCGCGCCGCCGCGCCTGCTGGTGCTTGGCGGCGGCGGTTACAACCCGTGGTCGGTCGGGCGGCTCTGGACCGGGGTCTGGGCCACGCTGAACGGGCACGACATCCCCGACCGCCTGCCGCCGGGGGCCGAGGCCGTCTTGCGCGCGTTGGTCTGGGAACGGGCAAGCGCGGGCCGCAACCCGCCCGAACATTGGTTCACAACCCTGCGCGACGCCCCGCGCGACGGCCCGATCCACGAGGCGGTCCGCGACCGGCTGGCGGTGCTCCGCGCCCGTCTATGACGCCATCAGCTGGGGCGCGGGCGTGTTCCCCTCAGACGAAGGTGAACTGGATCAGGAACTGCTGATAGCCCGCGTAATCGGTATGGACATAGACAAAGAGCCGTCCGGATTGCGTGTAGAACTGCACATTGGTGAACTGGCCGCTGGTGTCCGATGTGGTGAGGAAGACCGGCCCTTCGAGGATGCGCACCTGCGCCTCCTGCCCCGGTCGCACATCGAGGTAATAGCAGGTCGACCGCTGCGGATTGGCGTAGCCCTGCACCGAATGTGTATAGGCCCCGTGCGGGAACTGCACCTGTTGGCAATCCTGCTGCGCGGTGGCGGCGGCGGGAAGGATGAAGAGGCTGGCGATGATCAGCGAGGCGATGGCGAAAATGCGCATGGAAAGTCTCCTTTTCAAATGGGGTCAGGCCCCCAGTGTCGCATGGCGGGGGCCTTCGGCAAAGAACCTGGATGATCCTAGCGGATGTCGAATGCGATCCGGTAGGGCACGCCGCCCTCCACGTTGCTTTCACGCATCGTGTAGACGTCGAGGTAATTCGACCCGAGCGAGAAGGTCACATCGCGGTAGCCATCGCCAAGCCCCGGCACGTCGAACACCACGTCATCGCTGTCCATCACCCAAATCCGCGCGGTCTGGCCCGCCTGCACATCCAGCACGAAACAATTGCTGGTCGCGTGCCAGGCGGTGTCGGCGACGGTGGTGGAATAGGCCCCGCTCGGGAACTGGACCTGGGTGCATTCGGCCTGCGCGGCAAGGCCGGAGGCCGCGAAAATGGCGGCGGCGAGAATAAGACGCATGTGGATAAGAACTCCTGATCAAAATCGGACCCCATGGCGACCCTGCCATGAAAGACCCTGTCAGGAAACGAAAAACCCCCGACCGCGATGGGCCGGGGGCGTCTGTTCGGTATATCGTGCGGTTTCAGTCGACCTTGGGCAGAAGCTCGGTCAGGGAGGCCTTGGCATCGCCATAGAACATGCGCGTGTTCTCCTTGTAGAACAGCGGGTTCTCGATCCCGGAATAGCCGGTGCCCTGGCCGCGCTTGGACACGAAGACCTGCTTGGCCTTCCAGCATTCCAGCACCGGCATGCCCGCGATGGGGCTGTTCGGGTCTTCCTGCGCCGCCGGGTTCACGATGTCGTTCGAGCCGATCACGATGACAACGTCCGTATCGGGGAAGTCGTCGTTGATCTCGTCCATCTCCATCACGATGTCATAGGGCACCTTCGCCTCGGCCAGCAGCACGTTCATATGCCCCGGCAGGCGCCCCGCGACGGGGTGGATGGCGAAGCGCACGGTCTTGCCCTGCGCGCGCAGCTTCTTGGTCAGCTCGCTCACCGCCTGCTGCGCCTGCGCCACCGCCATGCCGTAACCGGGGATGATGATGATGCTGTCAGCCTCGTTCAGCGCCGCCGCGACCCCGTCGGAATCGATGGCGACCTGTTCACCCTCGATCTCCTGCGCGGGGCCGGTCGTATTGCCGAAGCCGCCCAGGATCACGGAAACGAAGCTGCGGTTCATCGCCTTGCACATGATATAGGACAGGATCGCCCCCGAGGAGCCGACAAGCGCCCCGGTCACGATAAGCAGGTCATTGCCGAGGCTGAAACCGATCGCCGCCGCCGCCCACCCGGAATAGGAGTTGAGCATCGAGACCACCACCGGCATATCCGCGCCGCCGATCCCCATGATCAGGTGATAGCCGATGAAGAAGGCGAAAAGCGACATGAGGACAAGCGCCCAACCGCCCCCCGTCTGCATGTAGATGATCAGCAGGATGACCGAGATCGCCGCCGCGCCCGCGTTCAGCATGTGACCGCCCGGCAGCTTCTCCGCCTTGGAGCTCACCTTGCCCGCCAGTTTGCCGAAGGCGATGACCGACCCGGTGAAGGTGATGGCACCGATGAAGACGCCCAGGAAGACCTCGACCTTGAGGATCGCCAGCTCCACCGGCGTCTTGTGCGCCACCGTGGCGGCAAAACCGAACAGCGCGTCCAGCCCCTCGGTATCGGCAGCCTCGCGCAGGCGGTTGATCTTGTTCATGATCAGCTCGGCGTTGAAGCCGATGAAGACGGCGGCCAGGCCGACGAAACTGTGCAGCGCCGCGACCAGTTGCGGCATTTCCGTCATTTGCACACGTGCGGCGACATAGTAACCGATGACCGCGCCCACGACGACGCAGACGAGGATCAGGAACCAGTTGGCGATGCCGGGGCCAAAGACCGTG
Organism: Alterinioella sp. B-7; assembly: GCF_056857775.1. Lineage (NCBI taxonomy): Bacteria > Pseudomonadati > Pseudomonadota > Alphaproteobacteria > Rhodobacterales > Paracoccaceae > Alterinioella > Alterinioella sp. B-7. The sequence goes on from NZ_JBSXNT010000032.1 coordinate 310,097, forward strand.
GCCACAACCGCCAGAGCCATGCCCGCGATGCCATACCAGACCGCGCGTTTCGCGCTTTCCTGGCCCGAGAGACCGCCAAGCGAGAGGATGAAGAGGATTGCCGCCGAAATATAGGCGGCCGAGACGAGACCGATGCTCATGGGTTCAATCTCCCGTTCAGGATTTCTGGAACATGGCGAGCATCCGCCGTGTCACGAGGAAGCCACCGACAATGTTGATCGTGGCAATGAGGACGGACACGGAGGCCAGGATCACCACCAGCCAATGGCCCGATCCGATCTGCAACAGCGCGCCCAGAATGATGATGCCGGAAATCGCATTTGTCACGGCCATCAGCGGCGTGTGCAGGGAATGCGCCACGCCCCAGATCACCTGGAAGCCCACGAAACAGGCCAGCGCGAAGACGATGAAATGGCTCATGAAGCTTTCGGGCGCGTAGACGCCCACCAGCAGCACCGCCAGCGTTCCGCCCGCAAGCAGGCCGATCTGGTTCTTGGTCTGCTTCTGGAACGCGGTCAGTTCGGCGGCGCGTTTCTCCTCCGCCGTCAGCGCGCGCGGCTTTTCGGCCTGCGGGCGCGCGGCGATGGCCTGCACCTTGGGCGGCGGCGGCGGGAATGTGATCTCGCCGCGATGCGTCACGGTCGCCCCCCGGATCACGTCATCCTCCATGTCATGATTGATCTGGCCGTCCTTCTCGGGCGTCAGGTCGGTCATCATGTGGCGGATATTGGTGGCGTAAAGCGTCGAGGCCTGCGCCGCCATCCGGCTGGGGAAGTCGGTGTAGCCGATGATGGTGACGCCGTTGTCGGTGACGATCTTCTCGTCCTTGACGGTCAGCTTGCAGTTGCCGCCCTTCTCGGCGGCGAGGTCCACGATGACGGAACCCGGCTTCATCGCCGCGACCATATCCTCGGTCCAGAGCTCGGGCGCCTCGCGGTTCGGGATCAGCGCCGTGGTGATGACGATATCCATCTCGGGGGCCAATTCGCGGAACTTGGCCAGCTGCGCCTCGCGGAATTCGGGGCTGGACACGCTGGCGTAACCGCCCGTGGCCGCGCCATCCTCCGTCTTCTCCTCGAAATCGAGATAGACGAACTCGGCCCCCATCGATTCGACCTGCTCGGCCACTTCGGGGCGCACGTCGAAGGCATAGGTGATCGCGCCCAGGCTGGTCGAGGTGCCGATCGCGGCAAGCCCCGCCACGCCCGCGCCGACCACCAGAACCTTGGCGGGCGGCACCTTGCCCGCCGCCGTGATCTGACCGGTGAAGAAGCGGCCATAATTGTTACCCGCCTCGATCACCGCGCGGTAGCCCGCGATATTGGCCATGGACGACAGCGCGTCCATTTTCTGCGCGCGGCTGATGCGGGGCACCATTTCCATCGCGATGACATTGGCGCCCTTGGCCCTGGCGGCCTCCATGCCCTCTTCGTTGCCCGCCGGGTTGAAGAAGGAAATCAACGTCTTGGTGTCATCCAGCCGCTTCAACTCGGTGGCAGTGGGCTGGCGCACCTTGGCGATGATGTCGGCCTCTTTCCACAGCGCCGCCGCGGTCTTGATCACGCTGACGCCCGCCGCCTCGTAATCGGCATCGGCAAAGCCCGCACCCGCCCCCGCGCCGGTCTCGATCAGGCAGTCATAGCCCAGTTTCTGCAACTGCGTGGCGCTCTCGGGGGTCATCGCCACCCGGTTTTCGCCCGCCTCCACTTCCTTCGGTGCACCTATCTTCACGGATAATCCCCTTCCTTGGTCCCGCAACGCGGAGTTGCGCGTTGTCTTACACGGGGTTTTCACCTGTCACAACTGATCCGCGACGGCAGGCAGGCATTTCCGGCGGCACCGCCCGCGTCAATCTGACCCTACGTCACCCGCCACAAGGGGATTTTCCCCGCAGAACCAATCCCCAACCCGTCGCGGCATACCGTGGCACACGGGTAAATCCCTCATTTCATTGCCGTTTTTTTCTTGCGCGCCGCGGTTGCGCCCCTATGACATGGGGCCAGGACCCCAAGCAGGATCGCGCGCGCCCATGCCACCTATCGAAGATCACCCGCTCCGCTATGAGTTGAGCAACGAGCTGCATGCCCGCCCCTTCCCGACCGTGGGGGCCGAGGCCGAGGCCATCTGGCTGGCCATCAAGCGCCCCAACGACGCCGCCGCCCGCGACCGCGAGGCCGACCGGCAGCACCTGCTGGCTCTGCTGGACCGCCACGGCGCGCAGCATCCGCAGCCCGGCGCCACGCATTATTCCGGCAAGATCGGACGCCATGACCTGAAATGGGAGAGCCATACCGAGTTCGTGACCTACACGATCCTCAGCGCGGGCCTGGGCGAGCGCCCCTTCGATCCCGCCATCTGGGCTGCCCTGCCCGAGGACTGGCTGGCCGCCGCCCCCGGCCAGCGCATCACCTCGGCGCAGGTCCGCATCCTCAGGCGGCCGGGAAACGACGCCACGATCACGCAAGCCTTGCGCGACTGGTTCGAACCCGAGAGCCTCGCCGCCAGCGCCGTGCTCGATGACAGCGCCGTCATCGCAAGCGATTTCCGCATCGACGCGGGCGGCCATATGCGGTTCGCGATCTTCGCGGGCACAGAGACCGGCCCGGCCCGGATCGGGCGCATCCTGCAACGGCTCTGCGAGGTCGAGACCTACAAGGCCATGGCCATGCTCGGCCTGCCCCGCGCGCGCGACCTGAACGCGGCGATGGCCCGGATCGACGGCGGGCTCTCGGCCCTGCTCGACGAGATGAGCCAGGAGACCGCCGCGCCCGAGGCCGCGCTGGAACAGCTCTTGACGCTCGCCACCGATCTGGAAACCCTGATGTCGCGCGCCGCCTTCCGCTTCGGGGCCACCGGCGCCTATGAGGCCATCGTCAACCAGCGGGTCCAGGTGCTGCGCGAGAACCGGTTCAACGGACACCAGACCTTCGCCGAATTCATGATGCGCCGCTTCGATCCCGCCATGCGCACGGTAAAAAGCACCGAACGGCAATTGCGTTCGATGACCGACCGGGCGCAGCGCGCCAGCGACCTCCTCCGCACCAAGGTCGAGGTCGGGCGCTCGGCCCAGAACCAGGAGGTTCTGGCCAGCATGGACCGCCGCGCGGCGCTGCAACTGCGCTTGCAGGAAACCGTCGAGGGCCTCTCGGTCGTCGCGATCAGCTATTACGGCGTCAACCTGCTCGCCTACCTGCTGGCCCCGCTGGCCTATCGGGCCGGCATCGAGAAACCCACCCTGACCGCCCTTCTGGTGCTGCCGGTCATCGCCACCGTCTGGCTGCTGACCCGCCGCATCCGCAAGGCCATGCACTAATGTAACCCTTTCATTTTGCTTAAAATACCTCGGGGTCCGGGGCAGAGCCCCGGAAACGCGGCGGCGGAGCCGCCGCCGCCGGTCGGATTGCCGACAGGCAATTCGAAACCAGTCACCCGCCCCGCGTCGCGCGCACCAGCGCCAGGATATCCTTCGCCGCTTCGGGGATATTGGTCCCCGGCCCGAAGATCGCCTTGACCCCGGCCTCCTTCAGGAAGGCGTAATCCTGCTGCGGGATGACGCCGCCGCAGATCACGATGATATCCTCGGCCCCTTCCGCCTTCAGCGCCGCGATCAGCTTCGGCGCCAGCGTCTTGTGCCCCGCCGCCTGGCTGGAAATCCCGATGATATGCACGTCATTGTCGATGGCATCCTGCGCCGCCTCCTCGGGCGTCTGGAAGAGCGGCCCGACATCCACGTCAAAGCCTATATCGGCGAAGGCCGTGGCGATCACCTTGGCGCCCCGGTCATGCCCGTCCTGGCCCATCTTGACGACCAGCATGCGCGGGCGGCGGCCTTCCTCCTCGGCAAAGGCTTCCACTTCCGCCTGGATCGCGGCAAAACCCGCATCGCCCTCATAGGCCGCGCCATAGACCCCGGCCAATGTCTTCACCTCGGCCCGGTGTCGGCCGAATTCCTTTTCCATCGCCATGCTGATCTCTCCTACCGATGCCCGCGCCCGCGCCGCCTCGACCGCTGCTTCCAACAGATTGCCGCCGTCGCGCGCGCGCCGCGTCAGTTCGTCCAGTGCCTGCGAACAGGCCGCCTCGTCGCGCGCCTCCCGCATCTTCTCCAGCCGCGCGATCTGGCTTTCGCGGACCTTGACGTTATCCACGTCCAGGATGTCGATCGGGTCTTCCTTCGCCTTGCGATACTTGTTGACGCCGACGATCACCTCCTCGCCCCGGTCGATCATCGCCTGCCGCCGCGCCGCCGATTCCTCGATGCGCAGCTTGGGCATGCCGGAGGCGACGGCCTTGGTCATGCCGCCCATCTCCTCGACCTCTTCCATCAATTCCCAGGCCTTTTCCGCCAGTTCCGCCGTCAGGCTCTCGACGTAGTAGGAGCCCGCCAGCGGATCGACCACATTGGTAATCCCGGTCTCCTCCTGCAAGATCAGCTGCGTGTTGCGCGCGATGCGGGCCGAGAAATCCGTGGGCAGGGCAATCGCCTCGTCCAGCGCGTTGGTGTGCAGCGACTGCGTGCCGCCCAGAACCGCGCTCATCGCCTCACAGGCGGTGCGGATCACGTTGTTATAGGGGTCCTGCTCCTGCAAGCTGACGCCGCTGGTCTGGCAATGCGTGCGCAGCATCTTGGAGCGGTCGTTCTTCGCCCCGACCTCGGTCATGATCCGGTGCCACAGCAGGCGCGCGGCGCGCAGCTTGGCGGCCTCCATGAAGAAATTCATCCCGATGGCGAAGAAGAAGCTCAACCGCCCGGCGAACTTGTCCACATCCATCCCTGCCGCGATGGCCGCCTTCACGTATTCGCGCCCGTCGGCCAGGGTATAGGCCAGCTCCTGCACCAGGTTCGCGCCGGCCTCCTGCATGTGGTAGCCGGAGATGCTGATCGAGTTGAAGCGCGGCATCTCGGCGCTGGTATATTCGATAATGTCCGAGATGATCCGCATCGACGGTTCCGGCGGGTAGATATAGGTGTTGCGGACCATGAACTCCTTCAGGATGTCGTTCTGGATCGTCCCCGAGAGCTGCGCCTTGTCATGCCCCTGCTCCTCGCCCGCGACGATGAAGCTGGCCAGGATCGGGATCACCGCGCCGTTCATCGTCATGCTGACGCTCACCTGGTCCAGCGGGATGCCGTCAAAGAGGATCTTCATGTCCTCGACGCTGTCAATCGCCACCCCCGCCTTGCCGACATCTCCCTCCACCCGCGGATGGTCGCTGTCATAGCCGCGATGGGTCGCCAGATCGAAGGCGACCGAGACGCCCTGCTGCCCGGCGGCCAGGTTGCGGCGGTAAAAGGCGTTCGATTCCTCCGCCGTCGAAAACCCCGCATATTGCCGGATCGTCCAGGGCCGTCCTGCATACATCGTCGCCTTCGGCCCGCGCGTGAAAGGGGCAAAGCCCGGCAGGCTGCCCATGTGATCCAGCCCGTCCGTGTCCTCCTCGGTATAGAGCGGCTTGACCGCGATACCTTCCAGCGTGTTCCAGGTCAGATCGTCCAGGCTGCGCTTGCGCAGCTCGCTTGCCGCCAGATCGGCCCATTTATCGGTCTTCTCACTCATCTCGCTGTCCTCTCATTCCATTCCCGGCCCGCGCACGCCCAATGTCACGTCTGCGTTGGCAGATCCCGTTAAACCCCGCAAAGCCCTTCGCAATTCCGTTTCGCGCGCCTATATCTGGTGCGACTGGAGACCCTATGCGCCACACCCTTGCCCTGTTCCTCGCCTTCATCCTCACCGGCCCCGCCCCCGCGCAGGAGACCGCCACCGACGGCGATCCCGCGGTCGAGGTCGTGCCGCTCAGCCCCGAGGACAACATGGAGCCGGTCGAGGGCGTCACCCCGCCCTCCCTGCCGCCCTTGCAGGTCTTCGACGCCGCCGACACCACGCTGGAGGAACATCTCTGGGTGTCGCGCCCCATCGTGATCTTCGCCGATACCGACCGCGACCCGCGCTTCAACGAGCAATTGCAACTGCTGCTGGCCCGCCCCGGTCCGCTGATCGAGCGCGACGTGGTCGTGATCCTCGATGCCGACCCGGATGCCCGCAGCGATGCACGGCAAAGACTGCGCCCGCGCGGCTTTTCCATGGTGATCTTGCAACGCGATGGCCGTGTCGCCATCCGCAAGCCGACCCCCTGGGACGTGCGCGCCATCATCCGCATCATCGACAACCTTCCGCTCCGGATCGAGGAAATGCGCAATACCGAATGACGCGCGCCTGCCCGCCGACCATCCGCGACAAGGCCGGGCGCGCGGCCTGCGCAGCGGGTCAGAGGAACCAAACCTGTCGGGGCCGCGCCCTGCATGGGCCTATTCAAACTCCATGATCACGTCATCCACCGCCAGGCTGTCGCCCTCGGCCGCGTTGATCCTGGCCACCACGCCCTTCCTCTCGGCGCGCAGGATGTTCTCCATCTTCATCGCCTCGATGGTGCACAGCGCCTGCCCCTCCTGCACCTCCTGGCCGGTCTCGACGGCCAGTTTCACCACCAGCCCCGGCATCGGGCAGAGCAGCAGCCTGGAGGTGTCGGGCGGCAGTTTCACCGGCATCATCGCCTGCAACTCGGCCTGCCGGGGCGTGCGCACCGCAACCTTCATATCCGCCCCGCGATAGCGCAGCCGCGCGCCGCCGCGGATGAACTCGGTCTTCACGATCATGCGCTCGCCGCCGACCTGGCCGCGGAACACGCTGTCGCCAAGCCTCCAGTCCGATCTCACCTCGAACTCGGTCCCGTCCAGCAGCCGCACCCGCGTGCCGTCGCCGTCATGCTCGATATGAACCGGGATCGCCTCGCGCCCGATGAAGGCGACCCAGTCGGGCTCCACCCGGCGGCGGTGATTGGCCATCGCGCCCGAGATCTGCGCCGCGCGTTCCTCCTTCAGCATCTTCATATGGGCGGCGACGGCGGCCAGTTTCTGCACCGTGGCCTCATCGGGCGTCACACCCTCGAACCCGTCGGGATATTGCTCCTCGATGAAGGCGGTCGTCATGGCGCCCTCGATGAAGATCGGATGGTCCATCACGGCGGCGAGGAAGGGCAGGTTATGCCCGATCCCCTCGACCTCGAACGCGTCCAGCGCATTGCGCATCGCCTCGATGGCCTCGGCGCGCGTGGGCGCCCAGGTGCAGAGCTTGGCGATCATCGGGTCGTAATACATGGAGATCTCGCCGCCCTCGAAAACGCCGGTGTCGTTGCGGATCGCCACGTCGCCCGCAGGCGCGTCGCCCTGCCATTTGCCGGTTTCCTGCAAGGGCCCCGCGGCCTGCTCCATCGGCGGTCGATAGCGCGTGAGCCGCCCGATCGAGGGCAGGAAGCCGCGATAGGGGTCTTCCGCGTATAGCCGGTTCTCGATGGCCCACCCGGTCAGCTTTACATCCTCCTGGGTCAGCGCCAGCTTTTCGCCCGCCGCGACCCGGATCATCTGTTCGACCAGGTCGACGCCGGTGATCAGCTCGGTCACGGGATGTTCCACCTGCAACCGCGTGTTCATCTCGAGGAAGTAGAAATTCCTGTCGCCATCGACGATGAACTCCACCGTGCCCGCGCTGGCGTAATCCACCGCCTGCGCCAGCGCCACCGCCTGCTCGCCCATCGCCTTGCGCGTGTCTTCATCCAGGAAGGGCGAGGGCGCCTCCTCCACCACCTTCTGGTTGCGGCGCTGGATCGAGCATTCGCGCTCGCCCAGGTAGATGCCGTTGCCATGGGTATCGCACAGAACCTGGATCTCGATATGGCGCGGCTGGGTGACGAATTTCTCGATGAAGATGCGGTCATCGCCAAAGCTGCTGGCCGCCTCGTTCTTCGAACTCTGGAACCCCTCGCGCGCCTCGTCGTCGTCCCAGGCGATCCGCATCCCCTTGCCGCCGCCGCCCGCGCTGGCCTTGATCATCACCGGATAGCCGATCTCGCCCGAGATCTTCACCGCCTCGTCGGCATCCGCGATCAGGCCCATGTAACCCGGCACGGTCGAGACATCGGCCTCCTGCGCGATCTTCTTCGAGGTGATCTTGTCGCCCATCGCCTCGATGGCACCCACGGGCGGGCCGATGAAGGCAACGCCCTCGGCCTCCAGCGCCTCGGCAAACTTGGCGTTTTCCGACAGGAAGCCGTAGCCCGGATGCACCGCCTCGGCCCCGGTCGCGCGAACAGCCTCCATCACCTTGTCGATGACGATATAGGACTGGTTGGCGGGCGCGGGGCCAATATGGACCGCCTCATCCGCCATCCTGACATGCAGCGCATGGCGGTCGGCATCGGAATAGATCGCGACCGTCCGGATACCCATTTTCCGGGCGGTCTTGATGACGCGGCAGGCGATCTCGCCCCGATTGGCGATCAGGATCTTCTTGAACATCTTACGTCCCTCTTGGCTTGTGCGTTGCGGCAACAAAAAAGACCGCGGGCGCGAAATGCGCCTGCGGTCCTTGCAGTTCGATCATGGTGGCCTGCCGCCCTCAGGGGGCGCGGGGCCGGAAAGGCAGGGTCAGCAGCGGCCCGGGTTGGACTGGCAGTAGGCGGCGTTGCCGACAGCACCGACCGCGGCACCGCCCGCGACATTGCCGCCCGTGACGGCAGCGACACCGCCCCCGGCCAGCGCGCCCCCGGCGAGTTGTTCACCCAAAGTATCGCCGCAGGCCGCCAGGGCCGTGAGGGCGGTTGCGACCAGTATCCATTTCTTCCTAAACATGGCGTCTTACCTTTCCTGTCATTTCCAACTGGAAGGAAAACACGCCAGCGCCAGTCTTGTTCCGCGATCGGCCCGGATTGGTCGGCGTCCCGCCTAGCGGCAGAGGCGCGTGACCTCGTCGCAGACCGCGCCCGCCAAGCCGCCGACCACGACGCCCGTGGCAATACTGCCACCCACGGCCGCCGCACCGACACCGCCGACAGCCGCCCCGACCGCGGCGCGGTCCAGATCGTTGCGCAGGCAGCCGGACAGGCCCGCCACGATAAGAACGCCAAGCGCCAATATCTTGAATCTCTGCATGTTTCTCGAACCTCATCGCGGTTGTTATCATGATGACGGGAACCCGACTCGTAAAAAGACGGCCCGCCGTCAATGCCGACGGGCCGTTTTAAAGGGGAAGGGTAACACGTCACATTACCACCGGCCCGAATGAAGCTGGGGACAAGGGCCGGCAGGGGGACGTTGGCACGGGCGACGCGCGGGCAGAAGCCGGATTCGACGCGCCTCCGTCCTTGGGCGCAATCCTGCGCAAACGCGCCGGGCATAGGCAGGTTCATGCCGACCCTCCCCAGATGCCCTTGCCGCTGAAAACGTCGGGAAAGGCCGCCCGCGCGCGCGCCACATCCAGTTGCAGCATCGCGTCATAGTCGCAGGGGTCGAACGGGTCATCCAGCGCGATCACCTCGCGCCCCAACAGCCAGCTCAGCCGCCCCGCATCCAGGTTGCCGCGCGCGAAAGGCTCCTCGCCGAAGCACATCCACAGCGCCTCGACAAAGCCCGCGTCGGCGCGCCGGTCGGCGGGGCGCCGGTCGGCATGACGCTCGCGCGGCTTCAGGGGCGTGGCCCCGTCCTTGTTCTCACGTCGGATGGTGAACTGGAAATCGGTGCCGGGCAGGCGCGAGGGGAAACCGCGATGCTTGATCATGCGCCCACCCCCCGGCAGGGATGGCGATGGAAAACCCGGACGGGCGTCAGGGCCCGTCCGGCAAAGGCGTCATCAGGAGTACTTGTTGTACACAGGCTCGGCCACGATGGGCGCGGGCTCAATGATGATGATCTCTTCCGGTTCAGGTGCCGATGCGCAGGCGGACACGCCGACGACAAGCCCCAGAGCCAGAAGGGCTTTGATGCGATATGACATCCTGCTCTCCTGTTTGTTAGGGTCCGGCCAGCCCGAAGGCCGGGCAGGAACCCAGGTTTGGCCAATGCGATCTGGCCAGGGCCGATACTACCCGGAACAGGGGCGGCATTGCAGCGCGATTGTGGCGCGATTGTGTTCTGTGCCTTCGCTGCATCAGAAAGATATCCACAGCAACGTCGTCTCGCAACATGTTGTGCGTGCATCAGAAATCCTCCCAGATGCAGGTGCCGTTTTCAAACCGGTATCCGGCGAAAACCTGGGTCACGCCGGGGGCGGGCTGGCCGCGTTCCACCGGCTCGCTCATGATCTGCACGGTGATCTGATCGGGGGTCGGGTCGGCCTCCAGCGCCGCTGGCACGCCCCATTCGGCACAGAGCGCATCGGTATCCGCCGCCCGCGCCTCGGCGCTGACCTGCTGCGCGGCAAGGTCCGGAGCCAGGACGCGCAGGATCAGCCAGGTCTCGCCCGAGGCGCTCTGCGGCTCGATCACGGTGCCCTGAAGTTCGGCCTCCAGCCCCGAGGGCAGGGTAAGCCCCTCGTCCCGGCACCCGGCAAGCGCAAGGAGACTTGCCAGAACGGCAACCATGGGCCGGGGTTTGACCCCGCCATCCCGACGCGACGCCCGCCGCCCGGCCTTATGCCCCACCGCGCGCCGCATCATCACAGAGGAATATTGTCGTGCTTCTTCCACGGGTTCTGCAGCTTCTTGCCGCGCAGCGAGGCGAAGGCCCGGCAGACCCGCTTGCGCGTCGAATGCGGCATGATCACCTCGTCGATGAAGCCCCTCTCCGCCGCCACGAAGGGGTTGGCGAAGCGATCCTCGTAATCGCGGGTATGGGCGGCCAGCTTCTCGGCATCGCCCGCGTCGGAACGGTGGATGATCTCGGAGGCCCCCTTGGCCCCCATCACCGCGATCTCCGCCGTGGGCCAGGCATAGTTCAGGTCGCCGCGCAGATGCTTGGAGGCCATCACGTCATAGGCCCCGCCATAGGCCTTGCGGGTGATCACCGTGACCTTGGGCACCGTCGCCTCGCCATAGGCAAAAAGCAGTTTCGCGCCGTGCTTGATCACCCCGCCATATTCCTGGGCCGTCCCCGGCAGGAAGCCCGGCACATCAACCAGCGTCAGGATCGGGATCTCGAAGGCATCGCAGAACCGGACGAACCGTGCCGCCTTGCGGCTGCTGTCTATATCCAGGCATCCCGCCAGCACCATGGGCTGGTTCGCCACCACGCCCACGGTGGTGCCTTCCAGCCGGATGAACCCGGTCAGGATGTTCTTGGCGAACTCCTCCTGGATCTCGTAGAAATCGCCCTCGTCGGCGAGCTTCACGATCAATTCCTTCATGTCATAGGGCGCGTTGGCATTGTCGGGGATCAGCGTGTCCAGGCTGTCCTCGATCCGGTCCGGGTCGTCGAAGAAGGGGCGCACCGGCGGTTTCTCGCGGTTGGAGAGCGGCAGGAAATCGACCAGCCGCCGCACCTCCGACATCGCCTCCACGTCATCCTCGAACGCGCCATCGGCGACCGAAGATTTGCGGGTATGGGTGCTGGCCCCGCCCAGTTCCTCCGCCGTGACCTGTTCATTCGTGACGGTCTTCACCACATCCGGGCCGGTCACGAACATGTAGGACGAATCCTTCACCATGAAGATGAAATCGGTCATCGCAGGGCTGTAGACCGCGCCGCCCGCGCATGGCCCCATGATGACGGAGATCTGCGGCACCACGCCCGACGCCATGATGTTGCGCTGGAACACTTCCGCGTACCCGGCCAGCGAGGCCACGCCTTCCTGGATGCGCGCCCCGCCCGAATCGTTGATGCCGATGACGGGTGCGCCGTTCTGCATCGCCATATCCATGACCTTGCAGATCTTCTCGGCATGGGTCTCCGAGAGGGAACCGCCGAAGACGGTGAAATCCTGGGAGAACACGTAGACCATGCGCCCGTTCACGGTGCCCCAGCCCGTCACCACGCCATCGCCGCGCGGCTTCGAGGCCTGCATCCCGAAATCGGTGCAGCGATGCGTCTTGAACATGTCGAACTCTTCGAAACTGCCCTCGTCCAGCAGCAGGTCGATACGTTCGCGCGCGGTCAGCTTACCCTTGGAATGCTGCGCCGCGATGCGCTTTTCGCCGCCGCCTGCGCGGGCCTCCTCGCGGCGGGCCTCCAATTCGTCCAGAATATCCTTCATCACGCTCCCCTTCCCCTGCAACGCATGGCAATTCTGGCCGCAACCTACAGAGGCCGGAGGCGCGTTCCCAGAGGAAAACGGAATATTTGCAAATTGCGCAGCTTCGCTGAGTTCGCAACTGCAAATCCGCAAATGATCTGGCTGCAAATGTGGAGGCCGGCCTGCCCCTTTGTGCAAGGGTGCACATGGACATTCCATTGCTTGTCAAATTAAGTAAGCGCCATGTCCTCGCTTCCGCGTGGCCGTTACCTTGACCGGGCCACACCTCCGCATATCTCGACCCTGATCGCGCTGACCGGCATCGGCGCGCTGTCGATGAACGTGTTCCTGCCCTCCCTGCCCGCGATGGCCGAATATTTCAACGCCGATTACGCGCTGATGCAGTTGTCGGTCTCGCTCTACCTGGCGGTGAACGCGGTGTTGCAGCTTTTCATCGGGCCGATCTCGGACCGGTTCGGCCGCCGCCCCGTGCTGCTGATCAGCCTCGCCCTCTTCAGCCTCGCCACACTTGGCTGCATCCTCGCGCCCACGGCGGTCAGTTTCCTGGTCTTCCGCATGGGCCAGGCGGTGATCGTCTCGGGGCTGGTGCTTGGCCGCGCCGTGGTGCGCGACATGGTTCCGCAGGCCGAGGCCGCCTCGATGATCGGCTATGTCACCATGGGCATGGCCGTCGTGCCGATGATCGGCCCGGCCTTCGGCGGCGTGCTGGACCAGGCTTTCGGCTGGCAGGCGAATTTCATCCTCCTGCTGATGGCGGGTCTTGCGGTTCTGGCGCTGACCTGGGCCGATCTGGGCGAGACCGCGCGCAGCACCACGGCCAGCTTCCGCGACCAGGTCCGCGAATACCCCGAGCTCTTCGCCTCGCGCCGCTTCTGGGGCTACTGCCTGTCGGCCACTTTCGCCTCGGGCGCGTTCTTTGCCTTCATCGGCGGCGCGCCCTTCGTGGGCACCGATGTCTTCGGGCTCAACTCGGTGCAGGTGGGCTTCGCCGTCGGCGCGCCCGCCCTGGGCTATTTCACCGGCAATTTCATCTCGGGCCGCTACTCGGTGCGCAAGGGCGTCAACTGGATGATCACCGTGGGCGCGATGATCTCGACCCTCGGCATGATCATCCCCTTCGTGCTGGCGCTGGCGGGGATCAGCACGGCGCTCAGCTTCTTCGGCTCGGTCACGCTGGTGGGCCTGGGCAACGGGATGCTGATGCCCAACGCCAATGCCGGGATGCTGTCGGTGCGCCCGCACCTGGCGGGCTCGGCCAGCGGCATCGGCGGCGCGATCATGATCTTCGGCGGCGCGTGCCTCTCGGCCTATGCGGGCTGGCTCCTGGGGCCGGGCTCCTCCGCCATGCCGCTGATCGTGATCATGCTGATCTCGTCGGCGCTGGCCCTCGTGGCGATCCTCTACACCATGTATCGCGAACGGCAGGTCGCGCCCGCGTAACCCCTTGCAGCGCCGCTTTGCAAATCCCATGGTGACTTTGCAACGATGAGGCGATGTGATGGCCGTTCAGAAACTCTATGCCGGGGCCAAGCTGCGCGAATTGCGCGGGCGGCTCGGGCTGACGCAAAAGGACTTCGCCGCCAAGCTCGGCGTCTCGCTCCCCTATCTCAACCAGATGGAGAACAACAATCGCCCGGTCTCCTCCGGCGTGATGCTTGGCCTCGTGCAGGAGTTCGGCTTCGACGTGGCCGAGCTTGGCTCGGGCGATACCGAACGGCTGGTCTCGGACATGCGCGAGGCGCTGGCCGATCCGGTCTTCGCCGATGCCACGCCGCCCCTGCCCGACCTGCGGCTGGTCGGCTCCAACGCGCCCGCCTTTGCCCGCGCCTTCCTGGAACTGCACTCGGCCTACCGCCAGACCCATGAGAGGCTGGCCTCGCTCGACGAGGCTCTGGGGCGCGAAGGCGGCCCCGTCGCGGCAAGCCCCTGGGAGGAGGTGCGCGATTTCTTCCACTATTGCGACAATTACATCGACGCGGTCGATCGCGCCGCCGAACGCTTCGCCGCGGCCGCCGATGGCAACCTCGACGCCCATATCCGCCGCACATTGACCGGGCGCGGGCTGACCATCCGCCATGCCGAGGGCGACGGCATCCGCCATTATGACCGCGACCGCAAGGAACTGACGCTCTCGCCCCGCACCGCCCCGGAAACGCAGCGCTTCCAGCTGCTGCATCAACTGGCGCTGCTGGATCAGGATCGCCTGCTGGAGGCGACGCTCGACCTTGCCCGGTTCCAGTCCGGCACCGCCCGCGACATCGCCAAGATCGGCATGGCCAATTATTTCGCGGGCGCGGTGCAGATGCCCTATACCCGCTTTGCCGAGGCCGCCGCGCGCAGCCGCCATGACCTCGAACGGCTCTCGATCCTCTTCGGCGCCTCGATCGAGCAGGTCGCCCATCGCCTCTCGACCCTGCAACGCCCCGGCGCCAAGGGCATCCCGTTCTTCTTCGTGCGCGTCGATCAGGCCGGCACGATCACCAAGCGCCATTCCGCCACCCGGCTGCAATTCGCCCGCTTCGGCGGTGCCTGCCCGCTGTGGAACGTGCACCGCGCCTTCGAGACACCGGGCCGCTTCCTGCGCCAGCTTGCCGAAACGCCGGACGGCGTGCGCTACCTCTGCCTCGCGCGCGACGTGTCGAAACCGGGCGGATCGTTCCACGCGCCCATTCGCCGCTACGCCATCGGCCTGGGCTGCGAGGTGCGCCATGCCGAGGCGATGGTCTATGCCGACGGCATGGACCTGGCCAGCGCGGATGCCTATGAGCCCATCGGCATCTCCTGCCGCATCTGCGAGAGGGTGGGCTGCCACCAACGCTCGGTCCCACCACTGGAGCGGCACCTGCGCGTCGATCACGACCGGCGCGGGACATTGCCCTACGAGGTCGGAGCGTGAGGGAGGGATAGCTTGCGTTGACGCAAGCTCGCCCGCGCGGGGTCGACCCCGCGCATCCCCGCCCGTCTCAGGCTTTCGCCAGCAGGCCCGCGATCTCGTCCTTCAACCGCATGCGCGTCTTGCGCATCTCGACCTCGGCCAGTTCCTCGCAAGGCTCGATGCCGGTCTCGGCGCGATGCACGGCGCGGTTCACCGCGTGATACTCCTCGACCAGCCGGGCGAAATGCGCGTTCTCCTCCTTCAGCGCGTGGATGCGCTCCACGTCATCGGGGAAATCCTCGGCCAGTTCATGGGGGGTGTGCGACATCTGCGACCATCTCCTTGGTTCTGTAGTGTTTCGCTCAGGAAATAGACCCATCCGCCGCCGCCCGCCTTGATCAAGGTCAAACCGCGTGTCTCAAAGCTTGGTCTGCGACACGGCGGGCGTCATCTGGCGGCGGCGCAACAGCGCCTCGCGCATGGTGATATAGCTGATCGCCGCGATGATCAGCCCGCCGCCCAGGATCACGTAGAGATCCGCCGGCTCATCGAACAGGATCGCCCCCACCAGCGTCGCCCAGATCAGTTGCACGAAGGTCACCGGCTGCGTCACCGCAAGGGGGGCGGCGGCAAAGGCCAGCGTCATCGTGTAATGGCCCAGTGTCGCGAAGACCGCGACCAGGAACAGCCAACCGATCTCGGCCCATGTTGGCTCGACCCAGACCGCCCAGGCGAAGGGCGCCAGCCCGATGGTGACGGTCAGCGACAGCATCCCCACGACGACCGTGGGCGCGACCTCGTCGGCCATGATCTTGGCGATCAGGTAGCCGCCCGCGAAACTGGCCGCCGTGAACAGCATCGCGATATGGCCGGGGCCGACCTCGCGGAGACCGGGGCGCAGGATGACCAGCGCGCCCGCGAAGGCCACCAGGATCGCCAGGATGCGCCGGATCGCCAGCCTCTCGCCCAATAAGACGGCGGCCAGCAGGGTGACATAGATCGGGTTGAGGAAGTTCATCGCCGTGACCTCGGCGACGGGGATCTGCGTCATCGCATAGAACCACAAGATCACCCCGAAGGTATGGAACGCGCCGCGCAGGCCGAACAGCGTCAGCGCCCGCCGGCTCAGCCGTGCCTTGAAGACCGGCAGGAACATCGGCAGCACCAGAACCAGACCCATCGCATAGCGCAGGAAGGCCGATTGCGCGGGCGGGATGCCGTCGCCCACCAGTTTGACCAGCGCCGTGACCGCCACGAAGGAGGCCCCCGTCACCAGCATCCAGAACACCCCCCATAGGGGGCGCGAAACTCTGGCAGTGGCGGCGATGTCGGACATGGGCGCAAAGAACCGCATTCGCGCGCGGGCCACAAGCCGATATGCCTGTTACCCGGCCAGCAGTTTGGCCGCGATGGCCCACATCACCAGCCCGATCACCACATCCAGCCCCTGCCAGGCGCGGGGCCGCGCGAAGATCGGCGCCAAGGCCCGCGCGCCATAGCCGAGGCTGAAGAAGAAGACGAAACTGGCCATGATCGCGCCCACCCCGAACCAGACCCGGTTTGGCCCGTATTGCGTGGCGATGGTGCCGATCAGGACGACCGTGTCCAGGTAGACATGCGGGTTCGCCCATGTCAGCGCCAGGCAGGTCAGGACCGCCGCGCGCAAGCTGCCGTTGCCGGTGCCGGTCCCGGCAACCGCCAGCGCCTCGCCACCCCGCCAGGCAGACCGGAACGCGCGGGCCCCGTAAAGGATCAGGAAGGCCGCGCCTCCGTAGCGAAGCGCGGGCACGGCCCAGGGCAGAAGCTCGGCGATCACGGCAAAGCTGCTGACGCCCAGCGCGATCAGGATCGCATCCGAAACGGCACAGGTCAGCACCACCGGCAACACGTGCGAACGGCGCAAGCCTTGCCGCAGGACAAAGGCGTTCTGCGCCCCGATGGCCAGGATCAGGCTGAAGCCGAGGTAGAACCCGGCGGATGCGGCGGACAACATGGGGCAACTCCTTCTCGACCGGGCTGGGGGTATCGCGGTTTGACAATAAGATCGACTTAAATCTTGTTTCCTTGCATAAGTGAATCTTATGCAGCTCGATTACGACGCCCTCGCCGCGCTGGCGGCCATCCTCAGGACCGGCTCCTTCGACGGGGCCGCGGCCGAGCTTGGCCTGACCCAACCCGCCATATCCCTGCGCATCAAGACGCTGGAGGATCGCGTCGGCGCCATCCTGATCCGGCGCGGGCGGCCCTGCACCGCCACGCCCACCGGCGCGCGGCTCAACCGCCATGCCGAGGAGGTGGGCCTGCTGGAAAAGACCCTGACCGCCGATCTGGGCGGGTTGCTGCCTGACCGCGACAGGCCGCTGCGCCTTGCCATCAATGCCGACAGCCTTGCGACATGGGTGCTGCCCGCGCTGGCCGAGGTCGAGGGCTTCCGCTACGACATCACCGTCGACGACCAGGACCACAGCGCCGATTGGCTCAGACGCGGCGAGGTCTCGGCGGCCATCACCGCCCATGCCGCGCCCATTCCGGGCTGCGATTGCACTGCGTTGGGCGCGCTCTCCTATGCCGCGACCTGCGCGCCCGGCTTTGCCGCCCGGTGGTTCGCCCAGGGCGTCACGCCCGAGGCCCTGAACCACGCGCCCTGCCTCGCCTTCGACCGCAAGGACCGGTTGCAACATGCCTGGGTCGCCTCGGCGCTCGGTCTCCGCGTCGCCCTGCCGCTGCATTACCTGCCGACCGCGCAAGGATTTGTCGAGGCCGCCATGATGGGTCTTGGATGGGGCATGAACCCGGTCGCGATCGCGGCCCCAATGCTGGCCGATGGCCGGCTTGTCGAACTGATCCCGGACCACCGGATCTCGACGCCGCTCTACTGGCAGGTCTCGCGCCAGACCGCCGCCGCGCTCGACCCGCTGACGAAGGGCTTGCGGCGCGCGGCGCGCAAGATCCTGGAGGAACCGGGCGTGACTTGAGACAAATTGCCGATTTGCCTGCGCATCGAGGCCAAGTTATCGCCACGTTTATCGGTTACGCCCTGTCCAGCCAATAAAAACGGGCAGGACCAGGATGGACAGTTTCAACGCCTTCTTCGCGGCCATGGCGCGCGCGCCTTTCGACCCCCACCTGCGCTTTGCGCTGTTCTACCTGGCCGCGACGATCCTCCTGGCCTATGTCATCTGGCTTGCGCGGGGTCGGCCCAGGACCTTCCTCACCTGGCTGGTGCCGCGCGCGGTCTATACGCATCGCTCGAACCTCGTCGATCTCAAGCTGTTCCTGGCCAATTACGCGCTCGGCACCATCGGGGTCTTCGGCGCGCTGGTCTTCACCCCGCTCATCGCCTACCAGACCCTGACCGCCATCGCGGGCGCGTCCGGCTCTGCGTTCACCCTGCCGCCCGTCACCCCCACCCGCGCGCTGATCACCACGCTGATCGTCGTCACGGTCAACGATTTCTGCAAATACTGGACCCACCGCATCCATCATGAATGGAGCACGCTCTGGCCCTTCCACGCCGTCCACCATTCGGCGGATGTGCTGACGCCGGTAACCGTGGCCCGCGTTCACCCGGTCGAGACCGTGCTGCGCAACATCTTCTCCTCGGTGGTCGTGGGCGTCGCGCAGGGCGCGCTGCTCTATGGCCTGATCGGGCGCATCGACCTTGTCGCCATCGGCGGCGCGAATGTGATCTATGTCCTGTTCAACACCGCAGGCTCGAACCTGCGCCATTCCCATATCTGGCTCAGCTATGGCCGGGTGATCGAGCATATCCTGATCTCGCCCGCGCAGCACCAGATCCACCATTCCGCCGCCGCCAGGCATTTCAACAAGAATTACGGCTCGATCTTCGCCTTCTGGGATTGGGCCTTCGGCACGCTCTACATCCCCGACAGCTACGAGGAGCTGACCTTCGGCGTCGCCGACAAGGCGGGGGCCAAGCTGGAACAGCCGCACCCCAGTTTCACCGCCGCGATAATGGTGCCCTTTGCGCAGTCGTGGCTGGCACTGAAGGCCAAGCTGCCCACCCGCACCCAGCCGCCCGGCACCGACCCCGCGACCGATCCATGAGCCGCGGTTTCTCCCTCTGGCTCGACGCGATCCGGGCGCTGGCGGCCCTGGCCGTCCTTTTCGGCCATCTCGCGCATGTCCGCTTTACCGGTGGCGATTACATCTGGCTGCGCGAGACCAACATCGCCTCGGATGCGGTGGTGGTGTTCTTCGTCATCTCCGGCCTCGTCATCGCCTATGCGGCGGGGCGCGACGGCGACCTGGCGACCTACAGCTTCAACCGCATGACGCGCATATTCTCCGTCATCGTTCCGGCCCTGATCCTGACGCTGGCCTTCGACGCCATCGGCACGCGCGTAACGATCGAGGCCTACCCCACCGGCTATTACCAGGCCCTGCCCCTGCGCGATTTCCTGATCCGCGGCCTGACCCTCACCCCGCAATGGAGCGGTTTCGGAGACATCCTGCGCCTCGGCACCAACGGCCCGCTCTGGTCGCTGAGCTACGAGGTTGCCTATTACATCCTCTTCGGCGCGGCCCTGTTCCTGCGCGGCGCGCTCAGGGTGGTGATGATCGCCCTGGTGGTGCTGCTGGCGGGGCTGAACATCCTGTTGCTGCTGCCCGCCTGGGCGCTCGGCGTCTGGGTCTGGCGGCAGATCTCGCGCGGCCCCTCCCTGCACCCCGCCCTGGCCTGGGGCCTCGCGCTCGGCACGCCCGCCCTGATCGTGGCGGCGAAAGCCTCCGGACTGGCCGACGCGCTGCCCCGGTTTCCCCAATTCGGCTACTCGGACGAGGTCATCTGGAACACCGCGCTCGCCGGCCTCGTGGCGCTGCACCTCATCGGCGCGGCGGCGCTGCTGTCAGACCTGCGACAGAGCTTCACGGGCCGTCCCGCACGCCTCATCCGCTGGATCGCGGGCGCCAGCTTCTCGCTCTATGTCATGCACTACCCGGTGCTGCATCTTCTGGATGCCACCCTGCCCGAGACCCTGCCTGCCTATAACCTCTGGCTCCTCGGCCTGACCCTGGCCGCCTGTTTCGGTTTCGCCCAGGTCTTCGAACGCCCGCTGAAATTCTATCGCCAGTGGCTGACCCAGGCGGTGGCGCGCCGCGTCGACGCGGCGTAAACCACGCTCCGTCGATGGAGCGTCATCCGCGTTTTCGAAAACGCGGGCCAAGCCGCGTCGACGCGGCTTCCGCCCCGGTCCTGGGGCATCGTGCGTATGTACAGGGGGTGCATCGGGGGGTGTACGGGGGGCACCCCCCCGATTCAGGCGCTTTCCAGCTCCGCCATCACCGCGTCGGAGATCTCGAAATTCGCGGTGACCCGCTGGATGTCGTCATCGTCTTCCAGCACCTCGATCAGCTTCATCAGCTTCTGCGCGCCGTCGAAATCCAGCTCGGTCGTGGTGGTCGGCGCCCAGATCAGCTTGGCGGTCTCCGACTCACCAAGGGTCGCCTCCAGCGCGGTCGAAACCTCGTTCAGATCGGTATCGGCGCAGGTGATGACATGGCCATCTTCGCTCGATTCCACGTTCTCCGCGCCGGCCTCGATCGCGGCCTCCATCACCGCGTCCTCATCGCCCGCATCCGGGCCATAGACGATCTCGCCCTTGCGCTCGAACATGAAGCCGACCGAGCCGGTCTCGCCCAGATTTCCGCCATGTTTTGAAAAAGTTGACCGCACGGTCGAGGCGGTCCGGTTGCGGTTGTCGGTCATCGCCTCGACGATCACGGCAACGCCGCCGGGGCCGTAGCCTTCATAGCGGATCTCCTCGAAATCCTCGCCGCCCGCGGCCTGCGACTTGTCGATCGCGCGCTGGATCACGTCCTTGGGCACGGATTGCGACTTGGCCTCTTTCACGGCCAGGCGCAGGCGCGGGTTCTTGTCGGGGTCCGGGTCGCCCATCTTGGCGGCCACGGTGATCTCCTTGGCCAGCTTTGAAAACAGCTTGGAACGCAGCTTGTCCTGACGTCCCTTGCGATGCTGGATATTCGCCCATTTGGAATGGCCCGCCATGGTGCCTCGTCTCCCGGTCAATCTGGTCGTGGTTTGGTGCTGTCTACTGCATCCCCCACGCGGCGCGCAAGATGGCGCTTGAGACGCCGCACAAAGCCGCATCTGTGCCGTTTTCGGATTACCAGACTGGCCGCGACTCAGGCTAGGCTGGCCGCGAACCCAAGGGAGGGACCGGCCATGATGATCTACCCCACGATCGAGTTGCAGAACGGGCGCTGCGTCAGCCTGCATCGCGGGCGGCTGGAGGAACCTCAGATCTGGCATGTCGACCCGGTCGCCAAGGCCCACAGCTTTGCCGAGGACGGCGCCGAATGGATGCACCTGACCGAGCTTGACTGGGTCGCGGGCGGCATGGGCAGCGACGATCTGGTCAAGAATATCCTGCGCAATTCCGGCATCCCGGTGCAGCTTGGCGGCGGTTTTCGCAGCCTCGATCAGATCGCCAAGTGGATCGACCTCGGCGCGGGCCGGATCGTCGTCGGCTCTTTCGCGGTGCACAGCCCTGACCTGGTCAAGGCCGCGGCCAAGCGGTTTCCCGACCAGATCGTGCTGACCGTCGATGTGTTCCAGGGCGGGCTGATGAGCGATGGCTGGCGTTCGACCGCCGCGATCCGGCCCGAGGATTTCATCGCCGCCTTCCGCGAGGATCCGCTGGCCGCCGTGATCATCACCGATATCGACGCCGACATCGCCGATAGCGACGGCTCGCTCGGACTGGTCAGCCACCTGGCCGAAAGCGCGCGCGCGCCGGTCATCGCGCGCGGCCTGTCCTGGAGCCTCGACGACATCGCGCGGCTGAAATACGTGCCGCATATCTCAGGCGCGATCATCGGCCGGGCGCTGTTCGACAAGTCGATCGACCTGTGCGACGCGCTGGCCGTCGCCAATGCCCGCCCCGGCCCGACCGCGCAATTCATCTGACCCCCCGTGACGGCATTGGAATCGCACGCTAAGACTGTGCGATGAGCAATGACCAGATCCTCCTCTTCACGCTTTTCGGGGCCGTCTTCGGGCTGCTTCTGTGGGGCCGGTTCCGCTATGACCTGGTGGCGTTCAGCGCGCTGATGGCGGGCGTCGTCCTGGGCGTCGTGCCGGTCGATGACGCGTTCTCGGGCTTCGGCCACCCGGCCACGCTGGTGGTGGCGCTGGTGCTGATCGTGTCGGCGGGGCTGGTGCGCTCGGGCGCGGTGTTCCTGATCACCCGCACGCTGGTCGACAGCACCCGCAGGCTCGGCGGTCATATCGCGATCATGGGCGGCGTCGGTGGGATCCTGTCGGCCTTCATGAACAATGTCGCGGCGCTGGCGCTGCTCATGCCCGTCGATATCGCCACCGCGCGCAAGGCGGGGCGGTCACCGGGGCTCAGCCTGATGCCGCTGTCCTTCGCGACCATCCTGGGCGGCATGGCCACGCTGATCGGCACGCCCCCCAACATCATCATCGCCTCGTTCCGCAACGACGCCCTGGGCGAACCGTTCTCGATGTTCGATTTCGCCCCCGTGGGCGGCACGGCGGCCATCGCGGGGCTGGCCTTTGTGGCGCTGATCGGCTGGCGCCTGATCCCGAAACGCGATTCCGGTGTCGGGGGCGATCCGCTGAGCGATCTGTCGCCCTATATCTCGGAGCTGACCCTGCCCGAGGAGAACAGCCTTGTCGGCAAGCGGTTGCAGGACATGATGGAGATCGCCGAGAAATCCGATGTCGCCATCATGGGGCTGATCCGCGACGGCAAGCGGCGCTTCGGCACCGGGCGCAACCTGGAGCTGCGCGCGGGCGATGTGCTGGTGATGGAAGCCGCACCCGACGCGCTGGACGAGTTTCGCGCCGCCGCCAAGCTGGATTTCATGCCCGAGGGCCACGCCATCGGCGAGGTGGTCGGCGAAGGCGTGCGCCTGACCGAGGTTCTGATCCCGCCCGACAGCCGCCTGGCCGGGCGCAGCGCGCAGGCAATCGGCCTCTCGTGGCGCAAGCGCACGGTCCTGATGGGCATTGCACGGCGCGGCAAACATGTCCGCAAGCGCCTGCGCCAGGCGGTGATCGAACCGGGCGACATCCTGCTTCTGCTGACCCCCACCGATACGACCGAGGACGTGATCGACTGGATCGGCGGGCTGGCCCTGGCCGACCGGGGCCTTGCGGTGACGCAGGACAGCAAGACCTGGCTGGCCATCGGGTTCTTCGGCGCGGCGGTGCTGGCGGCGTCGGTCGGGCTGCTCTACCTGCCGATTGCGCTTGGCCTCGTGGTGATCGGCTATGTGCTGGCCAGGATTCTGCCGCTGACCGAGATCTATACCCATATCGAGTGGCCAGTCGTGGTGCTTCTCGGCTCGATGATCCCGCTTGGCGCGGCGCTAGAGAGCTCGGGCGGGACCGAGCTCATAGCGGGTGCCTTGGTGGGGCTGACGCAAGGCTTGCCGGCCTGGGCCGTGTTGACGGTGCTGATGGTGGTGACGATGACGCTGTCGGACGTGCTGAACAACACCGCGACGACGATCGTGGCGGCGCCCGTTGGCATCCAGATGGCAGCCGCGCTGGACAAGAACCCCGACCCGTTCCTGATGGCGGTGGCGGTGGCGGCCTCGGCGGCGTTCCTCACCCCGATCGGGCACAAGAACAACACGCTGGTGCTTGGCCCCGGCGGCTACAGTTTCGGGGATTACTGGCGCATGGGGCTGCCACTTGAGGTCATCGTAGTCGCCGTCTCGGTCCCCGCGATCCTGGTGTTCTGGCCGCTCTGATCAGCGGGCGGGCGGCGGCCCGTCGACGGGCCGCATCCGCGCTCGGTCGACCGAGCGCAGGCCCGCGCAACCTTCAGTTGTCGATCCGCTCGGGCGTGACATAGCGCCAGGTGCGCCCCGAGCCGTCGCTGATCGTGACATCCGCCGCGGGCACCAGCGCCGATTGCAGGCCAAGCGCGGTCAGCACCTCGCTGAACACCATCCGCACCGGGTTGGTGCCCGGCTGGATCGCAACGTTATAATCATAGCGCGCGCTGCAATCCGTGAACCGGCCGGACCACCCCCCGGCTTCCCCCGCGGGCCGCGGGCCGATGCAGCGCTCTCCGTTCGACATGCGCACCGTCAGGTGGGTCTGGGACAGCGTGACATCCGCCGGGCGGGGTGCGCCGAAACTGGTGCAGGCGCCAAGCGCCAGGGCGGGGATCAGGGCAAAAACGCGCATATCGTGGTCCTTTCAACGGGTCACAACGGCCAGATCAGGGGGATGACGAGGCTCGACACCACCCCCAGGCTCAGATTGAGGGGTATACCGATTTTCATGAAATCCGTGAAGCGGTAACCGCCGGGGCCATAGACCAGCATGTTGGTCTGATAGCCGATGGGTGTCGCGAAACTGGCCGAGGCGGCGATCATCACCGCGATGACCAGCGGGCGGGGGTCGACGCCGATGGCGGTGCCAAGGCCGATGGCCACGGGCGTCACGACCACGGCAACGGCGTTGTTCGAGACCAGTTCCGTCAACACCGAGGTGATCAGGTAGATGGCCCAGATCAGGAAGAACGGGTGCAGCCCGGTGAGACCCGGCGCCAGCGTATCGACGATCAGCGCCACCGCGCCGGTGGCCTCCAGCGCCGCGCCGATGGCAAGCATCGAGAAGATCAGCGCCAGAAGCCGCCCGTCGATGAAGGAGAACGCCTCCTCCGCGTCGATGCAGCGGGTCAGGAGGACGACGGCCACCGCCAGCACGGCGGCCAGGAAGATCGGCGCGATGCCGAGGGCCGCCAGCGCCACGATCCCGGCCATGGCGACGAAGGCGACCGGTGCCCGCCCCCGGCGATAGGCGCGTTCGGTGGGCTGGCTGACATCGACCAGGTTCATTTCGCTGGCGAGGCGGCGGATATCGGCGGGATCGCCCTCGATCAGCAGGGTGTCGCCGACCCGCACGACAAGCTGGTCCAGCTGCCGCCCGATATTCTGGTTCCGGCGATGCACGGCCAGCGGATAGACCCCGTAGCGCCGACGCAGGCGCAACGAGCCGAGCGAGCGGCCCACCATGCGGCATTCCGGCGTGATCAGCACCTCGACGGTGGTGGTCTCGACCGAGGAGAGCTTGTCCACCGTGCGCAGATCCTTGCTGGCCTGAAGGCCGAGCACCTCCGCCATGTCGGTGCGCAAAACGACGCGGTCGCCCGCCTGCAACTCCACCTCGGCCATGTTGCGGCGCAGGGACGCATCGCCGCGCAGCACGTCAATGAGGCGCATCCCGTCGCGGCGAAAGAGGTCCACCTCGTTCACATTCTGGCCGATGAAAGCGCTGTCCTCGGGCACCGCCACCTCGGTAAAGAACTTCATCCGCTTGCGCCCCGACAGCATGTCGGCCATCGAGTCGCGCTCGGGCAGCAGTTTCGGCCCGAGCAGCGCCATGTAGGCCATGCCCCAGATCACCACCACGATGCCCATCGGCGTGACCTCGAAAATCGTGAACGGGGCCAGGCCGTTGGCGCGCGCCACACCATCCACCAGCAGGTTGGTCGAGGTGCCAATGAGGGTCAGCGTGCCGCCCATGATCGCGCCATAGCTGAGCGGGATCAGCAGTTTCGATGCGGGCCGCCCGAGCGAGCGGGCAATCTGCACGAAGACCGGGATCATCACCACGACCACCGGCGTGTTGGAGACGAAGGCCGAGGCGACGACGACAAAGGCCAGAAGCCCCGCCAGCGCCCGCTTGGGCCGGGTCTGCGCCTGCGCCTCGGCATGGTTGGAAAACCACGACAGCGCGCCGGTGCGCACCAGCGCGCCCATCACGATGAACATCGCGGCGATGGTCCAGGGGGCGGGGTTGGACAGCACCGACAGCGCGTCCTGGTAGGGCAAGAGGCCGAGCGCCAGCAGCACGGCGGCACCTGCGATGGCCACGACCTCGGCGGGGTAGGTCTCACGCACGAACATCACGAACATCGCCGCGACGACGCCAAGGGTCAGGATCGACTGCATCGCAGGCGAGAGCATCTCGGCAATCATGACTGTGTTCGGCCCCCTCGGGTTGCGCGCCCCATCATTGGCCGGTCGGTGCGGCCACCGCAAGGCCCTGTTTCGGGGGGCGGATGATCCGGGCGGCGGCCCGTCGACGGGCCGCACGGGCGCTCGGTCGACCGAGCGCTGCCTCAGGTCTCAGCCCGCCCCGCCGGGACCGGATTGTTGCAATCGACCGCCAACGCGCACCGGGTCAATGCGCAGCGCCTTGCCGGTCCTGTCATCAGTTTCGACATAGACGCCGGACAGTGTCGCGGGGCCCCGCGCAGGCGTAAAGCGGTTCTTCTGCATCCCCGTGATGAAGCGGCGCAGGGGCTCCTCCTTCTCCATCCCGATGACAGAATCGTAATCGCCGCACATCCCCGCATCGCTCAGATACGCTGTGCCGCCCGGCCGGATCATCGCATCGGCGGTCGGCACATGGGTATGGGTGCCGACGACCAATGACGCGCGGCCATCGCAGAAATGCCCCACGGCCATCTTCTCGGATGTCGCCTCGCAATGGATGTCGACGATGCTGGCCGCCGCCGATGCGCCGAGCGGATGGGTGCGCAGCACGGTTTCCAGCGCCGAGAACGGGTCCGAAAAGGGCCGTTTCATGAACACCTGCCCAAGCGCCTGCGCCACCAGAACCTTGCGCCCGCCGGGGGCCTCAAAAAGGCGCGCGCCGCTGCCCGGTGCCGTCTTGGCATAGTTCAGGGGCCGCAGGATGCGCGGCTCCTTCTCGATATATTGCAGCATGTCGCGCTGATCGAAGGCATGATCGCCAAGCGTCAGGCAATCGGCCCCGGCCTTCAGCAGCAATTCCGCGTGCGCCGTGGTCAGCCCGTGCCCGGAGGAGGCATTCTCGCCGTTCACCACGACGAAATCCAGCCGCCAGTCCTTGCGCAGCTTCGGCAGTGTCTCACAAACGGCGGTGCGGCCCGCGCGGCCCATCACGTCGCCAAGAAAAAGAAGTCTCATATCCCCGGCTTAGGGGGTCTGGACGGGTCCGGCAAGGGCCGGATCACGCGCGATTCCGTGACCACGCCGTCCAGCACCTGGTCGGTCTCCTCCACCACCAGCCCGGTCAGCTCCTGTGCGTCATAGGCAAATCCGATCGCCCGCGTCGGGCGCGTCGCCCTCAGCCCCTCCAGCGTGCGGTCATAGAACCCGCCGCCATAGCCGATCCGGTTGCACCCGGTGTCGAAGCCGACCAGAGGCACGATCAGGATATCGGGCTCCAGCCAATCGCCCGCCTCGGGCACCAGCGCGCCGAAAGGCCCGTCCACCATCGCGCCATCCGGTCGCCATTCGCGGAACCTGAGCGGCAGGGCGCGCCCCGCGATCACCGGCACGCAAATCCGGTTGTGGTCCGCCAGCGCCGCCATCACCGGCAGCGGGTCGATCTCGGTGCGCATCGGCATGTAGCCTGCGATGATCCGGTCCCGGACCGGGCCGATTTCCTCCAGCAGGGCGGCCTGCGCGGGCCCGTCCAGCCCGGTGCCAAAGGCCACTTCGCGGGCAGCGAAGGCGGCCTCGCGCAGGGCGGTTTTCTTCCGGGTCATCTCCATGGCGGCGACCTTCTCCTCTTGCGGCGGGAATGCCAAGGGGGTTTGCTGAACGCGACCATAGCAACGCCCGGAGCCGCCGCCATGCTGACATTCGACCACCTCGCGATATCCTGCGACCCGCTACGGCCGGGCGTGGCGCATGTCGAGGAGGCCCTGGGCGTCCGCCTGTCGCCCGAGGGCAAGCACCCCCACATGGGCACGCATAACCGTCTGCTGTCGCTCGGCGGCGGCGAATATCTCGAGGTCATCGCCATCGACCCCGACGCCCCCGGCCCCGATCAGCCGCGCTGGTTCGACCTGGACCGGTTCGATGGCCCCCCACGCGTGACCAACTGGATCTGCCGCTGCGACGATTTGCAGGCGGCCATGGCACTGGCCCCGGACGGCATCGGCAAGGTCTGGGACCTGGAGCGCGCCGAGTTTCGCTGGCGCATGACCATCCCCGAGGATGGGTGCCTGCCCTTCGACGGCTGTTTTCCCGCGCTGATCGAATGGCAGGGCGCGGCGCACCCGGCCAAGCGGCTGCCCGATGCGGGCGTGCGTCTCAAGGAGATGGTCCTCTACCACCCCGAGGCCGACGCGCTGAGGGCCGCGCTGGCCCCGCTGATCAGTGACGACCGGATTGCCGTCCGGCAAGGCGACCAGCCCGAGATACGGGCGCTGTTTTCCACCCGGTCGGACGATGTCGATCTGTGGTAAACGCCGCCACGCCCGCTGACGCCGAGGGCATCGCGGCGCTCTGGAACGTGGTGATCCGGGACACCGTGGCCACCTTCACGACCGTCGAGAAAACCGCGGTGGATGTGGCCGGGGCAATCGCCCGCCAGCCCTTTTTCGTGGCACGATCGGGCGGGCGGGTGACCGGCTTTGCCACCGCGTTCCAGTTTCGGGGCGGGCCGGGATATGTCCACACGCTGGAACACTCGATCCATGTCGCGGACGACGCGAAGGGGCGCGGGCTTGGCCGGGCGTTGCTGACGCGGCTGGAGGATCACGCCCGCACTGCTGGCACACATTCCCTCATCGCCGCGATCTCCGGCGAAAACGCGGATGGCATCGCCTTTCACGCGACCCTTGGATACACCCGGATTGCCCGCCTGCCCCAGGTCGGCTGGAAATTCGGGCGCTGGCACGATCTTGTGCTGATGCAGAAATTCCTCTGACATTTCCGGTCGCAAGCGTTAGACAGGCCCCCATGTCACTTTGGACCCGGATCACCGAAGCGCTTTCTGCCCTTGCCTCCGGCGAGGGGCTCGGCGCGATGTTCGACAAGCTGCGCAAGCCGCCCGAACTGACCGTGGGGTTCGCCATTGCCGTCATTGCACTCGGGGCCAAGATGGCCAAGGCCGACGGGCGCGTTACCCGCAACGAGGTCACCGCCTTTCGCGAGGTCTTTGCCATTCCGCAGGCCGATGAGAAATCGGCGGCCCGCGTCTTCAACCTGGCGCGCGAGGATGTGGCGGGGTTCGAGGATTACGCGCGCAAGATCGCCGCCATGTTCCACAGCGACAGCGCGGTCCTGTCCGACCTGATGGATGGCCTCTTCCACATCGCCGTGGCCGATGGCACCTATCACCCGAACGAGGATTTGTTCCTGGCCCGCGTGGCCGAGATCTTCGGCATGACCAAGCGCGAGTTCGCCGCCCTGCGCGCGCGCAACGTGCCCGATGCGCGCCCCGATCCCTATACCGTTCTCGGCGTCGACAGCACCATGTCGCTGGAAGATATCCGCAAGGTCTGGCGCGGCCTCGTGCGCGACACCCATCCCGACCGGATGATGGCGCGCGGCGTGCCGGAGGAGGCGATCAAGCTGGCGCAATCCCGCCTCATTGCCATCAACAACGCCTGGGAAGAAATCCAGACACATCACGGGGGGTAGAACCGCGATGCGCATCGCCACCTATAACGTGGAATGGTTCGCCAACCTCTTCGATGACGCGGGCGCGCTTCTGGACGATGGCGGCTGGTCCGGGCGGCAGGATGTCACGCGCGAGGACCAGATCGCGGCGCTGGCCCAGGTCTTCCGCGCCATCGACGCCGACGCGGTGATGGTGATCGAGGCGCCGGACAGTTCGCGCCACCGCGACGGGGCGCTTGCCTTGGCCAATTTCGCGGCGCTGGCGGGTATCCGGGCGCGCGAGGTGCTGATCGGCTATCCCAATGACACGCAGCAGGAGATCATGCTGCTCTACGATCCCGACATGATGTCGGCGCGCCATGATCCCGTCGGGTTCGAGACCGGCAAGAAGGGTTCGCGCAACCCGCCGCGCTTCGACAGCACCTTCCGCATCGACCTGGATATCGACGCGACAGAAGACCTGATCACCTTTTCCAAGCCGCCGCTGGAGGCCGCGATCGAGACCGCGCAGGGCGGTTTCCGCATGATCGGGGCCCATGTGAAATCGAAAGCGCCGCATGGCGCGCGCAACCGCGATGACATGATGCGCCTGGCCATCGCCAACCGGCGCAAGCAACTGGCGCAATGTATCTGGCTGCGCGCCCGCGTGACGCATCACCTTGAGGAAGGCGACCCGCTGATCCTGGCGGGCGACCTGAATGACGGGCCGGGGCTGGATGAATTCGAGGAGCTGTTCGGCCGCTCGGGGGTGGAGGTGATCCTCGGCTCCGACCTGCCCGACGAGATGCAGCTATACGACCCCCATGCCGCGCGCGCCCTGCAAAGCAGGATCGCCGCCCAACCGGCCACGGCGCGGTTCTACCTGCGCGACGAAAACCGCTACCTCTCGGCGCTGTTGGATTACCTCATGGTCTGCCCGCTCATGCGCCCGCGTGCATCAGGCTGGCGTATCTGGCACCCGTTCGACGACCCCGCCTGCTGGCGCGACGATACGCTTTGCAAGGCACTGCTGACCGCATCGGACCATTTCCCGGTCACGGTTCAGCTTGCAGCGCAGGATTGAAACGCGGCCTCTGCCCGCCCATATTCAGAGCCATGAAACAGATCCTGCCCGCCGCCCTTTGCCTGACCCTCGCCCTGCCCGCCACCGCGCAGGAGACGGAGGAGCCGGGTATCCGTGACGGCTTCGGCCTGCTGTCCGAGGGCTCGCGCCTTATCCTTGAGGGTCTGGTGGATGAGATGCGCCCCGTCTTCGAGGAACAGATGCTGCCGCTGTTGCAGGATCTGAGCGGCATGATCGACGATCTTTCGGCCTATCACGCGCCCGAGATGCTGCCCAATGGCGATATCCTGATCCGCCGCCGCACCGACCCCGAGGATGCCCCCGAGGATGCCCCCGAGGCCGGGGAAGAGCCGACGACCGAGCCTGTCGACCTCTGACAGATCTACATCTGGTCGCCGTCATCGACCGGGATACGGCGATCCGATTGCCGGGCGATTTGCTCGCGCACCTGTTGGGCGCAGTCCTGCACCCGGAAACAGTCCACCGGAACCCCGCGCACGTTGATCTCATCGTAATAGATCGTCCGGCGTTGGCCGTAATACTGGCTATAGCTGTCATCGTCGGTGAAGGTCCGTTCGACCCGCGTCACCAGGTAGGTCTGACCATCGACGGTAATGGCCGCGCCCTCGCTTCGCTCCACGACATCGCCCATGGCCTCGTTGAGGAGATTCGTCCGGTTGGTGGCGACGATACCGGAATCGCAGGCGCTCAGGCCCATGGTCACCACCAGGGCGGCAAGGATTTTCTGCACGGGTTTTTCCCCTTCATTCTGCACGAGGGAGGGCCGATCGCCCCGCGCGGCATCAATAATCGTCGTCGCCCTCATTCGTATTGGCAAGGCCGCGTTCCAGGGCATTCTGGCAGTCTTCGCCATCACAGGCGACCCGCCGCATCCCGATGATGACATAGCGCCGGGTCTCGATCCGCCCGCCGCTATATTCGAACGTGATGTCCTGCACCTCGTAGGCGCGTCCCTGATACCGGATGATCTCCACCAGGTCTCGGTTCGCCACGGTGCTGTACTGCCTCACCGGAAAGGCGGAATCGCCCGAAAATTCGCATCCCGCCACGCCGCCGACCGCAAGCACGATAGAAACGGCCAATATCGGTCTGTTCATGATCTCTCCCCTTCATTCCATTGCGAAAAATCTGCGCGAAAGGGCCTCATGCACACAGGTTACGGCAGAAATTCCACTATTGCACGAAAAACGGAACCGCCGCCCCCCATTGCCAAAGCCCCTGCCCGCCCGCATATCTCTGCCAAACCCATTCGAAACGAGGTCTTGATGATGTTCACGTTCACCACCCGCCAGCCCGCTCCGCTTTCCGATGCCCATGCCGATACCGGGGGCAAGGACCTGGGCGACCTGCCGGAATGGGACCTGAGCGACCTCTACACCTCGCCCGACGCGCCCGAGATCGCCCGCGACCGAGACTGGCTGATGACGGAATGCGCAAATTTCGCGACGGATTACGAAGGCAAGCTGACCGATCTGCGCGCCGATGACATGCTCGCCTGCGTGCACCGCTACGAGAAGATCGACATGATCGCGGGCCGCCTGATGTCCTTCGCGGGGCTGCGCTACTACCAGCACACCACCGACCCCGCGCGCACCAAGTTCATGTCCGACATGCAGGAGGCGATCACCACCGCCACCACGCCGCTGGTCTTCTTCAGCCTCGAGTTCAACCGCATCGAGGACAAAGCCTACGAGGCGCTCATGGCCGCCAATGCCGACCTCGCCCGCTACCGCCCGGTGCTGGACCGGATGCGCGCGATGAAGCCCTACCAGCTGTCGGATGAGTTGGAGAAGTTCCTGCACGACCAATCCACCGTGGGATCTGCCGCGTGGAACAAGCTGTTCGACGAGACCATCGCGGGGCTGAGTTTCGACGTGGATGGCGAGAAACTGGGCATCGAGGCCACGCTGAACCTGCTGACCGAACAGGACCGCGCCAAGCGCGAGGCTGGTGCCCGCGCGCTGGCCGAGACCTTCCAGGCGCGGGTCAGCCTCTTCGCGCGCGTCCACAACACGATCACCAAGGAAAAGGAGATCGAGGACCGCTGGCGCAAGCTGCCCACCCCGCAAGCAGGCCGCCACCTGGCCAACCACGTGGAGCCCGAGGTCGTCGAGGCCCTGCGCGATGCCGTCGTCGCCGCCTATCCGCGCCTCAGCCACCGCTACTACGCGCTGAAAGCCAAGTGGCTCGGGCTGGAGACGATGCAGGTCTGGGACCGCAACGCCCCGCTGCCGATGGAGGACACCGCGCTGGTCAACTGGAGCCAGGCGCGCAGCACGGTGATGGAGGCCTATTCGGCCTTCGACCCCCGCATGGCCGACCTGGCGGAACCCTTCTTCGACAAGGGCTGGATCGACGCCGCCGTCAAGGAAGGCAAGGCCCCCGGTGCCTTCGCGCACCCCACCGTCGCCGACGCGCATCCTTACGTGTTGCTCAACTATCTCGGCAAACCACGCGACGTGATGACGCTGGCGCATGAGCTTGGCCACGGCGTGCATCAGCGGCTGGCTGCGGGACAGGGCGAGCTTCTCTCCTCCACGCCTCTGACGCTTGCCGAAACCGCCAGCGTCTTCGGCGAGATGCTGACATTCCGCAAGCTGCTGGACGCCGCCGAAACCCCCGAACAGCGCAAGGTGCTGCTGGCGGGCAAGGTCGAGGACATGATCAACACGGTCGTGCGCCAGATCGCATTCTACGATTTCGAGTGCAAGCTGCATGCGGCGCGTGCGACAGGCGAACTGACCCCCGACGACATCAACGCGCTGTGGATGAGCGTGCAGGCCGAAAGCCTCGGGCCCGTCTTCGACTTCATGGACGGGTATGAAACCTTCTGGGCCTATATCCCGCATTTCGTCCATTCCCCCTTCTACGTCTATGCCTACGCTTTCGGCGACGGGCTGGTGAACGCGCTCTATGCCGTCTACGCGGAAGGGGCGGAGGGTTTCGAAGAGAAGTATTTCGAGATGCTGAAAGCCGGCGGGTCCAAGCACCACAAGGAGCTTCTGGCCCCCTTTGGCCTCGATGCCAGCGACCCCGCCTTCTGGGACAAGGGCCTGTCGATGATCGAAAGCCTGATCGACGAGCTTGAGGCGATGGAGTGATCAAGGGAGCGCTGGCGGCGCTGCTGCTGGCACCCCCCGTCGGCGCGCAGTCCCTGACCGGCACCTGGTCCTGTATCGAGGATGAGGGGGCCGTCGCGGATGACGATCACCTACGCGGCAGGCGCGCGTTTTCGCGCCGCGTCCGACCTGACCCTCGCCAGCCCGCGCTTTGGCGAGAGCGAGATGCGGGGGCAGGTCTTCGGGCAATACGCCCTTGAGAAAACCGGCGGAACCGGGCGGATCGTCGAGACGCCGAGTTCGATCCGGCTGGCGCATCTCACCTGGACGGGGATCCTCGCGGACGATCCAGCCCTGATCGGGGAACTGGAGGGCGAGGTCATGAGTTCGCTTTGGGGCAGCAGCCTGGTTGTCTGGATCGACCCGGACACCCATTTCCGGCTGGATCCGCGCCCCATTCGCGGGCAATGCACACGCCTGCGCTGACGAAAGCCGCCTGACACCCACCGGAAACGGAGCCGCATTTGACGCCCCCCGCCTCACTCGACACGCCCGGTTTGACCGGTTGTCCGGCATGACCCGGCCACCGCGCGACTATCTGCGCCTGCAATGGCGCGCCCTCCGGCAGCGCATCCTGCGTGCGTTGGTCTGGGTGCGCCGTCACGTCCCGCCGGGGCTGCGGCTTCTGCTTGGGCTGGTGTTGATGGCGGGTGGCCTGCTGGCCTTCCTGCCTGTGTTCGGGCTGTGGATGTTTCCGCTTGGCGTGGCCGTGGCGGCATTGGACGTCAAGCCGCTCATCCGGTGGTTGCGCGCCCGCCGGGACTGATCGGGCGGGCGCAGGCCGGGGTTATCCCTCGGCGTCACTGGCCGGTTTGGCCTGAAGCAGCCCGTAATTGGCCTCACCCAGGCGGTCATGCAGCTCGATCTGCGTTTCGAGAAAGTCGATGTGCCCTTCCTCATCCGCGATCAGGTCCTCGAACAGGTCCTTGGAGACGTAATCCTTGACCACCTCGCAATGGTCGCGCGCCTCGATATAGAGGCTGCGCGCGTCATGCTCACCGGCGAGGTCCGCCTCCATGGTTTCCTTGAGGGTTTCGCCGATGCGCAGCGCGTCCAGCTTTTGCAGGTTGGGATGCCCGCCCAGGAAGATGATGCGTGTGATCAGCTTGTCGGCATGGTGCATCTCCTCGATGCTTTCGGCGCGGGACTTGTCGGCGATATGGCCGTAGCCCCAATCCTCCTGCAAACGGTAATGCAGCCAATACTGGCTCACTGCGGTCAACTCGCTGCGCAAGGCGGCATTGAGATATTCGATGACTTTCGCGTCGCCCTTCATGCCTGGTTCCTTTCCATGTCTACTCTGCGAAGGCCCCTCAGATTTGCGGGAACCTCCATACCCGGTGCCTCCAGCATGGCCTGCATGAAGAGCGGAAGGCAACCGCCGCAATCGGCCTTTTTGCCGAGCGCGCGATAGACCTTGCCGGGCGTGATGATGGTGGCGGGGTCGGCGGCGCGCATCCAGGAGATGGCGGCGTGAATGTCGCGGTCGCGGATCGAATTGCAGTGGCAGATCATCATGGGCGTGGCGTCCCGGTCAGCGGGCAAAGGAACATCGTTTCGCTGGTGCGCAGCGCTTACCTGATGGATTCTGTCGGCTTTGTCAATCCCGATCACTTCTGTCAGGCAAAACGCCGCAGCCAGCGGCTCACTTCAACTGACTGTCTTTCGATCCGCGCCGGTTGAACCCGGCCTCTCGGTAGCCGCCATCGCGCTCGGAGGCGCAGTCGATGCAGAGCTTGACACCGGGAATGGCCTTGCGCCGCGCCTCGGGGATCGGCTCCTCGCATTCGGCGCAATGGGTCAGGCTTTCACCCTGGGGAGTCTTGCGCGCCTTCATCCGCGCCAGTTCATCCTGGATCGAGGCGTCGATCTGTTCGCCGACCGCACCGTCCCTTGCCCATCCTCCGGCCATGATGCTCTCTCCCTCTTACGTCGCGTCCCCCTAGAACCTAGGATCGCCACCCCGTCTTGCCAAGGCGGGCCTCCCGCGCCTAGCGTCGGCCCCAATCGCAACGCGGAGGATCGGATCATGCGGCGTTTGGGGAAATGGTTGGGACGGATCATCCTCCTGGTTCTGGTGGCGCTCGGCCTCTTCCTGGTCTTTGGCCCCGGCTATGTCGAAAACAGCCGCAACGCGGTGGCCGAGCATGAGCCCTACCCGGTGTCGGAGGAGGCGGCGGCGCTGCATGGCACCCTGACCATCGGCGACTGGCACGCCGACAGCCTCTTGTGGGACCGCGACCTGCTGGAACGCGGCGACCGGGGCCATGTCGACCTGCCGCGCTTGCAGGAGGGCAATGTCGCCATCCAGGTCTTCACCGCCGTCACGAAAAGCCCCGCCGGCCTGAATTACGACGAGAACGAGCGCGACGCGCGCGACAACATCACCCTGCTTGCCATGGGCCAGCTCTGGCCGCCACGCACCTGGGACAGCCTGCTGGAACGCGCGCTCTACCAGGCCGAACGGTTGCAGGGGTTCGAGGACGCGTCAGAGGGTGCGCTGCGCCTCGTGACCACGCGCGGCGGGCTCGACGCCGTTCTGGAGGCGCGCGAGGCGGGCGAGGATGTCACCGCCGCGCTTCTGGGGATCGAGGGCAGCCATGCGCTGGAAGGCGACCTTGCCAATCTCGATGCGTTGGAGGACGCAGGCTACCGCGTCATCGGGCTGCAACATTTCTTCGACAACGCGGCTGGCGGGTCGCTGCACGGCATCGGCAACGGGGGCCTGACCGAGTTCGGCGCCGAACTGGTGGCCGAGGTCGCCGCGCGCGGCATGGTTCTGGACCTCGCCCATTCCAGCACGCAGGTGGCGCGCGACGTGCTGGCAATCGCCGATATGCCGCTCATTGTCAGCCATACCGGCATCCGCTCGGTCTGCGACACCAACCGCAACTTCCCCGATGATCTGATGCGCGAGATCGCCGCGACCGGCGGCGTGATCGGCATCGGCTACTGGGCCGACGTGACCTGCGACGACAGCCCCGATGGCATCGCCGCCACGATCATGGCCGCGATCGGGGTGGTGGGCGAGGATAACGTCTCGCTCGGGTCGGATTTCGACGGCTCGGTGGCCACCGCCTTCGACACCTCGGAACTGGCCGCGCTGACCGATGCGCTGCTCCGCGCCGGTGCCAGCGAGACCCAGATCCGCAAGGTGATGGGCGAAAACATGGTCCGCGTGCTGCGCGACCGGCTTCCTGACTAAAGCAGGCTGGCGCCGTCCTCATCCAGCGCGGGCGGCGTCGGTTTGCGTGTCATCACCGGCGTGCCGGGCATGGCGACCGTCGGCTGCGCGGTCACGAAATTCGGGGCCGGGGCGGGCTTTTGCAACTCGCCACGCAACTCCAGCAGCAGCGTGTGGTGATCCGCCATCCTCTGCACCAGGATTTTCGAGGTCTCGCGCGCTTTGGCGAGGTGGCGCTGCCACAGCTCGGTGCTGAGCGAGAGGTTCTTGGCGAAGGAGGGCGCGGCAAAGCCCGTCTCGTAGACCTTCTTGCCGAGCAGAACCGCCTGATACGTCCCGGCAGAAAACAGCGAGTCGAATTTCAGGTCATAGGGGCCGGGCAGCGCGTAGCGCCAGACCTCCAGGTTTTCGGCCAGGCTGTCCGGCACCTCCAGCCCCTCGCGCGCGTCGATCCAGTACTGGCTGTCGGTGCGATTGCCGAGCGCATAGTGCAGGCAGATGAAATCGCGCACCTCGTCATAGAGGTTGCCAACGAGCTTGTTGTAATGCTTGCGCAGCGGCTCGGCGTAGTCGCTGTCGGGAAAATAGATCGCCAGCCAGCGCACGGCGGTGTCGATCATGTGGATGGCGGTGGATTCCAGCGGCTCGATGAAGCCGCCGGACAGGCCCACGGCAACCACGTTCTTGACCCAGGCATTCTGATTGCGCCCGATCCGCATCGGAATGACGCGCGGTTCGACCCCGTTCCAGGTGTCGCCCAGATGGGCCACGAACTCGTCGCGCGCCTCCTCATCGGTGCGATGCGCCGAGGAATAGACATAGCCGGTGCCGATCCGGTTGAAGAGCGGCACCCGCCAGGACCAGCCCGCGCCAAGCGCATAGGCGCGCGTCATCGAGGGGATCCTGGTCGGGTCGGGATGCGGGATCTGCACCGCCATGGCGCGGTCATTGGCGAGGTATCTTGAGTAGTCGATGAAGGGCTCCTTCATCACCTGGTTGATGATGACGCCCTTGAAGCCGGTGCAGTCGACCACAAGCTCCACCTCGTGCCGCCCGGTCTTGTCCAGTTGCAGCGCCGAGACATAGCCACGTTCGTCCTGTTCGACATCCAGCACGTCCTCGCGGATATGCTGCACGCCGCGTTCGACGCAGATATCGCGCACCATGTTTGCGAACTTGCCCGCGTCCAGGTGATAGGCATGGCCGATCTTCATCGTATAGGGCTTCTCGCCCAGGGGGCGCGGCCCCTTTCCGGCGCGGGCCAGGTCGGTATGCGGGCAGAAGATTTGCGTGAAATCCTGCCCGCCCGCGCCATGCTGCAGGTAGTAATAGGCCTGCTCGATCCCGTCGATCACGCCGGGGCCGGAAAACGGGTTCACGTAATCGACCTGGCGGCCATGCTTATCGGTATTCCAATTGGCGAAGAGGACACCGAGCTTGAAGGAGGCGTTGCAGGTCTTGAAGAATTCCTGCTCCGACAGGCCCGCCGTGCGCAGGGTGCGCGGCATTCCGGGCACCGTCGCCTCGCCGACGCCGACGGTGGGGATATTGGGCGACTCGATCAAGGTGATCCTGGCCGCCTTGCCCCCGGTCGCCGCGCGGCTGAGGTAGCTTTGCAGGATCAGCGCGGTCATCCAGCCCGCCGTGCCGCCCCCCACGATGGTGATGGATTTGATCGGTTCGCCCATGCTGTCCCCCCGGCTTCGCCCCGCGAGGGTTGCAACCCTCGCGGGTTATTGACCCAAGGGCACTCTACGCATGGGCATCACACCTGTCCAATCCCGATCACCCGGCATCGGCGGCAAAGACGGCTTCCAGCGCCACTTGGGTCCCGCGCGAGAACTCCAGCGGGACGGGGTAATCCGCGCCCGTGGCCGCCGAGCGCCCGAACGCCTCGACCTGGGTGACATACTGGCGCGCGTGGTGCAGCCGGGTCAGGGTTTCGACCCCGTCCGGCGTGACCACCCGCACGGAAGCCTCGCGATGCGAGATCGGGTTGAAGGGGGCCTGCATCTCGATATAGCCGCCGCTGCCGTGATAGATCGCCATCTGGCGCCGGGTGGTCCTCATGCTCATGTGGCAGGCGCAGGTCACGTCGCCGAAGCTGGCCCAGATCCGGGCCGACACATCGACCCCGCCCTGCCAGCCAAGCCGCGCCGCCTCGATCACCGGTTCGCGCCCTGTCGCCAGCCGGGCCGAGCCGAGCGTGTAGACCCCGATATCGCGCGTCACGCCGCCGCCCAGGTCGGGGTCGAGCCGGATGTTTGCGGGATCGTCCAGGCCGAAACTGAAATAGCTCTCGATATGGCGCAGCGTGCCGATGGTCCCGTCCGCCAGCAGCGACTTCACCAAGTGCCATTGCGGGTGATGCGGGATCATGTAGGCCTCGGCGATCATCAGCCCGGTCTCGTCGCGCAGCGCGATCAGGCGGTCGATCTCCTCGACCGTCATGGCGATGGGTTTCTCGCACAAGACGTGCTTGCCTGCCCGCACGACCTTCTCGCACCATTCCACATGCAGCGCATTGGGCAACGGGATATAGACCGCGTCGATCTCCGGATCGGCCAGCAGCGCGTCATAGCTGTCATGCACCCGCAGCCCCGGCGCCAGCGCGGCAAAGGGGGCCGCCTTGGCCGCATCGCGCGTCGCTACCGCCGCCAGCACCGCGTTTTCGGCATTGTGGATGGCCGGGCCCATGGTGGTGCGGGCGAAATCCGCCGCGCCCAGAATGCCCCAACGTGTGATCTCTGTCATCTCTGCCCCCTTTTCCGGTTTCTCTTCCCGGCCACCTAACCGCAAAAAGGACCCGCCGAAAAGGCAGGCCCCTGATTTCCGTCTCGCCGGACCGATCAGGCCGGAACCGTTACACCCTGTTCACGGGCCAGGTCGCGCATCTTCTTTTGCAGCTTCTCGAACGCGCGCACCTCGATCTGGCGGATACGCTCGCGGCTGACATCGTAGACCCCCGAGAGGTCTTCCAACGTCACCGGCTGATCCATGAGGCGGCGCTGCGTGAGGATGTCGCGCTCACGCTCGTTCAGCACCTCCATCGCCTGTTTCATCAGGTCCATGCGGTGATCGAACTCGTCCTTCTCGGCGTAGTCATCGGCGGTGGTGGCGTCTTCGTCTTCCAGCCAGTCCTGCCATTGCGTGGTCGAGCCGTCATCCGAGCCGACCATCGCGTTGAGCGAGGCATCGCCCCCCGACAGGCGCCGGTTCATCGAGATCACCTCATCCTCGGTCACGCCGAGGTCATTGGCGATCTGCGCCACGTTCTCGGGCCTGAGATCACCATCCTCCAGCGCGCCGATGCGGGCCTTGGCCTTGCGCAGGTTGAAGAACAGCTTCTTCTGCGCCGAGGTGGTGCCGAGCTTGACCATCGACCAGGACCGCAGGACGTATTCCTGGATCGACGCGCGGATCCACCACATCGCGTAGGTGGCGAGGCGAAAGCCCTTCTCGGGATCGAATTTCTTGACCGCCTGCATCAGGCCGACATTGGCCTCGGAAATCACCTCGGCCTGCGGCAGACCGTAGCCGCGATAGCCCATGGCGATCTTGGCGGCCAGGCGCAGGTGGCTGGTCACAAGCTGGTGCGCGGCGTCGGTG
Source organism: Alterinioella sp. B-7 (assembly GCF_056857775.1). Classification (NCBI taxonomy): domain Bacteria; kingdom Pseudomonadati; phylum Pseudomonadota; class Alphaproteobacteria; order Rhodobacterales; family Paracoccaceae; genus Alterinioella; species Alterinioella sp. B-7. The sequence goes on from NZ_JBSXNT010000032.1 coordinate 350,418, forward strand.
TCCTCATGGTCCACCCACCGTTTGGCCAGCATGTATTCCTGTTCGGGCTCCAGCATCGGAAATTTGCGGATTTCCTGAAGATACCGGTTGAGGCCCTGTTCCGGCGACGGGGCCGGAAGATTGGCATAGCTGCTCATCGCGTTCATTCCCTGTTTCGGCTGACTCAAATGTAAATCTCTTTAACTTTACACCCGAGATGGGCCGGTGGGGGCCCCATTTCAAGGGGCGGTTATCAGATCAACCCCAAGATAGGCTTAATGTTCCTTGCACGACAATCCACGTTTCAGTGAATTCACGTGCAATTGCGCACATGTTACGAGGCCGCTTCGCGCAGGCGGTGCAAGAGCTGCGCCATATCCTCGGGCAGCGGGGCCGAAAAACTCAGCCGCGCGCCGCTGACGGGGTGAACGAATCCCAGGCTCGCGGCATGCAGCGCCTGGCGGGGGAAGGCGTTGAGGTCGGCGGCCAGCGCCTCGCCCATGCCCTTGGCCGACACCCGCCGCCGCCCGCCATAGGTCTGATCACCGATCAGCGCGTGCCCGGCATGGGACAGATGCACCCGGATCTGATGCGTGCGGCCCGTCTCCAGCCAGCAATTGATCAGCGCGACCGCGCCGAACCCCTCCTCGACCCGCGCCCGTGTCACCGCGTGACGCCCGCCGTTGAACAACACCGCCTGCCGCTGCCGGTCGGTCTTGTGGCGGGCCAGTTGCGTCGTGATCTTGAGCACGCCCGCCGCCTCGAAACTGACCCCCGGCAGACCGCGCAGGCGCGGGTCCGAGGCGTCCGGCACCCCGTGGCAGATCGCCAGGTAGTGCCGCGCGACGCTATGCGCCTCGAATTGGGCCGCCAGCCCGTGATGCGCGGTGTCGGATTTCGCCACCACCAGAAGGCCCGAGGTGTCCTTGTCGATCCGATGCACGATACCGGGGCGCTTTTCGCCGCCGATCCCGGACAGGTTGCCGCCGAAATGATGCAAGAGCGCATTGACCAGCGTGCCCGAGGGCGTGCCGGGGGCGGGGTGGACGACCATGCCGACGGGCTTGTTGACGACGATCAGGTCGGCGTCCTCGTGCAGGATCTCCAGCGGGATGTCCTCGGGCCGCGTGTCGACCTCGACCGCTTCCTCGACCGTGATCTCGACCAGATCGCCCTCGGCGGGTTTCGCCCGCGCATCCGTCGCCACCGCGCCGTTCACCCGCACCGCGCCCTCCGCGAACAGGCGCGCAAGGCGCGAGCGGCTCAGGCTCGCCGCCTCTGGCACATCGCGCGCCAGTGCCTTATCAAGCCGCTTGCCCGGCTCCGGGCCGATATGGACCGTGATGATCTTTGGCGAAGGGCCTGACATGGACGATACTCCGGCGACAGAAGACCGCGACCCGCTGAACCTGCGGGTGCTGCGCATCCTTGTGACCGTGCTGACGGTGACGATGATTGTGGGGCTGATAACGGTCGTGGCGGTCTTTGTCACCCGGTTCGAAAGCGGCAGCCCGGTCGCCCTGCCCGATCAGGTCACCCTGCCCGAGGGCGAGAGCGCCCGCGCCGTGACCTTCGGCCCCGATTGGTACGCGGTGGTCACGGCGAACGACCTGATCCTGATCTATGACCGGGCCAGCGGCGACTTGCGCCAGACCGTCACGATTGATTAATCGTCCAGCGCCGCGGCGCCCGCGCGTGACCCCGGCCCGATGATGCCGTCGATGGCCCCGCGATAGAGCCCGCGTTCCTGCAAGATCACCTGGAAGGCGCGCGCGGTGGCGTCGTCCCAGGGCGGCACCCGTCCCCCGACCTCGCCGCGCAGGCCGTCCAGATCGACATCGCCGGTTTCCAGCGCGGCCACGTAAAGCTCCGCCGCGCGCTCCGGGTCAGCCTCGACCCCGCGCCCGCGTTCATAGAGGAAGCCGAGCGCGCCGACCGCCTCGGCCAGCCCCGCATCGGCGGCGGTTTGCGTCCAGCGCAGTTGCAGATCGGGATCGCCGGTGCCGGGGCCATCGGCCTCGGAATAGATCTTGGCCAGTTCCAGCGCCGCCTCAACGCTGCCCTGTTCGGCGGCCATCGAGAAATACCGCGCCGCGCGGTCCCGGTCGGGGATGTTCAGCGTCTCATCCGCGCCGCCCGGAATACCATCGCCGGTCAGGTAGGTCTGGCCCAATCGCAGCTGCGCGAAGTGATAGCCCCCGTCCGCCGCCTGCGTCATCAGCTCCACCATCCGGCCCGCATCGCGCGGCACGCCGCGTCCGATCCGGTAGAGCAGGCCAAGCGTCGCCATCGCCGCAAGGTCGCCGCGTTCGACGCCGCGCCGGTAATGCTCCGCCGCCCGGTCCAGGTCGGTCCGCGCGGGGCCGATCCCGAAGAGGCTATAGTCGCCCAGTTTGGTATCGGCCGCCCCAAGCCCCGCCTCCGACGCCGCCTCGAACTGCGCGATCGCCGCCCTGTGGTCGCCGACCAGTTGCAGCGCGGTGCCGTGGTGGAAAAGCGCCGCCGCATCCGTGGCCCCGGCCTCGACGGCTTCGGCGCAGAAAGGTGCGGCCTCGCGGATGGCCGCGACCTCCTCGGCCTGGACTTCGGGGGTGATGGGCACACCGGCATTGGGCGTGCCCGCAATCTCGAGGCATCGTGCCAGCGCGTCGTCATCCTGCGCATTGGCCATCAGAGGGGCGAGCGCAAGCAGGGCTACGGCAAGAGAGGGGAAATATGACGGCATCGGCTAAGGGTCCGCGAATGATTGAAATGATTGGCAGTCAGCCTAGCCAAAGCCCCCTGACCTGTCGAGCCGCGAGACCCAAGGAACGCCATAGTTTCGGCTGGCTTATGTCACAGCCCTGTGCCAGCTTTCGCAAAGCGTCCGGAAAAAGCGGGAAATCCTCGGGAAAACGGGGTAAGCCCAAGGGCGCGTGGCAGGCAGAAAAGAAGACCGGGCAGAATGATGCGCGATAGCAGCACCACGGACAGGATCCTTGCGGTCGATCTCGACGGCAGCTTGATCCGTGGCGACATGATCTACGAATGCCTCTGGTCGGCCATGGCGCTGGACTGGAAGGCACCGTTCATCGCCGCGCGCAGCCTCAGCCGCGGCATCCCCGCACTGAAACGCCGCCTCGCCGAGCTTGGCCCCGTCGATGTCATCACCCTGCCCTATGACCCGGAGGTCATCGCCCGGATCGAGGCCTGGCGCGCCGAGGGCGGGCGCACGGCGCTGGTCACGGCCTCGGACCAGATGCTGGCCGATCAGGTCGCGGACCATCTGGGCCTGTTCGACGAGGTCCACGGCACCACGCCCGACCGCAACCTGAAGGGCGAGGCCAAGGCCGCCCTGATGGCCGAGCGCTTCGGCGATCACTTCACCTATATCGGCGACAGCACCGCCGACCTGGCCTGCTGGAAGGTCTCGGGGGCGGCAATCACCGTGGGCGCAACCGCGAAGTTCCGCGCCCAGGTCGATGGCATCAATGCCGATGTCACCCATATCTCGCCGCCCGAAGCCCCCGTCTGGCCGATCCTCAAGGCGATGCGCCCGCATCAATGGCTGAAGAACCTGCTGGTCTTCATGCCGATCATCGCCGATCACTCCTTTTCCGCGCTGACCTTCTTTCAGGGGCTTCTGGCATTCATTGCCTTCGGGTTGGTCGCCTCGGCGGGCTACCTGCTGAACGATCTGCTCGACCTCGGCCCCGACCGTGCCCATGCGCGCAAGCGGTTCCGCCCGCTGGCCTCGGGCCGGTTGCCGGTGCCTCTGGGAACGGCGATGGTGCCCGTTCTGCTTATCGCGGGGCACCTCGTGGCGCTGACGCTCGGATGGGCCTTCGTCGGTGTCATCGCGCTCTATTTCTGTATCACGATGAGCTATTCGCTGTTCCTCAAGCGCAAGCCGATCATCGACATCTGCGTGCTGGCGGGCCTCTACACGATCCGCATCATCGGCGGGGGCGTCGCCACCGGCATCGACCTGTCGATCTGGATCCTGGCCTTTTCCATATTCCTTTTCTTCTCGCTCGCCGCCGTCAAGCGGCTGGCCGAGCTGGTCCATATGCGCGACTCGGGCCGCGTGGCGGCGGCCGGGCGCGGCTATTCGGTCGAGGATCTGCCGCTGACCATGCAGATGGCGACCGCGTCGGGCTTCGTCTCGGTGCTGGTGCTGGCGCTCTACCTCAATGCGCCCGACATCCAGGCGCGATATTCCGCGCCGGTGTTGCTTTGGGGGGTCTGCGCGCTGCTGCTCTACTGGGTCTCGAAGGCGGTGCTGGTCGCCAGCCGGGGCGAGATGCATGACGACCCGCTGGTCTATGCCGTCACCAACCGCACCAGCCTGATCTGTATCCTGATCATGGCGGCACTCGGCGCGGGGGCGATGCTGCTATGAGCCCCGCGACCCTCGCCCTGCGCTATGCCGGTTTCGCCGCCGTCGCCACGATCGCCAACCTGGGGGCGCAGCGCATCGTGCTGGCATGGGGCGACGGCGCGGCCCTCTTCGCGCTGGCTGTTGCCACGGGCACCGGCGTCGGGCTGGTGGTGAAATACATCCTCGACAAGCGCTGGATCTTCTACGACCTCAGCACCGGCGTCCGCGCCCATTCCACCAAGTTCGCGCTCTATACCGCGATGGGGCTGGTGACGACGGCGATCTTCTGGGGCACGGAAACCGCCTTCTGGCTGATCTGGGGCACCGATCTGATGCGCGAGGTCGGCGCGGTCCTGGGGCTTTCCGTCGGCTATGTCACCAAATACCTGCTCGACCGACGCTATGTCTTTGCCGATAGCACCCGGCTGGAGGGCGCGGGATGAAGCTGACGGGATGGGGCAATGTGCCGGTGCTCGACTGCAACGTCAGCGCGCCGCGCAGCGAGGCCGAGCTGAAAGCCGTCATCGCGCGCGGTCACGCCATCGCGCGCGGCAATGGACGCTCCTACGGGGATAGCGCCGCCAGCCGCAGCAACACGATCGACATGCGCAATTTCGACCGGATGATCTCGTTCGACGAGGAGACCGGCGTGCTGGTGGCCGAGGCCGGAGTGCTCCTGGCCGACGTCATCTCCGCCTGCCTGCCGCGCGGCTGGTTCCCGTTGGTCACGCCAGGGACCAAGCTGATCACGCTTGGCGGGGCAATCGCGGCGGATGTGCATGGCAAGAACCACCATATCGACGGGTCTTTCCGCGCCTGCGTGGACTGGATCGACCTGATGGGACCGGGTGGCGAAGTCACGCGTTGTTCCGCCGGTGAAAACCCCGAGCTTTTCGACTGGACCCTTGGCGGCATGGGCCTGACCGGGGTGATCCTGCGCTGTGCCATCCGGCTGCGACGGGTAGAGAGCGGCTGGATCCGGCAGCAGATGATCCCTGCCCGCGACCTGGATGCCGCGATCGAGATCTTCGAGGACAACCTCGGTGCCACCTATTCCGTCGCCTGGATCGACTGCACCGCGACGGGCGACAGGCTTGGCCGCTCGCTGGTCATGGTGGGCGAACATGCGCGCGCAACCGAGGTCGCGCCGCAGCACCGGCACCGCCCCTTGCACGTGCCCGCCCGCCCACGCCGCACCTTTCCGTTTCCCCTGCCCGGTTTCGCGCTGAACCCGCTGACCGTGCGCGCCTTCAATGCGCTCTATTACTGGAACGGCAAGCGCCAGACCGGGATTTCCACCGTCGACTGGGACAGCTATTTCTACCCGCTCGACTCCATCGCCAAATGGAACCGCCTCTACGGGCGGCGCGGGTTCCTGCAATTCCAATGCGTGTTGCCGCTGGAACGCGGCGCGCCGGGGCTGCACGCGCTGATGGAGGCGATTGCGGGCTCGGGCCAGGCTTCGTTCCTGTCGGTGCTCAAGCGGTTCGGTCCACAAGACAGCCCGATCTCCTTCCCGATGGAGGGTTACACGCTGGCGCTGGACTTCCCGAACACGCGCAAGACCCGCGATCTGATGCCCCGGCTGGATGCGATCACTCTGGCCCATGGCGGGCGCTTCTACCTGGCCAAGGACGCAAGGATGCCCGCGCCCACGCTGGCCCGCGCCGACCCCCGCGCCGCCGCGTTCGCCGCGTGGCGGCGCGAGACCGGCCTCGCCCCCGCCTTTTCCTCCTCCCAATCCGAAAGACTGAAATTATGACCGGCCCTGTCCTCATCCTCGGCGCGCGTTCCGACATCGCCCGCGCCACCGCCCGCGCCTTTGCCGCCGAAGGCCACCCGATCCAGCTGGCCGCGCGCCATGCAGAGAACCTCGGGACCGACCGCGACGACCTGCAAACCCGCTACGGCGTCGAGGTCAGCCTGCACGATTTCGACGCGCTGGAGGTGCGGCAGCATGAGGCCTTTGTCGACGGCCTGCCGGTCCTGCCCGAAATCGTGGTCAGCGCGATTGGCGTCCTGGGCGACCAGACCGAGAACGAGGATGACGTGGAGGCCGCGCTTGGCGTGATCCGCGCCAATTTCGAAGGCCCCGCGCTGATCCTGGGCGTGCTGGCCAACCGCTTTGCCACGCGCGGGTCGGGCACCATCGTGGGAATCAGCTCGGTCGCGGGCGATCGCGGGCGGGCGTCGAACTATGTCTACGGCTCCGCCAAGGCCGGGTTTACCGCCTTTCTGTCGGGGTTGCGCAACCGGTTGGCCAGGCAGGGCGTGCATGTCGTCACCGTGCAACCTGGCTTCGTCAATACCGCGATGACGGCGGGAATGGACACGCCCGGAGCGCTGACGGCAGAGCCCTCCGAGGTCGGCGAAGCGATTGTGAACGCGGTCAAAAAGGGGCGCAACGTGATCTATGTGCGGCGCATCTGGTGGCTGGTCATGTCGATCATCTGCGCCATCCCCGAGGCGATCTTCAAGAAGACCAGTATCTGACCCTTTCGCGGATTTTCGCCGCAGCGCAGCAAAAACCGGCGAAAACCCGCCGGAAAACCCGGCTTTCCGGTTACGCGATCTTCGCCTTCTTGTTTCCTTAATTTTGTCAGAGTATTTCAAAATTCATGAGGGACAGATTTATCAACCTGCGCAAGCCGCGGGCCGCAACCAGTCATGCCGATCTAATGGAATCGCCGACGGCCGTCTTGGTCGTGCTGGCGGCCTCCGCGATCGTATGTGCTACAATTCTCATCCTGCTGGTGACCCGCCTCGCCCCGGTGGCGCGGATCGAACCGGTCGAGGACAGGCCAATTGAGATCCGCATCGCGGATATCGGGCTAGGCACCGTGGCGATCCCGCCCGCCGCATCCGGCGCGCCGACCACGGGCTTCGACGCGCCCGCCCGTCTGGAACTGGCCGCGCTGCCGCCGATGGAAGCTGAAAGCGACTATGTCATGCCGGCCCCCAATACCTGGGTCGAACCCGAGCCCACGATCATCTCCGGTAGCCCGCCGGTCGAGGCACAGCCGCGCCCCGATCATATCGAACATCTTGCCGCGTCGATCCGCAACCTGACCAACCCCGCAAACGTGCTGGCCGCGCGTCCGGCGCAGCGCCCGACCGTGGCAGAGGCACCCGAGGGCGGCATCGTGCTGGCCAGCAGCCTGCGCCCGACCCTGCGCCCCGCCAATCTTGAGGTCGCGCCGACCCTGGCCGTGGCCGTGGCCTCCACGCCGGACGTTCCGGTAACACTGGCAACAGCCACGCCCGAGGTCTCGACCGCACCCGCCTTCGACCGTAACGCGAATGCCTGCTCCACCCGCCTGTCGCGCGCCATTCCGCGCCGTCCGGGCAACGCGGCCGGCGGCACCCCCTTCATCCAGACGCTTGCCTCGGCCTCCGGCACGACCCGCGACGCGGCCATCGCCCGCGAAGTCCTGCGCGGCAACGTGCCCGACTTCCTGCGCGACCTGGCCCCGGTCAGCTTTACCGGCGTCCTGCCCAATGGCCGCAGCGCCCAGATCACCATCTGCGTGACGCCCGATTACCTGGCCGTCGGCAGCGACCGCGACTTCGTGCGCGTGCCGCTTGGCCTGTCTGCCGCCGGTCAGATCGCGGAAGCCTTCGACATGATGCTGCCGACCACCCGCATAGTCGACGCGATCTATGCCCAGGCCGATCTGCGCCTGTCGCCCTCGCCGATGGACCCGACCAGCCAGATGGCCTCGACCAACTATTTCCTGCGCCACAACGCCACCGTGGAGGCCCAGCGCGCCAATGCCGGCGGCCGCCTCGGGATGCTGGTTTCGGGCCAGAAGAAGGACCTGGTCTTGACCAACCGCCTGGCCCGCGCCCCCGGCCGCGTCGCGATCTATGGCTGGCACCGCCCCGGCGGCAACCCGATCCAGCCGCTTTCGACGGTGCACGGGGCCGCCTATGCCGATTACAGCCATGGCATCCGCCTGGTCAGCCGCACCGCCTTCGTCAACGGCCAGGCGGTCGATCTTGAGGATCTGCTGATGGACGGCACCTATGCGGGCCTGCTGAACACCGACGGCCCGATCGGTCGCCCCGCGATCCAGCTGGCCTCGCGCTGACACCGACCTGACCGGAACAAGAGAACGCCCCCGACCTTACTCAGGCGGGGGCGTTTTTTTGTCGGGGCCGGGCGATTTCCAAATCGCTCGGGAGGGTTTTCAAAAACCCTCCCCCCCCGCCTCAGTTCACATCGCGGAAACAGCGAAAGCCCAGGTGATAGTTGCGATGGCTCGCCGGCGACATCACCCGGCTGCCATGCCAGAACGGCGCCCGCCAGCGCGCCCAATGCTCATGCGCACGCACCGTGTCCCAGATGAACCAGCTGCCCTTCATCTCGGTCACGCCAAGCGTGGTCGAGCCCCGGCTGGCCATCTGGCTTTCATTGAGCGGCAGGTTCATATGCTCGGCCACGTTGCCGTCGATGTCATAGACGCCAAGCGGGCTTTGGCATTGCGGGAACGAGCCCGCCGGATAGGTGTTCGACCCGCAGCCGGTGAAGCTGCCGCCATTGCAGCCTGGCGTTTTTCGGCTGCCCGTCGCGCAGACGCCGGCGCGCCACTGGCCGATGGAATACTGGTTGCGGGTATTGGCCCATTGCTGGTTGTGCCAGGCGCGCATTCCCTGCGGGTTGCCGATGTCGAACCGGTAATCGGGCTCCAGCAACGCCCCCGCCGCCGCGCCTTCCCATTCATGCGCGTCCCCCATGCGTCCGCCTTCGGCGGCGCAGAGCTGATGCGCCTCGTTGGCGCGCACCCAGACCACGGGGTAGACCATCGGGATATTGGGATATTCGAACATGTCCACGCAGGTGGTGGCATCCTCGGGGCTCTCGGTTGCCGGATCATAGAGCGGCACCATGTAAGGACCGCCGCAGATCCGCTCGAACCGTGCGTTGCGGTAGCTGGCCTGCACCTGAGCCACGGACCCGCCAAGCCGCGCCGCCGCCTCCTCGGGTGTCATCGGATGGCGTGTCACCGCCGGATTGCCCTGCCCGATATAGGAGGAGCCCTCGAAGATGCGGCGGATGCGCTGGATCTCGGCATTCGAGACGCCGCGCACATCGCGCATCTGCTGGAACATTTCCTCGTTCAACTCGGCGAGCGATTGCGCCCCCGCCCCGGCGCCCATGACGCCGCTCAGGATGGTCACGAACACTAGGGTGAGATATCGCATGGGGACAGTCCTTTGTCTGATGGTTACTCGCGGCGCAGAAGGTAGAAGAAGTCGCGATTGTCGGCGAAGCCCACGAAACGCGGAATCGCGCCGCGGCGGGAGTTCTGATCGACATTTGCCATGCCCGAGACCAGGTGCTCGGCCTCGATCCAGTCATCGTCGTCGATCTGGGGGTAGAGCGCCATATAGGTGTGCTCCTGGCTGTTCATGTCCATCAGCATGGCGTAGTCGCAGCCATATGCCTGGAAGGTCCGCGCCATGCCCGAGGGCGTCGCGGTCGAGAAATAGGCGTAGAGCAGGAATTGCCGCCCATCGACCTCGCGCAGGCACGATCCGGCGCGCAGGGTGCGCAGCTGCGCATCGGCAGACCCCGACCAGTTGCCGCCACCCCAGGAGGTGACCAGATCGCCCGGCACACCCTCGCCCGTTTCGGGATCGGGATTGATCAGCGCCACGCCATTCTGGCGGGCAAAGCGAAGCCGCGGCAGCAGTTCGTTCATCTCCTCGGTCCAGGTGGTCATGCCAAAGGTGCCGTCATCCAGCACGTAGATCGTCGCCAGTCCCGGCCAGAGACGGCTGAGCAGCGTACCATTGACCAGGAACCCGTAATGGTGGCCGTTATTGTAGGTTGCCATCGGACCAAAGCGCCAGGCACCGTGATCGCGCTTGTAGCCACCGGTGAAGGTGGCGGCGACCCGGTCCAGAAGGGCGGGGCTGAGCATCCCGTTCATCACCAGTGGCGCGGGGCTGTTGAACCCGTCGGGGCCCGGGATGGACCAGTCGCGCCCGGCCCCCGAAGGCCGCGAGGACCAGCCGAAGGAGGGGTGATCGGTGCCAAGCTCATATCCCAGTTCAAACTGCGACATGTCGAAGGCCACGAGGTAGACATTGGCGTTGCGCTCGACCCCGTCCAGCCAGTTGGTCTCGCCCGAGCGGTTCAGGATCTCGTCGCTGATCATTCCCGGCTGCATGACGCTGGAATAGATCCCCGGCGCATCCTCGACCGCGTACCAGCTGCCCGCCTCCATGCCGCCCTCGGCGCCGACCAGGTCGAAACCGGGGCTGGCATTCATCACCGGGAACCGCGACAGGTTGGCCTGGCCAAGCGCCTCGACCACGGCACCGGCATCGGCCTCCTCGATCTCGTCGCTATCTTCGAGGAAGGCATCCTCGTAAAAGGTGCCCTTGATCAGGTTGACGATGGAATCGCCGAAAATGACGTTGTCGCGCAGGAATTCCGCAATCGCCTCGCGGTTGGTGCGCGACCCCGACACGCGGTTGCGAAGGTAGAGCCGCCCGTCGCAGAGCGGCGCATAAGGCAGGCCGGTATCGCCCGCCTCCTCCAACTCGGGGCTGCGGCCCGCCCATGGCGCGCATTCCTCGGCGTCGTCATCGCCCTCGATCAGGATGAAGGGATCGTCGCCATCCCCGCCAAGCGAGAGATGCCAGACCTCCGGATCGGTGTTTTCAAGGTGATAGAAGGACGGACGTCGGGCGTCCGCCTCCTCGACCCGCAGCACGAACCAGGTGTTGATGACCGGGTTGGTCGAGATAAGCTGCACCTGCAATCCATCCTCGCCGGTCACCGTCTGTTCGGCCCGGAACGGGTTCATCGCGAAGATCGAGCCGGGGGCATCGGTCAGGAACTCGGCCATCTGTTCGGCCAGAACTTCTTCACTCGGTGGCTCGATCCCGGTGGCAAGGGCCGGGGCGGCCAAGGTCAGGGCAAGGGTGCAGGTCAGTCCGGTCAATCGGGCGGGCAATGGCGATTTGGGCAAATCCAACTCCAGAAAATATCGTCATGGGGGCGCGGGAGCCCTGAAAATCGGCTCCGCGCCAGGGGCGTCACGAAATTATGCTGCAACAAATCGGGCATTCGCGCAATGCTGGGAACACCCACCCCTGTGGCGAAACGATCACAATTCACCGGGTCCGCGTCAGGTGACGTGCCCGCGCTGATCGGATCGGCCCATCGAGGCCAGCAGGCCCTCCGCTTCCTGCACCTGCGTGAAATCGGCCTTGCTGCCCATACCGCGCCAGCCGCAGGCCACCAGCGATTGCGCCACCGCGCCGCCAAGCGTGTCGCCCGGCCCGGTGACAATGAAGAGGTCGGGGGCAAATTCCCGCGCCGCCATGCGGATCGCGGCGGTGAAATCGTAGGCTTCCGTCACCTGGTGGCCAAAAGTGTAGTCATGCAGCCGCGCAGGGTCGCTTGCACCGGGCCACCAGATATGGCCGCGCCCGTCGATCAGGGGCTTTGCGGGCTGGTGGAAGATGGACCGCGCCAGCGCGTCACGGCCAAGGGCGGCGACCGGCGCCTGAAGCCGCGTGTGAAACGCCGCGTGATTGGGCAGGCGCATCGGAAAGCGGTCATTCACGCGCGGCACGGCCGCCTCGAAGGCCGCCAGCCCCGCCTCATCGCCCGCCAGAACCAGCATTCCGCCCAGGTCGATCGACAGCGCCAGCGCCTGCCCCTCCCGCGCGCCGATCTCTTCCACCTGCGCCAGAAGATCGGCCTTGCGCGCCGCCTCCGGCACCCAGTCCACGCCCATCCAGGGATAGACCAGTTGCCCGCCGATCAGCTGCGCCTGCATCAACCCGCCCATGGTGTTGACGATGTGAAACCCGTCCTCGGGCGTGACCGCGCCGCCTGCGGCCAGGGCCAGATACCAGCCCATGGAATTGCCGGTGACGGCGACAATCTCGATGTCATCGGCCAGCGCCGCGGCATCGGCCAGCACGCAGGCGGCAATGAGGGGCGAGGCAACGTCGCCGCGTGAATACCTGGACAGGCTGAATTTCTCCGCCCCGTCGAGGGTCGAGACCGGCACTTCGCCCGCCGCTTCGCGGATGGCATCGAAGCGCGCGATCAGGTCGACGCGATCCGCATGGTGGCGTTTCAGATAACCAAGCTCGCCCGCGTTATAGGTGCCGCGACCGGGCAGGATGAGAACCGCGCGCCTTGTCATGACCTGCCCTCCACCAGGGCCTTCGCCGCCGCGATGATCCCCTCCTTCGACGGCAGGGTCGCGCCATAGGCCGGGCCGGTGGCGATGAAGCTGTCCTCGGCGGTGACACGCGCGAAACTGGGCACTCCCGCCTCGTGGAAATGCCCCATCAGCGCCTCGGCCTGCCCGCCGGTAAAGCGGCATTCATCGACGATGAGGACATGCGCGCAGTCGCGGACCGCCTGCAAGATCGCCTCAACCGGCAGCGGGGCCAGCCAGCGGATGTCGATGATCCGTGTGCGCGTTCCGGCCTGCGCCAGCGCCGTTTCGGCCTGCCGGGACAGGTAATGCCCGTTGCCATAGGTGACGATGGCGAGGTCTTCCCCGTCGCCATGCTGGCCGATCTCGCACATCGCGATCCGCTCATCCGGCGCGGGATAGGGCGTCATCCAACCGCCATCGCCCGCCTCATCCAGATCGCGCATCGGGTAGAGCGCGATGGGTTCGACACACACCACCACGCGGTTTTCCTCGCGCGCCAGACGCACGCATTCGCGCAGCATCCTTGCCCCATCCGCCCCGGTCGAGGGGCAGGCGATGACGAGCCCCGGAATGTCGCGCAGGACGGCGAGGCTGTTGTCATTGTGGAAATGCCCGCCAAACCCCTTTTGATAGCCGAGCCCCGCAATGCGCAGCACCATCGGGTTGGTGAACTGGCCACGGCTGAAGAAGGGCAGCGTCGCCGCCTCACCGCGCAGTTGGTCCTCGGCATTGTGCAGATAGGCCAGGAACTGGATCTCGGGGATGGGGACAAAGCCGTTGCCGGCAAGTCCGATGGCGAGGCCCAGGATGCTCTGTTCGTCCAGCAGCGTGTCGATCACCCGGTCGCGGCCAAAGCGCGATTGCAGCTTCTGCGTGACGCCATAGACACCGCCCTTCAGCCCGACATCCTCGCCCATGAGGGTGATCTCACCATGTTCCAGCATCAGGTCGGTCAGCGCCATGTTGAGGCATTTCGACAGGGTTTGCGGGGCGTCCATCGCCTTCATGTCGCTGCCGAACCGCGCCGCGCGCGCCTCGGGTGCCGGGCCATTCGTCGGCGCGCAGCTCCGTTTGGGCGGAATGATGGTGGACATCACGTCGGCGGCGGTATTCAGGCGCGGGCGCTGGATGACTTCGGCGGCGACTTGCGCGACGCGGGCGCAGGTCTCCTGGTAGATCGCCAGCGCGTCCTCGGGGGCCAGCGCCCCCTCCTCCGCCAGCAATCGCGCGGAATGCAGCAGCGGGTCGTTGGCCTCATCGCGCTCCACCTCCTCGCGCGGCAGGTAGGACGTCGCCACATCCGCCCCGGCATGGCCGTAGAGCCGCACGGTACGGAGATGCAGGAAGGCGGGCTTGCGGTGGCGGCGGGTGTACTCGGCGGCCTCGCGCGCGGCGCGGTAGGTGTCGAACATGTCCAGCCCGTCGGCCTTGAAATAGCGGATACCGGGACGGTGGCGCATTGAGTTCTCGATCCAGCCCTTGGGCGTCCTGGTCGAGATGCCGATGCCATTATCCTCGCAAATGAACATGAGCGGCAGGGGCGTGCCTTGAACGGCGGTCCAGCCCGCCGCGTTGATCGCTCCTTGCGCGGTCGAATGGTTAGCCGAGGCATCGCCGAAGGAACAGACCGCGATGGCGTCCTTTTCATACAACCGATGCTCCGGCGGATGCCGCCGCGCCAGCCCGATGGCATAGGCCGCTCCCACGGCCTTGGGCAGGTGGCTGGCGATGGTCGAGGTCTGCGGCGGGATCATCAGGGCGCGGCTGCCAAGCACCTTGTGCCGCCCGCCCGAAATGGGATCCTCCGCCGAACAGGCGAAGCTCAGAGCCATGTCCCAGGTGATGTTGACCCCCGGCACCTGCCCCGCCCGCGCGATCTGGAACGCCGCATCGCGGTAATGCAGGAAGGCCGGATCGGTCGGGCGCAGGGCGGCGGCGACGGCGGCCATGCCTTCATGCCCCGACGAGCCGATTGTATAGAAGCCCTGCCCCGCCTTCTGCATCGCGCGGCTTTCCCGGTCCAGCGCGCGGCTGAGGCATTGCGCGCGGAAAAGCGCCACGCCCTCGATCCCCGTGAGCGGCGGAACCGGCGCGCGGCCCGATGGAAAATCCCCGGCGGGCAGGCGCGTCGTCAGGTTTTCATGAACAATCTCGACCCGGTCCATCGGAGGCCCCCGTTTGATCCGGGCCACATCTTGCGGTTTGACCGTGGATTGTCCAGTGCCGCCACGGCACAGCCATCGCCCCTTGACAGAATGGCAGAAAACCCGCGAAATCCGGCGAACTTCCGAAAAAGGCGGCAAATTGCATGCGCGACACGTTGGACAGACGCATCATCCGGGAATTGCAGCGCAACGCGCGGGCCTCGACCTCGACCATCGCGGCGCGGCTGGAGGTGGCGCGCTCGACCGTGCATGAACGCATCGCGCGGATGGAGAAGGACGGCACGATCTCGGGCTACTCGGTCATCCTCAGCCGTACACCGGGCGAGGAAACCGTGCAGATCCTGATGTTCCTGGAAATCCGGCAGCAAGACACGCGCAAGATCCTGCAACGCCTCTCGGGCTATCCCGAGATCCAGGCCTGCTATTCGATCAATGGCGAATACGACCTGTTCCTGTCGGCCGAGGCCCCCCGGATCGAGGATCTCGACATTCTGGTCGATGAGATCGGCGAAATACCGGGGGTGACGCGGACCAACACCTCGGTCGTCTTCGGGCGCAAGTTCGACCGCAGGCAAGAGGATACGGCGGAGCGGATCGAACGCCAGATTCGCAACCTGGCGGACGCAAATACCCCCTGATCCGGCAAAATGCCTGAAATCGCGCGGGTTCCGGCCCATTGGCAGGCGACAGACCGGCCCAACCTTCGGCACTCTTCCAGGCAAAACCGCCATTGAGGAGTAGCGCGCAATGACCACCTGGAATGTCTGTATCGTCGGCGCGGGCAAGATCGGCCACATGATCGCCGAGTTTCTGCACCGCTCGCCCAATTACACTGTCACCCTGGCCGATGCTGACCTGGGCAACCTGACGCGCGCGCAGAAGATGGGCTTCAATGTGATACAGGCGGATGCCGGCGACGCCGAGGCGCTGGCCGACAGCCTGCAAGGCTTCGACGCCGTGGTCAGTGCGGCACCGTTCTTCCTGACGCCGACAATCGCCGCCGCCGCGAAACAGGCCGGGGCGCATTACTTCGACCTGACCGAGGATGTCGCGGCGACGGATGCCGTGCGCAAGCTGGCCCAGGGGGCCACGACCGGTTTCATGCCGCAATGCGGATTGGCACCGGGCTTCGTCGGCATCGCGGGCGCGTCGCTGGCCGCCGAGTTCGACACGCTGGACACGCTGTCGCTGCGGGTGGGCGCGCTGCCGCTCTACCCGACCAACGCGTTGAAATACAACCTGACCTGGTCCACGGACGGGCTGATCAACGAATATTGCAACCCCTGCGACGTGATCGAGGATGGCAAGGTGATCAAGGCCGCCCCGCTGGAGGATCTGGACCTGATCAGCGTCGATGGCACCGATTACGAGTGCTTCAACACATCCGGTGGCCTCGGCACCCTGACCGAGACGCTGGCGGGCCGCGCGCGCCGCGTCTCCTATCGCACGATCCGCTATCCGGGCCATTGCGAGATCATCAAGATGCTGCTGCACGACCTGCGGCTGGAAAGCCGCCGTGACCTGTTGCGCGACGTGTTCGAGACCGCCTTGCCGCGCACCGATCAGGATGTGGTTCTGATCTTCTGCACCGCCACCGGCTGGATCGGGGGCGAATATCGCGAAAAGAGCTTCATCAACAAATCCATGGCGCAGGAAAGCGGCGGACGGATCTGGGGCGCGATCCAGATCACCACGGCCTCGGGCGTCTGCGGCGTGATGGACCTGATGCGTATGGGCAAACTGCCAAGCGCGGGGTTCGTGCGCCAGGAACAGGTTGCCCTCTCCGACTTCATGGCGACCGAGTTCGGCAGCAATTACGGCAGGGGCGCGGTAACCGGGATGGTTGCGGCGGCCTGAACGGGGTCGGGAAGGATGGTACCGCCTTCCCGGCTTGAACGGGAGACCTCCGGATCCACAATCCGGCGCTCTAACCAACTGAGCTAAGGCGGCACTGGCGCGGGGGATACAAAACGGGCGCGGGGATTGCAAGCCTTCTGATCGGTCGCGTGGCCCCTTTCATGCCGGTTCGGATTGACGCTTGCAGCGGCAGGGGGCAGCCTCTACCTGCCTGAGAACCCCATGCGAGCCGGAGAAGACAGATGAGCATCAACAGCGAAAGCGACGTGACCGCGAATATCCAGATCGGACCGACCAACCTGGGCATGGTACGAATCTATATCGAGGCGGATGGCATCGACCTGCCGATGGATTTCGAGCCCGAGGAGGCGCTGGAGATCGCCGAGGAACTGCGCGCGGCGGCGGAGGCCGCGAGATCGGCCAAGGGCTGAGCCCGGACGAGAGCGTGGATTGAGGGGCCAGCCCCTCAAACTCCCCGGGATATTTTTGGAACAAAGAAGGCAAACTTTAGTCAAATTGTTCCGGGTTTGGGATCGCGGAAGAGGTGCAGGCGCTGCGCGGCGGTGCGGGCAAATTTGCGGGTCAGCACCTTGCGGCGGGCGGCCGGCAGTTTGGTTTCCGGCCCCATCCGCAGGATCTCGGCATCATAGGCATCGGCGATGATCAGGCCGGTGCCCTCGGGCAGCAGATCGGTCGGGAAATCCTCGTCCACGGCCCAAAAATAACGGTCGGACCAGTCCAGGTAGCCCTGCCATTTCGCGTCCGAGGTGAAATCGGCCCGGCTGCTCTTGCATTCGATGATCCAGACCTCGCCCCTGGGACCGAGCGCCATCACGTCGACGCGCAGGCCCCGGTCGGGCACGAACTCCTCCAATGTCGCGAAATCGTGCTGGCGCAAGTGCCGACAGACGCCGCGCGCCAGAAGCTGGCCGGGCATCAGGGCGGGGGGATCGAACGGGGCCGGGTCGGTCATCGGGAAAGCATGAACAATTCGTGAACATATGGCAAGGGGCAGGGCACGCGCCGAAACCCCCTTGTTCCGGAGAGGCCGCAGCCCTATGTCTGGCCTAGGCGGGGTCTGCCTTTCCTGTGAAGGGGCAATATTCCAGTGGCCTTAAGCAATTCCAAGGGAGCTGGCTCTGTGCGGACCCTGGTCCGTTTACCTGGCGCCCACCTGTTCATACAGGTCCCCGGGAATTCGACACCCCCACGTTCATGGTGGTCCCCCGCCGATATTCTCCCTCTTCCGGCACCGCTCAGCGGTCGCTTTGCACCGGCACCGGAACGGCGTCGAGAACCGGCAGGGCGTCGCGCTTGCCGCTATCGTCGTCATCCTCCTCCTCGCCCATCGTCATGATCTTGAACCCGACCTGGGCCGAGCCGAAGGTGATGCCGCCGAAGATCACCAGCATGATCACGGCGATGGGGCCTTCCGACGTGTGCGTGACCAGGTGCCAGAGATTGCCGATATTGAGCCACAGCAGCAGCGCCGCGAACCCGGCGGAGATGCCGAAGCCGATGGCGGCATGTTTGAGGATGAAGCGGATATGATCGGGCATGGGATGAACCTCCTGTCAATCAAGGTAATGTGCCGGTCGCGCATGACAAGCCGCCCGGTTGCCGCAGCCTGTTCGCCTGGCTAGCCTTGGCGCAGCATGGGGGAGGACGGCATGAAGCAGGCGAAAGCAACGGCGCGCGAGACGGTCAGGGGCCGGATGGGCGAGATCTCGGGCTGGACGCGGACGATCTGGGACCATGGCGAGACCGCCTGGCGGGAATACCGCTCCGCCGCCTTCTATGTCGACCTGTTGCGCCGCGAGGGTTTCGAGGTCGAGGAAGGCAGCGGGGGCATGCCCACGGCCTTCTGCGCCACCTGGGGCAATGGCGACGGGCCGGTGATCGGCGGCTATGCCGAATATGACGGCATTCCGGGCAATTGCCAGGCGGCGGAGCCCCGGCAGGCCCCGCGCGACGGGCTCTCCGCCCACGCGGGCGGCCATACCGATCCGCATTCGGCGCTCGGCATGGGGGCGCTTGGCGGGTTTCTGGCGGCCAAGGCGGCGATGGAGGCGCATGGGATCAAGGGCCGCCTCAAGTTCTTTGGCGAACCGGCGGAGAAGGTGCGCGGGTCGAAACCGATCCACGCGGCGGCGGGTTATTACGACGATCTCGATGCCGCGATCAGTTTTCACCCCTTCTACATGGCCCCCTATTGCAACACCGTGCGGTGGGACACGCATTGTGGTGTGGGTTATAGCGTCATCTACGAGTTTACCTGCGACGCGCCCGAGACCTGGATGGCGGGCGGCGGTGCCTCGCCCATCCCGGCCAGCCATGCCAGCCCGCGCGCCCCCGGCGCGACGGATGCGATGGTGCAGATGTATCAAACGGCCAAGGCGCTGCGCGAGCATGTCATGGCCCCCGGCCAAAGCTGGTCGATGAACGAGACCATCCTTGCGCACGGGCAGGCCACCGCCGACAACATCCCGGCGCAGATGGCGCAGATCATGTATTTCATCCGCATTTCCGAGGTCGCGGAGGCCGAGCATATCATTCGCGGCCTGGATCATTTCGCCGAGGCCGCCGCGCGGCTGACGCATTGCACCTGGCGCAGGCATTGGGTCGCCAAATCCCGCCCCGGCCTGCCCAACCACGCGCTGGCCCGTGCGACCTACACCAATCTGGAGGAGGTCGGCGCGCCGCAATGGGGTGCGGAGGCCGCCGATTTCGCCCGTGCAATCCAGTCCGAACTGGGGCTGGAGCCGATGGAGGCCCCCTTCCTGCCGATGATCTCGGAGTTGATCGACCCCGAGGAGGCCGAGCGACAGCTGCGTGCCACCCTGCCGCCCTCGCAACGCCATTTCACCTCGGACGACTACACGGAATATTGCTGGCACGCGCCGACCGTGCGGCTCTACCTGGGCCGCCCTGCCCTTCAGGCCCCGCCGGGCTATGCCTATCCGGCATGGGCGATGAACGCGCTTGGCGGGCATCCCCCTTGCATCGACCCGATGACGCAGGTGGCGGCAGAAGTGGTGGCGATGACGGCGCTGGATTGCCTGGGGGATACCGGGGTTCTGGAGGCGGCACAGGCGGAGTTCCGAGACCGCACGGGGGGCGGGATCGGCGGCGCGACATGGCTTGCCCCGCTTTGCGACTACGCCCCGCCGCTGAATTTCCGCTGGCCGGAATACGTCACCACGGCACGCGGGACGGATTGGGTCATACCCAGTTGATCCGCCGATGAGCGGCGCAGACCCTCAGCCCCTCAGGGCGTCCAGCCGGGTCTTGTTTCGGCAAAACGCCGGGGCGGCTTCGGCAGCGCCGCTGTTATCCGCCAGCCAGGCATCGCAGGCCGGCCTGTCCGTGCAGGTGCTGCACCGATACGCCATATCGTGCCGCTCGAAGGGGCGCAGCCTGCCATCGGCGGTGGCCCTGACGAGGTCCACACCAAGGGCGCGGGCCATCTTCGGCATCTGTTCCGGGTGGCGCAGCGCATTCGAGATAACGGCCATGCTGTCTCCTTTCTCCGGTTTCGGGGTCTCGGAACGCGTGCGTCGCGTTACATCCGCCCTGTCAGAAAAAGCAGGTGTTCGCCTTGATATATATCAAGTCCGTGGTGCTGGACGGCTCAGAATGCCTCGGGCCTGGCTTCCCGCGCCATGTGGTCCAGCACGGCATTGACGAATTTCGGCTCGCGCCCTTCCGGGAAGAAGGCCCGCGCGACATCGACATATTCGTTGATCACCACCTTGGGCGGCGTGTCGGATTGCGTCAGTTCCGCCCCCGCAACGCGGAAGAGCGCCCGGATGGTGGGGTCGATGCGCGCGATCGGCCATTTCGCCACCAGCGCCCGGTCGGTCATCTGGTCGATCTTCGCCTGCCAGTTCACCGTGTCGTCAATGAGCTTGCGGAAGAGATCCACATCGCCCTCGGCCAGTTCCTCGCCCGCGACCTCCTCGCCGAAGCGGTAGGTCTCGAACTCGACCCGCACCTTGTCGGCGCTCTGCCCGGACGCCTCCATCTGAAACAGCGCCTGCACGGCATAGAGCCGCGCCGCAGATTTCATCTGGCGTTTCTCGTCGCGACTCGGTGCTGAGGGTCGGGGGTCGGTCATGCGGTGTCCTTGTTCTCCGCGATCAGCATCTCTTCACCGCGCGGCTTGAATCCGATGCCGCCTTTAGGCCGCCCGAGCTTCCGCGTCAACGCGATGAGGTGCAGCGCCGCCGCGGCAGCCCCGCCGCCCTTGTTCTGGCCCTTCGGATCGGCCCGCACCTCGGCCTGCGCGCGGGTTTCCACGGTCAGGATGCCATTGCCGATGCAGGCCCCGTCCAGCCCCATCAACTGCAATGCGCGCGAGCTGTCGTTGCACACCGTCTCGTAATGCGTGGTCTCGCCCCGAATGACGCAGCCAAGCGCCACGAACCCGTCGAAATTGCTCTGCTTGTAGGCGATGGCGATGGCGGTCGGCACCTCCAGCGCGCCGGGCACTTCGATGATCTCATGGGCCGCGCCGACCGCCTCCGCCGCCGCGATGGCGCCCGCGACAAGGTCATCGGCGATGTCCTTGTAATAGGGGGCGACCACGATCAGCAGCTTCACCGGCTTGTCGAACTCGGGCAGTGGCAGGCTGTAATGTGTCTCCGATCCGGCCATTATCCGATCTCCGATATCTTGCGGGTGCCGACAATCTCCAGCCCGTAGGCATCCAGCCCCACCACCTTGGGCGTCGGCGAGTTGGTCAGCAGGACCAGTTTCGACAGCCCGAGCGAGGACAGGATCTGCGCCCCGAGCCCGTATTGGCGCAAGGTCTGGGGGGAGGCCTCATGCTCCGGGGTCAGCTTCATGTGCAGGTCGCGCAGAAGGACCAGCGCGCCGCGCCCTTCCTCGGCGATAAGCTCCATCGCGTCGCCAAATTCGCGGCTGCGCCCCGCGCCGCCGGTGCCGACCACATCAAGCAGCGGATCCAGCGCGTGCATCCGCACCAGAACGGGCTCGTCGCCCGAGATGTCGCCCTTGACTAGCGCGATATGTTCTGCCCCTTGCGTCTCGTCGGTGTAGATCCGCATCTGCCATTCGCCGCCGAATTCGGAGGTGATGGTTTCCTCGACGCGCACCCGGACCAGGTTGTCGTGGCGGCGGCGATAGGCGATCAGGTCGCTGATCGTGCCGATCTTGAGGTTATGCCGCTGCGCGAAGGCAACGAGGTCGGGCAGCCGTGCCATGGAGCCGTCCTCGTTCATGATCTCGCAGATCACGCCCGAGGGGTTGAGCCCCGCCAACCGGCTGATATCGACCGCGGCCTCGGTATGGCCCGCGCGCACAAGCACGCCGCCCTCGCGCGCGCGCAGCGGAAAGACATGGCCCGGCGTGGCGATATCGGCGGCGCCCTTGGTGGCGTCGATGGCCACGGAGACGGTGCGCGCGCGGTCGGCGGCGGAAATGCCGGTGGTCACCCCCTCGCGCGCCTCGATGGAAATGGTGAAGGCGGTCTCGTGGCGCGAGGAATTGTAGGTCGACATCAGTTGCAGCCCGAGCGCGTCGATGCGGCTGCCCGGCAGCGACAGGCAGATCAGCCCGCGCCCGTGCATGGCCATGAAATTGATCGCCTCGGGCGTCGCCATCTGCGCCGGGATCACCAGGTCGCCCTCATTCTCGCGGTCCTCGTGATCGACCAGGATGAACATGCGGCCATTGCGGGCGTCGTCGATGATCTCCTCGATCGAGGAGACGGCATCGGAATAATCGGTCTCGACCGGGCCGGGGGTCTCGTAGCTCATGGGTGCGGGCCTCCTCGCGTTTCGGGTCCGGGCATAGCGCAGGCGCGGGTCCAGCGCCAGTGTGCATGCGGGCCACTGGACATGACGTCACGCCGGGGCGTAGCCTTTCCGCCCAGGGGGGAGGGACGGTCATGCGCGCATCACGGATGATCACCAGCGTGGAGGTCCATGCCGAGGGCGAACCGGGGCGCGTCATCACTGGCGGGCTGCCGCCCATCCCCGGCAATTCGGTCTTCGAGAAGATGCAATGGTTGGCGGCCGAGGGCGACCATATCCGCAAGCTCATGCTGCGTGAGCCGCGCGGGCACCCGGCGCTGTGCTGCAACGCGCTGGTGGAGCCCTGCGACCCGCGCGCCGATGCCGGTTTCATCATCATGGAGCAGACGGAATACCCGCCGATGTCGGGCTCCAACACGATCTGCGTCGTCACCGCCCTGCTGGAGACCGGCATCCTGCCGATGATCGAGCCCGTGACCGAGCTTGTGCTGGAGGCCCCCGCGGGGCTGATCGAGGTGCGGGCGGATTGCGCGGGCGGCAAGGTCACGCACGTCGGGTTCCGCAACGTGCCGGTCTTCGCGATGCATCTCGATGCGCCGATCGAGATGCCGGGGTTGGGGCCCGCGCGGGTCGATATCGCCTGGGGCGGCATGTTCTTCGTCATCGCCGAGGCGGCGCAGTTCGGCGTCGACCTGCACGCCGGGAACGCGGGCGAGATCATGCGCATCTCGGAGGCGCTGCGGCGGGCGGCGCGCGAGCAGCTGCCGGTGACCCATCCCGAGAACGCCGCGATCACCGGCCCGACGATCTCGCAACTCACCAGTCCGGCGCGGGCCGAGGGCGCATCGGGCCGCAGCGTGGTGACCCTGGCCACCGGCGGCGCGGGGGCGCTGGACCGGTCGCCCTGCGGCACCGGCACCTGCGCCAGGATGGCCTGCCTGCACGCGCGCGGGCTGTTGGAGGTGGGGCAGGATTACATCAACGAGGGACCGCTCGGGACGCGCTTCACGGGCCGGATCGAGGACGTGACGGAGGTGGGGGGCTTTGAGGCCATCGTGCCGAGCCTGTCGGGTCAGGGCTGGATTTACGGGCTGTCGCAGCACCTGCTGGATCCGGGCGATCCGTTTCCGGAAGGGTTCATGGTCGGCTGAGCGCCGGAGATAAGGCCTCTTGTCTCGAATTGCTGCGCAATCCGACTGGGGGCGGAGCCTCACGGCCCCGCCGCCTCCCCTTTCAGCCGTGCATGGACCAGATAGCGGGCGCAGGTATTTTCACGAAGAAGATGAGGAGAAGAAGCGCTCTGCGTCGATCACACCCGCCAGTTTGCCCGCCGCGCACCAGTCGCGTTCGACGGCGGTGGCGGGGATCAGGACGGTGCCATCCGCAGGCAGGCCGTGGCGGCGCAGGGTGGCGCGCAACCGGTCGCGTGTGGCCGACCAGCTTTCGGTGAAGCCGGGCGCGCGGGTGGTGGCGTCGAGCAGCATGGCGTTTTCCGCAAGCACCGCGTCCGGGTCGGCGGGGGCGTAGATCGCCCCGATGCGGCCTGCGGCGTCCTTCAGACCGATCAGCCGCGCCTGCCGGTCCGGCGCGATCGCGCCCCCCCGGCGCATCTCCAGCGCATTGCCGGAAAAGAGGAACGCCACCACGTCATGGCCGGATGCCGCGCGGATCGAGGCATAGGTGCGGTAGTCGATCCCGAGCCGGTCTGCGCGCGCCACGCGGACACGCAGGATCTCCAGCGGCAGGGTCTTCATCAGCGCCTTGCGCGCCTTGCCCCAGGCGTGTTTGCGAAAGCCGAAGCCCGGCTCCAGCGCGGGGCCGTTATTATGTCCGATCTGGGTCATGGGCCGAGTCTAGACCGAACCGGGGCGCGCGCACCAGTGGGCCATTGCAGTAGGGGCCTGCCATTCCGCGCCTGCCTGAAAAAGAGGCGAGATCAGCCCGTGTAATCCTGCAACCGCGCCACGTAACGGGCCAGCGTGTCGATCTCCAGGTTGATCCGGTCGCCTTGCTTCACCAGCCCCCAGGTCGTCACCTCCTGCGTATGCGGGATCAGGTTGACACCGAAATCGCGGCCCGCGACCTCGTTCACCGTGAGCGAGGTGCCATTGAGGGCCACGGACCCTTTGGGCGCGATGAAGCGGGCCAGATCCTCGGGCGCGCGGAACGTCACGCGGGTGCTGTCGCCCTCGTCGCGCATCGCCACCACCTCGGCCACGCCATCGACATGGCCCGAGACGATATGGCCGCCCAACTCATCCCCCACCTTGAGGGCGCGTTCCAGGTTGATTCGCCCGCCTTCGGCCCAATCCCCGATATTGGTCTTCGAGACGGTCTCGGCCGAGATATCGACGTCGAACCAATCGCCCCCGAGCGCCACCGCCGTAAGACAAACCCCGTCACAGGCGATGGAGGCCCCGATCTCGATACCCGCGGTGTCATAGCCGGTCTCGATGCGGGCGCGCAGATCGCCGCGGTTTTCCAGCGTGCGGATACGGCCGATATCGGTGATGATGCCTGTGAACATGGGGGGTACTCCGGGTTGCTGCCCTCACCTATCGCCAAGGCCCGCGCCACAATCAAGGCATAAACCGGCCCTCAAGGTGCCATTGCCCCGTGCAAGAGAGATCACGACACGCTACCACTCTCTCATGATCACGAGGCCGGACGTGCCTGTAATGGCCGCAGAAAACCGATCCTTCCTGTTCCTCCAGGGACCGCACGGGCCGTTCTTTCACCGGCTCGGCCAGATGCTGCGCGCGGCAGGCGCCGATGTCTGGCGGGTCGGCTTCAACCAGGGCGACAGCGCCTTCTGGCACCACCGGCCAAGCTACATCCCCTATCGCGGCACGGTCGAGAACTGGCCCGCGCGGTTCACCGAGTTGCTGGAGCGCCACCATACCACCGATATCGTGCTTTACGGCGACACACGCCCCATCCACGCAAGTGCGGTCGAGATCGCCAGGGCACGCGGCCTGCGCGTGCATGTGTTCGAGGAAGGCTACCTGCGGCCCTATTGGGTCACCTATGAACGTGGCGGGTCGAACGGGCATTCGCGGCTGATGGAGACCACCGTGCCGCAGATGCGCCGCGCGCTGAAGGGGCTGGACCTGGACCTGCCCGACACGCCCGCGAAATGGGGCGACATGCGGCAGCACATCTTCTACGGCGCGCTCTACCACTGGTTCGTGATGTTCCTGAACTTCCGCTACCGGAACTTCCGACCGCACCGCAATATCACCGTGGCGCGGGAGTTGCGCCTCTACCTGCGCCGGATCGCCTTCATGCCCGCCATCTCGCTGTCGCGCAAGATCGCCACCTGGCGCATCAAGACCGGCGGCTTTCCCTATCACCTGGCGCTGTTGCAACTGGAACATGATTCCAGCTTCCAGCAACATGGCCCCTTCGACACCCAGTCCGATTTCCTGCAAATGCTGATCGAGGGCTTTGCCGCGGGCGCGCCGCAGCATCACCACCTGGTCATCAAATCGCACCCGCTGGAGGATGGCCGCGTTCCCCTGCCCCGCGTCATCGCCCGGATCGCGCGGGATGAGGGGGTCGCTGCCCGCGTCCACTACGTGCGCGGCGGCAAGCTCGCGCGCCTGCTGGACGATGCGCGCAGCGCCGTCACCGTGAATTCCACCGCCGCGCAACAAGCGCTCTGGCGCGGGCTGCCGCTCAAGGCGTTCGGCACGGCGGTCTACCTCAAGCCGGAATTCGTCTCGACCCAGAGCCTCGACGAGTTCTTCCAGACGCCGACCCGCCCCGACAGCCGCGCCTATCGCGATTATCGCCATTACCTGCTGGAGACCTCGCAGATCACCGGCAGCTTCTATTCGGCGCGCGGGCGGCGGCAACTCCTGCGCCAGGTGGTCGACATGATGCTGTCGCCGGACGACCCCTACGAGGCGCTGGATGCGGGCCGACCTGCACCACGGCAACACCTGCGGCTGGTGAAATAACAAAAACTGGTCAGGCGAAAAACTTTTCGCTAGAGTGACAAAAAAATAAACCGAGGCAGTACAGGCAAATAAGGAGCCGAAATCCGTGACATCACTGGCTTCCCGAGGGGCGCGGTTCGTCGCCCTCTTGGTGGTTGTATCGCTGGTGGCCCAATGTGGGCTGCTGCCGCGATCCGGCCCCAACCGCAGCGAGCTCTTCGCAGGATCCGTGCAACGTCAGGGCGATGCCTTTGTCGTCACCGTCAATGACCGCGTGCTGCGCGCCACATCGGTGGTCGAGGCGCTCGGCTTCTCGCAGGAATTCATCAACGCCGGCCAGCTTGGCTCGGACGAGATCCGGCCCGGCGACACGCTGTCGCTGTCGATCTGGGAAAACGTGACCGATCCGCTGCTCGGGGCCACCGGCGCGCCAAGCACGGTGCTGGACGAGGTGCAGGTCGATGGTGCCGGGTTCATCTTCATTCCCTATGCGGGCCGGGTCCGCGCCGCGGGCAACACGCCCGAGGGCCTGCGCCAGATCCTGACCCGCAACCTGGATGAACAGACCCCCGATCCGCAGATCATCGTGCGCCGCGTGGCGGGCGACGGGGCGACCGTGACCGTGGCGGGGGCCGTGGGGGCGCAAGGCGTCTTCGCCATCGAACGGCCCACCCGGACGCTGTCGGCAATGCTGGCGCGGGCGGGCGGCGTCGCCATCGAGCCCGAGATCGCCCAGATCACCGTGGTGCGCGGCGGCCATACCGGCACGATCTGGTTCGAGGATCTCTACTCCAACCCGGAACTGGACATCGCGCTGCGCGCGGGTGACCGCATCCTGGTCGAGGAGGACCGCCGCACCTTCACCGCACTCGGGGCCACCAACGCGCAGACACGGGTGCCCTTCGAAAGCCAGACGATCTCGGCCATCGAGGCGATCGCCACCGTCGGCGGCCTGAACCCGAGCCTTGCCGATCCCACCGGCGTCTTCATCCTGCGCAACGAGCCCGAGGCGATTGCCCGCGCCGTGTTGGGGCGCAACGACATCGTCGGCACGCAGCGCTTCATCTACGTGCTGGACCTGACCGCGCCCACCGGCATGTTCGAGGCCCGCGATTTCGTGATCAGGGACGAGGATACGCTCTATGTCACGCTGGCCCCCTTTGCCCAGTGGAACCAGGTGATCAGCGCGCTGACCGGTACGCTTGGCACCGCGGGCTCGATCAGCAGCCTGGCCGAGTAGCTCCTTGGCGCAAGGCGACGGAACAGACACGCCCGCCGGGGGGACATCTCGGCGGGCGTACTATTTCAACGGCGGCTTCCTGACCAATGCCCGCGTGCGGCGCATCCTGACGCTGGCGGGTCACGACCTGCGCCTCGGCAAGCCGGGGCCGGAGGATGACGTGCTGGTCTGGGGCCGCAGCCCCTATGCGAACCGCGGCGAGGCGGCGGCGGCGGCCACGGGCGCGCATCTGGTGCGGGTCGAGGATGCCTTCCTGCGCTCGCTGCATCCGGGCCGCGAGGGCGAACCGCCGCTCGGCCTGACCATCGACCGGCGCGGCGTCTATTTCGACAGTTCCGCGCCCAGTGACCTTGAGCACATGCTGGCCACCCATCCGCTGGACGATACCGCGCTGCTGGACCGCGCCCGCGAGGGGATGGCGCGGATGGTCGAAGGGCACCTGACCAAGTACAGTGCCGTCGACCCCAAGGTCGCGCCCCCTGCCCCCGGCTATGTGCTGGTCATCGACCAGACCGAGGGCGATGCCTCGATCCGCCATGGCGGGGCCGATGCCGCCACGTTCCGCGAGATGCTGGTGCAGGCACGGCTGGAGCATCCGGCTGCGCGGATCGTGATCAAGACCCACCCCGAAACCCGCGCGGGCCACCGACCGGGCCATTTCGGGGATGAGGATTGCGACGAGCGCACCACGCTTGTCTCCGCTCCGATCTCGCCCTGGCGGCTGATGGAGGGGGCTGTCGCGGTCTATGCCGTGACCTCGCAGCTTGGCTACGAGGCCATTTTCGCGGGCCACAAGCCGCAGATCTTCGGCCAGCCCTTCTATGCCGGATGGGGCCTGACCGAGGATCGCAACCCGGTCGCGCGACGCGCGCGGCGCCTGACCCGCGCACAGCTATTCGCCGTGACGATGCTGGAATTCCCGACCTGGTATGACCCCTATCGCGACCGGCTCTGCGTCTTCGAGGATGTGCTGGCGACATTGGAGGCCCGCGCGCGGGCCTGGCGCGAGGATCGCTTTGGCCATGTCGCCCTTGGTATGCGGGCCTGGAAACGCGCGCCCTTGCAAAAGGTCTTCGGCGGCGCGGGGCAGGCGTTGCGCTTTGCCAAGACGCCGACAGCGGCGGTGGCGATGAACCGCCCCGTCATGGTCTGGGCCGGGCAGGAAACGGAGGAGGTCCGCGCGGCCTGTGCGGGGCGGCCCCTGGTTCGGGTCGAGGACGGGTTCCTGCGCTCGCGCGGGCTCGGCGCGGACCTGGTGCCGCCGCTCAGCCTGGTGCTGGACGATCTCGGCATCTACTACGACCCGACGCGGGCCAGCCGCCTAGAGGCGCTGATCACCCAGGCCGCCGCCCTGCCCCAACCCCGCCTGCGCCGCGCCGAGGCGCTGGTCGAGGCGCTGATCCGCACGGGGCTCAGCAAATACAATATCGGCGGGGTGCCCGCGCTGGACCTGCCCGAGGGCCGCGAAGTGGTGCTGGTGCCGGGACAGGTCGAGGATGACGCCTCGATCCGGCTTGGCGCGGGCGAGATCCGGACCAACCTGGAACTACTGCGCAAGGCGCGCGCGCTGCACCCCGAGGCCTGCCTGATCTACAAACCGCACCCGGATGTGGAGGCGGGGTTGCGCGAAGGCAAGATTACGCGCGACGCGCTGGAAGGGCTGGCCGATATCGTGGCCGACCATGCCGACCCCGTGGCGCTGATCGCCCGCGCGGACCGGGTGGTGACCATGACCTCGCTCCTCGGCTTCGAGGCGCTGATCCGGGGCGTTCCCGTCACCTGCCTCGGCGCGCCATTCTATGCCGGGTGGGGGCTGACGGATGACCTCGGCCCCATCCCCGCGCGCCGGGCGGCCCGCCCTTCGCTGACGGCTCTCGCCCATGCCGTCCTCATCGCCTATCCGCGCTATTTCGATCCCGTCACCGGCATGGCCTGCCCGCCGGAAGTGGCGTTGGAGCGGCTGGCCAGCGACACCATCCCCCGCCCCGCGATCCGCCTGCGCGCGCTGGCGAAATTGCAGGGCTGGTTCGCGGGGCATGCGCATCTGTGGCGGTGAAGGCGCCCTCGGCGGCCCCCGTGCCGGGGACCTTCTCGGCTTGAACTGGTCTTCAATGGCGAATGACGGTCCCGGCGGTAAGAGACGGAGTCAGGTATTTTTGGCAAAATGAAAGAGAAAGTCGCGTCAGGCGCGGGACCAATGGGTCAGGATATCGGTGCCGATCTGACGGGTCTCGCGCAGGGCATAGCGTGGTGCCTGATCGAGCGCGGCAAGCGCCAGGGGGCCAATCGCGGGCAGCCCTTCGGCCCCGAGCGTCATGCCGGCGGTGAAGGTGATCAGATCATCGACCAGATCGGCCTGGAGCAGCGACGCCGCGAGCGCGCCGCCGCCCTCGCAGAAAACGCGGGTGAGGCCGCGCTGGCCCATCGCGGCAAGGGCCTGGCCCAAGTCGAGCGGCGCGGGCAAGGCGATGATCTCGGCTCCGAGTTCGCGCCAGTCGGCCTGGCGCTCTTCCGGCGCATCCTCGGCACAGATCAGCCACAGCGGAATATCCCGCGCGCTGCGGGCAAGCTGGCTGTCCGTGGGCAGGTCCAACCGGCGGCTGATCACGACACGCACCGGCTGATGCGCCATGCCAAGGCCGCGCACGGTCAGCGATGGGTCATCGGCCCGCGCAGTCCCCGCCCCCACCAGCACCGCGTCATGGCGCACGCGCATGGCGTGGACCGCGCGGCGCGCCTCGGGGCCGGTGATCCACTGGCTTTCACCTGTCCCCGTGGCGATGCGACCGTCGAGGGAACTGGCCAGTTTCAGGGTCAGCGTAGGGCGGCCCTTGGTCACGCGGCTTACAAAGCCCTGATGGGCGCGGGCGGCGGCCCTTTCCTCGACACCCGATGTCACCGCGATCCCCGCCGCGCGCAGCCGTTCGACCCCGGCCCCGTCAGTGCGCGGATCGGGGTCGCCCATGGCGATGACGACCCGCGCCACCGCGGCGCGGATCAGCGCCTCGACACAGGGCGGCGTGCGTCCGAAATGGGCGCATGGCTCCAGCGTGACATAGGCCGTGGCCCCGCGCGCGGCCTCTCCGGCCTGGCGCAGCGCCTCCGTCTCGGCATGGGGGCGACCGCCGGGCCCGGTCCAGCCGCGCCCGACCACCCGGCCGTCGCGCACGATCACGCAGCCCACGGCGGGGTTGGGCCAGACACGGCCCTGCCCCCGCGCGCCGAGGCCAAGGGCCGTGCGCATCCAACGGGCGTCATCGCCGCTCATGGCTCAGCTTTCGGGCAGGACGGGCGGGCGCAGTTCGGCGACGAATTCCTCGAAATCATCGGCTTCCTGGAAGTTCTTGTAAACCGAGGCGAAGCGGACATAGGCCACCGTATCAATCCGGGCCAGGCTCTCCATCACGATCTCGCCGATCTTGTTCGAGGGGATGTCGGTCTCGCCCATGCTTTCCAGCCGCCGCACGATGCCCGAGATCATCTGGTCGATGCGCTCGGGCTCGACCGGGCGTTTCTGCATCGAGATGCGGATCGAGCGTTCCAGCTTGTCGCGGTCGAAATCCTCGCGCTTGCCATTCGTCTTGATCACCACGAGGTCGCGCAGCTGCACGCGCTCATAGGTGGTGAAGCGCCCCCCGCAGGCCGGGCAGAACCGCCGCCGCCGGATGGCCACGTGATCCTCCGCCGGGCGCGAATCCTTCACCTGGGTATCTACATTTCCGCAAAACGGGCAGCGCATGGGCCGATCCCCCCTCGTCTTTGACTGCTCAAGCCTCTGGGGTCTGATGCCCCGCTTATCCACAGGCACTATAGGCCCGACGCGAGGGCTTGGGTAGTGGGGAATTGCAGCCCCTAGATCATGGGGGCCACCTGTTGCCACAGGGTCAATCGACCCGGAAATGCAGCGCGACATGGCGCTGATGCGGGCGGGTGCGGTGTTCGACCACGTAGATGCCTTGCCAGGTGCCAAGCGCCATCCGGCCCTCCGCCACCGGGATCTGCAGGCTGACCGGCAGCAGCGCCGCCTTGATATGGCCGGGCATGTCGTCTGGGCCTTCGTAAGTGTGGGTCAGGTAGGCCATCTCGGGATCGTCCGAGGGCGGCACGAGGCGGTGGAAGAAGGCGGTCAGGTCGGCCTGCACCTCGGGGTCGGCGTTTTCCTGGATCAGCAGCGAGGCCGAGCTGTGCCGGATGAACAGCGTCACCAGGCCGTCGCGCGCGCCGATCCGGGCCAGCCAATCGGCGACCTCCCGCGTGATCTCGGTCAGGCCGGGGCCGTGCGTGGAAATGGTGAGTTGCGTCTGCATCGCCCCGATACTGCACCGGACGGGCGGCAGGGTCGAGGCGTGGGCCTCAATCGAAACTGTCGTGATCGCCGACAACATCGGTCGACAGAGTCGAGTTGAGCGCATTCGTGGGCGTCCGCGCGCCGGCGCTGATCAGCGCTGTCACCGCAATCGCAAGACCGCAGAGCGCCGCCGTCAGCACCACCCAATCGACGGTGATCGCGCCGCTGTCGTCCGTCAGAAAACTCTTCAACATCTCGCGCTCCCGTGAAGATCGCCCCCAATGCCCCTTCCTGCGCTGCAATTACGGTCCCGACCCGACGCAATCGTGACATTTTAGTGAAACTCCAACCTGTCGCATCCGCTGGACTCTGCCCCGCGTGGCGCAGATACTGCGCGACATGAGTCTGCCCCCCGGTTTTCTGGATGAACTTCGCAGCCGCACCTCGCTTGCGCAGGTCGTGGGCCGCAAGGTCATGTGGGACAATCGCAAGTCGAACCAGGCCAAGGGCGACATGTGGGCGCCTTGCCCGTTCCACCAGGAAAAATCGCCCTCGTTCCACGTCGATGACCGCAAGGGGTTCTATTACTGCTTCGGCTGCCACGAGAAGGGCGATGCGCTCAGCTTCGTGCAGGCCACCGAGAATGTCGGCTTCATGGAAGCGGTCGAGATCCTCGCGCGCGAGGCCGGGATGACCATGCCCTCCCGTGATCCGCAGGCGCAGCAAAAGGCCGACCGGCGCGGCCTGATCGCCGAGGTGACCGAGGCCGCCGTCGCCTGGTACCGGATGCAGCTGCGCGCGGGCAGCGGTGGCGCGGCGCGCGACTATCTGGACGGGCGCGGGTTGGACGAGGCCGCCCAAGAACGGTTCGAGATCGGCTATGCCCCCAATGCAAGGCAGGGCGCGTTCCAGGCATTGAAGGACAAGGGCCATGCGCCCGAACTGATCGTCGCCGCCGGGATCGCCAGCCAGCCCGACGATGGCGGAAATCCTTATGACGCCTTCCGCGACCGCATCATGTTCCCGATCCGCGACCCGCGCGGGCGCTGCATCGGCTTTGGCGGCCGCGCGATGGACCAGAACGCGCGGGCGAAATACCTCAACTCCCGCGAGACCGAGCTTTTCGACAAGGGCCGCGCGCTCTACAACCACGGGCCTGCGCGCGAGGCGGCGGGCAAGGGCAAGCCGCTCATTGTGGCCGAGGGCTACATGGACGTGATCGCGCTGGACCGCGCCGGGTTCACGGCGTCCGTCGCGCCGCTTGGCACCGCGATCACCGAAAGCCAGTTGCAACTGCTGTGGCGCATCTCGGATGAGCCCATCGTGGCGCTGGATGGCGACCGGGCGGGGCTTCAGGCCGCGATGCGCCTCATCGACCTGGCGCTGCCGCTCTTGGAGGCCGGCAAATCGCTGCGCTTCTGCCTGATGCCCGAGGGGCAGGATCCCGACGACCTGATCAAGGCCAGGGGCGCGCGCGCCATGCAGGACCTGCTGGACAGCGCGCAGCCGATGGTCAACCTGCTCTGGCAGCGCGAGACCGAAGGGCGCAGCTTCGACAGCCCCGAACGCCGCGCCACGCTGGACAAATCGCTGCGCAGCGCGGTCGCCCGGATAAAGGATCCGTCGCTGAAACGGCATTACGGCCAGGCGCTGAACGACCTGCGGTTCCAGCTTTTCCGCGCCCCGCGCAAGGGCGGAACCTGGACGCCCTCGAAGGGGCGAAATGCTCCCGCCGCCCCCATGGCCCAGACCCGCGCCTCGGTTCTGGCCGCGGGCGCAATGTCTGACGCCGATATGCGCCACGCGCTGATCCTGGCCACGCTCTGCCTGACGCCCGCCCTGATCGACCGGTTCGAGCGCCAGATCGAACAGATGGCGCCCGCCAACCCCGATCACGCCCGACTGGCGGGGATCCTCATGGCGACGCCGCATCGGGACCGCGACGCGCTTGCCGAGGCGCTGGACCGGGCTAATTTGACCCCTGCCCTTGAAACGCTGCTCAACCTTGGCCATGTCCGGATCGCACCCTGGATCCGCACCCCCGGCGACACCGAGAAGGCGGCGCGCTGCCTGGCCGAGGAGTTTGCCAAGCTGGCCGCCCGGCGCGGCATCCAGAACGAGATGACCGAGGCTTTGGAAGATCTGGACCATACCGACGAGGCGCGGCTGAACTGGCGGCTGAACCACGCGCTGCACGCCCGCCAGCAGGCCGATGCGCCGAAAACCAGCGACGGGGCGGCACCGGGCGAGGACGAGGGCGCGCTGTCGCGTCATCTCCGCGACTTGATAGACGGCAAGGCATGGGTCAAGAAAACCCGCTGATCCGGGTGTGCGAATCAGTGATTCGCAATTAGACATGTATCTTACGCGGGGACCGAATCACCTCGCCCGTGAAGGGGAAACCGAATGGCCAAAGACAACGACGATCGCAAACCCGACGGGGAAGAGGCAGATACCGGTCTCGACATGAGCCAGACCGCCGTCAAGAAGATGATCGCCGACGCAAGGGTCAAGGGCTACATCACCTACGATCAGCTGAACGCGGTCCTGCCGCCGGAACAGGTCAGTTCCGAGCAGATCGAGGACGTGATGTCGATGCTCTCCGAGATGGGCATCAACATCATCGAGGATGAAGAGGCCGAGGAAGAGGACAAGGGCTCGACCGAGATCGTCGAGACCTCGAAATCCCGCGAAGTGGCCGTCTCCGCCACCGCGACCGAAAAGCTCGACCGCACTGACGACCCCGTGCGCATGTATCTGCGCGAGATGGGCAGCGTCGAACTGCTGTCCCGCGAGGGCGAGATCGCCATCGCCAAGCGCATCGAGGCCGGCCGCAACACGATGATCGCGGGGCTCTGCGAAAGCCCGCTGACCTTCCAGGCCATCACCATCTGGCGCGACGAATTGCTGGAAGAGGAAATCCTGCTGCGCGACGTGATCGACCTGGATGCCACCTTCGGCAGCACGCTGGAGGAGGACGGCGAGGTTGCCGCCCCCGTGGTCCCCGGCGCCGCCGCCCCCACGGCCAGTGACGAGACCGCGAAATCCGAAAAGACCCAGGAACTGGATGCCGACGGCAACCCCATCGCCACCGACGATGACGAGGATGAGGACGAGCAGGCCAATATGAGCCTCGCCGCGATGGAGGCCGCGCTGAAGCCGCGCGTGCTGGAAACGCTGGACCTGATCGCGCGCGACTATGCCAAGCTCAGCGAGATGCAGGATCTGCGCATCTCGGCCACGCTGAACGAGGATTCGAGCTTCTCCAAGTCCGAGGAGACGACCTATCAGAAACTGCGCGCCGAGATCGTGCTGCTGGTCAACGAATTGCACCTGCATAACAACCGGATCGAGGCGCTGATCGACCAGCTTTACGGCATCAACCGCCGCGTCATGTCGATCGACAGCGGCATGGTCAAGCTCGCCGACCAGGCCCGCATCAACCGCCGCGAGTTCATCGAGGCCTATCGCGGCCACGAGCTGGACCCCTCCTGGGTCGAGCGGATGCAGGAGAAATCCGGCCGCGGGTGGGAGGCGCTGTTCGAGCGTTCCATGGACCAGGTCGAGACCCTGCGGGGCGACATGGCGCAGGTGGGCCAGTATGTCGGGCTGGACATCTCCGAATTCCGCCGCATCGTGCAGCAGGTCCAGAAGGGCGAGAAGGAAGCCCGCCAGGCGAAAAAGGAAATGGTCGAGGCCAACCTGCGCCTGGTGATCTCCATCGCCAAGAAATACACCAACCGGGGCCTGCAATTCCTTGATCTCATTCAGGAAGGCAATATCGGGTTGATGAAGGCGGTCGACAAGTTCGAATACCGCCGTGGCTATAAATTCAGCACCTACGCGACCTGGTGGATCCGTCAGGCGATCACCCGCTCCATCGCGGATCAGGCCCGCACCATCCGCATCCCCGTGCACATGATCGAGACGATCAACAAGCTGGTGCGCACCGGCCGCCAGATGCTGCACGAAATCGGCCGCGAACCGACGCCCGAGGAACTGGCCGAAAAGCTGCAAATGCCGCTAGAAAAGGTCCGCAAGGTGATGAAAATCGCCAAGGAACCGATCTCGCTGGAGACGCCGATTGGCGACGAGGAAGATTCGCAGCTCGGCGATTTCATCGAGGACAAGAACGCCGTCCTGCCCTTGGACAGCGCCATTCAGGACAACCTGAAAGAAACCACGACACGGGTGCTGGCCAGCCTCACCCCGCGCGAGGAACGGGTGCTGCGGATGCGCTTCGGAATCGGCATGAACACCGACCACACGCTTGAGGAAGTGGGCCAGCAGTTTTCGGTGACACGCGAGCGCATCCGCCAGATCGAGGCGAAGGCGCTCAGGAAGCTGAAACACCCGAGCCGGTCGCGGAAATTGCGGAGTTTCCTGGATCAGTGAGGGTTATCCAGCCGAAAGGCCACAAGGGATCGTTGAAATGGATGCAGCGGGCTGTCGAAAACCGGCCCGATCTGCTTCAACCCGCTGCCCTCGGGCCGATCGACTGGTTATCACCGCGCGCCGAGGATGAACATGCCGAATACCGCGACGCGGCGTTTCTAAGCCTGCTCGGGCTGGACCACTTGGCAGAGCCGCTTAGTCGCTTCTGGCCGAAACGTGGGCCCCAATGGGATGCCTTGGGTCGAGCGGGAGACAGCGTCGTTCTGGTCGAGGCCAAGGCCCATATCCCCGAATTCTTTAGCAGCCCGACGCAAAGCTCAGGCCGATCCCGAACACTTATCGAAAGTAGCCTCAACCAATGCAAGCAGCGCTTGGGTGTGGCAGAGGACCGCAATTGGATGCTGCATTTCTATCAATATGCCAATCGTCTGGCCCATCTGATCTGGCTGCGCGATCAAGGCGTTGACGCCCATCTGATGCTGGTCGGGTTTCTTGGCGATGTCGATTGCTCCGGCCCGACCTCACCCGAGGCCTGGCACGCCATGTATCAGACCGCTGAGCATGTCA
Source organism: Alterinioella sp. B-7 (assembly GCF_056857775.1). Classification (NCBI taxonomy): domain Bacteria; kingdom Pseudomonadati; phylum Pseudomonadota; class Alphaproteobacteria; order Rhodobacterales; family Paracoccaceae; genus Alterinioella; species Alterinioella sp. B-7. The sequence goes on from NZ_JBSXNT010000032.1 coordinate 387,182, forward strand.
TGGGCATCCCGCAGCGCCACGCCTATCGGCGCTACATCCATCACCTGACCCCGGATGTCGCCAACCTCGCCTGAACCGTAGGGCAGGCACCCGCCCGGCTCCGCGCCCCCACTCCCCCCGTGCATCCTCATCCAACCTGTGCCACCATGCCGCCGACCTTGCCAAGGAGCGCGCCCATGTCCCTACTCTCCAAACTCTTCGGTTCCTCCAGCCCGAAAGAAGCCGAGGCTGAGACCTATCAGGGCTTCCGCATCACGCCCGAGCCGGTCAAGGAAGGCACTCAGTTCCGCCTCGGCGCGAAGATCGAGAAGGAGGTGGATGGCGAGTTGAAAACCCACAGCCTGATCCGCGCCGACACGTTCGGCTCCGAGGATCAGGCCGTCGAGATGGCCGTGGTCAAATCCAAGCAGCTGATCGACCAGATGGGTGACAAGCTGTTCTGATCCGTGCGGAGGGGAGACCCCCGCCTCCCGCGACCATCAAAACCGGACAAACCTGTCAGGAATTCCTGACAAACCTGTCAGAAATCACCGCAACGCGGCCCGCGCGGCGACGGATTTCATCGCCTCTTCCAACTCATGCACCGCCGTTCCGGCCATCGACCGGAACACCATGATCTCGAACGCCTCCGCCCCCACGCGCGCGATGACCGCATTCATGTGGCCAAGCAGGCTGCGCGCGACATGACCGCGTTTGAAGACACCGGGATTGAGGTCAATCGGCGTCAGCCGCGCCAGCACATCCTCGCCCCCCGCCCCCTCCAGCCGCATCAGCGCCCAGGCATCGGATTGATCGCTCAATGCCGCATGGGGTGCGAGCCCCGCATCAAGGCGGGCCCCGAGCACCATCGCCTGCCCCGCCCCGGTCCAGATCGCGCGGATGTCGCCCTTTCCCGTGCTGCGACCGGGGCCGGGCAAGGTGATCCCATGCGCCGATTTCAGCGCCTCCGACGCGACCTCCCATTTCCCCTCATAAGGCATGATCGAGGTGATCGCCTCGGGCGTGACCTCGGACAGGGTCACCGCCTCGACCTTGATCGGCAACAAGTCCGCGCAGGGTGTTTTCGCAATCAGATCAACCACGTAGCTTCTCCCCCTCCGGGTCATGGAAGACCGGGTCGCAGATCTCCACCAACGTCTCGACCCCGCGCAGGTGGTCGACCATCTTCATCCGATCCCCGATGCGCGACGGGCCATCGGACAGAAACCCGAGCCCGATGAAATGCCCCATCGTGGGCGAAAACCCGACCGAGGTGACATACCCCAGATCGTTGGCGGCGACCGGCGCGGCCCCCTCCTCGAACAGATGCGCGCCCGCCGTCAGCTGCTTGACCGCGCCGACGGGCTTCAGGCCGATAAGCCGCTCGCGCATCGGGTCTTGCAACCCCGCGCGGCTTGCCGCCGGTTTGCCGATGCACATCTTCCTGGCCGAAATCATCCGGTCCATCCCGATATCGAACGCGGTGATGCGGCCGTGAATTTCCGAATGAGTGATGAAGCCCTTTTCGATGCGCAGCACATTCAGCGCTTCCATCCCGTAAGCCCCGCCGCCAAGCGCCTCGGCCTGCGCCACCAGCAGGCGGTAGAGCGCATCGCCATAGCGCGCGGGCACCGCGATCTCATAGGCCTGTTCGCCGGAGAACGAGATCCGGAAGAGACGCGCCGCGACACCGGCCACGCCGACCTCGCCGCAGGCCATGAAGGGGAAGCTGTCATTGTCGATGGGGCTATCTAGCAGCGTGTTCAGAAGCTCCCGCGAACGCGGTCCGACGACGCCGAATTGCGCCCATTGCTCGGTGACGGAAATGGTGCGCAGGTTCAGGTCGGGGCGCAGACATTGCTGAACGAAATCAAGGTGTTTCATGACCTCGCCCGCCGCAGCGGTGGTGGTGGTCATGACGTAATGGGTCTCTCCGAGCCGCGCCGTGGTGCCGTCATCCATGACATGCCCATCCTCGCGCAGCATGAGGCCATAGCGCACGCGCCCCACCTTGAGCGTCGAGAACATGTTGGCATAGACAAAGTCCAGAAACGCCGCCGCATCCGGGCCCTGAATGTCGATCTTGCCGAGGGTCGAGACATCGCAGACCCCGACATGTGTCCGCACCATCGTCACCTCGCGGTCGCAGGCCTCGCGCCAGGTGGCCTCGCCCGGACGCGGGACATAGGAGGGGCGATACCACAGCCCCGCCTCGATCATCGGCGCGCCCCGCGCAACGCTGGCCTCGTGCGATGTGGTGAAGCGTTGCGGCGCGAACGCCTTACCCTGTCCGCCCGCGCCGATGGCCGCCAGGCTGACCGGCGCGAAGGGCGGGCGATAGGTGGTGGTGCCGGTTTCGGGAATGGCGCGGCCCGTGGCATCGGCCAGCAGCGCCAGCGCGCCGATATTGGAGTTCTTGCCCTGATCGGGCGCCATCCCTTGCGTCGTGTAGCGTTTCATATGCTCGACGGAACGGAAATTTTCCTGCGCCGCCAGCTTGATATCCTTGGAGGTCACGTCATTGGCGAAGTCCAGCCAGGCGCGACCCTTGCCCTCGACAAGCCACAGCGCGCGGGCCTTGCCGGGGCTGTCGCTGGCCTCGGGGATCTCCATCTCGGGCGCCTTGGCCCCCATCGCCTGCAACGCAGCCCCCGCCGCCGCGACCCCGGCGGAGAGGCACCGGGAGGTCGAATAGACCCCGTTGCAGGCCCCGGCGGGCGTCAGACCGGGCACCGCGCCCTCGGTGGGGACGAACGCGGCGATATCCTCGTTCCAGACCGGGCGGCCATTCATGTGACAGGTCAGGTGCAGGGTCGGGTTCCAGCCGCCCGAGACGCCGAGGCAATCGGTCTCGATCCTCTGCTCGGAGCCGCCCTGCCGGATGGTGATTTCGCGCAGCGCCTGACGGCCACGGGTCGAGATCACCTGCGCCCCGGCAAAGAGCGGATAGTCCCCCTGCGCCTGCGCGTCCGTGCGGCTATCCATGACCCCCGCCACCTCGACGCCTGCCGCCATCAGGTCCAAGGCGGTGCGATGCGCGTCGTCATTTGTGGCAAAGAGCGTCACCTTGCGCCCCGCCGCCACGCCGTAGTGGTGCAGGTAGCTGCGGATCGCGCTGGCCATCATGATGCCGGGGCGGTCGTTCATCGGGAAGGCAATGGGCCGCTCCAAAGCGCCCGCCGCCAGCACCGCCTGCCGCGCATGGATGCGCCAGAAACATTCCTGCGGCAGGTCGGGCGTCATGGGCAGGTGCAGGCCGACGCGTTCCAGCGCGCCATAGGTGCCGCCGTCATAGGCCCCGGTCACGGTGGTGCGGTTCATCAGGCGCACGCGGCCCGTCTCGTGCAGCGCCTCCAGCATCTCGGCGACCCAGTCGGGGCCGGGCTGGCCGTCCAGTTCCTCGGCCTCGGAGATAAGCCGCCCGCCGAAATGCGCGCTTTCCTCGGCCAGGATCACATCGGCCCCGCCCTCAGCCGCCGTCAGCGCCGCCATCAACCCGGTGGGGCCGGAACCGATCACCAGGATGTCGCAATGGGCAAAACCGGTCTCATACCGGTCCGGGTTGGCCTGTCCGGAGAGCGACCCGAGACCCGCGGCACGGCGGATCACGGGTTCATAGATCTTTTCCCAGAAGGCGCGCGGCCACATGAAGGTCTTGTAGTAGAACCCCGCGCTGAGGAAATTCGGCAGCAGGTCATTGACCGACAGAAGGTCATGGCGCAGCGGTCCCATCCGGTTCTGGCTGCGTGCCTCAAGCCCTGCGAACACCTCCTGCATCGTGGCGCGCACATTGGGGGTTCTTGCCGCGCCCTGCCCGATCTCCATCAGCGCATTGGGCTCCTCGGAGCCCGCCGTCAGCACCCCGCGCGGGCGGTGGTACTTGAAGGACCGGCCCATGAGACGGACGCCGTTTGCCAGCAGCGCCGAGGCCAGCGTGTCGCCCTTGAAACCCTGGAAGTTGCGCGCGTCGAATGAGAAGTTCAGCGGCGTATCCCGGTCGATCCGGCCATATCCCTCGATCCGCATCAGCCGCGCCCCCGCTTGGCGTCGCGGGCAAGCTCCACCCGCAAGATGTCATGGGTGACGGTGTCGCGCTCGACCAGCAGCCAGGACGTGCAGCCGGCCCCGTGATACCACAGGTCGCGCGTCACGCCCGCCGGATTGTCACGCAGGTGCAGGTAGTCGTCCCAATCCGCGCTCCAGCCCTCGTCACCGGGCCGGTCCAGATAGGTTTCATGCCCCATATAGGTGTATTCGCGGCTGTCGCGGTCCCCGCAGAGGGGGCATTTGATGCGCATCGTGTCTCTCCCCTCAATGCAGGTTGTGCTGGCTGCCCTTGGCCTCTTCATCCATGACGAGGCCGGTGTTGAACCGGTCCAGCCGGAACCGCGCGGCGGGCGCGTGATGGCGGTCGGTGGCAATCAGGTGGGCATAGGAAAAGCCCGATCCCGGCACCGCCTTGAAGCCGCCATAACACCAGCCCGCGTTGACATAGAGCCCCTCGACCGGGGCCTTGTCGATAATCGGCGAGCCGTCCGAGGACATGTCCATGATCCCGCCCCACGAGCGCAAGAGGCGCGCCTTGCCGATCATCGGCATCAGGGTCATGCCCGCCTCGATCACATGCTCTGCCGTGGGCAGGTTGCCGCGCGCGGCATAGGAGGCGTAGAAATCCAGGTCGCCGCCGAAGACCAGCCCGCCCTTGTCGGATTGGCTGATGTAGAAATGGCCCATGCCATAGGTCACGACATGGTCGATGCAAGGCTTCAGCCCCTCGGTGACGAAGGCTTGCAGGATATGGCTTTCAACGGGCAGGCGCAGCCCCGCCATGGCCGCAACCTGGCCAGAGCGTCCGGCAGCGGCCATCGCGACCTTTTTCGCCCGGATCGGCCCGCGCGAGGTCTGCACGCCTGTCACCCGCCCGTTCTCGATGTCGATCCCCGTGACCTCACATTGTTGTATAAGATCGACGCCGCGCATATCCGCCCCGCGCGCATAGCCCCAGGCCACCGCGTCATGGCGCGCGGTGCCGCCGCGTTTATGGTAGAGCCCGCCATAGATCGGGAACCGGGTCTGGTCATAGTCGAGATAGGGCAACAGCCGCCGACAGCCCGCATTGTCCAGCAGGATCGCGTCGTCGCCCTGGTTGATCATGGTGTTGCCGCGCCGCGCATAGGCATCGCGCTGGCCGTCTGAGTGAAACAGGTTGATGATGCCGCGCTGGCTGTGCATCACGTTGTAATTGAGCTCCTGCTCCATCCCCTCCCAGAGTTTCAGGGAATGGGAATAGAACTCGGAATTGCCGGGAAGCCCGTAATTGGCGCGCACGATGGTGGTGTTGCGGCCCACATTGCCGCCGCCGAGATAGCCGCGCTCCAGCACCGCGACATTGGTTATCCCGTGCTCCTTGGCGAGGTAGAAGGCGGTGGCCAGGCCATGCCCGCCGCCGCCGATGATCAGCACGTCATATTGCGGTTTCGGATCGGGGTCGCGCCAGGCGGGCTGCCAGCCCTTGTTGCCTGTCAGCCCCTGTTTCAGCACCTGCCAGCCGGAATATCGCATCGCCCCGCCCTTCCTGATCGCCTCAGGTTAAAGCACAGGGCCGGGCGGGGTTAAATGGCGGATGGCGACATCGGGGTGTCGGTTCTCGACGCGGGGTTCCGCCAGCGTCAGGTTCCGCCGCCCTCGACCCCGTCATCGCTGCCCGAGCCGTCATAGTAGAAGCCGTCGGTGCCCGTGGGCGACCCGTCGTTCTCATAGACGTAGGAGTTCCCGAGATTGGCGTTGAAATCCACCTGACCGGCAAATCGGGGGCGGGTCACGGTGAAGTTGACAAACTCCTGATCGGAGAGACCGACGTTGAAGGCCGGTCGGTGCGGCAGGAAGGTTTCGACCAGCAGCATCCGGTCGCCAAAGGCCATGATCGGGATCTGATCGACGATCGCGGGGAAATCCGAGGCGCGCAGATAGGTCAGCCCGTCGGTGCCATGGCTCCAGTCGATGCGGTAGCCACCCGTTTGCCGGGTGATCTGGGTGATCCGCAGCGAGGAGCCGGAGGTATTGCGGGTCAGGAACTGGAACACCTCGGCGAGCCCCTCGATATCGGTCGAGGAGATTGTGTTGGTCCGGCGCGACATCACGTCGGCCACGGAATAGGTCGCCTTGATCGAGGTGTTGTAGACGCGGAACGCATCGAAGAAGACGAAGCTGGCGATGAAGATCCAGGTCAGGATCGGCATCACGATCACCGCTTCCAGGGCGACGCTGGCATCGTCCCGGCGCCAGAAATTCCGGATCATCGCACGCATGTCATACCTCAATCGGGTTCGTTGACGAAGATGGTCGCCGCCATCAGGTGGACCGCGCCGGTATCGTCGCGGGTCAGTTCCAGACCCAGGCCCGAAATGGGCAGGATGCGGTCGACGGCGGCGCAGGCGCGCACCAGCATCAACTGGTTCTCGGCACCGGGGTTGAAGGTGTTGGCCGGTGTCACCGTGCCGCTGCGGTCGATGCAGAGCGTCTGGTAATCGGGCAGCGCATAGGTGGTCTGATCAATCACCCGGAGGTCCAGCAGCAGCGCGTTGCCGCAATCGGGGATCAGCGGCGTGTTATCGCAGATATTGGTGCGGATCGCGTCATGGCTGACGCTGAGGCCCGAGGTCAGGCGCATGTAGCGCACGGCCCCGTCCAGCGCCTTTTCCAGCATCACCTGGCGCGTCAGCAGCATGGCCGTCTCGAAGGCCGCGATAAAGACGATCAGGATGATCGGGAAGACGATGACGAACTCGACCGTTGCGTTCGCGTCCTCGCGCTTCCAGAACCTCGACAGGTGTGACAAGCCCCTCATTTCCATCCCCTTACTGGATCAGCCGCAGCTGGTTGATGGATTGCGCGATGGAGGCGAAGGCTTCGCTGATCTCGATCCCGTTGGCGTCGTAGTAATGCGAGGGCGTGGTGGCGCAGTACTGCATCACGTCCTGTCCGCCCGGAGGCGCCTCGAAGGCGATGGTGAAGACGATCACGCCCTGCGCATTGGCCGCGTCGCAGATCGCGCGCAGGTTGGCATCGGCCTCGGACCGTCCGGCATAAAGCTCGATCGAGTCGTAGCGGATATCCTGGTAGAGGCCCCAGTCATTGCCGTAATACCAGTATTCGCCGGCCAGCATCCGGGCCGAATAGTTGGCCCAGAGATCGACCCACTGAAGCTCGACCGCGTTGTCGTTCGAACCGTCATCGGGGTAGCTTCTGACCGCGCCGTTACGCTGCCAGTAATAGGTATCCGAATCCGGGTCGTAGTTGGAGATATTGCCGTTGTCGGGATCGACGAAGACATTTGTGCCACCGCGCTTGCGCGTCTGGATCACGTCATACTGATTGGTGTTTTCGCCATCCGTCATCAAGATGATGACCTTGAGGACTTCGGGTTCGTCATAGTCATAGGGGCGGCCGACGAAGTCGGGGTGAACCTCGCCATCGTCGATCAGTTCCTCCAGCGCGGGCCGCGCGGCGGGGTCGATCAGCCCGACGGCCCACCGCATCCCCAGGTCGATCGCCGTCCAGCCATTCGCGTTCAGGCTGTTGATACGGTCGTGCAGCTCATCCGCATCCTCGGACCAGGGCAGGATCGCGCCATAATCGGTCGTGGTGCAGTAGGGCGAACGGAAGGTGCGATAGCGGCCACGGTTGTTATAGTCGAAATGCGCGATGCGTTCGATGGCGACATCGGGGTCGATCGCGGTGCTGAAGTAATCGGCCTGGTCGAAGCGGGTACAGTTCGACTCGGTATGTTCATTCGACAGGGTGAAGACGCTGGCAATGGTGGAGCCCGCATTAACCATACCGTTATACGGGATGAGCGAGATCGACACATTCTGGTCCTCGCCATCGTCGGTGCCGTCCTCGGCATCGTTGATGGCCAGCATCGTGTCGACAAACTCGTTCGCCGCGTCGCGCATGTTGGCGATCTTGTTGTTCCACCCCATCGAGCCCGAGATATCCAGGACCATGGAAATCTCGATATCCATGATGCGTTCCTCGGCGGCGCCGCGTGCGGGCGATGTCAGGGCGCGCACGCCGAACATGTTCATGAAGTAGGACTGCATGTCCATTTCCGCCGACGCCGAGACGCGGCGGTAGTTCAGCCCCTCCTCCACGTCCACATCGAGGCGGTAGTTTTCCAGCCCCGAGGTGGCGAAGTAATCGATCACGACCTCTTCGGGGTCTTCCATCTGGTTCAGGGCGGCGGCGGCCAGCACGGCGCGGTCAAGCGTGTATTGCAACTGCGTGCGCTGCGTCTCGTAGCGCATGACGTCGATGGCGATGCCGCCGGCGGCCAGCATCAGCACGAAGATCATCAGTGCGAAAATGGTGATGGTGCCGTCTTCTTCACGCGCGAAGCGCGCCAGCCAGCGACGCGAACGGCCCGTGGACGAGCAGCCCTTGGGCATGGAAAATTCCGATCTTTTCATCATCTTCAGCGCCTCGCGCAAGAACAGGTATAACGACCGATAGCGGTTCGGCCCAAAGCATGGATCGTTTAGAACCACGGCAGAATTTGGGCAGAATCGGGCTGGAAACACGGTGTTTTGGGATCGCGGACAATCGGCAGGGGCCGGATTTCGGCGCGGTTTCCCGGTTTCTTTCCCGGAATTGAAGGGTTTGCTTGATCGCTTGGCCAAGCTGTGGTCGGCTGCCCGGCAGGGGCCGCGATCCCGATTTCGGCCCCCAGGAACGCGACACAGGAGGAATTGCGATGTCCACCCAGGGAGAGCCGAGTTTCCGTCAGTCAGTTGACCTCATGTTCAACCGTGCCGCCGCGCTGATGGATCTGCCGCCCGGGCTGGAGGAGAAAATCCGCGTCTGCAACGCCACCTACACGGTGCGCTTCGGTGTCCGCCTGCGCGGCGAGATCCGCACCTTCACCGGCTACCGATCGGTCCATTCGGAGCATTTCGAGCCGGCCAAGGGCGGCATCCGCTACGCCCCCAACGTGCATCAGGACGAGGTCGAGGCGCTGGCCGCGCTGATGACCTACAAATGCGCCCTGGTCGAGGCGCCCTTCGGCGGCTCGAAGGGGGGGCTTTGCATCGACCCGCGCGAATACGAGGATTTCGAGCTGGAACAGATCACGCGCCGCTTTGCCTATGAGCTGATCAAGCGCGACATGATCAACCCGGCGCAGAACGTCCCCGCCCCCGACATGGGCACCGGCGAGCGCGAGATGGCGATCATCGCCGACCAGTTCGCGCGCATGAACACCACCGACATCAATGCCAAGGCCTGCGTCACCGGCAAACCGCCCCATGCGGGCGGCATCCAGGGTCGGGTCGAGGCAACCGGGCGCGGCGTCGAATATGCCTTGCAGGAATTCTTCCGCCACCCCGAGGACGTGGCCAAGGCGGGGCTCTCCGGCAAGCTGGACGGCAAGCGGATCATCGTCCAGGGCCTTGGCAATGTGGGCTATCACGCGGCGCAGTTCCTCTCGACCGAGGACGGGTCGATCATCACCCATATCATCGAACGCGACGGCGCGTTGGAGAACCCCAAGGGCCTCAATGTCAACGCGGTACGCGACTGGATTGCGGAGCATGGCGGCGTCAAGGACTGCCCGGAAGGCACCTACCACGCCGACGGGCTGCGCATGCTGGAGGCGGAATGCGACATCCTCATCCCCGCCGCCATCGAGGGCGTGATCAACATGCACAACGCCACGCGCATCAAGGCCCCGCTGATCATCGAGGCCGCGAACGGCCCGATCACGGCGGGCGCGGACGAGATTCTGCGCAAGCACGGCTGCGTCATCATCCCCGACCTCTACGCCAATGCCGGCGGCGTGACGGTGTCCTATTTCGAATGGGTCAAGAACCTCAGCCATATCCGATTTGGTCGGATGCAGCGCCGCCAGGAGGAAGCGCGCCACCAGTTGATCGTCGACGAACTGGAGCGCCTGGACCAGCACCTGGGCGGGGCCTGGTCGATGACGCCCGATTTCAAGGAAAGATACCTGCGTGGCGCGGGTGAGCTTGAGCTGGTGCGCTCGGGGCTGGATGACACGATGCGCACGGCCTACCAGTCGATGCGCGAGGTCTGGCACAGCCATAACGAGGTCAGCGACCTGCGCACGGCGGGCTTCATGGTCGCCATCGGGCGGGTGGCCTCCAGCTACCGGGCCAAGGGCCTCTGAACACGCCCGCGCGGGGGCGCGGTCACATGTCCCCGCGCCGCTCGGCCAGCATGACCGAGATCAGGTCGGCCACCGATTTGGTCTGCGACCCTGACGTCACGCCGCCCACCATCACCATTCGCCCCCTTCGCCACCACAGGCCCGGCGCGGTGGCGCGCGGGCGCCTTTCATGCAGGCTGATGCGGAACCCGGCGGCGGGTTTGAAGGCGAAAAAGCCGCGATCCACAGATTTGATATTGTCGATCCGCGCCAGCACGCGGCCGTTTTCTTCGCGCAGCACTTCGCGCGTCAGTTCCAGCACCACGGCGGAGGCGGACCAGATCATCCAGGACAGCCACAGCGCCCCTGCGCCGATGGCCACGAGGAACAGCAGCCAGGCGGTCGAGACCGGCGGCGTCGTCACCGCGATCAGCAGCAGAAGCGAGCCGAGCAGGCCCAACATCCCTGTCGCCACGACCCGGCGCGGGCCGTTGGGGGTGATGCGTTCGATAACCTCATCGGGGTCTGACATGGACGGGCGCTCCCTCTTGGCTGCCCCCCTCTACCCCGGTTTCGCGGGCTTGGCGAGGGATCACGCCCGGCGCACCTCGTGGCCCGGCTCCTCCGGTTCATCATCAACCATTTCCGCCGGAAACCCCTCGGCGAGGATGCTGAGGCCCGTCGCATCCTCCAGCCGCCGGATGATGTTGGGCGACAGCTCCCGCGCGCCGTAGCGCGCGATGCCATCGGCGAAGATCTTCCTCATCAGCGGGTTCATCTCCAGCGGGATACCGGCCCGGTCCGCGACCTCCTGGAAGAGGCCGATATCCTTGGCGACAAGGTCCATGGTGAAGCTGATATCGCGGCTGCCATTCAGGATCACCTGGCTTTCGGTTTCATGCACGAAGCTGGTGCCCGACGAGATCCGGATCGCCTCATAGGCGGTGCCAAGATCCATCCCCGCCCCCTTGGCCACGGTCAGCGCCTCGGCGCAGGTGATCAGGTTGGCCGTCGCCAGGTAATTGGTGATCACCTTGAGGATCGAGGCCGAGCCGATCTCGCCGGTATGCAGCACCCGGCGGCCAAGCGTGGTCAGGACGGGCAGGATCATTTCGAACGTGGCCCGGTCACACCCCGCGAAGATCGAAATATTGCCGGTATCGGCCCGGTGACAGCCGCCCGAAACCGGGCAATCGACCGCCCTGCCGCCCGACGCGATCACCTTCGCCCCGAGCCGCTTGACCTCGGCCTCGTCGGTCGTGCTCATTTCCATCCAGATCTTGCCCGGGCGCATCCCTTCCAGCAGACCCTCCGGCCCCTCGACCACCGCCGCCGAGATGTCGGGGCGCGGCAGACAGGTGATAACGGCATCGCAGGCGCGCATCATTTGTGCCGGACTGTCGCCTGCCGTCGCCCCGCGCGCCACGAATTCCCCGACCAGCACCGGCTCCAGGTCGCGCACCGTCACGTCCCATCCGTTGCGAATGAGCGACCCCGCCAGTTTGCCGCCCACATTGCCAAGCCCGATAAACCCGATCTTCATGTCCTGCCCTCCTCTGGTCTCAGTCAGCCTTGCCGTGCAGAAGGGCCCCTGTCTGGCCTGAAACCGACCCCTGCAGCGATGCACAGGCCCCGTTTGCGGCTGTGCGATTGTGTGAGGGCGGGCGCGCCCCTACCTTTCCTGACAAGACAGGACAAGGAGACGCCCCCATGTCGATCCGACCCATTCTTGAAACCCGCCCGGCGCAACCGACGATGGAAGGCGCGGGCGTCAAGCTGCACCGCGCCTTCGGGTTCCAGGATCCCAGCGAGCTGGACCCGTTCCTCCTCTTCGACGATTTTCGTGGCGAGCGGCCGTCTGACTATCAGGCGGGCTTTCCCTGGCACCCGCATCGCGGGATCGAGACCATCACCTATGTGCTGGCCGGATCGGTGGAGCATGGCGACAGCTTGGGCAATTCGGGCACGCTGGACGCAGGATCGGTGCAATGGATGACGGCGGGATCCGGCATCTTGCACCAGGAAATGCCCTCGGGCAACGCGGCGGGGCAGATGCACGGGTTCCAGCTTTGGGGCAACCTGCCCTCGTCGCTGAAGATGACCGCGCCGCGCTACCAGGACATTCGCGGCACCGATATCCCCGAGGTGGTAGATGATGACGGCACCCGCGTGAAGGTCATCACCGGCGCGTTCTGGGGCAAGCGCGGGCCCGTCGACGGCATCGCCGCCGATCCCCAATACCTGGATGTCACCGTGCCCGCGGGCGTCAAAAAGACATTCCGCATCGACACTTACCGCCGCGCCTTCGCCTATGTGTTCGAAGGCGCGGGGGCCTTTGCCGACGCCTCTTCGCCCACCGGGGTGCGGCTGGAAAAGGAGGTGATGGGCCTGGAGGTCAACATGCGTGACCTGTCCGGCAACCGGACCCTCATCCGGTTTGGCACCGGCGACGAGGTCACGGTGCAGGCGGGCGAGGAGGGCGTGCGGTTCCTGCTGATATCAGGCGCCCCGATCGAGGAGCCCGTGGCCTGGCATGGGCCCATCGTGATGAACACGCAGGAGGAATTGCGCACCGCGATGCGCGACCTCAGGAACGGGACTTTCCTTAGGCCACAGCATTGAGGGGGGATGCGCTCGGTCGACCGAGCGCATCTGCGGCCCGTCGACGGGCCGCCCACCCTCGCCTCTTACGGATCAGACCAGCCCGCGCCAGCGCAGCACGACAATGACCAGCGCGATGATCACGACCAGCTGAAACGCCACGCCTGCGGCGAAATTGGCCCGCGCGCGCGCGCGCCTCGCCTGCGGGTTCAGCCGCGTGAGATGGCGTTCAACGAGGGCCGCATCCTCGGCCAAGCCCGTGTGATCCGTGACCCGCGCCAGCTTGGGGTTCCCGATCTGCGCGCCGGTCTCGATGATGCGCTGCGCCGCCTGCCGGGGTTTGCGCGGCAGCAGGCGTCCGGAATGGCGGAACGTGGCGGGGAAGTCCTCGCCCTTCGCGCCCAGTTGCCGGATCATCAGATCGTGCAACCGCGCGCTGGTTTCCGCGTAGTCCTCCTGCTCGACCGCCATCGCCTGTCCCCTTTCTGGCGCAGGAGCCTAGCGCGCAGGTCTGGCCCCGACAACCGCTCTGGCACCGCCGCGCGCGATGGGGTAGCGATGGGATCATGCTCAACACCACCCTCACCGGATCCGCCACCGACGCCCCCCCGCTTCTGATCGCCCACGGGCTGTTCGGATCGGCGCGCAACTGGAACGTCATCGCCAAGCGGTTGTCGGATCGCGGCCAGGTGATCTCGGTCGACATGCGCAACCACGGCGAAAGCCCGCGTGAGCCGGTGCAGGATTATGCAGGCATGGCCGAGGACTTGGCGGAAGTCATTGACTCCCATGGCGGAAAGGCGGATGTCCTGGGCCATTCCATGGGCGGCAAGGCGGCGATGATGCTGGCCCTGACGCGGCAGGGGCTGATCCGCAAACTGGTCGTCGCCGATATCGCGCCGGTCGCCTATGGCCATAGCCAGAGCCATCTGATCGAGGCGATGCGGAATGTCGATCTGGACAAGGTCGAGACCCGCCGCGATGCCGATGAGGCGATGCAAGGCGCGGTGCCAGAGGCCGGTGTGCGCGCGTTTCTTCTGCAATCTCTGGACGTTAAGGGCCAGGCATGGCGGTTGAACCTCGATGTTCTGGAGGCCGATATGGACAAAATCACCGGCTGGCCCGAGGGGGTCGCGGGCCAGTTTGACGGGCCGGTGCTGATGCTGTCCGGGGCCGAGTCGGACTATGTCCTGACCGACCATCGCGACCGCATCCGGGCGCATTTCCCCGCCGCGCGCTTCGCCAGGATCCCCGGCGCGGGCCATTGGCTGCATGCCGACAAGCCCCGCGAGTTCGAGGCTGCGGTCCGAATTTTCCTCGACGCGTGAAGGGGTTACTGAAGGTGCCGGATCTTCTGCGCGACGATCCAGGCCGCCGGAAGCCCAAGCAGCGCGCCCAGGACGGCCCCTGCCACGATGGGTTGCCAACTGGCCAGTCCCATGGACAGCACCGCGATGACGCCGGCGCCCGCCAGTGAGGTGCCGATGATGGTGAACATGAGGAAAAACAGTCTCATACAGGCAATCTCCCGAATATGGCGCGCTTTCACGAACCGGGATAGCGGCGCGGCCCGGTGCGCGCCTTGATCTGGGACAGATTGGGGGGCGAAAAATGCGGAAGACGCCGGGGGATCGGGCAGAGCCCAATCACATGTCTTGCGACACATCCCGACGCCTTCCAATGAACCTTTATCCCCCCAAAGGGCATCCGGCCCAGTTTGCATTGGGACTCGCATCCCGCCGCTGTCACGGTCTTGACCCGAGGGCCGTTTCCATGACGCGCCATCTGCCTTGGGCCCATGACCTGGTCCGCTAAAGATCTGAAAGACCTCAGCTTTCCTTCTGTCACACTCCCTGCGATCTTGCAGTCCGACCCGGTACCGAAGCCCGGTCACGGCCTTGCGCGATCCCATTCAGGTGTCTTGCGCCCCGCTGTCGGAGCGTGAGCCCCTTGGCGGTAAGATGAGGATGTCCCGTGACACCGATTCGGCCAAGAAAATAGCAGTGCAGCATGAGAAATTTCTGGGGATTGCGTGGGGGTAAGCCTGTGGAAATTCGGGGGATACGGGGCGGAAACCTGAACGGTTTCGCGGGGTTATGGCGACCGTTTCGGGCGGGTGTCGGCGGCGCCGGAATGCTGCGGGTGCGAAGGGGTTTTCGGGGCGAAATCCGGTGTACACCCCCTGTACACCCCCCGATGCGCCCCCCGTACAGACGGCGGGGGGGCGGGCAGGTCACCCCAACCGCTCGGGCGGCCACGCCGAATCCGCCCGCTTGATCGCATTGGTCACCCAGATGCCGAGCGGCACGCCCAATACGATCCCGACGACCCCGGAAATCGCGAAGGCCCACCAGGTGTAGAACCCGAGGGCCAGGGCGACGATCACGACCGTGCCCGCAATGCTGGCGACGAAAAGGGGAATGTTGAACCACCGCAACCCCGGGTGGCGGCGCAATGAGCGATGCGTAGCCATGATGGCACCTCCGTTCTTTACGCTTTTTCAACGCCGATCCCGGGCGTCCGGTTCCATGCGTGGCGGCGGGTGGGGAGGTGGAGGTCGGGTCGGGTCCGGGGACGCCCGATCGGATGAGCGGGTGGCGGGGTGAACCCCCGCCCTACGCATGTTACTCCGCCGCGATCTCCGTATGGCCGCCACGGCCCGCAAGCAGCGCCGGGATCGAGATGTCTTCATCCAGGGTGTCCCAGTGCAGCCCGTGGGCGCTGATCTCGACCCTTGCCAGATCCTCGGCACTTGCGGTCATCAGCCGGGGGAACCATGCCAGAGGCACGCCTAGGGTGCGGCCATCCGACAGGCTGACCCACATGGTGTCTTGATCAAACCGGACGTTGGTTGCCGAAATGCTCATTCCAGGCCTTTTCGATCAGGGTCTGTCACCCATCCATCTTCAACGCGCTGATGAAAGCGCTCTGCGGAATCTCCACTTTCCCGAACTGGCGCATCTTCTTCTTGCCCGCCTTCTGCTTGTCCAGCAGCTTCCGCTTGCGGGAGGCATCGCCGCCGTAGCATTTCGCGGTCACGTCCTTGCGCATGGCCGAGAGCGTCTCGCGCGCGATCACGCGGCCTCCGATGGCCGCTTGGATCGGGATCTTGAACATGTGGCGGGGGATCAGTTCCTTGAGCTTTTCCACCATGGCGCGGCCCCGCATTTCGGCGCGGTCGCGGTGGACCATCATCGAGAGGGCGTCCACGGGCTCCTCGTTGACCAGCACCTGCATCTTGACGAGATAATCCTCGCGGTAGCCGATCATCTGGTAATCGAAGCTGGCGTAACCTTTTGTTACCGATTTCAGGCGATCGTAGAAATCGAACACAACTTCATTCAGGGGGAGGTCGTAGACAACCATGGCGCGGGTGCCGGCATAGGTCAGGTCCTCCTGGATGCCGCGGCGGTCCTGGCAGAGCTTCAGCACGTCGCCGAGATATTCATCGGGGACCAGGATGGTGGCCTTGATGCGCGGCTCCTCGACATGATCGACAATGGCCATGTCGGGCATGTCGGCGGGGTTGTGAAGCTCCACCATCGTGCCATCGCGCATGTAGATGTGGTAGATCACGGAGGGCGCCGTCGTGATCAGCTCGATATCGTATTCGCGCTCGATCCGGTCGCGGATGACCTCGAGATGCAAGAGCCCGAGGAAGCCGCAGCGGAAGCCAAAGCCGAGCGCCGCCGAGGTCTCCATCTCGTAGGAGAAGCTGGCATCGTTCAGCGCCAGTTTCTCGATGGCGTCGCGCAGGTCTTCAAACTCGGCTGAATCGACCGGGAAGAGGCCGCAGAACACCACCGGCTGCGAGGGTTTGAAGCCCGGCAGCGCCTGGGTGCATTGGCGTTTCTCATGCGTGATCGTGTCGCCGACGCGGGTGTCGCGGACCTGCTTGATCGAGGCGTTGAGGAAGCCGATCTCGCCGGGGCCGAGCGCCGCCACCGTGGTCATCGCGGGGCGGTAGACGCCGACATCGTCGACATCATAGGTGCCGCCCGTCTTCATCATGCGGATGCGGTCGCCCTTTTTCAGGGTGCCGTCGATGATGCGCACGATACAGATGACGCCGAGATACTGGTCGTATTTACTATCGACCAGCATCGCCTTGAGGGGGGCGTCGCGGTCGCCGGTCTTTGGCGCGGGCAGGCGTTGCACGATGGCCTCGAGCACATCCGCGATGCCGAGGCCGGTCTTGGCCGAGATCATCACGGCGTCGGAGGCGTCGATGCCGATCACATCCTCGATCTGTTCGCAGACCCGCTCGGGCTCCGCCGCGGGCAGGTCGATCTTGTTGAGCACCGGCACGATCTCGTGATCCGCGTCGATGGCCTGGTAGACATTGGCCAGCGTCTGTGCCTCGACGCCCTGGGAGGCATCGACGACCAGCAGAGAGCCCTCCACCGCCTGCATCGAGCGGCTGACCTCATAGGCGAAATCGACATGGCCGGGGGTGTCGATGAGGTTGAGCACGTAAGCCTCGCCGTTCTGCGCCGTGTAGTCGATGCGCACGGTGTTGGCCTTGATGGTGATGCCGCGTTCACGCTCGATATCCATGCTGTCGAGCAGCTGCTCCTTCATGTCGCGTTCCGCCACCGTGTTGGTGGACTGGATCAGCCGGTCGGCCAGCGTGGATTTACCGTGGTCGATATGCGCCACGATGGAGAAATTGCGGATGTGATCAAGCTCGGTCATGGGGCGCAGGATATGGTGCCGGGACGCTGCGCCGTCAAGCTGAATAGACGGGCCGAGGCGCGGGGGATGCGAAACCGTGACACGGGTGGCGCGCGCCCGTGCTAGGATGATCGGACGACCCCCAGACAGGACGAGTGACATGCTGAAAATCGAGGCCTTCCCCATCGCCGAGATCTACGTGCCCGCCAAGCACGCCAAGACGCTGGACCCGGCGCGGGTGCAGGCGCTGGCCGAGGATATCCTGGAGAACGGCCAGAAGGTGCCGATCCGGGTCCGCGCGGGCAAGGGGCGCTACGTGCTGCTGGAAGGGATGCACCGGCTGGAGGCGCTGAAGGCCCTGGGTGAAGAGAAGGTAGAAGGATACTTGACCCGGGCGCGGTTGCATTGAGGGGAGAGCCCCGACCCCACGCTTGAAAATGTGCGGTGAAATGTGTATTCTGATGCATATCTGAAAGGACATGCCATGACACGCCTGTTGACCACCGAGATCGCCACGATGACCGAGATGCGCGAGCCGCAGAAGGTATTGGACCGCGCCAAGGGGCGGCCTGTGGCGGTGATGAAGAACTCGCGCCTGGTGGGGTATTTCGTGCCTGCCGAGGCCGTGGCCGAGCCGGGCGCGCACCGGGTGGCGACGGTTGAGGAGGGGATGGCGAGCCTCGCGCGCCGTCGCAAGGTCAACCAGCCGGTTCTCGACTATCTGCGTGACAAATGAGCCTTGTGCTGCTGCCGCCCGATCTGGTCGAGGCCATTCACGATTCCGTCCTGAACCAAGGCGAATTGCAGGGCCGGGCTCGGGACAAGTCGCTGGAAGGCGCGCTTGCGCCGGTCGATCATCGCCTCGCCTATGGCATGATCGAGGATGCCTTCGACCTGGCCGCGGCTTACGCCGTCGCCATTGCCACCGGGCATTGCTTCAATGACGGCAACAAGCGCACGGCGTATCAATGTATGGATGTCTGCCTGGATCTGAATGGGATCGAGATCGCGTGGGACACGGTTGCCGTGGGCGACACCATCATCGCCGCCGCGCAGAGGCAGATCGACGCGCAGGATCTCGCCGATTGGCTGCGGGTTCGGGTCGGGGACTGAACCCGGCGCATCGGCCAGGGGACGGACCCCCGCGCGGGTGGATATGCGGAACGGCCGATCCGTGCTATTCTGGCCTTTTCTCGACCCCGTATTTGATGAGGTATTCCATGCGCGTTCTCTGTCTTCTCACCACCTTGGCCACCTTGCTGGCCGCCCCCGCATTTGCCAATGCCGACCGGTTGCTGATCTGCGAGGATCGCGACAATGATGGCCGGTTCGGCCTGGTCGAATTGACGCTGGCGCCCGCCGCCCGTGACGCCGAGGTGATGCAGCCCAATCTGGGCACCTACCAGACCTGCACCGCCGCCATCGCGCAGCAAGGTGCCTGCAACGGGTCGGCGCTCTGCGCTTGCGAGGATCGCGACCGGGACGGGCGTTTCGGGATCGTGCGCCACCCCTACCCGACGACCGGGCCCACCGTGCTGGAGGCCAATACCGGCAATTACTTTACCTGCCGGGACCGACTGGCGGCCTACCCGGCCCGCAACGACCGCTACCTAACCTGCGAGGATTACGACAATGACGGGCGGTTCGGCGTCGTCAGTCACGCTCTGGTGGTCCAGACCCCGACCGCCAGCGTCATCCAGCCCAATATCGGCAACTACTATGCCTGCACCCAGCAGGCCGCTTCGACCGCGCAGTGCCAGGGCAACGCCTATTGCGGCTGTGTCGATGCCGATGGCGATGGCCGTTTCGGGATTGTGCGGGTTCCAAGCCAATTGGTTTCCAGCCGTGTCACGCAGCCGAATATCGGCGCTTACGGCGCCTGTTTCAGCAACATGAACTGGCCCGACTGGGTAAACTGAAACCGACCCTCAGGGCGCAACCTCGCGGTTGACCATGCTGCGCAGTGAGAAACTGGTGCGGGTGGAGCGGATGCCCTCGACCCGCAGCAGGCTGTTTTCCAGGAACTCGTCGAAGGCGGTGAGGTCTGAGGTGGCAATCTTGAGCAGGATGTCCCGGCTGCCGGTCATCAGGTGGCATTCCATCACTTCCGGGAAGCGCTTGATGGCGCGCTCGAACTCCTGCAGCGTCTTTTGCGACTGGCGCTCCAGCTCGACGAAGACGAAAACCGTGATGCCGTAGCCCAGTTTCGCGGCATCGACGCGGGCCGCGTAGCCGGTGATGATGCCATCCGCCTCCATCCGGGCCATGCGGCGGGCGCAGGGCGTGGGCGAGAGGCCGACACGCTCCGCCAGGTCGGTGACGGAAAGGCGCCCATCGGCTTGCAGCGCCGAGAGAATCTTGCGGTCCATTGCGTCCATCTGGCGAAAACCTCCAAGTGATGCGCGACGCATGGAGAATATCACCAATCCCACCCCGCCCCAAGCCCGTCTTTGGCGTCTTTCGCCCAGGCAGATCTGATACGATTCCCGCAAGATCGGGAGGAATATTCATGCAGATCACCAGACTTTCCAGCGACAGCCACGAAGATGTCATCCGCGTCCGGAACGACGCGACCGGGCTGACCGGGTTCATCGCCATCCATTCGACGCAGCTTGGCCCCGCGGCGGGCGGGCTTCGGATGCGCGCCTATGACAGCGAGGAGAGTGCGATCAACGATGTGCTGCGCCTCAGCCATGGCATGACCTTCAAGAACGCGGCGGCGGGCCTGCCGCTTGGCGGCGGCAAGGCGGTAATCATGGGTGATCCCGCCACCAAGACGCCCGAGATGCTGCGGGCCTTCGCCCGCGCCATTGACGGGCTTCAGGGCCGCTACTGGACCGCCGAGGATATGGGCATGTCGCCCGAGGATATGGCCGTGCTGGCCGGGGTGACGCCTTACGTGGCGGGCCTGGCCGATGGCGAGTTTGCCAGCGGCGACCCCTCGCCCGTCACCGCGCGCGGCATCTTCAACGCGATCCGCTGCACCGCGAAGCATCGCTTCGGCAGTGCCGATCTGACCGGGCGCAGGGTGGCGGTTCAGGGGCTTGGGCATGTCGGCTGGTACCTGGCCGAGATGCTGCACGCAGCCGGCGCGCGCCTGATCGTGGCCGATATGGAGGCGGGCCGTTGCACGCGCGCGGCAGACGTCTTCGGGGCGGAGGTCGTGCCGGTCGACCGCATCCTCGAGATGGAGGCCGACATCCTGGCGCCCTGCGCCATCGGCGGCATCCTGAACGAGGCCAGCATCGCGGGCCTCAAGGTCGGCGCCGTCGCGGGCGGGGCCAACAACCAGCTTGCAACGCCTGCCGATGGCGACCGGCTGCACGCGCGCGGCATCCTCTACGCGCCCGATTACGTCGCCAATGCCGGGGGCATCGTGAATGTCGCGACAGAGATCCTGCGCATCAAGGACCGCCCCGCCTTTGTCGCCGACAAGCTGGCCGAGGCCGAGGCGACGCTGGACGCGATCCTGTCAGGCGCGGTGGCGCGCGGTGTCTCGCCGCACCGCCTGGCCGATGAGGTCGTGCTGTCGCGGATGCAGGGCAAGGCCGCCTGACACGCGCCGATCCGCCAATTGCCGCCCTGCGCAAAACGAACCGTTGCGCGGGGCGTCCCTCTTGTGCATCTTATCGCCTCAAGACGGGGAAAACCCCGCAAGGACAGGCAAGAAAGGGACAGGTTCATGACCAAGAAATTTCCGTTTTTGGTGGCGGTCTTCATGATGGTGGGCGCGCCGGTTGACGCCAACCCGGTGGAGCGCGCGTGCAATCGCTCGGACCGCACGGAGGCGTCGCCGCAACTATGTGCGTGCATTGGCAGCGTGGCGCGGGTGACGTTGACCCGCCGCGAGATGCGCCAGGCGGCGCGGTTCTTCCGCGACCCCGATGAGGCACAGGAGGTTCGGGCCTCGAACCGGCCGAATGATGATGCCTTCTGGGACCGCTACGAAGCGTTCGGGGAAGCCGCGGAGTTGCAATGCAGTTGACCTGAATCGCCCTGGAGGCGGCTGGCCCAGGCCCGCGCGCCGCGGTCGATCAAGGCCATCACCCCGTTGAAATCACGGGTGTAATAGGGGTCGCGCACATCGCGCGGCCCTTTTTCCATGGCATCGAGATAGAGCGCCAACCGGGCGGGTGAGCCTTTGGGCTGGATGGCGCGCAGATCGGCGAGGTTCTGCGCATCCATGGCAAGGATCAGGTCGAAGCGGGTGAAATCCTGCGGCTGCACGCGGCGCGAGACCTGCGCGCTGAGGTCGAGGCCGAGGGCGCGGGCGGCCTCCTGCATGGCTGCGTAGGGCGCATCGCCGTCATGCCAGCCGGAGGTTCCGGCGCTGTCGATGCGCACCCCCGGAAGCGCGCGCTGCAACGCGCCCTGTCCCGCGGGCGAGCGGCAGATATTGCCGAGACAGACGCTGAGGATAGAGTGGGTCATTCGGGGGGCGCTCCTATACCGGGTCGGGCCCTTGATGCCATGAGGAGGGCGAGAGATGAAGCGGATCGTGATCCTGACCGGGGCGGGTATCTCGGCGGAAAGCGGGCTTGGCACCTTCCGCGACGTGGGCGGGCTGTGGTCGCAATATGACCTGGAGGAGGTCGCGACACCGCAAGGCTTTGCCCGCAACCCCGCGCTGGTGCATGATTTCTACAATGCCCGCCGCGCCAACATGCTGGACGCTGCCCCGAACGCCGCACACGCAGCGCTGGCACGGCTGGAGGCGGAGTATCCGGGCGAGGTGCTGCTGGTGACGCAGAATGTCGATGACCTGCATGAACGCGCGGGCAGCAAGAACGTGCTGCATATGCACGGGGCGTTGTCGGGCGCGGTCTGTGCGGCCTGCGATCACCGCTGGCCCGCGCCGAGGGCAATGGACCCGGCGGCCCCCTGCCCCGCCTGCACCGCGCGAAGGGCCCGACCCGATATTGTCTGGTTCGGCGAGATGCCGTTTCACATGGACGAGATCGGGCGTGCTTTGGCGCGGGCCGACCTGTTCGTATCCATCGGCACCTCGGGCGAGGTCTACCCGGCAGCGGGCTTCGTCGATGAGGCGCGCGCCTGCGGAGTCGAGACGCTCGAGATCAACCTGGAGCCGTCGCTTGTGCCGGGGCTGTTCGACCGGGTGATCGCGGGGCCAGCAACGCAGGCGGTACCGGACTGGGTGGCAGAGGTGCTGGCCTGAACGGAAGGTTCGGGAAGGGGCTGTATCATCCACTAAATGTGTGATATACACTATATTTCCCATTTCAGGAGTCCTTTCATGAAGTCGCTTTTGCAATCGGCCTTCCCTGCCCTGATCCTGGGGATGTTCATGGCCCCTGCCCACGCCCAGGTCGGCGCGGGGAATTACGACCTGTCCGACTACACGCTCGAGTCCACCCACGGCATATGGCAGGTTCTCTGCACCGCACCCGGCAGCGGCAGCCGCCACAACGATCTGCGCGACTGCGCGGTGGAGGATGACCAGGGCTTTGTCATGTTCGTCTACCCGTCAGGCTATTACGCGCTGACCTTGCGTGACCCGGTGGATGGCGACAGGCTCTTCGGGCAGGACATGACCGAGGGCGGCAACGATGCGGTTCTGACCTACTATTCCCCCGCCTTCACCGCCGAGATGATCGGCGATCTGGGGGTGGATCAGGGCGGAGAGGTCCGGATGCTGAACCCCGAGGGCTTTGCCGAGGCCGAGGCCCGCGCGCTGACGCTGATGCGCAACGCCGCCCCGTGAACCGTCGGCCAAGTCGGGATTGATCCGTGCAATCCGTGCGGTATATATTTGGTTAGGAGGGCAGGTCGCTTCCACGCCAGTGCCGGTTCCGCGAGGGTCCGCTTGTGGGCTTCTTCGAAAGCCTGATCTGCCCTCCCCTTCCTGGTCAGTGCGACGCGCCGCGATCCATCCGGTCCAGGTCGACGGGGATGGACAACTCGACCGGGTCGGCATGCTCGAAGGTGAGCGTGACGGTGATCGTGTCTGCTTGGTGCCAGGGCTGGCTCAACCCCATGAACATGATGTGGTCGCCGCCGCGCGCGAGGGTGTGGCTTTCGCCCGCCGCGATGGGAAATCCGTCCACAACGTGACGCATCCGCATGACGCCGTTTTCATCCTCGATATGGGTGTGCAGCTCGACCCGCGCGGCGGCGTCGGAGGTGACGCCGGTCACCCGGTCATCCGTATCCGACTGGTTGAGGATGACCATGAAAGCCGCGCCCGATTGCGCGGAAGGGCCGGAGGCGCGGGCATAGGCGTCTTCGATGATCATCTGCGCCGAGGCGATGCCCGGCAGGCTCAGTACGGCAAGCCCGGCGATGAAAGTGGGTTTGAACGACATCCGTCGTCTCCTTCTGTCTGAAAACTCGTGTGGCGGGTTCAGACGGAAAGAGGCGGGCCACGGGCCTGCGGGGCGCGGGCGGGGACCGTGTCGGGGATGGCGGAGACCGGGGCGGCCTGCGCGAGGCGCGCGCGCCCGACCGGCGCCACGAGCGGGGCCGCAACGTTCGGCGCCAGCGCGCCCATCGTGCAATAAAGACAGGCGGGCGGCGATTCCCGCGGCCGACCGTCGGGGTCGAGCGGCACGATCACCTGGGTGGCGTCCACGCAGAGAATCATCACGCCCGAGAGGCTCATGCCGCCGCGCGCCACGGCCATGCTGACGGAGGTCAGGGCCAGTGTCAGCGCCAGGAAAAGCGCGGTCAGGATGGGAAAGGACCGGGTCATGGGGCCCGTTCTAGGGGATGAGCCCGACCAGGGGAAAGCGGCAAAATGACAAGCGGCCCGCGCGGATCGCTCCGGCGGGCCGTTTCGGGTCGGGTCGGGATCGGAAGATCAGGCTTCGGCCTGGGCCTTCACGATTTCCTTCTTGATTTTCAGCGCCTTGTCCGACAGCTCCTCGTCCTTGGCGCGGGCCATGAACGCGTCCAGGCCACCGCGATGGTCGACGGTGCGCAGGGCGGCGTTGGAGATGCGCAGCTTGAAGCGGCGATCCAGGATGTCGGAGCCGAGCGTGACCTCGTTCAGGTTCGGCAGGAAACGACGCTTGGTCTTGTTGTTGGCATGGCTGACATTGTTGCCGACCATCGGGCCTTTTCCGGTCAATTCGCAGACGCGCGACATGGGGCTTACCTCGGGTTCTTTGAAACGGATAAGGGCGCTGAGGCTGGTCAGCGCCCTCGGAATTCTGGCCGGTGGATAAGCGCCGGGGGGGCCGGTGTCAAGCCGGAACGCCGCTTGGCGGGTGACAATCCCTGCGCCCGCTTCTAGCGTGACGGTCATGGTGAAGGAAACCGATTTATACCCCCCCATCCGCGCCTTTCTGCAAGGCCAGGGCTACGAGGTGAAATCCGAGGTCGGCGCGGCCGATGTGGTGGCCCTGCGCGGCGCGGAGGAGCCGGTGATCGTCGAGATGAAGACCCGCTTCGCGCTGGCTTTGTTCCACCAGGGCGTGGCGCGGCTGGCGCTGGCCGATCTGGTCTACCTGGCGGTGCCCAGGGGCAAGGGGCGGGGCTTTGCGAAGGCGCTGAAGGAGAACACTGCGCTGGCGCGTCGCCTGGGGCTCGGGCTGATCACGGTGCGGCTGCGCGACGGGCTGGTCGAGGTGCATTGCGATCCGGGGCCGTACGCGCCGCGCATCTCCAAGCCCAAGCGTCAGCGGCTGCTGCGCGAGTTCGCCCGCCGTGTGGGCGATCCCAACACGGGCGGCGCGACGCGGGCGGGGCTGGTCACCGCCTACCGGCAGGACGCGCTGCGCTGTGCGGCGCATCTGGCCGCGCATGGCCCTTGCAAGGGGGCCGTGGTGAAGGCCGAAACCGGGGTGGAACATGCCACGCGGCTGATGCGCGACGATCATTACGGCTGGTTCGAGCGGGTGGAAAAGGGCGTCTATGCGCTGACGCCCAAGGGGGTGGAGGGGTTGGCGGGTTATGATCCTCAGATGGTCCTGGCCACCGCCTCCAGCCGGGCGTAATCCTCCTCCAGCGGCAGGGCCTGGCGGGCGCGTTTCAGGGCCAGGCCGGAATGACGCAGCGCCTGGTCCCGCATCCCCGGATAGCTGATCCGCGCCAGGCTGCGGAACGCCTTTTGCAGGCGGATGCCGACCTCGACCGTGCCCGCCCCGTCGCGGGCGATGGCGGTGAAGGCGTCGTCGAACATCTCGTCCAGGGCGATCTCGGGCACGATCAGGCGGTCATACTTGATCTGCGGCGGGCTGTCGGGATCCTCGGGCCGGGTCCAGAGTGCCAGGAGCTTGACGAAGCGCCCGATGGTGACAATGGCGGTGCCGGGGTCGTTGACACCGGGCGACAAGGCGCGGGCCGAGATCTCGGACAGTACGATAAGGCCGAAGCGGGGGTCTTCCTCGAAGCTGCGATTGTTTCCAATAACGAAACAATCCTCGATCTCGGCGCGCAGGTCGTCGTCGATCATGCCGCCATGGTTCAGCACCACCAGCGCCCGGTCATGGGTGACAAAGGTGCCGGGAAGCGCGGCGAGCATGATGTGCAGCCCATGCGCCTCGGCGATCTGTTGCAGGGCCTGGACATCGACATATTGCACATAGCCGATCTGCGAGGCGTGGACGGCATAGCCCTTGAGCGCCGTCTTCTCGGTCTGCCGCACGCCGCCCAGATAGGGCTGCGACAGCCGGTCCCTGATCGAAGCCTCCGCGGCGTCCTCGGCCTTGTCGATGGTGCTGCCGAGGCGTCCCAGGCGAGCGATATTGTCGACCCACCGCACGAAGGTGAGGATCACCCAGGCGAAGATCGAGATTGTCAGAAGGAACATCGCAAAGATGCCGGCGGGGCCGTAGAACTCGGTCTTCAGCGCGATGAGGCCGACGATGGAGAAGATGAAGGCGCCGATGAAGCTGGACAGCGCGGTCTGAGACACGTCATCGTCGAGCACCAGGAAGAAGGCGCGCGGGGTGGCGGCCTGCCCCGCCGAGGCATAGGCCGAGACCATCGAGCCGACGGCGAAGGTCGCCACCGCCAGCATCGACGAGGAGATGATGGTCAGCAGGCTGTCGACCGTGTCACGGCTGATCTGCGGCGGCAGGTCGTCGGGGACCACGAAATCGGTCAGATGCGCCAATGCGGCGGCAAGGACCGCCATGATGCAGAAGAGCAATGGCCGCGCCCAGAGGCGTTTGCGCAATTGCAGGATCTTGAAGAGAATCCGGTTGTTCATCGGCGGGCTGCTGTCCCTCTGGCCTTGTGTGGTTTCGCCATCATGAGAGGATCGCGCGCGAAGGGCCACCGGGAATTTGCCGGCCCGGGACAGAACGCGCCCGCAACGAGGGAACCTTGCGGGCGCGTGTCTGGGGTGTTCATGCCGTCTGAAGCATGGGGATATTCTGGCATCGGCGGGGTTAAGAAACCGTTACCATGCGGCTCAGGAGAGGACGCTCTCCACCGCGCGTTTCGTCACCTCGACGACGCGGTCGACCTCGGCTTCCGTGATGCAGAGCGGCGGCGCGAAGCCGATGATGTCGCCCTGCGGCATGGCCCGCGCGATCACGTCCTGCGAGGCCATCGCGGCAGAGACCGCCGCGCCGATCTTGCGCGCGGGATCGAAGGCCCCGAACGGCTCTTTCGTCTCGGCCAGTTCGACGGCGGCCATCAGCCCTTCGCCGCGCACCTCGGCCACATGGGGATGATCCGCCAGTGCGTCCTTGAGTGCGGCATTCAGGTAGGCGCCGGTCTTGCCGGCGTTTTCCACCAGCCCCAGGTCGTCGATCAGCTTCAGGTTCGCCACGCCTGCCGCCGCGCCGATGGGATGGGCGGAATAGGTCCAGCCATGGCCGATGGGGCCGTACTCGTCGGTGCCATCCTCCAGCACCTTCCAGACCTTGTCCGACACGATGGAGCCAGAGAGCGGCGCATAGGCCGATGTCAGGCCCTTGGCGATGGTGATGATATCGGGCGTGATGCCGTAATGGTCGCTGCCGAACATGGTGCCGAGACGACCGAAGCCGGTGACGACCTCATCGGCAATGAGCAAGATGTCGTGTTTCTTGAGCACCTTCTGGATCGCATCCCAATAGCCAGCGGGCGGCGGCACGATGCCCCCGGTGCCCAGGATCGGCTCGCCGATGAAGGCGGCGATTGTGTCGGGGCCCTCGGCCTGGATCAGCGCCTCGAGCTTGTCGGCGCAGTCCTGGGCGAATTGCGCCTCGCTCATGCCCTGATCGGCGCGGCGCAGGTAGTAGGGCGCTTCGGTGTGGATCACCTGGGAAAGCGGCAGGTCGAATTTCTTGTGGAACAGCTCCAGCCCCGTCAGCGAGCCCGTCATCAGCCCCGAGCCGTGATAGCCGCGCCAGCGCGAGATGATCTTTTTCTTCTGCGGCAGGCCACGGATGTTGTTGTAATACCAGACCAGCTTGATGTTGGTCTCGTTCGCGTCCGAGCCGCTCTGCCCGAAATAGACCTTGGACATGCTCGCGGGCGCGCGGTCGAGGATCATCTTGGCGAGTGTAATGGACGCCTCGGTGCCGTGGCCGACATAGGAATGATAATAGGCCAGTTCATGCGCCTGTTTGGCGATGGCCTCGGCAATCTCGGTGCGGCCATAGCCCACGTTCACGCAATAGAGCCCGGCAAAGGCATCCAGCATCCGCCGCCCGTCGCGGTCGGTGATATGCACGCCGTCGCCACCGGCGATCACGCGGCTTGGCGTTTCGCCGCGCGCGTGTTGCGCAAGGTGCGTGGAGGGGTGAAAGAAATTCTCACGGTCCCAGAGGGCCAGTTGATCATTGGTCAGCATCGGTCTTGTCTTTCTGTCAGGATTGCGCGCAGCATAGCGGCGAAATGGGGGGATTTGCGGCGAATTGGTGCGATATGTGCAGTCTTGCGGCGCAAGAGGGGATCGGAATGGCGAAAATCGACGACCTGGATCGCAAGATCCTGCATGAGGTGCAACTGGACAATCAACTGACCTCGGCGCAACTGGGCCACCGGGTCGGGCTGTCGCCCACATCCGTGCAACGGCGGCTGGCGCGGCTGAGGCGCGACAAGGTGATCACCGGCGATATCTCGGTCATTTCGGGTGAGGATGTGGGCCGCACCCTGACCATGATCGTGACCGTTCAGCTGGAGCGCGAACGCTCTGACATCATCGACCATTTCAAGCGCGCGGTGCGGCACGAACCGGTGGTGATGAGCGCCTATTACGTCACTGGAGACAGCGATTTCGTGCTGGTGATCAGCGCCCGCGACATCAAGGAATACGAGGAATTCACCCGCAATTTCCTCTATGACAATCCCGACATCAAGGGCTTCAAGACCACGGTGGTGATGGACCGGATCAAGGCCGGGTTCTACGTGCCGCCCTGGGGGTAGGCGCATCCCGGCCCGCCGAATCGCAAAAAGATGCTACCCCTGTGGCAGAACAAAAACCGAAACGGGGGGACGGGGTGATGGCGTATTTCGATCTGGGGGCCTATTCGCGGCCTGTCAGCACGGGCTCGGGCGCGGCGCAGGAATGGGTCGACCGGGGGCTGAACTGGACCTACGCCTTCAACCATGAAGAGGCGATCACCTGTTTCGAGGCGGCGCTGGAGGCCGACCCCGGTTGCGTCATGGCGCTCTGGGGGATCGCCTATGCGATCGGGCCGAATTACAACAAGCCGTGGGAGGATTTCGAACCCGGCGAAGCGCCCGACGCACTGGCCACCGCACGCGGTGCGTTGAAGAGGGCGCAGGAGAGCGGCGCGGCCATCACGGCGGTGGAACGTGATTTGATCGCGGCGCTTTTCAGTCGCTACCCCGACAGCGCGGACGATGCGGCGCTGGCGGAGGCCACCGATGCCTATGCCGATGCGATGCGCGCCGTGCATCAGGCGCATCCGGGCGATCTGGACGTATCCGCCCTCTTTGCCGAGGCGCTGATGAACCGGACACCGTGGGAACTGTGGGATCTGGTCTCGGGCCAACCCGCGCGCGGGGCCGATACGGCAGAGGCGCGCAAGGTCCTGGAAACCGCCTTCGACTCGTTGGCGGGCGCCTGGGATCATCCCGGCCTTCTGCACATGTATATCCACCTGATGGAGATGTCGCCCTATCCCGAAAAGGCGCTGCGCCATGGCGACCGGCTGAGCATGCTGATGCCCGATGCGGGGCATCTGCTGCACATGTCCACCCATATCGACGTGCTCTGCGGCGATTACATGAACGTGGTCTTGCGCAACCAGACCGCGATCGAGGCCGACCGGCGCTACCTTGCCCATGCGGGCGCCGAGAATTTCTATTCGGTCTATCGCTGCCACAATTACCATTTCAAGATCTACGGCGCGATGTTCCTGGGCCAGCCCGGACCGGCGCTGGAGGCGGCGCAGGAGCTGATCGAGACCCTGCCCGACGACCTCCTGCGCCCATTGGCGGATTGGTTCGAGGGCTTCATCCCGATGAAGCAGCATGTGCTGATCCGGTTCGGGCGCTGGCAGGAGATCCTGGACCAGCCGCTGCCCGAGGATGCCGGGCTCTACTGCGTGACCACGGCGATGATGCACTATGCGCGCGCGGTGGCACTGGCCAATCTGGGCGACATTCCTGCCGCCGAGGCCGAGCGCGACGCCTTTGTCGCGGCCCGCGACCGCGTGCCGGAGACCCGGATGCTGTTCAACAATACCTGCCGGGACATCCTGACGGTGGCCGAGCAGATGCTGTTGGGCGAGTTGGCCTACAAGTCGGGCCGACATGAGGCGGCGTTCGACCACCTGCGCCGCTCCATTGCGTTGGACGACACCCTGCCCTATGACGAGCCCTGGGGCTGGATGCAGCCGACGCGCCACGCGCTTGGCGCGCTGCTCCTGGACCAGGGGCGTTACGAGGAGGCCGAGGCCGTCTACCGCGCCGATCTGGGGCTGGACGACACCCTGTCGCGGACCTGCCAGCATCCCAACAATGTCTGGAGCCTGCACGGGCTGCATGAATGCCTGACCCGGCGCGGCGAGACCGTCGAGGCGGCGCATGTCAAACGCCAGTTGGATCGGGCCGTCGCGCGGGCGGATGTGCCGGTGAAGGCGTCTTGCTACTGCCGTCAGGTGGCCTGAACGGAAGAACGGGCGCGCCGTCACGCGCCTTGCCAGCGGCGCAGCATCCAGTACCATTGATCCGGCCTCTGCAAGATGCGGGCCGAGAGGCTGTCATTGAAGGCCCGCGTCATCGTGGTGGGGTCGCTATGGGCGATGGGGCCTTCGAATTCGACCGTGAAGCTGGCGCCATCGGCGCTGCGGGTGCCATAGGCGGGCACCATCGGCAGGTCGTATTTCAGCGCCAGCTGCGCCGCCGAGACCGATGTCAACGCATCCAGGCCCAGAAACGGCAGCCGCTGGCCATCGGCGTATTTCTCATCCAACAGGATCGCGATGACGCCGCCGACGCGCAGATGGGCGACCATTTCCTTGGTGCCGCCAAAACCGGTGGCGACGATCGGCCTGCCGCCGGCCTCGATTCCGGCCAACAGGCGGCGCTGGTAATGGCGGTTGGTTTGCGGGCGGTAGACCGCGCCGGTCTCCATCCCCCGCGCCCGCAGGACGGCACGCACCGCCTCCCATTGGCCGAAATGGCCGGACACGATGATCGCGCCCTTGCCGGCGGCCCGCGCGGCATCGAGCGCGTCCAGACCGGGACCGGAGACGGAGAACCGGCTCAGGCGGGTGGCAAATTCGGCCCCGTGATAGATCTCGAACAGGGTCTGGCCCATGTTGCGGCCCATGTCGCGGCAAAGCGTCATCCGCGCGTCGCGCGCCATATCGGGAAAGATCCGCAGCAGTTCACGGTCGAATCTGCGGCGCGCGGGGGGAAACCACCGCATCGTCCAGCCGACCACCTTGCCGAGCGCACGCGAGCGTCGCTCAAAGGCACGCCCCCGCGAATAGACGAGCGCCGACCACAGCGGGAGATACCTGACATGTTGCCAGGCTGATTTGACCGGACGTGTGAGCATGGTGTGTCTATGGACGCACTGCCACGAAGAACCAAGCATTAACGTCGCGAACCGCAAGAATGGCCGCGGACCGGATCGGACGTAACATGCGTCTTCGGCAACAAGAAACGGGCGAACCGATGCGGCACGCCCGTTTCTTCACCCGTGGTCTGCCCAAAGGGGCGAAGCCTTGGTCGTTGTCAGGCTACCAATCGCATCGGATTTCTCCGCCTCTCGCACGCTGCGGACGAACGCGAAAACCGACACAGACACTGGTGAAACCCGAAACGACCTACGCCAGCGCGATGTTGGTCGCGCTTTCGCGGCCGTCGCGGCCGGGCTCGATATCGAAGGTCACTTTCTGGTTGTCGGCCAGACCGGTGAGGCCCGCGCGCTCAACCGCGGAGATGTGCACGAACACATCCTTGGACCCGCCATCGGGTGCGATGAAGCCGTAGCCTTTGGTGGTGTTGAACCATTTGACGGTGCCAGTTGCCATCGTCGTCTTCTCCTAGGTAGTGCTGCCCGCAGTATGCGGCAGGTCGGCTCTGTCAGTGCAAGATCGAGGGACTGAGCCGAAAGGAGCAGTATGGTCGATAGTGGTAACGTCGCAGGCAAAAATATGTGAGGGAATCAGTTGAAATGCAAGGGATTTGAGATTTTCGGAAGCGGCATCGGCAGATTTCGGCATGCCTGACTGCCCTCACGTCACCCTGCCCTTTGAGGGTGCCTAAAAAACGGCCTGACGGTGATCAATCGGGCGGCATCAAACCGGCCAGAACCTCCGCCGCCGCCGCATCGGGCGAGGTGGTCCCGGCGGCGACCTCTGCCCCCAGATCGCGGATCCGCGCGCGCGTGTCGGGGTCTGAGGTGAGCCGCGCCAGGAGGCCGCTCTGCACCTCCTCCTCGAACCAGTGGCGGGCCTGCTCGGCGCGGCGCTTGTCCCAATGGCCGTTTGCCTTGCGCCAGTCGGCCAGCGCCCGCATCTCGTCCCAGGCCCTCGCCAGCCCGTCGCCCTCGACCGCCGAGACCGCCAGCGCCTTGGGAAAGCCCTCGGGGTCATTGGCGCGTTTGCGCATCAGGCGCAGCGCGCCCGCGTAATCGGCGCAGGTGCGGGTGGCGGTGGATTTCAGGTCGCCATCGGCCTTGTTGACCAGGATCAGGTCGGCGATCTCCATGATGCCGCGCTTGACGCCCTGCAACTCATCCCCGCCCGCGGGCGCCAGCAGCAGCACGAAGATGTCGCACATCTCGGCGACCATGGTTTCCGACTGGCCCACGCCCACGGTCTCGATCAGGATGACGTCGAAATCGGCGGCCTCACACAGCGCGACCGCCTCGCGCGTGCGCCGGGACACGCCGCCCAAATGGCTGAGCGAGGGCGAGGGCCGGATAAAGGCGTTCTTCTCGCGGGACAGGCTCTCCATCCGGGTCTTGTCGCCCAGGATAGAGCCGCCCGACCGGGTCGAGGACGGATCGACGGCCAGGACCGCGACGCGCAGGCCGGCCTCGATCAGCATCATCCCGAACGCCTCGATGAAGGTGGATTTGCCCACCCCCGGCGTGCCGGAGAGGCCAAGGCGCAGCGCCTGCCGCCCATGGCCCGACAGCGCCTCCAAGAGCGTCGTCGCCTGCGCCCTGTGATCGGCGCGGGTGCTTTCGACCAGCGTGACGGCGCGGGCCAGCGCACGGCGTTCGCCCTTCAGGATACGCTCGGGCAGATCGGCGGGCAGGCGCGGGTCCGGCATGGCGCGGCGGTCCTTTCGTCTTGGCGCGGTGTCTGGACGCAACCTTGTCGTCTTGGGCGGAATTGTCCAGAGCGGCGGCCGTGCCCATGATTGCGGGAACCTTGGCCCGATTCCGGTGTTATGCCTGCAACCGTTTCCGAAGAGTCATGTTTCCCCCGTGCGTTCCGAGACCCGAGTTGAGACCCGCGACACCCCGTTCCTGATCGTCTTCGCGATGATCGCCGGTTTCCTTCTATGGCAGGGTCGTGATTTGCCCCTGGCCGCCGAGAACGGCCCCCTCGAAAACCTCCAGATCGCGGTGCTGCTGTTGGCGGCAGGGGTCTTCCTCGACCGGATCGCCCGGCTTGCCGCCCGGATCGAGACCCCACGGGCCGCCGCCGCGCTGGCCTATAGCCTGGTGCTGATCTGCGTGCCGCTGATCGGGGCCGCGCGCGAGACCACCTTTGGCCGCAACCTCGGCCTGCCGCCGCGGGGCGTGACCGGGGTCGAGGTCGCGCTGTCGGTGCTGACGCTGGCATTGCTCGGGGCGGCGCTGACGATCTGGGTGCGCAAGGTGCCCGACCGGCTTGCCGCTTTTCTACGCCTGCTGCGCTCGCCGAGCAGCCTGCGGATCGGCGCGGCGGTCGCGGTCTTCGCGCTGTCGATGGCGTTCGAGAAGGGCGGGCTTGGCCTGCCGCGCAGCGAGGTCTGGGAGGAGATCGTCGAACTGGTCGCCTTCGGGCTGATCCTGCGCGCCGCGATGCTGGCGGGTGAGGGACCGGTGCGGGCCGCTTGACCTTGGCCGGATGAGCCCCTCCTTATGGGCGCGACCCCCGCCGAGCCGAATGAGACCGCCCTGCCCCCTGTCCTGCCCATAGATGCCGTCCTGCCCGACCTGATGGCTGTGCTGTCCCGCGCGGGGCGGGCCGTGTTGCAGGCCCCGCCGGGGGCGGGCAAGACCACGCGGGTGCCGCTGGCGATGCTGGACCAGGTCGAGGGACGCATCCTGATGCTGGAGCCGCGACGGCTGGCCACCCGCGCCGCCGCCGAACGCATGGCGGAAACGCTTGGCGAAGCGGTCGGGCAGACCGTGGGTTACCGCGTGCGGGGCGACAGCAAGACCGGGCCGGAGACGAGGATCGAGGTGGTGACCGAGGGCATCCTGACCCGGATGCTGCAAGGCGACCCCGAGTTACCGGGCATCGGCGCGGTGATCTTCGACGAGTTTCACGAACGGTCCTTGAACGCCGATCTAGGGCTGGCCCTGACCTGGGAAGTGCGCGGCGCCCTGCGCGAGGATCTGGTGCTGCTGGTGATGTCGGCAACACTGGATGCGGGGCCGGTCGCGGCGCTGTTGGACGACGCGCCGGTGATCACCTCGCACGGGCAGAGCTTTCCGGTCGAGACCCGTTGGCGCGACCGGCCTGCGCCCGCGCGCGAGCGGCTGGAGACCAGCGTGGCGGAACTGATCCGTACGGCGCTGGCCGAGGCCGAGGGCGGTATCCTCGCCTTCCTGCCCGGCGAGGGCGAGATCCGGCGGGTGGCGGGGCTGCTTGGCGACCTGCCCGACAGCATCGCCCTGCATCAGCTCTTCGGCGCGATGCCATTGGCGGCACAGCGCGCGGCGCTCAGGCCCGACCCCGCGAAACGCAAGCTGGTGCTGGCAACGGCGATTGCCGAAACCTCGCTGACCATCCCCGATATCCGCGCCGTGGTCGATGGCGGGCGGGCGCGCCGGGCGCGGTTCGATCCCTCCTCGGGCATGGCGCGGCTGGTGACAGAAGCTGTCTCGCGCGCCGAGGCCGACCAGCGCCGGGGCCGCGCCGGCCGCGTGGCGCCGGGGGTCTGCTATCGCAACTGGACCAGGGGGGCCGAGGGCGCCCTGCCCGCCTTTCCGCCCGCCGAGATCGAGGCGACGGACCTGGCGGGGCTGGCGCTGGACCTGGCCGAATGGGGCGCGGGCGACGGCGCGGGGCTGGCCTTCCTCACGCCGCCGCCCGAAGGCGCATTGGCCGAGGCGCAGGCGCTGTTGCGCGGGTTGGAGGCGCTGGACGGTGAGGGGCGGATTACGCCGCATGGGGGCCAACTGGCCCGCATCCCGCTGCATCCGCGCCTCGCGCATATGCTGGCGCTTGGCGGCAAGGGGGCGGAACGGCTGGCCGCGATCCTGGCCGAGCGTGATCCCCTGCGCGGACAGGGCACCGATCTGGGGCTGCGGCTGCGGGCATTGGATGACCCGAAGGCACTGAACGCCGATCCGGGCGCGGTCGCCCGGATCAGGGCCGAGGCGAAACGGCTGGCGCGGTTTGCCAAGGGCCCCGCGCGCAGCCTGGGGGAACAGGCCGCACTTGCCTATCCCGACCGGATCGGGCTGCGCCGCAAGGGGAGCGCCCCGCGCTACGTCCTCTCCGGAGGCAAGGGCGCGGTGATGCCCGATGGCGACGCGCTGGCCGGGCAACGTCTGATCGTGGCGACCGATCTGGACGGCGACCCGCGCGAGGCGCGTATCCGGCAGGCGGTGGCGCTGAACGAGGCGGAATTGCGCGGGCTCTATGGCGGCCAGATCGCGGCGCGCAGGGTGTGCCACTGGTCACGGCGCGAAGGCCGGGTGATGGCGCGCGAGCAAGAGGTGTTCGGCGCGCTGGTCTTGCAGGACAAGGCGTGGAAAGGCCCGCCAGAAGAGGCCGTGACCGGCGCGCTGCTGGAGGGGCTGCGCGCGCTCGGGCTGGAGGCACTGAACTGGACGAAAGCGGCGCGCCTGTTGCGGGCGCGCATTGCCTATTCCGGCGTTGCGGACATGTCGGAGGCGGGCCTGCTGGCGCGCGCGGAGGACTGGCTTGCGCCCTACCTGACGGGCTGCACCAGCGCCGCCGACCTGCGCCGCTTCGACCCCGCGGACGCGCTTCGTGCCAGCCTGACCTGGGACCGTATGCAGGACGTCGACCGGCTGGCCCCCGCCCACTGGACCACCCCGATGGGCCGCCGGGTGCCGGTCGATTACAGCGGCGACCAACCGGAGATCTCGTGCCGCGTGCAAGAGGTCTTCGGCACCACGAAACACCCGGTGATCGGGCCCGAGCGCCTGCCCATTCGCATGGTGCTGCTGTCCCCCGCCAGCCGTCCCGTCCAGGTGACGCTGGACCTGCCGGGCTTCTGGGCGGGCTCCTATGCCGACATGCGCAAGGACATGCGCGCGCAATATCCCAAGCATCCCTGGCCGGAAGACCCGGCAAGCGCCGATCCGACACTGAGAGCCAAGCCGCGCAAGGGGTAACCCGGGTCAAGTCTGTCTGCATCTCCTTTCATTTTGCCAGAAAAACCTCGGGGTCGTCATTGTTGCGCCATTGGTCCGAGCGACAATGACGACGGCAGAGCCCCGGCGGATCGACGCGCGCCAGCGCGGCGACACCCCTATTGTGGCCCGATCCGCCCTTCTGCATCGACCGCATAGCCCCAGCCGCGCAGCAGGGCAGCGGCGGTGGGATGCACCCTCTCGGAGGGATCGCGGCCCGGTTTGCGGCGGTGGCGCAGCGGAAAGAGCAAGCCCCACCCGCGCAGATTGCCCGCCGAGGGCACGCCCGGATCGGTCAGGTAGCGACCGCGCCAATGCGGCGGCAGCACCAGCCCCGCCGCCTCGGCGCGTTCCAGCATCCAGACCAGCGGGATATTCGACAGCGGCCGCGCCGCGTGCCAGTCACCGAGATTGCCGCCGACATCGCCATGCGTGCCGCGAAACCACATCTGCACGATATCGCCCTCGCGCTCGGGCGGAACATCCCACAAAAGCGGCGCGTAAGCATCTCGCGTCTCCTCCAGTGCCAGCGCGTGACTGCCCTTTTGTGTGGCGGGCCCGAGCCTGTGATTGTGGAACTCATGCGCCTGCGGCGCGAGCCGCCATAGCACCGGCCAGCGTACACCAAGCGCCCGCACGCAATCATAGACGCCCACCATGGTGATCTCGACGCGCGGATGGCAACGCGTCTCGCGGAAGGCGCGGGCCGAGGCCCCATCCGGTTCGCGCTCATAGAGGTCATAGAGCCGCGCCATGGTTTCTTCGGTGATCTGCGCGGGCCGCATCAGGCCGAGCTTGTCAATGAGCCCCGCCAGGCTGCGCACCGCAAACGCCCCGCGCGAATACCCCATCAGGAAGATCCTGTCGCCGGGGCGGTAATTGCGCGCCAGGAACAGGTAGCTGCGCTTGATCTGGCGGTTGATGCCGATGCCCGCGATGACCTCGACAGATCGTTTGAGCCCGCGCCACTGGATGCCGGGCTCGTAATAGACCATCAGGTTGGCGGCGGGACCGACCTCGGACAGAAGGCGGTAGGTCAGGCCGATATTGGTCTCGTAACCGCGCTTGAGGCTCGACATGGTGCCGTCGAGCAGCACGACATGGGTGCGGGCGGCGCGGGTGTCGGCAAGCCGCGGCTCAGGCCGGCTGCGAAAGCCGCGCAACCGGGTCAGGAACCCGCCCCTAGCGGCCATGACGCCGCCTATCGTGTTCAACCGCGTGCATTTATCCGCTGCCCCCACCTTGACCCTATTGGTAGCAACCGCGCCGCCGCTGTCCAGAGGGCGCAAATCGCCGCAACCGGGGCGCGCGCAGTCTTGGCCTTTGGCCGCGAAGCCGTTAAGTCACGTCCGACAGTGGAAACAGGATATGCGGGCGATGGAAAAGAGCTTTGACGCGGCCGAGGCCGAAGCGCGGATCACGGCGAAATGGGACGAGGCAGGGGCCTTCGCGGCGGGGGCGAATGCATCGCGGCCCGAGACCTTCACCATCATGATCCCGCCGCCCAACGTGACCGGCGCGCTGCATGTCGGCCACGCCTTCAACAACACGTTGCAGGATATCCTCGTGCGCTGGCACCGGATGCGCGGCTTCGACACGCTGTGGCAGCCGGGGCAGGACCATGCGGGTATCGCCACGCAATTGCAGGTCGAGAAGATGCTGGCGGCGGAAGGCAATGAAAGCCGCCGCGAGATGGGGCGCGAGAGGTTCCTGGAGAAGGTCTGGGAATGGAAGGGCAAATATGGCGGCACCATCGTCGAGCAGTTGAAGCGCCTGGGATGCTCCTGCGACTGGGACCGCAACGCCTTCACCATGGCGGGCGCGCAGGGCGACCCGCGCACGGGCCATGAGAACAGCCCCGATTTCCATGATGCCGTGATCAAGGTCTTCGTCGATATGTACGAAAAGGGCCTGATCTATCGCGGCAAACGCCTCGTGAACTGGGATCCGCATTTCGAGACCGCGATTTCCGACTTGGAGGTCGAAAACACCGAGGTCGACGGCCATATGTGGCACTTCAAATACCCGCTCGCGGGCGGAGCCACCTATGAATATGTCGAGACCGACGAGGATGGCGTTGAGACCCTGCGCGAGACGCGCGACTATATCTCCATCGCCACGACCCGGCCCGAGACCATGTTGGGCGACGGCGCGGTCGCGGTGCATCCCTCGGACGCGCGCTATGCCCCCATCGTGGGGCAGCTTTGCGAGATCCCCGTCGGGCCAAAGGAACATCGCCGCCTGATCCCGATCATCACCGATGAGTATCCGGACCCCGATTTCGGCTCGGGCGCGGTGAAGATCACCGGCGCGCATGATTTCAACGATTATGAAGTGGCCAAGCGCGGCGGCATCCCGATGTATCGCCTGATGGATACGAAGGGCGCGATGCGGGCCGATGGCGCGCCCTATGCCGAGGCGGCGGAGCGCGCGCAGGAGATCGCGAACGGGGCCGACTTCACCGGCACCGAGGTCGATACGCTGAACCTCGTGCCCGATGACTTGCGCGGGCTGGACCGGTTCGAGGCGCGCAAACTGGTTGTCGCGCAGATCACCGGCGAGGGGCTGGCGGTCACGCATGAGGTGACGCGCAAGGACAAGGAAACCGGCGAGGAGATCACCGAAACCCTCCCTTACGTCGAATCCAAGAAGATCATGCAGCCCTTCGGCGACCGGTCCAAGGTTGTGATTGAGCCGATGCTGACCGACCAGTGGTTCGTCGATACCGCCAAGATCGTCGGCCCGGCGCTGGACGCGGTGCGAAAGGGCGACGTCACCATCATGCCCGAGAGCGGTGAGAAGGTGTTCTTCCACTGGCTGGAGAACATCGAGCCGTGGTGCATCTCGCGCCAGCTCTGGTGGGGGCATCAGGTGCCGGTCTGGTATGGTCTCGACCTGTCCGCGCCGGATTTCACCGATGACGAGGGCGACGGCACGCTGGACCATGTCGAGCTTGGCCGCCTCTTGGTGACCGAACATATGGTCCATGCCGGCGAAGCCGCCGAGTGTGGCGCTGCGCTGGAAGACATCACCCCGCGCTTCAAGGATCGCATCGCGTCGCTGCCCACGCCGCTCAACCACGCCCGCATCACGGAAGTGGCCGACCGGGGCGCCGCCGAGGAGATGCTGGCGCATAGCTATGCGCGCTACGAGGTGACGGAAGACCCGACAGAACTGCTTTATCCCGTCTGGCGTGATCCCGACGTGCTGGACACCTGGTTTTCCTCCGGGCTCTGGCCCTTCGGCACGCTTGGCTGGCCCAATTGGGACGAGAGCACGAAGAAATACTTCCCCACCGATGTGCTGATCACCGGGCAGGATATCCTCTTTTTCTGGGTCGCCCGGATGATGATGATGTCCCAGGCCGTGACGCAGCAGAACCCGTTCCACACCGTCTACCTGCACCAGCTTGTCCGCGACGAGAAGGGCAAGAAGATGTCGAAGACCACAGGCAACGTGATCGACCCGCTGGAGATCGTGGATGAGTTCGGCGCCGATGCCTTGCGCTTTACCAATGCGTCCATGGCGGCGCTTGGCGGCGTGCTGAAACTGAGCGTCGACAAGATCAAGGGCTACCGCAACTTCGGCACCAAGCTCTGGAATGCCGCGCGCTTTGCCGAGATGAACGACTGCAAGCCGGTGGACGGGTTCGACCCCGCCAGCGTGACCCAGACCGTCAACCGCTGGATCGTGGGTGAAATCGCACGAGGGCGCATTGCACATGACGAGGCGCTGGCCGCCTACCGCTTCAACGACGCGGCAAACGGGCTCTATGCGCTGGTCTGGGGCAAGGT
Organism: Alterinioella sp. B-7; assembly: GCF_056857775.1. Classification (NCBI taxonomy): domain Bacteria; kingdom Pseudomonadati; phylum Pseudomonadota; class Alphaproteobacteria; order Rhodobacterales; family Paracoccaceae; genus Alterinioella; species Alterinioella sp. B-7. Next base: position 427,320 of record NZ_JBSXNT010000032.1, read on the forward strand.
CTGCGACTGGTATCTGGAATTTGCCAAGCCGCTCTTCGCAAGCGGTGACGAAGCGGTGATTGCCGAGACCCGCGCCACCATGGCCTGGGTGATCGACCAGTGCCTGATCCTGCTGCACCCCGTCATGCCCTTCATCACCGAGGAACTGTGGGGCGAGATCGCCGCGCGCGACACCCTGCTGGTGCATCGGGACTGGCCGGAATACGGCGCGGAACTGATCGACGCCGAGGCCGATGCCGAGATGAACTGGGTGATTTCGCTGATTGACGAAATCCGCTCGGTCCGCGCGCAGATGCACGTGCCCGCCGGTCTGAAGGTGCCGCTGTTGCAGGCGGAACTGGACGCGAAGGGCCAGGCCGCCTGGGACCGCAACGAAGCGATGATCCTGCGGATTGCCCGCGTGGAAGGTGTCAGCCGCGTCGATGCCCTGCCCAAGGGGGCCGTCACCATCGCGGTCGCGGGCGGGGTCTTCGGATTGCCGATCGCCGACCTCATCGACGTGGCCGAGGAAAAGGCGCGGCTTGAGAAGGTGTTGGGCAAGCTGGCGAAGGAGTTGGGGGGCCTGCGCGGGCGGCTGAACAACCCGAAATTCGCCGAAAGCGCCCCGCCGGAAGTGGTCGAGGAAACCCAAGCCAACCTCGACGCGCGCGAAGAGGAAGAGGCCAAGATCAGGGCCGCATTGGCGCGGCTGGAAGAGGTCGCCTGATGGCGGGCTCGCTGACCTATACCAAAGGCGATGCCACCGCGCCGGAGCCCCGCCCCGCCATCATCGCGCATGTCTGCAACGATGAGGGCGCCTGGGGGAAGGGCTTTGTCATTGCGCTCTCGGAAAAATGGTCCGCGCCCGAGCAGGCCTATCGCGACTGGTACGCCAGCGGCGAGGGCTTCGCGCTTGGTGCGGTGCAGGTGGTCGAGGTGGAGGACGGTCTCTGCGTCGCCAACATCATCGGCCAGCACGGCATCCGTCCCCAGGGACCGGTGCCGCCGATCCGCTACGAGGCCATTGAGGCGGGCCTCTGCGAGGTGGCGAAGCGCGCCGCCGATCAAGGCGCCAGCGTTCACATGCCGCGCATCGGGGCAGGGCTGGCAGGCGGGTCATGGGAGAAGATCGAGCCGCTGATCGAAAAATGCCTGGTCGAGGCGGGCGTGGACGTGACGGTTTACGATCTGCCGTGACGGTGGGAAGGTACGCAGAAGCGCACTCTACAGCCCAAAAATGATGTCGCACCATCTGTTCGTTGCAGCTCCGTCCGTCCTCGTCAGGGGATGAGCCGTGTCACGGCCCCCGCGCGCTTGAACATGGTGTCCCGGTTCCACCATACGACGCAGCCCGCAACAGCCACCAATATCAACGTGTCATAAGGTTGCGCGTCCGGCCAGAACGGGTTGATCAACTGCCAATGGAACAGCATTGGCCATTGCAGGCTGCCCTTGGCGCGGTTGAAGATCTGCGTCACCAAAATCGCCAATGTGATGTTGCCGACGAGGAACGGCAGGAAATTCCAGTCGCCGAAGACCGTCCCCGACAGGAAGAACGCCGGGAGGTGCCAGATGCCCCAGACCGTGCCGATGAGCACCCCTGCCCAGACCGGGGCCATGTAACGTTGGAGAATGGGTTGCGCGACGCCACGCCAGCCGAACTCCTCGATCGGGCCAAGAAAGAGCATCATGAAGAGCAGCGCAATCATGGGGCCAATGCCCTCGGGTGGCATTGGTGCCAGAACCGGCCCGCCCTTCAGGATCGAGCCTGCTATGTAGACCAACGGGATGCCGACGGCGACAAATGCTACCCATCCGGGTGCGCAGCGCCATATGAGAAGTCGTGAGAGGAAAGCCCTCAGCCCGCGCAGGCCTGCGAAATAGAGGATCAGTACAAAGGCTGAAATCGCCGGTGCCCAAGTGGCCAGAAAGAAAAACGGGTGAGTGCCGCTGATCTGGCCGAACGTGGTTGCGGCCCAATCAGGTCGGAGCACATAAACCCCGATCAATCCCCAGGTGATGGTGAAGGTCAGACCGACAAAGGCCATTATGGCGGAAGACGGGATCGCATGATGCGAGCGGGGCTCTGTGGGCTCTCTCATTGGACCTAGCCTTGTATCTAAGCTGATGGCCGACAATAGACTCGTCGCGTTCACCGAGACATGATGTCGATCAAATCCCCCGATTTGCGCAGTAGGAAGTGGAGACCGCAAAGGTGAGTGACCTCGCACGATGCGTGCCCGTCCCAACCAACCACCCACCCTCCCCCTTGCGAAACCCGCCCCAACCGCGCATTCATTCCCCCCATGTCCAACCCCAACTACACCCCGCTTGTCGCCCGCCTGCCTGCCTCGGTTCCCTTTGTCGGACCAGAAACGCAGGAACGGGAGCGAGGCAGGCCGTTCGCCGCCCGGCTCGGCGCGAATGAAAGCGTCTTCGGCCCCTCGCCGCGCGCCATCGCCGCCATGGCCGAGGCAGCGCGTGAGGCATGGAAATACGGCGATTCCGCCTCGCATGAATTGCGCCACGCGCTGGCCACCCATCACGGCATCGCGATGGAGCATATCCTTGTTGGCGAGGGCATTGACGGGCTGCTTGGCAACCTCGTGCGCCTGCTGGTGGCCGAAGGCGACGCGGTGGTGACCTCGCAAGGGGCCTATCCTACCTTCAACTACCATGTCGCGGGCTTTGGCGGCGTTCTGCACAAGGTGCCGTTCAAGGGCGACCATGAAGACCCCGAGGCGCTGATCGCCAAGGCGCGGGAGACCGGGGCCAAGCTGGTCTATATCTCGAACCCCGACAACCCGATGGGAAGCTGGCACGGGGCCGACGTGATCGAGCGCATGATCGCCGCGGTGCCCGAGGGCTGCCTGCTGGTGCTGGACGAGGCTTATTCAGACACCGCGCCCGAGGGCGTGATCCCGCCGCTCGCGCCGGACACCCCGCGCGTGATCCGGATGCGGACCTTCTCCAAGGCCTACGGGCTGGCGGGGATGCGGTTGGGCTATGCGATTGGCTCCAGCGCGCTGATCGCCGGGTTCGACCGGATCCGCAACCATTTCGGCGTCGGGCGCCTGGGGCAGGCCGCGGCCCTCGCCGCCGTTCAGGATCAGGAGCACCTGCGCGACACGGTCGCCCGGATCGGCGCGGCGCGCGAGACCATCGCCCGAATCGCCCGCGACAACGGGCTGACGCCCCTGCCCTCGGCCACGAATTTCGTCGCCATGGATTGCGGCCATGACGGCGATTTCGCGCGCAAGGTCGTGGCGGGTCTTGGGGCGCGCGACATTTTCGTGCGGATGCCCTTCACAGCCCCGCAGGACCGCTGCATCCGGGTTTCCTGCGGGACCGAGGCCGACCTTGCGGCCTTTGCCGGGGCGCTGCCCGGCGCGCTTGCGGACGCGCGCGGCTGATCCCGCTGGTCACCCCGCCGCCACCACAGCCGCCGCCGCGTCCAGACCCCCGGCCCCGTGCGGGATATCCAGCGCGATCATCCCGGCCTGCATCGCGCCAAGCACGCCCATCACCATATGCGCGTTCACGTGGCCCATGTGGCCGATGCGGAAAATACCGCTCGCCTCTGGCATTTCCGCGCCGAGCGGCTTGCCGAGGGTCACGCCGGTTTCCGCCTCCAGCCAGGCGCGCAACCGGTCGCCCTGCCCCTCGCCCATGCGGATCGTGGTCACGGAATGCGACCGCGCCGCCAGGTCGGTCATGTTGAGCGCCACGTCACTGCCCTGCCCCCAGGCCTCGACCGCGGCCCAGATGGTGCGCGCCAGCGCGGCGTGGCGCGTCCAGACGGCCTCCAGCCCCTCCTCGTCCAGGATCATGTCGAGCGCTTCGCGAAGCCCGTAGAGGTGATGCGTCGGCGCGGTGCCGCCGAAATGCTGGTAGAACATCTCGGGCCGGGCACGCAGGCGCCAATCCCAATAGGGCGTGGCCAGGTCGGCGGTCTCTCTCGCGCGCGCCGCGCGGGGCGAGAAGAAGACGAAGCCCATGCCCGGCGGCACCATCAGCCCCTTCTGGCTGGCCGAGACCATCACATCGACGCCCCAATCATCCATGTGGAATTCGTCCACCGCCAGGCTGGCGATATTGTCCGAGAACAGCAGCGCCGGATGGCCCGCGTCGTCCAGCGCGCGGCGCACCCCGGCAATGTCGCTGCGCCCGGAGGAGGAGGTCTCGACATGCACCGCCAGCACGCCCTTGATCCGGTGGTCCCTGTCGGCGCGCAGCGCCTCGGTCAGGCGGGCCAGGTCGACGGGCTTGCGGCTGTCACCGGGCAACATCTCGACCTCGATCCCCAGACCCTGCGCCGTCGCGCCCCAGCCCCGGCCGAACTGCCCGGTATCCAGGACGAGGACCTTGTCGCCGCGTGACATGGTGTTGCTGAGGGACGCCTCCCAGGTGCCGTGGCCATTGCAGATATACATCGCCACGTCATGGCTTGTCCGGGCGACACGGCGCAGGTCGCGGACGATGCCATGCGTCATCTCGACCAACTCACCGATATAGATGTTCGGCGCGGCCCGGTGCATCGCACGCAGCACCCGGTCGGGCACCACCGAGGGGCCGGGGATGGCAAGATATTCGCGGCCATTGGCGAGGCTCATGGCGGGTCCTTTCTGACGGGTTGTGAAATCGGTATCGTGGCGGTCGGGGATGGTCAATCGGGGACCCTCTGGCCGTTGGGGAGAGACACGCATATATGGGGCAGGATACCGAAGGAGGACGCCCGCCATGACCGCCGAAACCGCAGCCGACCGGACCGTATTGCGCCTGACGGGGTCAGAGCGCGGCGATTTCCTGCAAGGGCTGGTGACGAATGACGCGAGGCCCGGCGCGCTGGTCTATTCCGCGCTGCTGTCGCCGCAGGGCAAGTACCTGGCCGATTTCTTCCTGCTGGACCGGGGCGAGGATATCCTGATCGACGTGAAGGACGATCTGGCCCCCGCGCTGGCACAGCGGCTGGCGATGTACCGCCTGCGCGCCGATGTGCGGATCGAGGAGACGGACCTGGAGGTCACGCGCGGGCGCGAGGACGGACCGGAGGGCAGCCACCCGGATCCGCGCGATGCGGGGCTTGGCTGGCGCGCCTATGGGATCGCGGGCGAGCGTCAGGTGACGGATTGGGACGCGCTGCGCGTGGCGCATGTCATCCCCGAGGCGGGTGTCGAGCTGATCCCCGATGACAGCTATATCCTGGAAATGGGGTTCGACCGGCTGAACGGCGTCGATCATCGCAAGGGCTGCTATGTGGGCCAGGAAGTGACCGCGCGGATGAAGCACAAGACGGAATTGCGCAAGGGGCTGGCGCAGGTCGAGATCGAGGGCACGGCGCCGGTCGGAACCGAGATTCTCGCGGGTGAGAAACCGGCGGGCAGACTGTTCACGCAATCGGGGGGCAAGGCGCTGGCCTATCTGCGCTTTGACCGGGCGAAAGGGGCGTTGACGGCGGGTGAGGCTGCGATCCGCTGGCCGGAGGGGGCGAAATCCTGACACAGGATTTCACGAGTTCTTTTGAAAGAACTCGGTCCGCGCGGGTCAGATCAGAAGCGATGCCGCCCCTTCCAGCCTGAGCAGCGCCACCTTTGTCTCGATCCCGCCCGCGCCGGAATAGCCGCCAAGGCCGTTTGCCGCCAACACTCGGTGACAGGGGATGAAGACCGGGATCGGATTGGCCCCGCACGCCTGCCCGATCGCCTGAGCGGAGACGCCAAGCCGCTGCGCCAGATCGCCATAGCTGCGGGTCTCGCCATGGGGGATTTCCGTGAGGGCTGCGTAGAATTCCTGCTGAAACCGGCTGCCACCGGGGGCCAGCGGAACGGAGAAACGCCGTCGCGCGCCCGCGAAATATTCCGTCAACTCGGCCCGCGCCTGATCGAAAATCGGCGCGGGATCGTCGTGCAACGGCTGGCGCCACTCAACCGCCGTGATCGCCCCGTCCCGTGCCGACAGGATCAGGGTCCCGACCGGAGTCGAGACCCCGGCCCGCATCATGCGTCGGGGCCGATCTTGTCCTGCGTCTGCGTCTCGAAATCGGACGCATCATGGCGTTCATGCAGCTGCGTCGCCGGATCGCCCGAGGTCTTGTTGACCATCCGCCCGCGTTTCACGGCAGGCCGCGCGTCGATCTTCTCGGCCCATTTCACGACGTTCCTGTAGCTGGCGACATCGAGGAACTCGGCGGCGTCATAGGCCCGGCCCAGGGCGAGGTTTCCATACCAGGCCCAGATCGCCATGTCGGCAATCGTGTAGCTGTCGCCGGCCATCCACTCCCGCTCGGCAAGGTGACGGTCCAGCACGTCAAGCTGGCGCTTGGCCTCCATCGCGAAGCGGTTGATCGGGTATTCCATCGGCTCGGGCGCATAGGCGTAGAAATGGCCGAAGCCGCCGCCCAGGTAAGGCGCGCTGCCCATCTGCCAAAAGAGCCAGGACAGCATCTCGGGCCGATCCTCGGGCGCGCCCAGGAAGGCGTCGAATTTCTCGGCCAGGTGCAGCAGGATCGCGCCGGATTCGAAGACACGCACCGGGGTCGGCCCCGAACGGTCCATCAGCGCCGGGATCTTGGAATTGGGGTTCACCTCGGTGAAGCCCGACCCGAACTGATCGCCATCGCCGATGCGAATGAGCCAGGCGTCGTATTCGGCCCCCGCGTGGCCCGCGGCCAGCAACTCCTCGAACAGGACATTGACCTTGACCCCGTTGGGCGTCGCCAGGGAATAGAGCTGGAACGGATGCTTGCCGACCGGCAGCGCCTTTTCATGGGTCGGCCCGGCGATGGGCCGGTTGGTCGAGGCGAAGGCCCCGCCGTTTTCCTTGTCCCAGGTCCAGACCCTGGGGGGCGTGTAGCTATCGGTCATAGGGTGCTTCCTGTTGGAGTGCAGTCATTCACCCAAAGATATACGGACTCAGTCCGGCGCCAAGGGCACAATCGCCCCTGCAAATGCGCACAAGGTCACGCAGCTGACGCCTGGCGCGCATAATCGTCGGCATCGAACCATCCGCGCGAGGCCGCAACCTTGAGGTCCTCGCCGATCTCCCATTCTTCCCATCCGCGCACATTCAGGGGCCGCCCGCTGGATGCGTCATGGCCCGTAAAGCTCCAGACAAAAATCGCATGGGTGCCCGAAACCCTGAGATCGTCGCAGGTCAGGCTCAGGTCGGGGACATCGGCAAAGAAGCCTGCCGCCATGTCGCGCACCCTGTCGCGCCCCGACCAGGGGTCGCCACGATTGATAACGATCTCAACATCGGGCGCGTAGAAGGACGCGACGGCATCGGCAGAGCCGGAATTCCAGGCGGCGGTGTAATCCTTCGCCATGCGTGCGACGGCGTCGGGTGTGACTGGCATGGATGTTCCTTTCGGGCAGAGACTGACACCGTGCCCGCGATCTTGGCGCGTGTCGAGTCCCGGCGCGGTGCCTTAGTCGAGGCGCTGCACCAGGTCACGCAGGTCATCGGCATGCGCGTACAAGGGGTTCTCGAACTCGTAGCCCATTGCCTCATAGGCCCCATCGAGACCGAGCGCGGCCCCCTCCAGCGCGGTAATCGCGGCCTCCAGCGCGGCGCGTAGCTTTGCGGCGTCCTCCTCGCTGACGGTCCTGAGCTGGATGATGTAGGAATTGAGGACGACGGAGGCTTCCTTGTCCTTGAAGAAATCGACCAGGGTGTCCTTGAGGCCGTTCAACAACACCAGCGCCCGCGCCAGGCGCGAGGTTTCGTCGGATTCGTTGGCAAAGAAGTCACGGATCGCATCGGCGGCCTGCTGCACATGGTCGAAGGCGTGGTCGGCAATGCCCGCAAGCTCGATCTTGACCGAGACCTCTTCGATGATCTCGACAGGACGTCCGTCACCGGACAGTCGCAGGAAATCGGGCCTGCTGAACTGGCTGGCGTCGTCGGTTTTGGGAATTGAACCGCGCAAGGCTGGCAAGCGGGTTGTATCGACCTCGGTGAAGACCCTGTAGCTTGCGTCGGCCTCCTTGGTGTCATGTGCCAGATCGAGGATGCGCTTGACGCCGAGGCGCTCGATCCCCTTGGCCGGGGTCGGGTCGGCAACGAATTTGTAACCGATGGTGAAGGATTTATCGCGCGTGAGCGACTTGGTGTCATTGAGCAGCACGCGCACCACGTTGGGAATGTTGCCGGTCGCGGCGCTACCGATGGCGCGTTCGGCAGCCGCGATCATCTCCTCCGAATAGTTGCGAACCGCGTTCAGCACGTTGCCGGGCAACTGGAACCGGTAACGCAGCCCGACCTCGTCGCCGTCGATCACCGGTTCGGGCGTGACGCGGACGAATGTGGCGGCGTCCCGCCAGGCCGGGTCGAGCGGCCCGATCCGGGGCGGGTAACTGATGACGGGCGAACGCTTGTCGAGGCGGAGAGACAGATCGGCGGGCATGGCGGGGATCCTTTCGTGACCAATGGCAGGCAATCCGGGAAACGAATTGATGCCTGTGGGTCGGCGACAGAACCGTCAGCGTTCAAAGAATTGACAAGACCCGCGCCGGGAATGTGATCCGGCGCGGGTCTTGTCAGACTGTCTTGTCAGCGGCTTTCGACGTCAGCCAAGCGCCGCGTCGCAGCGCCCGCAGACGCCGGGGTGATCGTGGCGTCCCACATCGGGCAAAATCTTCCAGCAGCGCTGGCATTTCTCGCCCTCCGCCCTCTCGAAGACAACGCCGACGCCCTCCACTTCGGGCAGGCGGAACGCCTCACCGGGCAGGGGATCGCCGGTCAGCGTCACGCCCGAGGTGATGGCGATATCGGCGAAGTTCACCGTTTTCAGCGCCGCCAGCACCTCCGCATCGCGCACATGGACCGTGGGCGCGGCCTCCAGCGAGGCACCGATCACCTTGTCGCGGCGCTGCACCTCCAGGGCCGCCGTCACCACGCGGCGGGCGCGGCGCACACGCGCCCATTTCGCAGCCAGCCCCTCGTCGCGCCAATCGGCAGGCGTGACGGGGAAATCGACCAGGTGGACCGAGCTGTCATCGCCGGGGAAACGCTCCAGCCAGACCTCCTCCATGGTAAAGACCAGCACCGGCGCCAGCCAGGTCGTCAGCCGGTGGAAGATCAGGTCCAGCACGGTGCGCGCGGCGCGGCGGCGGTCGGTGTCGCCGTCGCAATAGAGCGCGTCCTTGCGGATGTCGAAATAGAAGGCGGAAAGATCGCCGGTGGCGAAGGCGAAAACCGCCTGGAACACGCCCTGGAAGTCGAACCGGCGATAGCCGTCCTGCACCACGTGATCCAGTTCCGCCAGCCGGTGCAGCACCCACCGCTCCAGTTCCGGCATATCCGCGGGCTCGACCCGGTCGGCCTCGCTGAAATCGGCGAGGCTGCCCAACATGAACCGCATCGTGTTGCGCAACCGGCGATAGCTGTCGGCGGTGCCTTTCAGGATCTCCGGCCCGATACGCTGATCGTTGGTGTAATCGGCCTGCGCCACCCAGAGCCGCAGGATATCGGCCCCGTATTGCTGCACCACCTTCTCGGGCACGATGGTGTTGCCGAGCGACTTGGACATCTTCATGCCCTTCTCGTCCAGCGTGAACCCGTGCGTGACCACGTTGCGGTAAGGCGCGCGGCCCATCGTTCCGCAGGCTTGCAAGAGCGAGGAGTGGAACCAGCCGCGATGCTGGTCGGTGCCTTCCATGTAGACATCGGCGATACCGTCCTCGGTGCCGTCCTCGCGGTCGCGCAGCACGAAGGCATGTGTGGAGCCTGAATCGAACCACACATCGAGGATGTCGAAGACCTGATCGTAATCTTCAGGATCGACGATGCCCGAGAGGAACCGGTCCTTGGCCCCGTCCTGATACCAGCAATCCGCACCCTCTTCCTCGAAGGCCCGCACGATGCGCGCATTCACCACGGCGTCCCGCAGCAGGAATATCTCATCCGTCGGCAGCGCGCCTTTCCGGGTGAAGCAGGTCAGCGGCACGCCCCAGGCGCGTTGGCGGCTGAGCACCCAGTCAGGGCGCTGCTCGATCATCGAGTAGAGCCGGTTGCGCCCCGTCTGCGGCGTCCATTTCACGAGCTTGTCGATGGAGGTCAGCGCGCGTTCGCGGATCGTCAGCCCGTGATCGTCCTGACCGTCGCCGACGGGCTTGTCCACGGCGGCGAACCATTGGGCGGTGTTGCGGTAGATCACGGGGGCCTTGGAGCGCCACGAGTGCGGATAGCTGTGCTTGATCTTGCCGCGCGCCAGCAGGCCGCCGACGGAGGCAAGCTTGTCGATCACGGCGGTGTTGGCGTCGCCCTCGCCGCCCTTGCGGTTGAGGATATAGGTGCCGCCGAAGAAGGGCAGATCGGCGCGGAAGCCGCCATCGTCCATCACGTTATAGGTGATCACCTGGGGCAGCATGCCCAAACCGCGATAGAGTTCATATTCCTCCATCCCGTGGCTCGGCGCGCAATGCACGAAGCCGGTGCCTTCCTCATCGGTCACGAAATCGGCGGCGCGGAAATCGCGGGGCTGATCCCATTCACCGTTCGCCCCCTCGGCCCCGGCAAGCGGGTGATGCAGCGTCATGCCGGACAACTGCGCGGGTGTCACGTTGCGCAGGCGGCGGTATTGGCCGGGCTCCAGCCGCGCCTTGGCCATCACATCCGCAGCCAGCTTGTCGGCCAGGATGAAGCGGTCGCCCTTGGCGGCCCAACATTCCTCGCGCGCGTCGGTGACCTCGTAGAGCCCGTAATCGAAGCTGTCGCCGAAGACGACGGCCTTGTTGGAGGGGATCGTCCAGGGTGTCGTCGTCCAGATCACCACATAGGCGCCCTTGAAATCGCGCGCGGCGTCGGCCTTGGCTTGCGTCACTGCCTCGCGGGCATCGTCGGTCTCCTCCTCATCGGACAGGACCAGGTCGGGCATGTGGAAATCGGTGACCTTGAACTTGACCCAGATGGTGAAGCTTTCCTTGTCGTGATATTCCACCTCGGCCTCGGCCAGGGCGGTTTTCTCGACCGGCGACCACATCACCGGCTTGGAGCCCTGGTAAAGCGTACCGTTCATCAGGAATTTCTGGAACTCCTCGGCGATCACCGCCTCGGCGTGATAGGCCATGGTCAGGTAGGGATCGTCCCAGTTGCCGGTGATGCCGAGGCGCTTGAACTCGTCGCGCTGGATATCGACCCAGCCTTCGGCGAACTTGCGGCATTCCTGGCGGAAATCGACGATATCCACCTCGTCCTTGTTGCGGCCCTTCTTGCGGTATTGCTCCTCGATCTTCCATTCGATCGGAAGCCCGTGGCAGTCCCACCCCGGCACATAGCGCGCGTCATGGCCCATCATCTGATGGGAGCGCACGATCATGTCCTTGATGGTCTTGTTCAGCGCGTGGCCGATATGCAGGTGGCCGTTGGCGTAGGGCGGCCCGTCATGCAGCGTGAAGGGGGTGCGGCCTTCCTTGGCGCGCAGGCGGCCATAGATGTCCAACTTGTCCCACCGGGCCAGCCAGTCCGGTTCGCGCTTGGGCAGGCCCGCGCGCATCGGGAAATCGGTTTTCGGAAGGTTCAGCGTGGATTTGTAGTCGAGCGACGGCTCGGGCGTGTCGGCGCACATGGGATGCGGTCCTGTCTTGATCGGAGTATGGGGGGTATATCAGGGCGGTGCGATGGCTCAAACACCTGTGTCCCGGCGGCTCGATCTTTCAGAGCGCCGGGCCAGTAATTCGCTGAATGATGCGCAAAGTGGCATAAGTCATGGGGGCGGTTATAGGGGCCTCTCGGCATGGGGTAAAGACGCCGATTGGACCGTTTCAGGGGCCATTCGACCTCAGTCTACGTCAGCCTCGCAGCGGGATTGTCGGTCAGACGTTGAACAAGGTGCCGACAAAATACGCGATCGCTGCGGCCGTCCCGCCAATAGCCAGCGTCTCGCCCCCCGAGCGCCACCAGGGCGACAGCGACCAGACGCTCTTGGCTGCACCGATGGAGAAAAAGACCGCCCCCGTCAGGATGATCGAGAGGCGGAACGCCTCGGCCATGCCGAACAGGAAAGGCAGCAGCGGGATCAGCCCGGCCAGCAGGAACGCAACGAAGGTCGCCAAGGCGGCACGCATCGGGTGCGGATCGACGGGGGGACGACCGTATTCATCGACCAGCATCATCTGGATCGCGGACGCCCGGCTGGCCGCGACCTGATCAGTTGCGGCCTCCAATACGTCGCCCGACAGCCCTTTCAGTCGCAAGATCTCGCGCAACTCGCGGCGCTCGCCGGTGGGTTCCTGGTCGATATGGCGACCCTCGATGAGCTTCAGGCGCTGCATGTCATCAAGCTCGGCCTTGGTGCCCGAATAATTGGCCGCTGCCATCGAAAACCCGTCGGCCAACACATTAGCGACGCCAAGCGCGATGATGATGCCGGGGGCAAGGCCCGCCCCCGCGACACCGGCGACGATGGCAAAGGTTGTTACCGCACCGTCAATAGCGCCATAGACCGTGTCGCGCAGGTAGCCGCGCCCGCCGCCGGTTCTTATCCGCGCCTCAACCTCGACCTGCGTGTGTCCGTGTTCCAGTGTCATCGTCTTTGTGCCGTTTTGTTTCGATCAGGTAGGAGTCTGTCAAACGGCCCGCGCAGCGACAATGCGATGGATCAATAAGGCTCGGCCTCGGAACCTGTCGCGCCTGGCCCACATGGCGGGGGGCGTGAGGGACCGGAAGAGTGTCCGGCGTGCGTTTTCCGATACCCGGCGGCGCAGTCCTGCACTAACCTGCGGAAATGACATTGCAAATCGGCATAGCCGGGGCCGGGATCGGGGGCCTGTCAGCGGCGGCGCTTCTGGCCGCGGACGGGCATCGCGTGACCCTCTTCGATCAGTTCGCACGGCCCGCGCCCGTGGGCTCTGGTCTGGTCGTGCAACCCGTCGGCATGGCGGTGCTGGACGCGATGGGGGCCGGGCGGATGACCCGCGATCTCGGCCAGCGCCTAGACCGGATGGCGGGGAACGAAGCCACATCCGGCCGCCGCGTCCTCGACGTGCGCTATGGCCAAACCCCGGAGCGCCAGGGCCTTGGCATCCACCGCGCGGCCCTTTTTGATGCGATCCACCGCGCCGCGATCCGGGCGGGGGTGGAGATCACGCCCGAACACCGCGCCACCGGGCGCGACGGGCGATACCTGCATTTCGGGGCCGGGCGCGAGGGACCGTTCGACCTCATTGTCGATGCCTGCGGGGCAGGCTCGCCGCTATCGCCTCTGACGGCCCGCGCCCTGCCCTACGGAGCGGTCTGGGCCACCGTGCCCTGGCCCGAGGACAGCCGCCTGCCCAAGGATCATCTCAGCCAGCGCTACCGCCGCGCCGACCGGATGTTGGGCGTGCTGCCGGTGGGGTCGATGCCCTCGAACCCCGGCCAGCCGCTGGCCGCGATCTTCTATTCCCTGCCGGTGGCGCATCATCCCGACTGGCTGGATCAGGATTTCGAGGACTGGCGCAAGGCGGCAACGGACCTCTGGCCCGCGTTCGGCCCTTACCTGGGCTGGATCGAGGGTCACGCCGCCTTCACCTTCGCCAGCTACAGCCACGGCACATTGCGCAGGCCCTGGGACAGCGGCATCGCCCATATCGGGGACGCGGCGCATCGGGCCAGTCCGCAACTGGGGCAAGGGGCGAACATGGCGCTGCTGGATGCGCGCGCGTTGCAACTGGCACTCAGGCAGGCGCGGGGGGACGAGGCGCTGCGCCTCTATGCGGGCGCACGGCGCTGGCATGTGCGGGCCTATCAGACCATGTCGGCCGCCTTCACCCCGCAATACCAGTCCGACAGCCGCGTGTTGCCGGTGCTGCGCGACCGGGTCCTGGCCCCGATGGCGGGTATGTGGCCGATCACGCGGGTTCTGACACGGCTGGTCTGCGGCGACCTTGTGCCGCCGATGCCCGCGCTTACACCGCGACGCGGGAAAGCCTGCGTTCGCGCAGGATGATGTAGAGCCCCGCCGCCACCGTCAGCGTGATGCCAATCGCCGCCAGCCCGTCCGGCAGGTCGCGGAAGATCAGCCAGCCGATCAGCGTGGCCATGGGAATCTCGAGATACTGCATCGGCGCAACCGTGGCCGAGGGGGCAAAGCGCAGGCTCCAGGTCATCAGGAGGTGCCCGAGCGTGCCGAGAACCCCGATGGCTAGCAGCAGCGCCGCCTCGGCCCCCGAGGGCCAGACCAGGCTGAGCGGCGTGTAATCACCGGGGACAGCCAGGAACAGCAGCAGGAGCGGCGTCGCCACCAGCCCGCTGACCGCCTGCAACGCGATCGGGTCGACCTCTTTCGCCACCTGCCGCGTGACCAGCATGAACAGCGCGAAGACCACCGCCACCGTCAACGGCAAGAGCGCGGGCCAGCCCACCTCGGCGAAACTGGGCTGGATCACCAGAAGCGTGCCGATGAAGCCCACGATACAGGCCTGGAACCGGCGCGCGCCGACCTCCTCGCCCAAGACGAAATGGCCCAGAAGCAGCATGATGAAGGGCATCACGAAGGCAATCGCGATGGCATCGGCCAGTTCGAGGAAGCGCAGCGAGGTGAACATCGCCGCGATCCCGATGATGTGCAGCACGGTGCGCACCAGGGTCAGCCGCAGCACGCGGGGGCTCATCCGCATCGGCGTGCGCATGACGGCGGCATAGGGCAGCAGGATCAGGCCCTGAACGGCAAAGCGCACCAGCAAGAGTTGCAGCAGCGGGATGGTGCCACCGAGCAGCTTGGCGATGGAATCGCCCAGGGGCGCCAACACGCAGAACCCGAGCATGAGAACGATACCCAGAACCGGGCGGTCGCCGGTCATGTTCCCGATCCAAAGAGGCCGCTGAGCGCGCGCCGCCCGATCCGCGTGACCGAAGGCCGGGTGCCGCGATGGAAGGGCAACGGGCGGCAGACCTCCATCGCGGCGACGCCGACACGGGCGGTCAGCGCGCCGTTCACCACGCCCTCGCCAAACCGGCGCGAAACCTTGGACAGCAGCGACCCCCCCGCGATGGAGCCTATGAGGTCATCGCCCACGGCCACCGCGCCGGTCGCCACCAGATGGGTCAGCACCGCCCGCGTCAGCCGCCAGGCCCCGAGCGTCCCGGCCCGCCCACCGTATATTTCCGCGATGCGGCGGATCATGCGCAGGTTGGCGGTCAGCGCGGTGAACACATCGGCCAGCGCGATGGGGACCAGTGCCGTGACCATGGCGACCTGCCGCGCGGCGGCCTCGACCTGCGCCTGTGCTGCGGCATCGAGCGGGGCCAGCATCTGGGTTTCAGCCAGATGCAGGAGCCCGTCGGCGTCGAACACATCGCCCTTGCGGCTCTCGAACGCCTCGCGCCCCAGGCGCAGCTCGGGCCGGTTCGCATAGAGCGCACGCAGATCCTCCGTCACCCCGCGCGCCGCCGCCAGATCACCCGCCGCCAGCGCATGTTCGGAGCGCTGGCGCAGATCGTCGAGCTTGCCGAGCCGGAAGAACGACGCGGCCTCGCGCAGCGCGATAATGAGGAGGGCCAGCAGGACGAGCCCGATCAGGACCGTGGCGATCCAGCCAAGTACAGGGTTCGCGGCCAGCAATCCGGTGACGAAATTCCACGCCGCCAGCGAGACCACGAAGGTCACCAGCGCCAACAGCGCCCCCCAGAAAAGCCGCCCGATCCGCGAGCCGCGCCGCGTGGCCAGCGCCGCCATGGTCTGCATCGCCTGCCCCGAGGGCGCGGGCATATCCATATCCGGCACGGGCGGCGCGGTGTCGGGGGTGGCACCGGGGGTGTCGTCCAGTTCGATCAGCACGGGGCCCTTGCGGTCAGTCATCGCAGTTTATCCCCCAAAAGAAACTCGGCGGCGCGATCCAGCCTTATATGCGGCGGACCTTCGCCGCGTTTCAGCGACAGGCGCGCGGGCGCGAAGCGCATCACCCGGTAATCCTCGTCCAGCCAATTCGCCTCACCGGCACGGGCGGGCGACAGAAGGTGATTGGGGTCTTCGGGCAGGGTGCCGGGGTGAAACGCGGCCTCTTTGCCGGTCTCCAGCAGCCGCCCGCGCACGAGGTCCAGATCGCGCCCGCCATGCTCGCGCGTTTCCTCGACCGTGGCGCGCAAGGCGGCGATGGCCATGGCCTCGGTCGTGGCTCCCGCATAATCGGCGCGGTCGCGGGCGTCGCGCAACAGCGCCTCCATGATCGCGGTCAGGCGCGGGTGCTGCGTGTGGTGCAGGTGGTCGGCCTTGGTCGCGGCGAAGAGGATCTTCTCGACCCGCCGTCCCATCAGCGCGGTCAGGAACGAGTTGCGGCCAGGCCGGAACGCCTTGAGGATCTCGACCATCGCGCCGCGCAGATCCTCGACCGCGCGGGGGCCCGAATGGATCGCGCCAAGCGCGTCGACCAGCACCACCTGACGGTCGATCCGGGCAAAGTGATCGCGGAAGAAGGGTTTGACCACCTGCGCCTTGTAGGCCTCGAACCGGCGCGCCATTTCCCGGCGCAGGCTGCCGCGCCGGGCGTCACCCTGCGGCAGGGGCACGAAGGTCAGGACGGGGCTGCCCTCCAGCTCTCCCGGCAACAGGAACCGGCCCGGCGTGCAATCGGAATAGCCCGCCTCGCGCGCGTCGCGAAGATAGGCCGAAAATCGTGCGGCGAGGGCCTGCGCCTGCGGTTCCTCCAGCGGCGCGGCCCCGTCGACATCGCGAACCGCGGCGATGAACGCCTCGCCTTCCCGCCGCGCTTCGGCCCGCGCGAGGCTGGTCGCACTCCATTCCTCGTAGCTCTGGCCCATCAGCGGCAGATCCAGCAGCCATTCGCCGGGGTAATCCACGATATCGAGATGCACGGTGCGCAGGCCGGACAGACCCGAGAGCAGGCCAGACGGGCGCACCCGCATCGACAGCCGCAGCTCCGACACGGTGCGCGTGCTTTCGGGCCAATGCGGTTCGCGGCCCGTCAGTGCGGCCAGGTGGTTCTCATAATCGAACCGGGCGACGGTATCGTCGGGCTGCGGTTGCAGGAAGACCGACTGGATGCGCCCCGAACTGGCGGCCTGCAACGCGGGCATCCGGCCCCGGTCGAGCAGGTTCGCCACCAGCGAGGTGATGAACACGGTCTTGCCCGCGCGGCTGAGGCCGGTGACGCCAAGCCGGACCACCGGCTCGAAGAATGTCTCCGACACCGAGGAGGTCACGCTCTCCACGCCACGGCCAATCCTGTCGGAGATCGCCCCAATCACCACGCCACACGTCCTTTTCCATCCGTTCCGGTCGAGAATAGGCATTCGGACGGGCAGTTTACAGGCCCGATTGCGCGCAAGGGTCAATTGGGGTAGCGCAACACCATGCCGCGCTATGCCCTGAAAATCGAATATGACGGCGCGCCCTTTGCCGGGTGGCAGCGCCAGTCTGACCAGCCCTCGGTGCAAGGCGCGGTCGAGGCCGCACTGGCGCGGCTGGAGGCGGGCGTGCCGGGGATTGCGGCGGCGGGCCGGACCGATGCTGGCGTTCACGCGCTTGGCCAAGTGGCGCATTGCGACATGGCCCGCGATTGGGAACCCTTTCGCCTGTCCGAGGCGTTGAATTATCACCTGAAACCGCAGCCCGTGGCCGTCGTCGCCTGCGCGCGGGTCAAGGATGACTGGCACGCGCGGTTCTCGGCGGTCGAACGGCAATACATCTTCCGCCTCATCGCGCGCCGCGCGCCGCTGACCCATGACGCCGGGTTCGCCTGGCAGGTGAAACAGCCGCTGGACGTGGCGGCGATGCGCGAAGGCGCCGCGCACTTGATCGGGCGGCATGATTTCACCACGTTCCGCGCCACCCATTGCCAGGCCGCAAGCCCGGTCAAGACGCTCGATGAAATCACCATCCGCGAAATTCCCCGCGCCGAGGGCCAAGAACTGGCGATCTTCCTGCGGGCGCGGTCATTTCTGCATAACCAGGTCCGCTCCATCGTCGGCACGCTGGAACATGTCGGGTCCGGATCATGGCAACCGGAGGACGTGAAGGCCGCGCTTGAGGCGCGCGACCGCGCGGCCTGCGGCACGGTCTGCCCGCCGCACGGGCTCTACCTGTCCGACGTGATTTATCCCGCCCCCGTCTTCGGTCCCGCGCCATGACTCCCGCCCTGCCCGCCACCCGCGATATCGTGCTGATCGGCGGCGGGCATACCCATGCGCTGGTGTTGAAATCCTGGGGCATGAAGCGCCTGCCCGGCGCGCGCCTGACGCTGATCAACCCCGGCCCCACCGCGCCCTATTCGGGCATGTTGCCCGGCCATATCGCGGGGCATTACACGCGGGAAGCCTTGGATATCGACCTCGTCCAACTGGCGCGCTTCGCGGGCGCGCGGATCGTGCTGGACGCGGCTATATCGCTGGACCCGGTGGCACACATCGTGACGCTGAAGGGGGGACGGCGGATCGCCTATGACATCGCCTCGCTCGATATCGGCAGCCATGGCGAGATGGCAGAGATCAAGGGGTTCTCCGCGCACGCCGTCGCCGCCAAGCCGCTGGACCGCTTTGCCGATACATGGGCGCGTTTCGTGGCCGGGAACGGCGGCCCGGTGGCGGTGATCGGTGGCGGTGTGGCGGGGGCGGAGCTGGCCATGGCAGCCGCGCATCGGCTGCGGCAGGCGACCGGCGACGCGCAGGTCACGCTGCTCGATCAGGGCCGCCTCCTGGATGCCTTGCCTGAACGCGCGCGGAAAAGTTTGACGGCTGAACTATCCCGGCAGGGCGTTGCCTGCCACGAGGGGGCCGAGGTCGCCCGTATCACCTGCACGGGCGTGGAACTGGCCGACGGCACCGCCATTCCGGCCCGCTTCACCCTCGGCGCAGGCGGCCCGCGCCCCTATCGCTGGCTGTCGGAAACCGGCCTGGAGACCGAGGCCGGATACCTCGCCGTTTCGCCCACGCTTCAAACCAGCAACCCTAGCGTCTTCGCGGCAGGCGATTGCGCGCATCTGGGATTCGCGCCGCGCCCCAAGGCAGGCGTCTTCGCCGTGCGCGCCGCCCCGATCCTGACCCATAACCTGCGCGCGATGGCGATGGGGCGCGCGGACGGGATGCACCGTTTCAAACCGCAGCGCGACTATCTCAAGCTGATCTCGCTCGGGTCCAGACGGGCCTTGGCCGAAAAGGCGGGGTTTTCCCTGAGGGGGCCGCTCCTGTGGCGCTGGAAGGACCGTATCGACCAGAAATTCATGGACAAATTCAGGGGGTTGGAGCCGATGCGCCCGCCCGCTCCACCACGGACCACTGCCGCAGGAGTCACCGAAGCGCTCGGCGACAAGCCCCTATGCGGCGGCTGCGGGGCCAAGCTCGGATCGGGCAGCCTGACGGCCGCGCTCTCCTCCCTCCCCGCGCCCACACGCGCCGATATCCTGTCGCGCCCCGGCGACGATGCCGCGATCCTGAGCCATGGCGAGGACCGTCAGATCCTGACCACCGACCACCTGCGCGCCTTCACGGATGATCCCGCCCTGATGGCCCGGATCGCCGCGATCCATGCGCTTGGCGATTGTTGGGCCATGGGGGCCGCGCCGCAAAGCGCGCTGGCGACCGTAATCCTGCCGCGCGCCGTGCCGGACCTGCAATCGCGCTGGCTCAGCGAGATCATGAGTGAGGCCAGCGCCGTCTTCGCCGCAGAGGGCGCGGCGATTGTCGGCGGTCACAGCAGCCAGGGCGACGAGATGACGCTTGGCTTCACGGTGACAGGGCTGACCGAGCGCGACCCGATCACGCTGGCCGGGGCGCAACCGGGCGACGTGCTGATCCTGACCAAAGCCATCGGCACCGGAGTGATCCTTGCGGGTGAGATGCAGATTGCCGCGCCCGGTAAGGTCGTCGCGGAGGCGTGGCGCAGCATGTGCCTCACTTCCGGTCCCGCCGCCCGCACCCTCGGCGAGATCGCCCACGCCATGACCGATGTGACCGGCTTCGGCCTTGCGGGCCACCTGATGAATATCTGCGCGGCGTCCGGGGTCGCGGCACGTCTCGACCTCGATGCCATCCCCCTCCTGCCCGGCGCGATGGACCTTGGCGAAAGGGGAATCGCCTCGACCCTCAAGCCGCAAAATGAGGCGGCACTTGCGGGTCGGATCGGCCCGAGCGATCACCCCGCCCTGCCGCTTCTCTTCGATCCGCAAACCGCCGGAGGGCTGCTGGCCGCCGTTCCAGCCGACACGGTGGATGCGACGATCACCGCGCTTGCCCGAACGGAGACGCCCGGCACCGTCATCGGTCAGATCACCGAAGGCGCGCCCTCACTCGACCTGAGCTAGTGCCGCCATCACCCGATCCGCCAACCCCGGCAGGTCGCGCGTGTCCAGCCGCTCGGCGCGCACCGTTGCGGCAGGTGCACCCGCCTCGCGCGCCCTTGCATAGGCCGGATCGTAGTGATGCTGCATAAGGCTCGCGGCCAGCGCCTTCCACTCTCCCGCCCGCGCCTGTTCCTGCCAGGTCTCGACCAGCGCCCCGCCGCGCAGCGGGCGCAACCCTTCCAGCAGGTCCACAAGCCCCCCGCGCGATGTCTGCAGGTCCGAATAGGCCACCCGCAGGAACCGCGCGCGCGCCTCAAGCGGAGCCTCGATCACGACACGCGGCGCGCCCGACATCGCGCGCCACAGCGCAGGCGGCAGGCGCAACGATCCGATGCGGCTCGATTCCGCCTCCACCACCACGGGCTGGGTCGGATCGAGCCCGCGAAACGCGCTCATCAACGCGCTTTCAAACCCCTTCTGCGCTGGCTGATCCTCGGCCACCGCCCCCAGGATCGAGCCGCGATGCCGCGCCAGATTTTCCAGATCCACGACCTGCGCGCCGCGCGCGACCAGAAGCGGCAGCAGCGCCGTCTTCGCCGTCCCGGTATTGCCATCCAGCCGGATCAGGCGGAACGGCAGATCCCTGTCATAGAGCGCCGCCACGACAGCCCGCCGGTAGCTGCGATAGCCCCCCTCCAGCACCTCCACCCGCCAGCCGATCTGACGCAGGATCGTCGCGAAGGAGCCCGAGCGCTGCCCGCCGCGCCAGCAATAGACCAATGGCTGCCACCCGCCGTCATGGCCCATCAGATGCGCCTCGATATGGGCTGCTGCATTGCGCGCCACCAGCGCCGCCCCGATCTTGCGCGCGGCAAAGGGGCTCTCCTGCGCATAGATCGTGCCGACCCGCGCCCGTTCGGCATCGGACAGCACCGGCATCGAAACCGCACCGGGCAGATGATCCTCGGCAAATTCGGCAGGCGCGCGCACGTCGATCACCTGATCGAACTGCGCCCACTCTGCCCGCCAGATTTCGCCAAGCTCGAAACCCAATGCCCCGCCTTCTCTTTCATTTTGCTCAAAATACCTCCGCCGGAGGCCGCGGGACCGTGAGGTCCCGCCCCCGGTCGGATTGCCGACAGGCAATTCGAGGCCAGGTTACACGCCCTGCCCTGCCAGTTTGCGGAACCGCTGGATCAGGCTCGACGTGTCCCACCGTCCGCCGCCCATGCCCTGCACATCGCCGTAAAACTGATCGACCAGCGCCGTGACCGGCAGGCTGACGCCCATTTCCTGCGCCTGTTCCAGCGCGATCCCCAGATCCTTGCGCATCCAGTCGACGGCAAATCCGTGGTCGAACTTGTTGTCCACAACGGTCCCGGCCCGGTTGGCCAGTTGCCATGATCCGCCCGCGCCCTGGCTCACCAGCCCCGCGACTTTCTTTGCGTCCAGACCCGCCTCCATGGCGAAGAACAACGCCTCGGACATGCCCTGGACCAGGCCCGCGATGCAGATCTGGTTGACCATCTTGGTCAGTTGCCCCGCGCCGACCGGGCCGAAATGCTCCACCGCCTTGGCGTAGGGATCCATCACCTTGCGCGCGGCGCTGAAATGCGCCTCCTCGCCGCCGCACATGATGGCAAGCTGGCCGTTCTCGGCCCCCGCCTGCCCGCCCGAGACCGGCGCGTCGACCCAGCCGAAACCCTGGCTCGCGCCCTCCTCGGCCAATTCGCGGCTGACGATGGCCGAAACCGTGGTGTGATCGACGAAGATCGCGCCATCCGCCATCCCGGCAAAGGCGCCGTCCTCGCCCAGGACCACCGAGCGCAGATCGTCATCATTGCCGACGCAGGCCATGACGAACGCCGCGCCGTCTGCCGCCTCGCGCGGGGTCGGCGCGTGATGGCCGCCATGCTCTGCCGCCCATTTCTCGGCCTTCGCCCCGGTTCGGTTGTAGACCGTGACCTGATGGCCCGCCTTTTGCAGGTGACCCGCCATGGGGTAGCCCATGACGCCCAGTCCCAGAAATGCGAGTTTCGCCATATCGTCCTCTCCCCGTCTGACCTCAGCCCCTTCATTGCGCGGATCGGGCGCGGGGGGCAAGGGCCGGGCGGAGAAATCAGCTTGCCGCGGCCAGAAGCGAGGCGTTGCCGCCTGCCGCCGTAGTGTCGATGCAGACGTGGCGCTCCAACCGGCAGAAGCCCGACAGGTCGGCCTGCCCCGCCAGCGGAATGAGCGCCCCGTCACGGGCCGCCAGCGCCTGACGGATGGCGCGCGCCTGGGTCTCGGGCCCATCGAAAGCCACGACCGCGACCCCCTGCAGATCGCGCAGGGCGTCGGGCGACAGCGTGCCGTCGATCTCGGCCCCCGGTGCCACCGCCACCGCCTTGCAGCCCGACCATTCGGCGATGCGCACCTGGTCGGCGGCGGCGTCCGCGCTTGGGCCGAGGCAGAGCACCGTGCCGCGCGCATGGGTCGAGAGGCGGTTCGATTCCCCCGTCGGCCCCGGCAGGGTCATGACCTTGCGCCGCGCCAGAGTGTCGGTATTTGCCCGCGCCAGCGCCGCCTGCACGGCCTGCACATCCGCCGCACCGCCGTCTTTCATCGGCTCCAGATCATGATCGACCGCGCGGAAGCGCGGCACGTAGTTCGGCCCGCCCGCCTTGGGGCCGGTGCCCGACAGCCCCTCGCCACCAAAGGGCTGGCTGCCGACGATGGCGCCGATCTGGTTGCGGTTGATATAGATATTGCCGACTTTCAGCGCGTCCGAGACATGCTGAACCCGGTCGTCGATGCGGCTGTGCAGCCCGAAGGTCAAGCCATAGCCGCGCGCGTTCACCGCCGCCAGCACGTCATCGACCTGATGCGCCTTGAAGGTGGCCAGGTGCAGGACCGGGCCGAAGACCTCGCGTTCCAGGTCGGCGATACCCGTCACCTTGATCAGCGCGGGTGCCAGGAAGGCCCCGTCTTTCGGGGCCGGAATTTCGTGCAGCAACCGCCCGTCCTTGCGCGCCGCCGCTACATAGTCCGCGATCTCGTCGCGCGCCGCCTCGGAGATGATCGGCCCGATATCATGTGCCGTATCCCACGGGTCATCGAGTTTCAGCTCATCCATCGCGCCTTTCAGCATCTTGAGGAAGCCTTGCGCGATATCCTCCTGCACGTAGAGGCAGCGCAGCGCCGAGCATCGCTGCCCCGCCGACTGGAAGCTCGACGCGATCACGTCGCGCACCGCCTGTTCGGGCAAGGCGGTGCTGTCCACGATCATCGCGTTCAGGCCCCCGGTTTCGGCAATCAGTGGCGCGCGCGGGTCCAACCCGTCCGCCATCGTCCGGTTGATGCGCTGCGCGGTGGCGGTGGAGCCGGTGAAACAGACGCCCGAGACGCGGCTGTCGCCGGTCAGCACCGGGCCAAGCGCGCTGCCCTTGCCGGGCAGAAGCTGCAACACCTCGCGCGGCACACCGGCCTCATGCAGGAGCCGCACCGCCACGCAGGCGACAAGGCTGCTGTTTTCCGCCGGTTTCGCCAGCACGCCATTGCCCGCCGCCAACGCGGCGGTGATCTGGCCCGAGAAGATCGCCAGCGGGAAGTTCCAGGGAGAGATGCAGGTGAAGATCCCGCGCGGGGCATCGGCATTGGCCTGGCCTGCGTAGTAGCGGATGAAATCGACTGCCTCGCGCAATTCGGCGATGCAGTCGGGCAGCGCCTTGCCGGCCTCGCGCGTCAGGACCGCGAAGAATTCGCCGAAGTGCTCCTCGTAAAGGTCGGCGGCGCGCACGAGCACCTCGGCGCGGGTTTCGGGCGCCGCGTCCCAAATGCGCGCGGCGGCAAGCGCGGTTTCCACATCCGTGCCACTCGCGTCGGTCAACTGGCCGACACGCTCATCGGGACGGGCCGGGTTCATCACGTCATGCGGGGGCTCGCCCGCGACCTCTCCGGCGATTATCGGCCCGCCTTGCCACTCGTGGTCCGCAAAGGGCGCGCGGGCGGCCTCGATCTCTTCCAGGTCATCGCGGGAATGCATATCGAAGCCGCGCGAGTTGCGACGTCCGGGGAAGATGTTGGCGGGGTCGGACACGCCCGGCGCGGGTGTCCTGATCGCCTCGGCATAAGCCGTGAACGGGTCTTCGGCCACCACCTCGGCGGGCACATCCTCATCCACGATCTGGTTGACGAAACTGCTGTTGGCGCCGTTTTCCAGCAGCCGCCGCACCAGATAGGCCAGCAGATCGCGATGCGCACCGACAGGCGCGTAGATACGGCAGCGGGTGCCGTGGCGCTGGTGCAGGATGTCGTGCAGCGCCTCGCCCATGCCGTGCAGGCGCTGGAACTCAAACGCGTCCTTGTCCCCGGCCATTTCCAGGATCGCGGCGGTGGAATGGGCGTTATGGGTGGCGAATTGCGCATAGATGCCGGTCGAATAGCCAAGCAGCTTGGCGGCGCAGCACATATAGGCCACGTCGGTCGCGGGTTTGCGGGTGTAGACCGGGAAACCCTCCAGCCCCTCGACCTGCGCGCGCTTGATCTCGGTGTCCCAATAGGCCCCCTTGACGAGGCGCACCATCAGCTTGCGGTCAAGCTCCTCCGCCAGCGCGTTCAGCCAGTCGATGACATGCGGCGCGCGTTTGCCATAGGCCTGCACCACGACGCCGAACCCGTCCCACCCGGCAAGGCTGTCATCGCGCAGCACCGCCTCGATGATGTCGAGCGAGAGATCCAGCCGGTCGGCCTCCTCGGCGTCGATATTGAGGCCCATCCCGGCGGCTTTCGCATCGCGCGCCAGCTCCAACACGCGCGGCACAAGCTCCTCCATGATGCGGGCGGATTTGGTCTCCTCGTAGCGCGGATGCAGGGCCGAGAGCTTGATCGAGATGCCGGGGTTGTTGCGGATATCGCCCGAGCGGCATTCGCCCGCCAGCTTGGCGATGGCGTCCTTGTAGGCGGCCATGAAACCGGCGGCGTCATGCGCCGTCATCGCCGCCTCGCCCAGCATGTCATAGCTGTAGGTGAAGCCCTGCCGCACCTTGGTCTGGCCGCGCTTGACCGCGTCGCGGATGGTTTCGCCCAGGACGAATTGCTGCCCCATCTCGCGCATGGCCCGCCCCACGGCGACGCGGATCACCGGCTCACCCAGGCGTTTCACCGCGCCGCGCAGGGTGGCGCTGATGCCGGGCTCTTTGTCTTCACGCAGAACCTTGCCGGTCAGCATCAGCGCCCAGGTCGAGGCGTTGACCAGGCTGGAGGCCGACTTGCCCAGGTGGCTGCCCCATTCCGACGGCGCGATCTTGTCCTCGATCAGCGCATCCACCGTGTCGGCATCGGGCACGCGCAAGAGCGCTTCGGCCAGGCACATGAGCGCCACGCCCTCCTCGGTCGAGAGGCCGTATTCGGCGAGGAACACCTCCATCAGGCCGGGCTTGGCATCATTGCGGATGGCATGGACCAGCCGGGCGGCATTGGCGCTGATCGCGGCGCGGATCTCGGTGTCGGGCGCATGCGCGTCGGTGAGGGTTTCGATCAGCCGCGCCTCGTCGGCGGTATGGGCGGCGCGGATCTGCTGGCGGAGTTGGTCGAGCGTGGACATGGGCGGGCAACCTCGGGGGCGGAATTGCGGGTGATGGCGCAAGATAGCATCGTGCAATCGGGCAGGTTGCCTTTGGTTCGCCCGTTGACAGGCAATCTGCCCTAAGATTTGGTATGGTTCGATCCTGATGGACGGAGTTTTACCGATGGACAGCCAACTCGACGCCTATGACCGCAAGATCGTCGATCTGCTGCTGGCCGATGGCCGCCTGCCCGTGACCGAGATCGCGGCGCGAATCGGCTTGTCGAAGACGCCGACGCAGACCCGGCTGGCGCGGCTGCGCGAGGCGGGCGTCATCCGCGGCTTCCGCGCCGTGGTGGACCCCGCGAAACTGGGCCGCGATCACGTCGCCTTTGTCGAGGTCAAGCTGACCGACACGACCGAGGCCGCGCTGCGCCGGTTCAACGCGGCGGTGATGGCGGTGCCCGAGATCGAGCAATGCCACATGATCGCGGGGGCGTTCGACTATCTTCTGAAGGTGCGCACGCGGGATATGCGGGACTATCGGCGGGTCTTGGGCGAGGTGGTCTCGGGCCTGCCCCATGTCGGGCAGAGCAGTACGCATGTGTCGATGGAGGCGGTGAAGGATCGGGCGTTCTGAGACGTGGTGTCGAATTGCCTTCGGCAATCCGACCCGCGGGGGGCTGTCTGCCCCCCGCACCCCCCGGGCAAGTGTGTTGTTCAGGTTGGCTGGTATGGCCTGTTTTCGCGGATCATGGCATTTAGAATGATGAGCAGTTTGCGCGTGACAGCGATGATGGCCTGTTTTGGAGCTTTGCCGTTTGCTCTGAGCCGGTCT
>NZ_JBSXNT010000033.1:0-261740 GCF_056857775.1 Alterinioella sp. B-7
TCCAAAACAGGCCATCATCGCTGTCACGCGCAAACTGCTCATCATTCTAAATGCCATGATCCGCGAAAACAGGCCATACCAGCCAACCTGAACAACACACTTGCCCGGGGGAGCGCGAGGGGGCAGACAGCCCCCTCGCACCCGGTCGGATGGCCGCAGGCCATTCGAAACGTCAGGGACGCCAGCCGAGGAAATTGCCGATCATGCGCAGGCCCGCGCCCTGGCTCTTTTCCGGGTGGAACTGCATTCCCACCACGTTGCCCTGCGCCACGATGGCGGTGACCGGCCCGCCATAGGCGACATGCGCCAGCAAATGCGCCGGGTCTGCGACCTGCATCGCGTAGGAATGCACGAAATAGGCGTGATCGCCGGTTGTGACGCCCTCCAGAACCGGGTGCGCGCCGTCCAGAACCAGGTCGTTCCAGCCCATATGCGGCACCTTCAGCGCGGGGTCATCCGGCGTGATCCGCGAGACCTCGCCGGGGATCCAGTCGAAGCCCGCCACATCCTCGTATTCGCGGCCCCATGTGGTCAGCATCTGCATGCCGACGCAGATGCCCAGGAAGGGCACGCCGCGCGTCTCCACCCCTTCACGGATCGCCTCCTCCAGCCCGTCCATCGCGGCAAGGCCCCGGCGGCAGGCGGGAAACGCGCCGTCACCGGGCAGCACGATGCGCGAGGCGCGCGCCACCGTGTCGGGGTCAGAGGTCACCTGAACGGGACCATGCCCGCCCTCGGCCGCCATGCGCTGGAACGCCTTTTCAGCGGAATGCAGATTGCCGCTGTCGTAATCGACGAGAACCGTTGTCATGGGCTAGAGGCGGCCCTTGGTCGACGGGATCGCGTCGGATTTGCGCGGGTCGGGCTCCACCGCCATGCGCAGCGCGCGGGCCACGGATTTGAAGGCGGCCTCGGCGATGTGGTGGCTGTTGAAGCCGTGCAAGCGATCGACATGCAGGGTGATGCCGCCATGGGTCGAGAGCGCCTGGAAGAACTCGCGCACCAGCTCGGTGTCGAATGTGCCGATCTTCGCGGTCGGCATATCGACATTCCAGACCAGGTAGGGCCGCCCCGAAAGGTCCAGCGCGGTGCGGACCTGCGCATCGTCCATGGCAAGGTGGCATTCGCCATAGCGCCGGATGCCGCGCTTATCGCCGAGCGCCTCTGCCAGCGCCTGGCCAAGCGCGATGCCGACATCCTCGACGCTGTGGTGGTCGTCGATATGCAGATCGCCGTCGCAGCGCACTGTCATGTCGATGAGGGAATGGCGCGAGAGCTGGTCCAGCATGTGGTCGAAGAACCCCACCCCGGTCTGGTTGTCATAGGCCCCGGTCCCGTCCAGCGCGATGGTGGCGCTGATCTCGGTCTCGGCGGTCTTGCGGCTGATGGTGGCACTGCGCATGGCGGCTCCGCTGGTTGTTTGCCCGCCTTATAGGGCGCGGGCGGGCAGGGGAAAAGCCATCAATGCCCCTCTCGCGCCGATGCGATTTGGTGAAACCCCGAACCCGGCCTATCCTTGAGGACCATTAGGTGATTCCATCGCCAGATCCAGTGCCGCCACGGTCGATTGGACCCCTTGCGCGCGCGGCGCGGTGCCTCAACAGGAGATTTCCAATGACCAGACCCTCTTTGCCCCTTGCCCTGGCCCTTGCCGCCGCGCTGACGCTGTTTGCCCCGCCCGCCGTGGCGCAATCCGTCATGACCTCGACCTATGGCGATCTGGCCGTGACCATCACCGGCAGCGGCTCGATCAGTTCGCGCCAGACCGCGCGGGGGATCGAGGCGGTGCTGAACGAGCATACCGTCATCATCACGTCGAACAGCGTCATCATCGACGGCGAGACCTATGCCGTGACCGCGGAATCGACCGTTGTGGTGGACGGCACCGCCGGGTTTTCCGTCACCGTTGACGGGCGGGAGATCGGCGGCTTCAGCGAGCTTGACCAGTTGATGGCCGATGCCGAGGCGGGCGATGCGGTGGCGCAGAACAACCTCGGGAATCGCTACTATTTCGGCAACGGGGTCGAGCAGGATTACGCCCGCGCGAATGAGCTTTACCGCCAGGCCGCCGCGCAAGGCTTGGCCGAGGCGCAGTCAAACCTCGCATGGGCCTATTGGAACGGCGAGGGGGTGGAGGTCGATGACGCCGAGGCGATGCGCCTCGCGCAACTGGCCGCCGACCAGGGCAATGCCATCGGAATGCGCCTGGTCGGGCTTGGCTATTTCCACGGTCGCGGCCATGAACAGGACAAGGCCCGCGCCGCCCAGATCTGGGCCGAAGCGGCCAACCTGGGCGACGCCACCTCGGCCTATAACATGGGGATCATCGTGCGTGATGGCGATGGCGTGCTGCAGGATACCGACCTGGCGATCCTGTGGTTCGAACGCGCCGAGGAGCTTGGCCACTCCCAGGCCGCCGAACGGCTTGCGGAACTGCGCGCCGAGTGAGGCCCCGCAAACGACAATGGCCGCCCGGTTCGGGGCGGCCTCTTGGCGGTCAACCGTGGGTATCGGTCGAATTGGAGCGGGCGATGAGATTCGAACTCACGACCCTAACCTTGGCAAGGTTATGCTCTACCCCTGAGCTACGCCCGCGTCCTTGAGGCCGGTATTTAGTCAGGGGCGCGCGGGGCTGCAAGGGGAAATATGCGGCTCCTCGGGGTTTTTTCGAGGCAGCACACAGCGCAAGGGAGCAGGGACATGCAGATCACAGTAATGGGGGCCGGGGCCATGGGCGGCTATTTCGGGGCGCGGCTTGCGGCGGCGGGGCATGAGGTGACGCTGGTGGCGCGCGGCGCGCATCTGGCGGCGCTGCAGGAGCACGGGTTGCGCCTTCACAGCCCCAAGGGCGACCTGCATCTGCCGGGGCTGCGCGCGGTTGGGGATGTGGGTGCCGCGGGGCAGGCCGATGTGATCCTCTTCACTGTCAAGAACGGCGATCTGGAGGCGGCGGCGGCCTCGCTCGAACCGACGCTGCGCGAGGAGACGATGGTGGTGACCTGCCAGAACGGCGTCAGCGCGCCGGACCGCTTGGCGGGGATCATCGGCAAGCCCCATGTCGTGCCCGGCGTCGCGCGCCTGCCGGGCGATATCGAAGCCCCCGGCGTGATCCGCCATTCCGCGCCCTTCGACATGC
This sequence comes from Alterinioella sp. B-7, assembly GCF_056857775.1. NCBI lineage: Bacteria > Pseudomonadati > Pseudomonadota > Alphaproteobacteria > Rhodobacterales > Paracoccaceae > Alterinioella > Alterinioella sp. B-7. The sequence goes on from NZ_JBSXNT010000033.1 coordinate 3,137, forward strand.
TCAGCTTCGGCGAGGCGGATGGCGGGCAATCGCCGCGTTGCGATGCGTTCGCGGCGGCCTTGGAAGAGGCCGGCTGCATGGTGCAGCAGCCCGGGAACATCCGCCACGACCTCTGGGCGAAATTCGTCATGCAGGCCAGTTTCGCCTCGGTCACCGCGCTGACGCGGCTGGATATCGGGCCGCTCAGGGAAAGCGCGGAAAGTGCCGGGTTGATCCGCGAGTCGATGGCCGAGACCGAGGCCGTGGGCCGCGCGGTGCTGCCCGACCTGCCGCAGGGTCTGGCCGATACCGCTTGGGGGTTGCTGTCGGAAAAACTGCCCCCGACCACCCATGCCTCGATGCTGGATGACCTCAACCGGGGCAAACCCATCGAGACCGCGTATCTCTCGGGCGATGTGGTGCGGCTTGGGGCCAAACACGGCGTTGCCACCCCGATCCACGCCACATTTGCCCGTCTGCTGGCCCCTTACGCGGCCGGCCCGCCCGCCTGAGCGCGCCGTTTCGCCCGCCACAGGTTCAGCGCCTCGACCGCGCCCGCAAAGACCATCGCGGCATAGATGAAACCGCGCTCGATATGGACCTGGAAGCCGTCGGCGACCAGCGCCATGCCGACCATGACAAGGAAGGCCAGCGCCAGCATCTTGGTCGATGGGTGCGCCTCGACGAAGGCGGCAATGGGCTTGGCGGCGACCATCATCACCAAGATGGCGATGGAGACAGCGGCGATCATCACCTCGATATGGTCGGCGATGCCCACGGCGGTGATCACGCTGTCGAGGGAAAACACCAGGTCAAGCAGCATGATCTGGCTGACCACGATAAAGAACCCGGCCCTGGCGGCGGAGGCGACGGCGCCCTCATGCCGGCCCTCCACCTCTTCGAAGATCTCGGTGGCGGCCTTGTAGAGCAGGAAGAGGCCACCCGCGATCAGGATGATGTCGCGCCAGCTGACCTCCTGGCCCAGGACGGTCATGATCGGCGCGCTCAACCCCATGATCCAGGCGATGGAGAGCAGCAGCAGGATACGCATGACCAGCGCCCCGGTCAGCCCGAGCATCCGGGCGCGGGCACGTTGATCCTCGGGCAGGCGGGCGGCGGCGATGGAGATGAAGATGACGTTGTCAACGCCCAAGACGATCTCCAGCACCACGAGGGTCAGGAAAGACGCCCAAACGGCGGGATCGGCGAGAAGCTCAAGCATGAAGGCGCTCCGGGCAGGTGGATCAGAGGATCGCGTAGCCGATATTGACCACGGCGGTGCAGATAATCATCAGAAGGGTCAGATACATCCCCAGCTTGCGCAGCGGCACGATCTGCGGAGTGGAGCCGAAGCCATAGGCATGGGCAAGGCGGCCCGCCAGCAAGATCAGCCCGAAGACATGCACCAGCCAAAGCGGCATCCCCTGCATCTCGACCAGCATCAACAGGATAAGGCCGATGGGCGCGTATTCGGCGCAATTGGCATGGGTGCGCATCCGCTTGCGCACCAGCTTGTCACCGCCATCCCCGACCGAGACGCGCTGACTGCGCCGGGCCAGCACCACGTTGTAGCTGAGGAAGAGGTAGAGAAGGGCGATGAGCCCGGCATAGAGCGCGGTCACCATGGGACGTCCTTTCGGTCAGTGGCTCTGCGCGATTTGCGCGGGCAGGGTGAAATCCTCGCTATGCACGATCACGTCGCGGGGGGTGACGAGGACGATACCATAGGCGCCGGGTTCATCCACCGAAAGCGCGTGATCGGGATCGCCCAGGCACATCGGCATCTGGTGGCAGGGGCTCTTGAATATCGCGACCGGCACGCGGCCCATGCTGGCGCTGATGGTGCGGTGGAGGTGACCGGCAAAGACATGGCGCAGGCTGGGGTGGGCGGCCAGCAGGCTTTGCACCTCGTCCCGGTTGGTCAGGCCGATGGCGTCCATGCCGGTGAAGCCGGTCTCGACCGGCGGGTGATGCATGAAGACCAGCGCGCCGTGATCGGGTGCGGTGTCCAGCGCGTGCGTCAGCCAGGCCATGCGCGCGGGGCAGAGGCGGCCGGAATGGCGCGGGCGGGCCTTGGGGTCCACCGTGTCCAGCGTGATCAGCCGGATATCGGGCAGGTCGGTGATGCCCTGAACGAAGCCGCCCGCGTCCGGCGCCTCGGGGAAGGCCGCGCGGAATTTGCGCCGGTCGTCATGGTTGCCGATCATCAGGGATACGGGCCAGGGCAGCCCCTCCAGCAGGGGGCGCAGGCGGGCATATTGCGCGGGCTTGCCGTGATGGGTGAGGTCGCCCATCAGGATCAGCCGGTCAGCGTCCGCGTGATGCTGCGCGGCATGGGCCAGCCCCTGCGCCAGCCTTGCGCCGGGATCGAGCCCGATGATCGTCGCGGGCGGGACCGTCAGGTGCAGGTCGGTCATGATCAGGAGCTTGGACATCGGGGCAGGGGCCTTTCACGCAGGTCCCGCCACCCTGAAAGACGGATGGCGGCGGGGTCAACGCTTGAAAAAGGCCCAAGCCGCTATTCCAGCTCCACCAGCAAGTCCTTTGCGTCGATCTGTCCGCCGGGGCTGACATGGACCGCCACCACCACCGCATCGCGGTCGGCGTGGATGCCTGTCTCCATCTTCATGGCCTCGATAGTCAAGAGGAGATCGCCCGCCTTGAGGCTTTGCCCCGGTTTGACTGCGACAGTCGCAACAACCCCCGGCATCGGCGCGCCGATATGGTTGGGGTTGCCAAGCTCGGCCTTGGCGCGTTTGGCGGCACTTGCCTGCACCTTGCGGTCGGGCACCCGGATCACGCGGGGCTGGCCGTTGAGTTCAAAGAACACCTTGGCCTCGCCATCCTCGTTGGTCTCGCCCACGGCCTGCAACTGGATCACCAGGCTGACACCGGGGTCGATCTCGGCCTCGATCTCGTCGCCCGGTTCCATCCCGTAGAAGAAGGTCAGCGTGGGCAGGGTGCGCACGGGGCCGTAATCCTCGTGGCGGGCGGCGTAATCGGTGAAGACCTTGGGATACATCAGGTATCCGTTCAGATCCTCGTTATCCATGGCATGGCCGAGCTTCTCCTCGACCTCTTTCCGCGTGGCTTCCAGGTCGACCGGGGCCAGGTGCTTGCCGGGCCGCTCCAAGTTGGGTTTCTCGTCCTTGAGAACCTTCCTGACGATGGCGTCGGGGAAGCCACCAGGCGGCTGGCCGAGATTGCCGCGCATCATGTCGATGACGCTGTCGGGAAAAGCGACCTCGGTTTTCGGGTCTTCCACATCGGCGCGGCTGAGGCCCTGGCTGACCATCATCAGCGCCATGTCACCCACCACCTTGGAGGAGGGCGTCACCTTGACGATATCGCCGAACATCCGGTTCACGTCCGAATACATCTGCGCCACTTCGTGCCAGCGCTCCTCCAGCCCCAGGCTGCGCGCCTGCGCCTTGAGGTTGGTGAACTGGCCGCCCGGCATCTCGTGCAGGTAGACCTCGGAGGCCGGGGCCTGAAGGCCGCTCTCGAAGGCCGTATATTGCCCGCGCACGGCCTCGAAATAATCCGAGATTTCACGGATCGCGCCAATGTCCAGCCCGGTATCGCGGTCGGTATGTTTCAGCGCCTCGACCACGGTGCCAAGCGTCGCCTGGCTGGTATTGCCGCTGAAACTGTCCATCGCGCAATCGACCGCATCGACGCCCGCATCCGACGCGGCAAGGATCGTGGCGCAGGCAATGCCCGCCGTGTCATGGGTGTGGAAATGGACCGGCAGCCCGACCTCATCCTTGAGCGCCTTGATCAGCACGCGGGCGGCGGCGGGTTTCAGCAAACCGGCCATGTCCTTGAGCCCCAGGATATGCGCGCCGGCCGCCTTCAGCTCCTGCCCCATGGCGACGTAGTACTTCAGGTCATATTTGGACCGCTCGGCATTTAGGATATCGCCGGTGTAGCAGATCGTGCCTTCGCAGATCTTGCCCGACTCGCAAACGGCATCCATCGCCACGCGCATGTTCTCGACCCAGTTCAGGCTGTCGAAAACGCGGAAGACATCGACGCCGGTTTCCGCCGCCTGTGCCACGAAGCTCTGCACCACGTTGTCGGGGTAGTTGGTATATCCGACCCCGTTCGAGCCCCTCAGCAACATTTGCGTCATCACGTTGGGCAGCGCCGCGCGGATGTCGCGCAGCCGTTGCCAGGGACATTCCTGCAAGAACCGATAGGCCACGTCGAAGGTCGCGCCCCCCCAGCATTCGACGCTGAAAAGCTGGGGCAGGTTGGCGGCATAGGCGGGCGTCGCACGGATCATGTCGATGGACCGCATCCGGGTCGCCAGGAGCGACTGATGCCCGTCGCGCATGGTCGTGTCGGTAATGAGCACCGGCTTTTGCGCCGCCAGCCAGTCGGCCACCGCCTGCGGGCCCTTCTCCTCCAGGAGTTGCCGTGTGCCGGGGGCGGGATCGGCCCGGGGCGCGGGCGCGCGGGGCGGTTTGAGATCGGATTTCGGCTGCGCGCGGCCCTGCGTCTCGGGATGCCCGTTGACGGTGATATCGGCGATATAGGTCAGGATGCGGGTTGCCCGGTCGCGCCGCGCCTTGAACTCGAACAGCTCCGGCGTTTCGTCGATGAACTTGGTATGATACTGGTAGTTGAGGAAGGTCGGGTGCTTCAGCAGGTTCTCGACAAAGGCGATATTGGTCGAGACGCCACGGATGCGGAACTCCCGCAGCGCCCGGTCGATGCGCGCAATCGCGGCCTCGGGCGTGGGCGCCCATGCCGTGACCTTTTCCAACAGCGAGTCGTAATACCGCGTGATCACCGCGCCCGAATAGGCGGTGCCGCCATCCAGGCGGATGCCATGGCCCGTCGCGACGCGATAGGCGGTGATGCGGCCGTAATCGGGGATGAAATTGTTCATCGGGTCTTCGGTCGTGATCCGGCATTGCACCGCGTGCCCGTCCAGCTTGACGTCATACTGGCTGGCCACGCCCGTCGCCTCGACCAGGGATTTGCCCTCCGCGATCAGGATCTGCGCGCGCACGATGTCGATGCCGGTGACTTCCTCGGTCACGGTATGTTCGACCTGCACGCGCGGGTTGACCTCGATGAAATAGAACTTGCCGGTTTCCATATCCATCAGGAACTCGACCGTGCCCGCGCATTCGTAATTCACATGCTCGCAGATCTTCTTGCCAAGCAGGCAGATCTCCTCGCGCTGCGCCTCTGACAGATAGGGCGCGGGCGCGCGTTCCACGACCTTCTGGTTGCGCCGCTGGACCGAACAGTCGCGTTCGTAGAGGTGATAGATATGGCCCTGCGTATCGCCGAGGATCTGCACCTCGACATGGCGCGCGCGCTGGATCATCTTCTCGAGATAGCCTTCGCCATTGCCAAAGGCGGCCTCGGCCTCGCGCCGGCCTTCACGGACCTTCTCCTCCAGCTCATCGGCGCTCTGGATGGGGCGCATGCCCCTGCCGCCGCCGCCCCAGGAGGCCTTGAGCATGAGGGGGTAGCCGATCTCGTCGGCCTCCTTCCGGACCTTCTTCATGTCCTCGCCCAGAACCCCCGTTGCCGGGATCACCGGCACGCCCGCCGCGATCGCCACCTGCCGCGCGCTGGCCTTGTCGCCAAGCGCGCGCATGGTCTCGGCGCGGGGGCCGATGAACCGGATCCCCGCCGCGTCGCAGGCATCGACGAAATCGGGGTTTTCCGACAAGAGGCCATAGCCCGGATGGATCGCATCGGCGCCGCACATCTTGGCGACGCGGATGACCTCCTCGATGCTGAGATAGGCCGCGACGGGGCCGAGCCCCTCGCCGATCCTGTAGGCCTCGTCCGCCTTGAACCGGTGCAGCGACAGCTTGTCCTCATCGGCATAGACCGCGACGGTGCGTTTGCCCATCTCGTTGGCCGCGCGCATGATGCGAATGGCGATCTCGCCGCGATTGGCAATCAGGATCTTCTGAAACTCGGCCATTGGTTCGGTCCCCCTGTTCTTCTGTGCCGCGCAGGCTAGGCGCAAAATTCTGCGCTGCCAAGCTGTTTGCGTTGCGATGCGGCGTTAGCGGTAACATAGCCCGTCGCGCGGTGCGTGTCGACGCGCAGGGTATAGGGGTTCCGGACGCGGCCATATCAGGAAGCGACGCATCGCGCCTGCGCATCGACGCGCGGCACCCGTCACGCCTGACCGGGCCGCAACAGCCGCGCCGCCAGCCCGCTCAGATCCCGCGCCCCGATCTGCCCCATGCAAGACGCCATATCGGCGACCAGCATCGCGTGCAGATGCGCGGTCCCCGCCGCCCCGAGCGCGCCAAGCGCATAGTGCCAGGCCCGCCCCATCATCACGAAATCGGCCCCCAAAGCGAGGGCGCGCAGGATGTCCAGCCCGCCCTCGATGCCGCTGTCGAAGATCACCGGCAGGGTGGTTGCGGCGCGGATCGCGGGCAGCGCCTCGATGCTGGCGGGCGCGCCGTCAAACTGCCGTCCGGCATGATTCGAGACCCAGAGCGCATCGACCCCCATCGCCTCCAGACGCGCCACCGGGGCCGGGTCCATCACGCCTTTGATCACCAGCTTGCCCGCCCATTCCTTGCGCAGGGTCTCCAGGTATGCCCAATCCGGCGCGGTGCGCAGCAGGTATCCGATATGCGCGGTCGAGGGCAGGGGACCGGTGGCCTGGCTGTATTTGTCGAGGAACTTCATATGCGGCAACCCGCCGCGCAGCATGCCCGCCGCCCAGACCGGACAGCGCGCCACCTGCGCCAGAAGGCGCGGCGTCAGGCGGGGCGGCTGCACCAGCCCGCCGCGCGTCTGGCGTTCCCGGCGCGAGGCGATGGGCACGTCGCAGGTCAGCACCAGCACCTCGAACCCGGCACTCCTTGCCCGCGCCAGCATATCGGCTCGTATCCCCGGATCGCGCGGCGGATAGAGCTGGAACCAGCCCTGACCACCCGCCACCGGCCCGACCTCTTCGGGCACCTCTGTCGCCACGGTGGACAGCCCATAGGGAATCCCGACCGTTCCGGCATGGGCGGCCAGCAATTTCTCCGCCTTGGGCCAGATCAGCCCCGACATGCCAAGCGGCGCGATGCCGAAGGGCACCGGATAGTCCCGCCCCATCAGCGAACAGGACAGATCGGCCGCCCCTTCGCCCTCGAGGATCGCGGGCTGGAACAGCACCGCGTCCAGCATCCGCCGATTGCGCCTTTGAGTCGCCTCGACGCCGGTGCCGCTGTCCAGATACTCCCAGACGAAATGTGGAATGCGCGCCTTCGCGCGCGCCTTGAGGTCGCAAAGACCGGGATATCGGCTGTTCAATTCCATTCCGGTCACAGAACCCCGCCGCACCGGCACTGTCCAGCCCCGTTAACCGCCCATCAAGGTTAACGCGCGCCCCCTCTTTCATTTTGCCTGAAATACCTCCGCCGGAGGCTCCCGAACTCGCAACCGGCGCATAGTGGAAAAGAAATAGAACAGACTGTGAACAGAGCTTTAATTCACCCCCGCCCTGCGCTAGGCTCGCGCGCATGGATATCTTCGACGATGAAACCGCCTATTCCTCGCTGTCGCAACGCGCGATGGCGGCGCGTCCGCAGCCCTATCTCGATGGCCTCAACGCGCCGCAGCGCGAGGCGGTGGAGACGCTGGATGGCCCCGTCCTGATGCTGGCGGGTGCCGGCACCGGCAAGACGCGGGCGCTGACCGCGCGCATCGCGCATCTGCTGTCGACGAACGCGGCGCGCCCGAATGAAATCCTCGCCGTGACCTTCACCAACAAGGCCGCGCGCGAGATGAAGCTGCGGGTGTCCAGGCTGCTGAACCAGCCGGTCGAGGGGATGCCCTGGCTCGGCACGTTCCACGCGATCTGCGTCAAGCTCTTGCGCCGCCATGCGGAACTGGCGGGGCTGAAATCGAACTTCACGATTCTGGACACCGATGATCAGGTCCGCCTGCTGAAACAGCTCATCATCGCCGATGGGATGGACGAGAAACGCTGGCCCGCCCGCGCGCTGGCCGCGGTGATCGACAAGTGGAAGAACCGCGCCTGGACGCCCGAAAACGTCCCCGCCGCCGAGACCGGGGCCTTCAACGACCGCGCGGTCGAGCTCTACGCCGCCTATCAGCGCCGGTTGCGCGAGCTGAACGCCACCGATTTCGGCGACCTGCTGCTTCACGTCGTGACCATCTTCCAGGCCCATCCCGACATCCTCAAGCAATACCAGACCTGGTTTCGCTACATCCTCGTGGACGAGTACCAGGATACCAACGTGGCGCAATATCTCTGGCTGCGGCTGCTGGCGCAGGGGCACAGGAATATCTGCTGCGTCGGCGATGACGACCAGTCGATCTATGGCTGGCGCGGCGCCGAGGTCGGCAACATCCTGCGCTTCGACAAGGATTTTCCGGGCGCCAAGGTGATCCGGCTGGAGCAGAACTACCGCTCGACCGAGCACATCCTGGCCGCCGCCGCGGGCGTGATCGAGGGCAACAAGGGCCGATTGGGCAAGACACTCTGGACCGAGGCCGAGGGCGGCGAGAAGGTCCGCCTGATCGGCCATTGGGACGGCGACGAGGAGGCGCGCTGGATCGGCGACGAGATCGAATCGATGCAGGGCGGCACCCGTGGCATGGCCCCGCTCAGCCTCGATGACATCGCCATCCTGGTGCGCGCCAGCCACCAGATGCGCGCCTTCGAGGATCGGTTCCTGACCATCGGTCTGCCCTATCGCGTCATCGGCGGCCCGCGTTTCTATGAACGCATGGAGATCCGCGACGCGATGGCCTATTTCCGCCTCGTGATCAGCCCCGAGGACGATCTGGCCTTTGAACGCATCGTCAACACGCCGAAACGCGGGCTCGGCGAGAAGGCGCAGCAGAAGATACAAGGTGCCGCGCGGGCGAATGGCGTCTCGCTTCTGGAAGGCGCGCGGGTGCTGTTGGCCGCCAAGGGGCTGACCGGCAAGGGGGCCACGGAACTGGCGCGCTTCGTGGCCGGCATCGACCGCTGGCGCGCGATGCTGCAAGGGCCGATGCGCGCCGTGGGGCCCGATAGCGATCTGATCGAGGAGGACGCGCCCGCGGGCCGGATCAGCCATGTCGAACTGGCCGAGATCATCCTGGACGAAAGCGGCTACACCACGATGTGGCAGAACGACAAGACCCCGGAAGCGCCGGGGCGGCTGGAGAACCTCAAGGAACTGGTCAAGGCGCTGGAAGGGTTCGAGAACCTGCAAGGGTTCCTGGAGCATGTCTCCCTCATCATGGACAACGAATCGGACGCCGATGAGCCGAAAGTGACCTTGATGACGCTGCATGCCGCCAAGGGGCTGGAATTTCCCGCCGTGTTTCTGCCGGGATGGGAAGATGGGTTGTTCCCCAGCCAGCGCGCGATGGACGAAGAGGGCATGAAGGGGTTGGAGGAGGAACGCCGCCTGGCCTATGTCGGCATCACGCGGGCCGAGGCGGTCTGCACGATCTCTTTCGCGGGCAACCGCCGGGTCTACGGGCAATGGCAGAACCAGCTGCCCTCGCGCTTCATCGACGAATTGCCCGAGGATCACGTCGAGGTGCTGACGCCGCCGGGGCTTTACGGGCATCAGGGTGGCGGCGCGCGAGAGTTCGGCGGCTCGGGCATGCACGAGAAGGCCAGCCGCGCCGATGTCTACAATTCGCCGGGCTGGAAACGGATGCAGGCCAACCAGGGCGCGCGGGGCCTGAGCCAGCCGCGCGAGGCGAAGAATTTCGTCATTGATGCCGAGGCGGTGTCCGCCTTCGAGATCGGCGCGCGCGTGTTTCACCGGAAATTCGGCTATGGCCGGGTCGAAGGGGTCGAGGGCGACAAGCTGGAGATCGCCTTCGACAAGGCGGGCATCAAGCATGTCGTGGGCCGGTTCCTGGTGGCGGCGGATGCGGCGGATGACGTGCCGTTCTGAGTCTGTGATTTTGTGCAGGTCGCGGGCCGTGGTAGACTGCCCGCATGATGCGACATCTGATCCCGGCACTTGCATTGGCCCTGGCGGTCACCCCGGCCCTGGCCGACGACGCTGCGCTCTGCGGCAGTGGCAGCGCGGGGTTTGAGGCGCGTGTCGCGGCCTGCGAGCGGCTGCTGGACTCGGCCGAGGACAGGGTCGAGGCGCTGACCGATCTGGGGCGCGCCTATGAGGCGAACGACCGGGACGCGGAGGCGGTTTCCTATTACGATCAGGCGCTGACGCTCGACCCCGACAGCGCCTACGCGCTTGGGCGGCGCAGCGTTGCATTGGGAAATCTGGAACGATGGGACGAGGCCGAGGCCGATCTGCGCCACCTGATCACCGTGCAGCCCGACCGGTCCTGGCCGCGATACCGCCTGGGATGGTTGCTGAACCAGACCGGTCGGTATCAGGACAGCGTGGAGACGCTGGAGCGCGCGGCGGCGATCGCCCCGAATTACGAGCCGGTCTGGAGCGAGCTTGGCCAGGCGCATGAACGGCTTGGCAACATGGCAGAGGCGGGGCGGGCCTATCGCCAGTTGTCGCGGCTCAGGCCGTTCAGCATCTGGACCCATGTCACCGCCTTCCGCACCCTGCGCGATGCCGGGCTGGCGGATGAGGCGGCCTATCATGCGCGCATGGCCTATACGCTCGACCCCAACGAGACCGTGTTAGAGACCTGGCTTGGCGATTATGTCGCGGGGGTCGAGGCGCAGGAGATGCCGCCGGTGGCGTGGATGCCACCGCCCGAGGACCGCCAGATCCGTTACCTTGCGATCCGGGCGGATGTCGACACGACCGACGAGATGGAGGCCGCGATCAACGACCTTGTCGGCTGGTTCACCGGCAACGCGCGGCCCCGCCCGACCAATGCCGCGATCGTGCGCATCTGGCACGAGGTGGCGGGCGAGGATTTCCTGATGCCGCATGCGGTGGTCGAGGAGGAGCTTGACGCCTCCGACCCTCCGGCCCCTCCCGCGCCGCGCTATCGCGGGATGTTTCCGCTGATGGTGCAGGCCGCCGGCCCCGACGGCCCGATCATCGAGCCGCGATTCGACGTGGGCAGCCCCGCCGATGCCTGGCCGTTGCGGGCCGGAAACCGCGCCGAGGGCAGCGGCGCCTTCGTTGTCGATTGCAGCCGGGGCCGGGGGTTCCAGTTCTCGGTCCTGGGCTGCGTGCCGGGTGTCGATTTCGCCGATCTCGGCCCCTTCGACTGGACCCTGTCGGTGACGGCGGAACCGATCCATGTGCCCATGGGGATATACCAGACCTACCGGATCGCGTTCTCCATGCAGGGCAGTTTCACCATTCTGGGTGTCACCAATGAGGTGCCCTACGCATCCGTCTTCTGGTTCAGCCCCGATCTGAACACCTGGCTTGCGCGGCGTCTGACCGCGGAGGGCGAATACGTCTATCACCTCGCGCTGGAGATCGTGGACCCTACCCCTGCAGAAGCGGAATGAGCGTCGCCACCAGAAGCAGCGCCATGGTGATGTTGAAGGCCCGCAAGAGCCGTCCCGTGCCCAGAATGCGCTTCATCTGCACCCCGAGCCAGGCCCAGACACTGACCGAGGGCAGGTTCGTCATCGAGAAGACCCCCGCCACCAGGGCCGCGCCGATCCATCCGCCGCCCTGGGGCGCGTAGTAGGTCTGCGCGGTGATCGCCATGTAGATCGCCTTGGGGTTGACCCATTGGAAGGCGGCCGCCTGAAGGAAGGTCAGCGGCGTGCCCTCGATATCCGACTCAGGGGGCGGGGCGGCATTGGCGATCTTCCAGGCCAGCCACAGGAGGTAGGCGCTGCACAGCACGGTCAGGGCAAGGCGGAGGTTCGGGTAGCTTTCGAACAGTCGCACCAGGCCAAGACCCATCAGGAAAACCATGAAACCATGGCCAAGCGAGATGCCCAACATATGCGGCAGCGTGCGCAGAAGGCCGAAATTCGCGCCCGATGCCATCAGCATCAGGTTGTTGGGCCCCGGCGTGATCGACAGGGCGAAGGCAAAGCCGACGAGACCGAAGAGAAGTTCCTGTGTCATGACGCAATCCTAGGCGGCGACCGGCGCAATGAAATTGCAAACACACGCGGTTCCTGCCATTCTTTGCAACAAATGACGAAACTGGATGAAAAAGACCGGCAGATATTGCGCGTGCTTTCACGCGACGGGCGGATCAGCAACCTGGACCTAGCCGAAAAGGTGTCGCTGTCGCCCTCGGCCTGCCTGCGCCGGGTGCAGGCGCTGGAGGCGGCGGGGGTGATCGCAGGCTACCGGGCGGTGCTGGACCCGGCCAGACTGGGCGTGGGCTTCATCGCCTATCTCAGCGTCGGGCTGAAGGAACACACCAAGGCGGCGCAAGAGGCATTCGAGAGGGCCGTCGCGCGCGCCCCCGAAGTGCGCGAATGCCACAACATCACCGGCAACGTGGAATACCTGCTCAGGGTCGAGGCGGCGGATCTCGCCTCCTACAAGGCGTTTCACACAGATGTCCTGGGGGCGCTGCCGCAGCTTTCGACCATCTCCACCCATGTCGTGATGGCCTCGCCCAAGGACGAACGCGCATAAAAAAAGGCGGTGTCACCCAAGGGAGGAGGGGTGACACCGCCATTTGCCCTTGCGACCAACCCAGGGGAGGAGCGGGCGGTCGCCGGGGATCGGGCGGCACGAACGAAGGCACGTACCAGACCCACTACACTGTGACGCGGCGGCACCCCCAGGGAGGAGGAGGGGGGATGCCGCCGCGCGTTTTGCGGACCCTCAGGGGAGGAGGAGAGGGTCGCAAAAGCCTTGGCCCCTCTGTCAGGGTCGGCTTGTTATGTGCGGCGGTGCCGGGGGAGGAGGTGGCACCGCCGCGAAACCCGTCGGATCCAGATTGGGAGGAGGGGATCCGGCAGGAATGTCGTCTCCGGTTCAGAAATCGCGCCCGTAGGCGGCGTCCATGGCGACGCGGGCGATCTCGCTGCGATCGAGGCCCAGGTCGTCCAGCTCACGCTTGCTGAGGCTGCTCAGCTCGTTCAGCGTGCGGCGATAGGTGCGCCACGCGGCAAAGCTTGCGCGGAACTGGCTGAAGATCTCGCCCAGGCGGGCGGGGAAGGAAAGGGCGGTCCCTTTGGAGTGAATTGCATGTGCCATTGTCATTACCTCTTGGCGTCATCTGCGGGCATCGGTGGATGCGCTATCATTCTGCGGCGCGTCGCTGCCCTTGGGGTCGTTCGTTGAGACTGAAGATAAGCGAATGCTGCGATTGCACAACGCCCGTCTCGGCAATGCTGCCATGCAGCAATTGCATAACGTGGACGTAAAGCGCCTCGGATCCGGGCAAAGCGCCCAGGATATGGGCAAAGGGGTGCAACCGGGGCCGATCTGTCCTATCTCGCGGGGGACGGCAGATCATCGGGACAAGGATCAAGAGACATGACACCGACACGCGACACCATTCTTGCGGCGCTTTCACGGTTGACCCTGCCCGACGGCACGGCCCTGACCGACCGCGACCTGATCCGGGCGTTGAGCGTGACGGATGGCAAGGTCTCCTTCGTGATCGAGGCCCCGAACGCAGAGGAGGCGCAGCGCCTTGGCGCGGTGCGCGATGCCGCCGAGGCGCTGGTCAAGGGGCTGGAGGGCGTGACCGGCGTGACCGTCGCCCTGACCGCGCATTCGGGCAAACCCGCCGCACCCGCGGCGCCCGCCGCGCCCAGGGGCGAGCCGCCGAGCCTGAAGATCGGGGGCCATGCCAAGCCGCAGCAGGGCTCCATGAAACCGGCCAGCGTGCAGCGCATCCTGGCCGTGGGCTCTGGCAAGGGGGGGGTGGGCAAATCCACCGTCTCCTCGAACCTTGCCGTGGCGCTGGCGCGTCAGGGGCGCCGGGTGGGGCTGCTGGATGCCGATATATACGGACCGTCGCAGCCGCGCATGATGGGGGTTTCCAAGCGCCCGGCCTCGCCCGATGGCAAGACCATCCTGCCCTTGCACAACCATGGCGTCACCATGATGTCGCTTGGCCTGATGCTGCCCGAGGAAAAGGCCGTGGTCTGGCGCGGGCCGATGCTGATGGGGGCGTTGCAACAGATGATGACCCAGGTGGCGTGGGGCGATCTGGATGTCCTCATCGTCGATCTGCCGCCCGGCACCGGCGATGTCGCCATGACCCTGTGCCAGAAATCCGAGGTGACGGGCGCGATCATCGTGTCCACCCCGCAGGACGTGGCGCTGCTGGATGCGCGCAAGGCGATCGACATGTTCCAGACCCTCAAGACGCCGATCCTGGGGCTGATCGAGAACATGTCGGGCTATGTCTGCGAGAATTGCGGGCATGAGGCGCATATCTTCGGCGAGGGTGGCGTGCGGGCCGAGGCCGCGCGGCTGGACGTGCCGTTCCTGGGCGCGCTGCCCATTTCGCTGGAGACGCGGGTCGCCGGCGACAGCGGCACGCCGGTCGCGGCAGGCACGGGGCCGATGGCCGATGCCTATGCGACGCTGGCCGCGCGCCTGGTCGAGGGCGGCATGGCCTGATCACCACGCTCGATTCCCGACGGTTTCGCCCCCGGTGCCCGCCGCATCGGGGGTTTTTTCGTGTCGGAAGGAAAAAAATCCCACCCCCTGTGGCGGGAAGATCACAACTAGATGTTGTGTGGTAAGTGACTTCCTTCCGCTACCTGTGCGCCGGTCCCGGTCGAAATCGCCCCTATATGCTGATTTTCGGACCCGCCTGACACAAGAAGTGGGAACATTTCCCATAAAAAGGGATTGCGTGGGAAAACCTGCCATGGCACAAGTATCTCACAGCAGCAGAGACGCACCGGGACAGAGAAAAATCACTGACCGGAACAATAATAAAAGCAGGTTTCATACAGGCACCTCTAACGCTGAAAACTGAGATCCGGCGCGCGGGCAGAGCAGACATCCCCCCCAGGTATGCGCGCCCGCCGGAAACCCCAGAAATGGGACGAGGGCGGCGGATTGAGCAGTGGCAGCTAGCTCGATCCGCCGTTGTCCGTTTCCGGGCACAAGAAACGTGACCCGTTTTCCGGGCACGAAAGACCCGGCCCATTCTAGGGCCAAAATGCGGCAGAAAAGGGGCCGGGGACAGTGGAGCGCAGGTTTCAGGGCGAAAGCCTGAACAAGGTGGATGGAAAGGGCCGGGTCTCGATCCCGGTCAAGTTCCGCCGTGTGCTTCAGAACTCCGACAGCCAGTATTCCCCCGGCGGCGCGCCGCGCCTCTATATCGCCTATGGCGACCCCAAGAAAAATTACCTCGAATGTCTGTCTGGCGACGCCTATGACGAGATCGACGCCATGATCCAGGCGCAAGGGCGCGGCACGCCGCTGCGCACCCTGCTGGAAACGCTCTATTATTCCAAATGCGACGAGACCACCGTGGACGATACCGGCCGCCTGGTCCTGCCGCCCGCCGCGCGCGACAAGATCAACCTGAGCGGCGAGGCGCTGTTCCAGGGCAAGGGCGACAAGTTCCACATCCTCAGCGCCGACGAGGGCCGCGCGGCTGAGGACACGATCGAGAAACTGATGGCGCAGCTTGGCGGGGATAACGAGTTCTTCGACCCGCTCAGCATGGCCAGCAAACCCGCGCAGGTCGAGCCGTGATGCCCGCCCCGGCATCCGATACCCCCGCCCCCCACACGCCTGTGCTGCTTGACGCCATCCTGAATGCCGTCGCGCCGGTCGAGGGCGTCTGGCTGGACGGCACTTTCGGCGCGGGTGGTTACGCGCGCGGGTTGCTGGAGGCAGGCGCTGCGTGCGTCATCGGTGTCGATCGCGACCCGCTGGCGTTTGAAATGGCGGCCGAGTGGGCGGGAGGTTTCGGCGAAAGGCTGAAGCTGGTCGAAGGCACCTTCTCCGATCTCGACGACCTGGCGGCCAGCGTCGGCCATCCGCAACTGGACGGCGTGGTGCTGGATCTGGGCGTCTCCTCGATGCAGCTCGACCGGGCCGAGCGCGGCTTTTCCTTCATGCGCGACGGGCCGCTCGACATGCGGATGGGGCAGGCGGGGCCGTCGGCGGAAGACCTGGTCAATGATGCGCCCGAGGCGGCGCTGGCCGATATTCTTTTCCACTACGGCGAGGAACGCGCGGCGCGCCGGATTGCGCGGGCGATCGTCGCGGAACGCGCTGAAACCCGCATCAACTCCACCGCGCAGCTTGTTCAGATCATTGAGAAAAACCTGCCACGCGCCAAGCCCGGCCAATCCCATGTCGCGACCCGCTCCTTCCAGGCGATTCGCATCGCGGTGAATGACGAGTTCGGGCAACTGGCCGAGGGGCTGATGGCCGCCGAGCGCGCGTTGAAACCCGGCGGGCAGCTTGCCGTCGTCACCTTCCATTCGCTGGAGGACCGGATCGCCAAACGGTTCCTGCAAGATCGCGCCAGCACGGGCGGCGGCGGTTCGCGCCATGCCCCCGCCGAGGCCGAGCGCATGCCGACCTTCACCCTGACCCCGCGCCGCGCCATCGCGCCGGGCAAGGATGAGGTCGCCATCAATCCGCGCGCGCGGTCGGCCAAGCTCCGCGTTGCGCGCCGCACCGACGTGCCCGCCGGCGCCCCGCAAACCGACATCCTTGGCGTGCCCCCCTTGACGGAGATCCTGTAGTTCATGCGTGGCCTCGTGACCTTCCTTGCTGCCCTAGCCGTCATCGCCCTTGGCTATTGGGCCTATCATCAGAACATCCAGACCCAGACCGCGATCCGCCAGATCGACCGGCTGCAAATGGCTATCGGGGTGGAGCGCGAGCGACTCAGCGTTCTGCGCGCCGAATGGGCCTATCTCAACCGGCCGGACCGCTTGCGCGAGCTGGTGGACCTCAATTTCGACCGTCTCGGCCTCTTGCCGATGGGGCCCGAGCAATTCGCCCATCTCGATGAGCTAGTCTGGCGCCCCGAGGATCGGCCCGAGCCGATGGATACCGAGGCCGGGGACGAGATCCTGTTCAGCGCATCCGAACCGGAGGACACGCCATGAGCCGCCGCATCGCCCTGCGCCCGCTGGCGCGCATCCTGGAAGCCCGCCAGAAGGGCGAGAACCCCGACGAGATCGAACGCGAGAACCTGGCGCGGCGGCACGAACAGGCGCGCGACAAGATGCGCCAGCGCGCCGAAAGCCGCCTTCTCATGCTGGCGATCTGCTTTTTCGCGGCTTTCCTGACCGTGGGCGCCAAGATGACCATGCTGGCCGGATCGGACCCGGAAGAGCCGCACATTTCGGTCGCGGGCAGTTCCGTCCTGGGCGCGCGCGCCGATATCGTCGACCGGCAGGGGCGGGTGCTGGCCACCAACCTCGTGACCAATGCGCTCTACGTGCAGCCGCAGGATCTGATCGACCCCGAGGCCGCCGCCGCCGGCCTGGCCGAGATCTTCCCCGATCTCGATGAAGACTGGCTGATCCGCCGGTTCACCTCAGGGTCCACCTTCGCCTGGCTGCGCGGCTCGATCAGCCCGGAACAGCAGCAGCGCGTGCATGACCTGGGCGAGCCGGGCCTGCTGTTCGGTCCGCGCGACATGCGGCTTTATCCCAACGGCGCGCTGGCCGCGCATGTGCTTGGCGGCGCGCGCTTCGGCGAACAGGCGGTGAATGCCGCGGAAATCCTTGGCGTGGCGGGGGTCGAGGCGTATTTCGACGCCGAGTTGCGCGATCCGGCGCGCGGGGCCGAGCCGTTGCAACTGTCGCTCGACCTGACCGTGCAATCGGCGGTCGAGGAGGTTCTGGCCGGCGGCATGACGCTGATGAACGCGGCAGGGGCCGCCGCCGTGTTGATGGATGTGAACACGGGCGAGGTGATCTCGCTGGCGAGCCTGCCCGATTTCGACCCCAACGCCCGGCCCCGCCCCCTCCTGGAAGGGGACCAGTCGGAAAGCCCGCTGTTCAATCGCGCGGTGCAGGGCGTCTACGAGCTTGGCTCCACCTTCAAGATATTCCCTGTCGCGCAGGCGCTGGACCTCGGGCTGGTGACGCCGCAGACGATGATCAACACGCAAGGCCCGCTGCGCATGGCGGGGTTTGCGATCTCGGATTACGACGATTACGGGCCGTCCAATTCGGTGACGGATGTGATCGTGTATTCCTCGAATATCGGCACCGCGCGGATTGCCGAGATGATCGGGACCGAGCGACAGCAGAGCTTCCTCGGAGAGCTCGGCCTGATGGAGCCCACCAGTATCGAGATGATCGAGAGCCGCGCCGGACGGCCCCTGTACCCGCATCGCTGGACCGACCTGTCGACCGCGACGATCTCCTATGGGCACGGCATTTCCGTCAGCCCGCTGCACCTGGCCGCCGCCTATTCCACGATCGTCAATGGCGGCACCCGGGTCGAGCCGACGCTTCTGCGCCGCGACAGCCCCCAGGAGGGGGAGCGGATCATATCGGAAGAGGTCTCGGCCCAGGCCGCCCATATGCTGCGCCAGGTGGTGACCGATGGCACCGCCTCGATGGGCGAGGTCGCGGGCTATGAGGTCGGCGGCAAGACCGGATCGGCGGACAAGCCCAACCCGGAGGGCGGCTATTACGTGGACCGGCTGATCTCGACCTTTGCCAGCGTGTTTCCCGCGAACGACCCGCAATATGTGCTGATCGTGACGCTGGACGAGCCAAGCGTCATGATGTTGGGCGAGGAACGCCGCACCGCCGGCTGGACCGCCGTGCCGGTCGCCGCCGAGATCATCCGCCGGGTGGCACCCCTTCTGGGGATGCCGCCGCAGGCCGTTGATCCCGAGGTTGCCTATCAGCTAACCAGCGCCTCAGAATAGAAGCTGAGTCGCGGGCGGGGGCAGGATGACGGAGAAATTGCTATCGGAACTGGGGCTGACCGCCCCCCTGGGCGGCGACCGGTCCGTCACCGGCCTCTCCATCGACAGCCGCCAGGTCAAACCCGGCCATCTTTTCGCGGCGCTTCCGGGCAGCCGGGTGCATGGCGGCGAGTTCATCCAATACGCGCTGCGCATGAAGGCCGCCGCCGTCCTGACCGACCGGCAGGGGGCCGAGATCGCGGCGGATGAGCTTGCGGCCTCGGATGCGGTCCTGGTCACGGTGGAAGACCCGCGCGCCGCGCTGGCCCATGCGGCGGCCCTTTGGTTCGGGGCGCAGCCCGCCCATGTCGTCGCCGTCACCGGCACCAATGGCAAGACATCCGTGGCCAGCTTCACCCGGCAAATCTGGGCGGCGCTTGGCCATGAGGCGGCGAATATCGGCACCACCGGTGTCGAAGGGGCCTATTCCGCCCCCGGCATCCACACCACGCCCGATCCCCTGACCCTGCACCGCCTGCTGGCCGATATGGCCAGCGAGGGTGTGACGCATGTGGCGATGGAGGCCTCCAGCCACGGGCTGGACCAGGCGCGGATGGAGGCGGTGCATCTGGCCGCCGCCGCTTTCACCAATTTCAGCCAGGATCACCTGGATTACCACGCCACGATGGAGGCCTATTTCGCGGCCAAGCTGCGCCTCTTCACCGAGCTTCTGCCCGAGGAAACCACCGCCGTGGTCAACATGGACGACCCGCACGGGGCCGAGGTCGCCTCGGCCTGCGAAAGGCGCGAGATCGAGGTGCTGACGCTGGCGCAATACGCCGACGATGCGCGCCTCAAGATCACCGGGCGGCGCATGGATGAGACCGGGCAGGATGTGCTTTTCCGCTGGCAGGACAGGCCCTACCAGGCGCGGCTGGACCTCATCGGGGGGTTCCAGGCGATGAACGTGCTGACGGCGGCGGGGCTGGTCATCGGCGCGGGCGAGGAACCCGAGGCCGTGTTCAACGTTCTGGGACAGATCACCGGCGTGCGGGGCCGGATGGAACTGGCCGCGCGGCGCAGGAACGGCGCGCCGATCTATGTCGATTACAGCCATACGCCCGACAGCCTCGCCATCGCGTTGCAGGCGCTGCGCCCGCATGTTCTTGGCCGTCTGGTGGTGGTGCTCGGCGCGGGCGGCGACCGCGATCGCGGCAAGCGGCCCCTGATGGGGCAGGCGGCGGCGGAAAACGCCGATGTGCTGATCGTGACCGATGACAACCCGCGCAGCGAAGACCCCGGCCTGATCCGGGCGCAGGTGCTGGCAGGCTGCCCCGGTGCGACCGAGGTGGGCGACCGCGCCGAGGCGATCCTGCGCGGCATCGACGCGCTGGCGCCGGGCGATGCGCTGCTGATTGCGGGCAAGGGGCACGAGACCGGCCAGCAGGTGGGCGATGTGGTCTATCCCTTTGACGATGTTGAACAAGCCTCTGTCGCGGTGGCCGCCCTTGAGGGCATGGAATGAGACCGCTCTGGACCGCCGGGGAGGCCGCTGAGGCCACGGGCGGGCAGGCGCGCGGCGATTGGCGGGTGACGGGCGTGTCGATTGATACGCGCACGATTGAGCCGGGCGATCTGTTCGTCGCCCTCAGTGCCGAACGGGACGGGCATGATTTCGTGGCCCGGGCGCTGGACAAGGGGGCGGCGGCCGCGATGGTGGCCCGTATCCCCGAGGGCGTGGCAGAAGATGCGCCCGTGTTGATTGTGCCCGAGGTCTTGCCCGCGTTGGAAGCCTTGGGGAAGGCGGCGCGGGCGCGGACCGGGGCGCGGGTGGTGGCCGTGACGGGCTCGGTCGGCAAGACCACGACCAAGGACATGCTGCGCGTGGCGCTGTCTGCGCTCGGGCCGACCCATGCGGCAGAGGCGAGCTACAACAACCATTGGGGCGTGCCGCTGACGCTGGCGCGGATGCCGGTGGAGACGGAATTCGCGGTGATCGAGATCGGCATGAACGCGCCCGGTGAAATCGGCCCGCTTTCGCGCTTGGCCCGCCCGCATGTCGCCGTGATCACGACGGTCGCGGCGGTGCATCTGGAGGCCTTCGAGTCGGTCGAGGGGATCGCGCGCGAGAAGGCGGCGATCTTCGAGGGGCTGGAGCCCGGCGGCGTGGCGGTGATCAATGCCGATCTGGACGTGACCGGGCTGCTTGACGCAGCCGCGGGGCAGGCGCGGATCGTCCATGTCGGCGCGGCGGAGGGGGCCGGGGCGCGCCTTGAGGAGGTCACGCTCGGCGATGACGTGACGGTCGTGCAGGCGCGGATCGCGGGCGCGCCGGTCCTCTTCAAGTTGAACGCGCCGGGGCGGCATCTGGCCCATAACGCGCTGACGACGCTGGCCTGCGTGGCCGCGCTGGAGGGCGACCTTACCCGCGCCGTCATGGCGCTTGCGGGCTGGAAATCGGGCGCGGGGCGCGGGCTGCGCGAGCGTATCGTGCTGAACGTCCCCGACGACCAGGCAGTGGAACTGATCGACGACGCCTTCAATGCCAGCCCAACCTCGGTGGCGGCCAGTCTGGAAGTCCTGGCGGCGAGCCGGCCCAGGGGCCGGGGGCGGCGGGTGGCGGTTCTGGGCGATATGCTGGAACTGGGGCCGACAAGCCCCGCGCTCCACGCCGGGATCGCCGATCTGGAGGCGGTGGCGGAGATCGACCTGATCTGCACCTCCGGGCCCCTGATGGCACATCTGGATGCGGCCCTGCCCATCGCAAAACGGGGGCTGCACACGGACACCCCGCAGGAGATGGCGCGCGCGCTTCCGGGGTTGCTCTGGCCCGGCGACATCGTGCTGATCAAAAGCTCCAAGGGCGCCAAACTCTCGCTGGCAGTTGACGCGCTGAGAAAATTGGGCCAATCGATTGGTGAAACGCGCGAGGAAACCCCCTAGATGTTGTATTGGCTGAGCGATCTGACGGATGGCGGCGATTTTTTCAATCTGTTTCGCTACATAACATTCCGCGCTGGCGGGGCGTTTTTCACCGCGTTGATAATCGGCTTCGTCTTCGGCCAGCCGCTGATCAACTTGTTGCGCCGGAAATACCAGTACGGGCAGCCGATCCGCTCGGACGGGCCCGAGGGCCATCTGGAAACCAAGGCGGGCACGCCCACCATGGGGGGCCTCCTGATCCTGGCCGCGCTGACCTTTTCGACGCTGCTTTGGGCGCGGTGGGACAATGCCTATGTCTGGATGGTCCTGTTCGTCACCGTATCCTTCGGGGGCGTCGGGTTTCTGGATGACTACCGAAAGGTCAGCCAGAACAGCACCAACGGTGTGCCGGGGCGCATCCGTTTCGGCATCGGCCTCTTGATCGCGGCTTTCGCGGGCATCATGGCGATGCTGCTCCATCCCGAGGAGCTGTCGGGGCAACTGGCCTTTCCGGTCTTCAAGGAGCTCTTGCTGAACCTCGGCTATTTCTTCGTGCCGTTTTCCATGCTGGTCATCGTCGGCAGCGCCAATGCGGTGAACCTCACCGACGGGCTGGACGGGCTGGCCATCATGCCGGTGATGATCGCCGCCGCAACGCTCGGCGTGATCGCCTATGCCGTGGGACGGGTCGATTTCACCGAGTATCTCGACGTGCATTACGTGCCGGGCACGGGGGAATTGCTGATCTTCACGGCGGGGCTGATCGGCGGCGGGCTTGGCTTTTTGTGGTATAATGCGCCGCCTGCCGCCGTCTTCATGGGCGATACCGGGTCGCTGGCGCTTGGCGGCGCGCTTGGCGCGATCGCGGTGGCCGCGAAGCACGAGATCGTGCTGTCCATCGTCGGCGGGCTTTTCGTGGCCGAGGCGCTTTCGGTGATCATCCAGGTGCTCTATTTCAAGCGCACCGGCAAGCGGGTCTTCCTGATGGCGCCGATTCATCATCATTTCGAGAAACGCGGATGGGCCGAGCCGCAGATCGTGATCCGGTTCTGGATCATCTCGCTGATCCTGGCGCTGATCGGGCTGGCGACGCTGAAGCTGCGCTAAGAGCCCTTGACCTGATTGTGGCCCTGCGGGCCGCTGGTTGGTTTGGACGGTGAACGGCATTGACGGTTTGGTCCGCAGCCGGGGCTGGTATTCGGGGCAAGCGTGGATGAGTATTTTCACCAAGCAGATGATGGGAAGAAGGGGCGGATCGCGATGATCCCGGTGCAGGGAGTTGAGGGCAAACGCATTGCGGTGCTCGGGGCGGGACGGTCGGGCCTGTCGGCGGCGCGGGCCTTGCGCGCGGGCGGGGCCGAGCCGCTGCTCTGGGACGATGGCGCGGGGGGGCGCGCGGCGGCGGAAGCGGAGGGCTTCGCCTTGCGCGACCTGACCCGCGGCGGGGCGTATGACGGGGTCGATCTGCTGGTGACCTCGCCCGGTATCCCGCATCTCTACCCCGCGCCGCACCCCGCGATTGCGGCGGCCTACGAGGCGGGGGTGCCGGTCGACAATGATATCGGCCTCTTCTTCCGCTCCTTCGGGGCGGGCGATTGGGCGCTGCATGACATCGCCCCGCGCGTGGTCGCGGTGACGGGGTCGAACGGCAAATCCACCACTTCGGCGCTGATCGCGCATATCCTGGCGGAGGCGGGCACACCCTGCCAGCTGGCCGGCAATATCGGGCGCGGGGTTCTGGATATCGAGCCGCCGGGCAATGGTGAGGTGATCGTGCTGGAACTGTCCAGCTACCAGACCGAACTGGCCCGCGCGCTGACGCCCGATATCGCCGTCTTCACCAATCTGAGCCCCGATCACCTGGACCGGCATGGCGGCATGGGCGGCTATTTCGCGGCCAAGCGGCGGCTTTTCGCGGAGGGCGGCCCGGATCGCGCCATCATCGGTGTGGATGAGGTGGAAGGCGCCTATCTGGCCGGACAGATGAGCGAGGTGGCGGCGGATGGGCGGCTGATCCGGGTCTCGGTGGCGCGCAAGCTGGCCGGGCCGGGCTGGAACGTCTTTGCGCGCAAGGGGTGGCTTTCGGAGACGCGCAAGGGGCGGCAAGTGGCCTCCATCGACCTGCGCGGCGTGGCGGGCCTGCCGGGATCGCACAATCATCAGAACGCCTGTTGCGCCTATGCGGCGGTTCGCGCCCTGGGGCTGGCGCCCAAGCTGATCGAGGCCGCGTTTCATACCTTCGCCGGTCTGCCGCATCGCAGCCAACTGGTGGGCGAGAGGGACGGGGTGCGCTTTGTCAATGACAGCAAGGCCACCAATGTTGACGCGGCGGCCAAGGCGCTGGCGGCGTTTCCGCGGGTGCGCTGGATCTGCGGCGGCTTACAGAAAGAGGGCGGGCTGGAGGGCTTGCGTCCGGCGCTCGGCAACGTGGCCAAGGCCTATGTGATCGGACGCGAGGCGGAGGGCTTCGCGCTTGGGCTTGGCGCGGTTCCGGTCTCGGTCTGCACCACGATGAAGCGGGCGGTGGCCGAGGCCGCGCGCGACGCCGAACCGGGCGAGGTCGTGCTGCTGGCGCCCGCGGCGGCGAGCTTTGACCAATACGACAATTTCGAGCGGCGGGGCGAGGATTTCGCGGCCTGCGTCGAGGCTGTGCTGGCGGGCTAGCCGCGCCGGTGATAGGTCAGGGCGTTTGAGATCAGCAGGTGCAGCTTGTCCGTGTCGGGGGCCTCAAGGTCCTGAAACAGCACCGCCCGGTTGCCGTCATAGCGGAAATCGGTTGGGAACAGGCTGCGGAAATCACTGATCAGGCTGGTCTGGCAATGCGCGAAGATCGCGTAGCCGCCGGTCCTGGGCACGCCCAATCGCAGCGGGCTGCCGGTTTTCGGGACCGTCGCATAGGAGGGCTCGCCCCATTTGAGGCTTTCGACGATCCGGCCCGCGCCTGGGGTCTCCTGTGCCACCTCGAAGATCAGCGCGCGCAGACGCAGGAGGCCCGCGCGGGCCGGGTCGGGGAAGCCCGCGAACCGCGCCGCGATCTCGGCATCCGCGATTTCAGCCAAGCGCCTGCCCCCAGGTGCAGGCCAGCCCGTCGCCATCGGGGTCCAGCGCATGGGCGTCGCGGGCCGGACCGCCGCGCGCCAGGAAGAAGCGCTGCGCGTCGGCGGCGCTGCTGAAATCGCTGCAATCGCGGTCATCGACCAAGGTGCCGGTCTGGGCGCGCGGGAAGGTGGCGCTGCCGCGCAGCCCGCGCGAGACGACGCCGACGGGCCGCCCGTCGCAACTGGCCAGGCCCCGCTCGATCAGTTCGACCTCCAGCATCATGTCGGTGTCGCGCCCCACGGCCGAGCCACCGGCATAGGTCGCACAGAGCGTGTCGGTATTCTGCGATGCGATCCAGACCGCGCGCTGCTCTGGGTCCATCTGGTCGACTGCGTTATACACGATGCCGCAGGCCGAAAGCCCTGCCAGCGCCATGCCCATGACCGTCGGTTTCATCGCTGCTCTCCTTGTCCCATGTTTTGCGGCAAGGCTTCCACGGAATTGGGCGGGCTGTCGAGATTCGTCCGGCCAACCGGCGGAGATGTGCCATTTCTCTGGCCCCGCGCGGCATTTCGCGTTAGGCTTGCCCCAGATCCGGGACAAAACCGGACAGGCAGAGGCAGTATCGGGCGGAACCCATGACGGAAATGGCGCATGGCACAGTACTTGTGCAATCGGGCGAGGCGATTCTGCCGCGGTGGTGGCGGACCGTCGACAGGGTCACGCTGGCCTGTATCTTCACTCTTTTCCTGATCGGATTGCTGCTTGGCTTCGCCGCCTCGCCGCCCTTGGCCGCGCGCAACGGGCTCGATCCGTTCTACTATGTCTACCGGCAGGCGTTCTTCGGCGGGCTGGCTTTCGTGGCCATGATCCTCACCTCGATGATGAGCCCGCAACAGGTGCGCCGCCTTGGCGTGCTCGGCTTTTTCGGGGCCTTCGCCGCGCTGGCGCTGTTGCCGGTCTTCGGCACCGATTACGGGCAGGGCGCGGCGCGCTGGTATTCGCTTGGATTTGCGTCGGTGCAACCCTCGGAATTCCTGAAACCCGTCTTCATTATCTTCACCGCCTGGATGGTCGCCGCCAGCCAGGAGATCAACGGCCCCCCCGGCAAGACGCTGTCGCTGGTCGTGATGATGGTTGTCGTGGGGTTCCTGGTGATGCAGCCCGATTACGGACAGGGGGCGCTGGTCCTCTTTTCCTGGATGGTGATCTATTTCGTCGCCGGGGCGCCGATCTGGATCCTCGGTCTGATCTCGATCATCGTCGCGGGGGGCGGGATCCTGGCCTATACGACGGTCGAGCATGTGGCGCGGCGGATCGACGGATTCCTGTCGGCCGAGGTCGAGGCCAACACGCAGCTGGCCTATGCCGAAAACGCCATCCGCGAGGGCGGATTCTTCGGCACCGGGCTTGGCGAGGGGTCGGTCAAATGGACGCTGCCCGATGCCCATACCGATTTCATCATCGCGGTTGCGGCCGAGGAATACGGGCTGGTCCTGGTCCTGCTGATCATCGCGCTCTTCGCCATCGTGGCGCTGCGGGGGTTCTTCCGCCTGATGCGCGAACGCGACCCCTTCACGCGGCTTGCGGGGGCCGGGCTGGCCGCCGTCTTCGCGTTGCAGTCGATCATCAACATGGGCGTCGCCGTGCGGCTTCTGCCCGCCAAGGGCATGACGCTGCCATTTGTCTCCTATGGCGGCTCCAGCCTGATCGCGACGGGGGTTGCGGTGGGTATGCTTCTGGCCTTTACCCGGTCGCGTCCGCAGGGCGACATCTCGGACATTCTCTTCCAGCGGCGCGGATGAGGCGGCTATGGCGGGCAATCCTCTCATGATTATCGCGGCGGGCGGCACGGGCGGGCACATGTTCCCCGCGCAGGCGCTGGCCGAGGCGATGATCCGCAAGGGCTGGCGGGTGCGGCTGTCGACCGATGCCCGCGGCGCGCGCTATGCGGGCGGGTTCCCGCATGTTGTCGAGGTGGTGCAGGTCGCCTCCGCCAGTTTCGCGCGCGGTGGCATGGCGGGCAAGATCGCCGCGCCGTTCAAGATCCTGGGCGGCATCCTTTCCGCCACCTTGCGCATGATGCGGGAAAGGCCGGCCATCGTTGTGGGGTTCGGCGGTTATCCGACGATCCCGGCGCTGGCCGCCGCGTATATCACCCGCCGCCCGCGCATGATCCATGAACAAAACGGCGTGCTCGGCCGGGTCAACAAGCTTTTTGCGCGCCGCGTCCAGATGGTCGCCTGCGGCACCTGGCCCACCGATCTGCCAGAGGGCATCACCCATGAGCACACCGGCAACCCGGTGCGCGCGGCGGTGCTGGAGCGGGCGGGCGCGGCCTATATCACCCCCGGCGATTACCCGATGAGCCTGCTGGCCATCGGCGGCAGCCAGGGCGCGCGTATCCTGGCCGATACGGTGCCCGCGGCCATCGCGCTGCTGCCCGGGGAGATCCGGCAACACTTGCGCATCGCGCAACAGGCCCGCCCCGAGGATCAGGACCGCGTCATCGCCGCCTACTATGAGACCGGCGTGCCCTGCGAGGTCGAGCCCTTCTTCCGCGACATCCCCCGGCGCCTGTCCGAAGCGCAGCTTGTGATCAGCCGCGCGGGCGCCTCCTCCGTGGCCGACATATCCGTCATCGGGCGGCCCTCGGTGCTGATCCCCTTTGCCGCCGCGACCGGCGATCACCAGAGCGCCAATGCGCAAGGACTGGTCGATGCGGGCGCGGCGCTGCGTCTGAGCGAGGACGAATTGTCGCCCGAGACGCTGGCCGAGGCGATCTACACCGTCCTCAGCCAACCCGACCTGGCGCAGCAAATGGCCCGTGCCGCAACGGAAACCGGCATCACGGACGCGACGGATCGTCTGGTGGCCCTTGTGGAAAGGCTTGCACATCCATGAATATACAGCATGACATCTGGGCCCGCTGGCCCGCCAGAGGACCAAGCACCATGAACGCAGCGACAAAACTGCCGACCCAGTTGGGGGCCATCCATTTCGTCGGCATCGGCGGTATCGGCATGTCGGGCATCGCCGAGGTGCTTTTGAACCATGGCTACGAAGTGCAGGGCTCGGACCTGAAACCCTCGAAAATCACCGAGCGGCTGGAATCCCTGGGCGCGCGCATCTTCATCGGGCAGAAGGCGGAAAACCTCGAAGGCGCCGAGGTCGTCGTGATCTCGACCGCGATCAAGGATGGCAACCCGGAAAAGGACGCCGCCCGCGCCCAAGGATTGCCGGTCGTGCGCCGGGCCGAGATGCTGGCCGAACTGATGCGGCTGAAATCCAACATCGCCATCGCGGGCACCCATGGCAAGACCACGACCACGACAATGGTGGCGACGCTGCTGGATGCGGGCGGGGTCGATCCGACCGTGATCAATGGCGGCGTGATCCACGCCTATGGCTCCAACGCGCGCATGGGGCAGGGCGAATGGATGGTGGTCGAGGCCGACGAGTCCGACGGCAGTTTCAACCGCCTGCCCGCGACCATCGCCATCGTCACCAATATCGACCCAGAGCATATGGAGCATTGGGGCAGCTTCGACGCGCTCAGGCAGGGGTTCCTGGATTTCGTCTCCAACATCCCCTTCTACGGTCTCGCGGTCTGCTGCACCGACCATCCCGAGGTGCAGAGCCTCGTTGGCAAGATCACCGACCGGCGCGTGATCACCTATGGCTTCAACGCGCAGGCCGATGTGCGCGCGGTGAACCTGACCTACAAGGGCGGCGTGGCGCATTTCGACGTGGTGCTGCGCGCCGAGGATATGGTAATCGAGGATTGCCGCCTGCCGATGCCGGGCGATCACAACGTCTCGAACGCGCTCTCGGCCATCGCGGTGGCCCGTCACCTGGGCATGAAGAACGCCGAGATCCGCGCGGCCCTGGCCAATTTCAAGGGCGTCAACCGCCGCTTCACCAAGGTGGGCGAGGTGGATGGCGTCACCATCATCGACGATTACGGCCATCACCCGGTGGAAATCGCCGCCGTGCTGAAAGCCGCGCGCCAGGCCTGCGAGGGCCGCGTCATCGCGGTGCATCAACCGCATCGCTACACAAGGCTGCATTCCCTCTTCGAGGAGTTCTGCGCCTGTTTCAACGAGGCCGACGTGGTGGCCATCGCCGAGGTCTTCGCGGCGGGCGAAGAGCCCATCGAGGGCGCCAGCCGCGACGATCTGGTCGCGGGGCTGGTGGCCCATGGTCACCGCCACGCCCGTGCCATCCTGGACGAGGATGACCTGGCGCGCCTCGTGCGCGAACAGGCGCGGCCCGGTGACATGGTGGTCTGCCTCGGGGCGGGCACGATCAGTTCCTGGGCGCATGGCCTGCCGGAGCGGCTGAAGAAGGGAGCCGCCGCATGACGCTGTCGCTGATCCTTGCCTCTGTCTGGGCGATCTTGGCGACGGCTCTTGCCTTCCTGCCGATGCGGCTGCAATTCGCGCCGGGGATTGTGCTTCTGGTTCTGGCACTTCCCCTGCTGGTCTTCATCGGGGTCCAGCACGGGCCCTGGATCGTGGCGCTGGTGGTGGCGGGGATCGTCTCGATGTTCCGCCGTCCGCTGGCCTATTTCGCGCGCCGCCTCATGACGCGGATGCGCGAGGGAGCAAGCTGATGCCGCTGTCGCTGACCCTTGCCAGCCTCTGGGGCCTGACCGCCTGCTTGTTGGGGCTCGCGCCGGCCCGCGTTCATTGGCCCGCGGCCGTGTGCCTGATCGCCACCGGCATTCCGATCCTGGGCTATGTCACATGGCAGGTCGGGCCGGTCTGGGGGTTCGTGATGCTGGCCGCCGGAATCTCTGTCCTGCGCTGGCCGGTCTTCCATGCGGGCCGCTGGCTGCGGCGGCGGTTCTTGCAGGGGTAGCGCGATGGTTCTTGTCATCGTCCTGGTCATGGCGGTCTATTTCGGGGTCGGCGGCATCGTCGGATATATCCTTGGCCGCGCGGTCGGACGGTTGCCGCTGGTGATATTCTGCCTGCTCCTGGGTGCTGCGATCCTCGGGATGCTGGTCCTGCCTGCGATCGGCGTCGACACCTCGGCGATCCTGGGCGACGATACGCGCGGCAACCGGATCGTGGCCTACAGCGCCCTGTCGCCGGGGCTGGCGGGGGCGGTGCTGCTCGGCGCTTTGGGGCTGAGGCAGCGCAGGCGCGCCGGGAAAGGGTAGCGCGATGGACGTGACCGTCATTACCTATGTCATCGCCAGCCTGGTCCTGGGGGCCGTTGCCGGGTTTTTCCTGGGCCGCTTCACCTCGGGCGCGATCCTGTGGCTGCTTTGGGCGGCCCTTGTCGGCGCGCTGCTGCTGTTCCTGATCCCTGCGCTCGGGGCGCTGGCGGGGTTGGAGCAGGACGGCTTCAGCCGGGCGGCCTATGTGTTCCTGTCCTGGATCTTCCTCGCCCCCGCGCTGGCGGCCTCGATCCTCGCGGGCTGGTTCGGAATGCGCGGACGCCGCGCGGTGCGGGCAGGGGCCCCACGCGATGAGTGAGCTTGCCCTTCCCGAAACCCGCGGCCGCCTGACCCGTGACCGCGACCTGTCGGACCTGACCTGGCTGCGTGTCGGCGGGCCGGCGGATGTGTTGTTCCAGCCCGCGGATCCGGACGACCTGTCGGATTTCCTCAAGGCCCTCGACCCCGCCATCCCGGTCTTTCCCATCGGCGTCGGGTCCAATCTCATCATCCGCGACGGAGGGCTGCGGGCGGTCGTCATCCGGCTTGGACGCGGTTTCAACGGGATCGACACGGGCCAGGGGACCGTCACGGCGGGCGCGGCGGCGCTGGATGCCCATGTCGCGCGCAAGGCGGCCAGTGCCGGCCTGGACCTGACCTTCCTGCGCACCATTCCGGGCAGCATCGGCGGCGCGCTTGTCATGAATGCGGGCTGCTATGGCTCTTACGTCGCGGATCATTTCCAGAGCGCCGAGGCGGTGCTGCGCGACGGCACGGCCGTGACGCTGACGCCCGACGACATCCATTTCCAGTACCGCCAGACCGACCTGCCCGAAGGCGCGGTGGTCACCTCGGTCACATTCCATGCGGATCCCGGCGACCCGGAGGCGCTGGAGGCGCGGATGCAGGATCAACTGGCCAAGCGCGACGCGACGCAGCCGACGAAAGAGCGCAGCGCAGGCTCCACCTTCCGCAACCCGGCGGGGTTTTCCAGCACGGGACGCGATGACGACACCCATGACCTCAAGGCCTGGAAACTGATCGACGAGGCGGGGATGCGCGGGGCCCGGCAAGGCGGCGCCCAGATGTCCGAGAAACACAGCAATTTCCTGCTCAACGCGGGCGGGGCCACGGCGCATGACCTCGAATCCCTGGGCGAGGAGGTCCGAAAAAGGGTTTTCCAAAACAGCGGAATAGAGCTAGTATGGGAAATCAAGCGGGTCGGCGATGCGGTCCGTGCGACGAAGCCGGAATAACCGGCGAGAATAACAAGCCGATAAGGGCGCAAAAGCCCTGGGGCTGAAAGAGGCGATGGTGGCGGTACGTTCGGGCAGAACACCCCCCAAAGTTGCGGTATTGATGGGCGGACCCTCGGCTGAGCGCGAGGTGTCTCTGTCGTCAGGGCATGAATGCGCGGCCGCGCTGCGGGACGAGGGATTTGACGTGATCGAGGTCGATGCCGGCCCCGACCTCGCCACGCGTCTGGCCGATCTGAAACCCGATGTCGCCTTCAACGCCCTGCATGGAAGATGGGGCGAGGATGGCTGCGTGCAGGGTATCCTGGAATGGCTGCGCATCCCCTACACCCATTCCGGCGTACTGGCCTCGGCGCTGGCGATGGACAAGCAGCGCTCCAAGGCCACGTTCCGCGCCGCCGGTATCCCCGTGGCCGACAGCCTGATCGCCGCGAAACCGGACGTGATGGCGCGCCACATGATGGACGCGCCCTATGTGGTGAAACCCAATAACGAAGGCTCCTCGGTCGGGGTCTACCTGGTGATGGAGGGCGCGAACAGCCCGCCGCAACTGGGCGCGGAGATGCCCGATCAGGTGATGGTCGAGACCTACGCGCCGGGGCGCGAACTGACCACCACGGTGATGGGCGACCGGGCGCTTGGCGTGACCGATATCCTGACCGATGGCTGGTATGATTACGATGCGAAATACAAGCCCGGCGGCTCGCGCCATGTGGTGCCCGCCGATATTCCCGCACCGATCTACGACGCCTGCATGGAGATGGCCGTGACCGCGCATGACGCGCTTGGCTGCCGGGGTCTCAGCCGGATCGACTACCGGTGGGACGAGGCGCAGGGGCTCGATGGCCTCATCGTGCTGGAGGTCAACACGCAGCCCGGCATGACGCCCACGTCGCTGTCGCCCGAGCAGGGCGCGGCGGTGGGGATTTCGTTTGGCCGGATGTGCGCCTGGATGGTGGAGGATGCCTCATGCGACCGTTGATCCGCCGCCGTCAATCTCATGATCCGGCCCCCTCCCGGTGGGCCTACCGCGTTCAACGGCTGTGGCTGACACCGATCTTCCGCTCGGTCCTGCGGGTGGGGGTTCCGGCCTTTGCCGTGGTGGCCCTGGGCGGCGTCTATATCTCGGACCCCGCGAATGTGCAGCGCCTGCAAGACAGCGTTGCCGAGCTGCGCCGCTCGATCGAGGACCGGCCCGAGTTTCGCGTCAACTTCATGTCGATCACCGGCGCCTCGCCGGTGCTGGCGGAAGAAATCCGGGCCACCGTCTCGCCCGATTTCCCGCTGTCTTCGTTCGATCTGGACCTGGAAGGGCTGCGCCGCAGGGTCGAGAACATCCGCGCCGTCTCGGTGGCCGAGATCCGCATCCGCTCGGGCGGGGAACTGGCCGTCACCGTGACCGAGCGCCGCCCGGTCCTGGTCTGGCAGGCGCGCGAGGGGCTGTGGCTGGTCGATGCGGAAGGCGAACGCGTGGCCCCCCTGCTGGCGCGCCCCGATCTCGACTACCTGCCCGTCATCGCGGGCGACCGTGCCAACGAGGCCGCGGCGCAGGCGCTGGCCCTCTTCGAGACCGCCGAACCGCTTGGCGAGCGTCTGCGCGGCCTCGTGCGGATGGGGGAACGCCGGTGGGATGTCGTCCTGACGGATGGCATCCGCATCCAGCTGCCCGAAACCGATCCTGCCCCGGCGCTGGACTGGGTGCTTGCCCAGGACGATGCCCAGGAACTTCTCGACCGCGACATCCTGCGTGTCGATCTGCGCGACCCGTCGCGCACCGTGCTGCAACTGACCCCCGATGCGCTGGCCGAGCTGCGACGCATGCGGGAGACCGAGATATTGGGAGATCATCAGGGATGAGTATGCTGTATCATTCACAGCGGGCGATGCGGGCGAAACGCCAGGAGGCCCTGCGCCGCGGCGTCATCGCGATCCTGGATATCGGCAGCTACAAGACGTCCTGCCTGGTGCTGCGCTTCGACAGCTCGGACGAATTGCTGGCCGCGGATGGCGTCGGCGCGATGGCGGGGCAGAGCAATTTCCGCGTCATCGGGGCCGCGACCACCAAGTCGCGCGGGGTGAAGTTCGGCGAGATCGACATGGTCCAGGAAACCGAATGTGCCATCCGCACCGCGGTGCAGGCGGCGCAGAAGATGGCCAATATGCGCGTCGATCACGTCATCGTCAGCTTCGCGGGTGCGCGTCCACGCTCCTACGGGTTGGTGGGCGAGGTCTCCCTGCAAACCGGCACCGTGTCCGAGAGCGACGTGGCCAGCGCGCTGGCGGCCTGCGATCTGCCCGATATCGGCGAGGGGCGCGAGGTGCTGCACGCGCAGCCGGTGAATTTCGCGCTGGATCATCGCTCGGGCTTGAAGGATCCGCGCGGCCATGTCGGCAACCGCCTCAGCGCCGACATGCACATGCTGACCATCGACAGCCATGCCATCGAGACCATCCTGCGCTGCGTCAAGCGCTGCGACCTCGAACTGGCCGGGATCGCCTCGTCGCCCTACGCGGCGGGCATTTCCAGCCTGGTCGAGGATGAACAGGAACTTGGCGCGGCCTGCATCGACCTGGGCGGCGGCACCACGGGCGTGTCGATCTTCATCAAGAAACACATGATCTACGCCGATACCGTGCGCATGGGCGGCGATCACGTCACGCAGGACATCAGCCAGGGGCTCCAGATCCCCGCAGGCGATGCCGAGCGCATCAAGACCCGCTTTGGCGGGCTTGTTGCCACCGGCATGGATGACCGCGAGCGGATCGAGCTGGAAAGCGACACCGGCGATTGGGAACATGACCGGCGCACGATCAGCCGGGCCGAACTGATCGGCGTCATGCGCCCGCGTGTCGAGGAGATATTGGAGGAGGTGCGCGCCATCCTGGAGGATGCAGGCTTTGACCACCTGCCGTCGCAACGCATCGTGTTGACCGGCGGGGCCAGCCAGATCCCCGGGCTCGATGCCTTGGCCAGCCGCATCCTGGGCAACCAGGTCCGGCTCGGGCGGCCCCTGCGGGTGCAGGGCCTGCCGCAATCGGCCTGCGGGCCGGCTTTCTCGGCCAGCGTGGGCCTGGCGCTTTTCGCCGCCTATCCGCAGGACGAATGGTGGGACTTCGAGGTGCCCGCCGACCGCTACCCGGCACGGTCGCTGAAACGCGCCGTGAAATGGTTCCGCGACAACTGGTAGGTGTCGCGCCAGTGCCGATTCCCGTCCCCGCACCCATGGTGCGGGGCTGGTCGGTTTACGCTATATGCAGGGGGGACCGGCAAAATCCCGCTAACGCGCCTTAATTTGGCCCCATATTTCGACGTTTTCCGCCAATTTTCGCGTGACCTGCCGGGGTTAACGCGGTAGCATCGCTGTCAAACAAGGCAGAAACCGGTGATCCGACGGCAAGATCGGGGCCAGAACGAAACACTACAGGCGGACAAAATCCATGACACTGAACCTTACCTTGGCTGACCAGCCGGACCTGAAGCCCCGTATCACTGTCTTCGGTGTGGGTGGGGCCGGTGGCAACGCGGTCAACAACATGATCGACCAGGAGCTGGACGGCTGCGAATTCGTGGTCGCCAATACCGACGCGCAGGCCCTGCAACAGTCCAAATCGCAATCGCGCATCCAGATGGGCGCGAAGGTGACGGAAGGTCTGGGGGCCGGTGCGCGCCCCGCCGTTGGCGCCTCCGCCGCCGAGGAAAGCATCGAGACCATCGTCGATCACCTGGTCGGCGCGCATATGTGCTTCATCACTGCCGGCATGGGCGGCGGCACCGGCACCGGGGCTGCTCCGATCATCGCACAGGCCGCGCGCGAACTGGGTGTCCTGACTGTCGGCGTCGTCACCAAGCCGTTCCAGTTCGAGGGCGCCAAGCGGATGCGCCAGGCCGATGAGGGCATCGAGGCGCTGCAGAAGGTCGTCGATACGCTGATCATCATCCCGAACCAGAACCTGTTCCGCCTGGCCAATGAGAAGACCACCTTCACCGAGGCTTTCGCGCTGGCCGATGACGTGCTCTACCAGGGCGTCAAGGGGGTCACCGACCTGATGGTGCGCCCCGGCCTGATCAACCTCGATTTCGCCGATGTCCGCGCCGTGATGAACGAGATGGGCAAGGCCATGATGGGCACCGGCGAGGGCGAGGGCGAGGATCGCGCCGTCCAGGCCGCCGAGCGTGCCATCGCCAACCCGCTCCTGGATGAGATCAGCCTGAAAGGCGCCAAGGGCGTGCTGATCAACATCACCGGCGGCTATGACCTGACCCTGTTCGAGCTGGATGAGGCCGCCAACCGCATCCGCGAGGAAGTGGACCCCGAGGCCAATATCATCGTCGGCTCGACCCTCGATACCAACATGGAAGGCCAGATGCGCGTTTCGGTCGTGGCCACCGGCATCGACGCGGTGGACGTGATGCATGACATGCCCGCCCCGATCCGCCGCACCGTTCCCTCGGCCCCGGTGTCGCAAGTGGGTGGCACCGCCGCCGCCGTGGCCATGCCCGAGCCGGTTGAAACCGCGCCCGAGCCGAGCCTGTTCAACGAGATGGACCGCGAAACCGCGCATGAGCAGGCCGAGGATCTGTTCGACGACGACGAGGTTCCGGCCCCCGCCTACCGCCCCGAGCCCGAGCAGACCCAGGAGGTCGCGCAGCAGCAAGCCGAGCCGGAAGCCGAAGACTATGTCGCCCCCCGGCACCGCACGGGCGCGCCGTCGCCCGAGACGCTGGCCCGGCTGAAGGACGCCATTTCGCGCGACAATCCGCATCGCGCGGCAGGCCCCGCACCCCGCCCCGCGGCGGAAGAGGGGCAGGGCGCGCGCAAGCCCTTCGGCATCAATTCCTTGATCAACCGCATGACCGGCCATGCCGAGGACGCGCCCGTGGCACAGCCGCGCCGCCAGCCGAACATGTCCGCGCGGCCCGCGCCGCAGGAGGATGACAGCGTCGATCCCGATCAGGAGCGCATCGAAATCCCGGCCTTCCTGCGGCGTCAGGCGAACTGATTTACCAAAGGTGACGTATCGGAAACGGCCAGCCCCCGCGCTGGCCGTTTTCTTTTGTTTTCAGGGTTGTGCAGGGCGCTATTGCACAGGGTGGCAAGAATTTGCCGACAGTTTTCCGCTTTGTTGCAGCACGTCACAAAGGTTGAATTGAGATTAATTCCCGCGGGGGCTATTTCACGATCAGCGCCCTCTGCGGGACAGATTGCAGATGCGCCGGGACAGATCAGGCAGGCCGAATGGCACCCCTCTGTCCCCAGGTTCAGGAAATGACAGGCAGGGTTCCCCCGTGCAGGCAACACTCAGATCTTCCGTTCAGTTCACCGGGATGGGCCTCCATTCCGGGCGTCCTGTGCGCATGACGGTGCATCCCGCCGCCGCCTCCTTCGGCATCTGGTTCCGCCGCACCGAAATCGAGAATGGCGACACGCTGATCCCCGCCCGCTACGACATGGTTCCGCCAAGCCAGCTATGTACCAAACTGCGCAACGAGGCGGGCGTCGAGGTCTCGACCGTCGAACATGTCATGGCGGCACTGGCCGGATGCGGCATCCATAATGCGATGATCGAGATCGACGGGCCGGAAGTGCCGATCATGGATGGCTCCTCGGCGCATTTCGTGCGCGGCTTCCTTGCGCGCGGCGTGCAGGATCAAGGTGCCGCGATCCACGCGATCGAGGTGCTGACGCCGGTGACGGTGCGCTCCGGCGATGCGGTGGCGACGCTCAAGCCTTCCGACGGCCTCAAGATCCGGTTCGAGATCGACTTTCCCGACGCCGCGATTGGCCGCCAGGCGCGCGAGCTCGACCTCTCCAACGGTCATTTCGTGCGCGAGCTCTGCGACAGCCGCACCTTCTGCCGTCAGGCCGATGTCGATGCGATGCAGGCCAGCGGGCTGGCGCTTGGCGGCGTGCCGGGCGAAAACGCGGTGGTGTTCGACGGCGACGCCATCACCAGCCCCGGCGGGCTGCGCCACGTGGATGAACCGGTGCGTCACAAGATGCTGGACGCGCTTGGCGATCTGGCGCTGGCGGGGGCACCCCTTTTGGCCGAATATGAGGGCACGCGGGCCGGTCACATGCTGACCAACCAGCTTCTGCGCAAGCTCTTCGCGACGCCCGGTGCCTGGCGTCTGGTGGAATGCGATGCCGGTCAAAGGGCGCGCCTTCCCGGCGTCAACCTGCACCCGCAGGACCTGGCCGCTGTTGCCTGAGCGCCAGCCCACGCGATTCAGGCGTTTTGCCCTCAGAATTAATGTGCTAGGACCGATACCAGACAGGGCGGGCGTGAAAGCCTGCTGTATTTGACGCATGGGGTTGCAGGCGATGAAAGGCGGGGCTTTTTTGCTGAGATCGGGGAAGACGGGCCTTGCCCTGACCCTCATTCTGGCCTTGGCCGCCTGTTCCGGCGCGCGCGAACGCAACCGCGAGATCGCGCTTGAGGAGCTGGAGGCGGAGCCGATCTACCAGCAGGCCGAAGCGCAGCTTGAGGCGGGCAACCCCGACCGCGCGGCGGAACTGTTCATCGAGGTCGAACGCCTGCACCCCTATTCCGAATGGGCCAGCCGGGCGCTGATCATGGCGACGATGGCCTATCATCAGGACCGCGATTACGAGAACTCGCGCGCCTCGGCGCAGCGCTATCTCGATTTCTACCCCGGCACCGAGGATGCGGCCTATGCGCAATATCTGCTGGCGCTGTCCTATTACGACCAGATCGACCAGGTCGGTCGCGACCAGGGGATCACTTTCCAGGCCTTGCAGGCGCTGCGCGTCGTGATCGAACAATATCCCGACAGCGAATATGCCGCCTCGGCGATCCTGAAATTCGACCTCGCCTTCGACCATCTTGCGGGCAAGGAGATGGAGATCGGGCGCTACTACCTGCGCCGTCAGAACTACGCCGCCGCGATCAACCGCTTCCGCGTCGTGGTCGAGGAGTTCCAGACCACCAGCCATACGCCCGAGGCGTTGCTGCGGCTGGTCGAATCCTACCTCGCGCTTGGCCTGACAAACGAGGCGCAGACCGCGGGCGCCATCCTGGGCTACAACTTCCAGGCCTCGCCCTTCTATGACGATGCCTTCCGCCTGCTGACCGACCAGGACCTGGCACCGGAGGCAGCGGGCGAAAGCTGGCTGCGCGAGATCTGGCAACAGACCGTGCGCGGGGCCTGGCTCTAGGCCGGGGCCCCCGATCAAGGGACAGGGGATGCTGCGCAGCCTCACCATTCGCGACATGCTGATCATCGACCGGCTGGACCTGGCGTTCCAGCCGGGTCTCAACGTGCTGACGGGGGAAACCGGCGCGGGCAAGTCGATCCTGCTCGACTCGCTCGGCTTCGTCCTCGGCTGGCGCGGGCGGGCCGATCTGGTGCGCAGCGGGGCCGAGCAGGGTGAGGTCGAGGCGGTCTTCGACCTCTCCCCCGATCACCCCGCGCATGGCGTGCTGGCCGAGGCAGGGTTGCCAAGCGGCGAGGAACTGATCCTGCGCCGTGTCAACACGGGCGCCGGGCGCAAGACGGCCTGGGTCAATGACCGCCGCGCCTCGGGCGATGTGCTGCGGCAATTGTCCGACACGCTGGTTGAACTGCACGGGCAACAGGATGACCGCGGTCTGCTGGATCCCAAGGGCCATCGCGCGATGCTGGATGATTATGGCCAGCTTGGTGAGGCGCGGGGCCAGGTCGCGGCTGCTTGGCGGGCACGGTCGCAGGCGAGGACGGCGCTGCAAGCGGCACAGGAGCGGCTGGCCGAGATGCGCGCCGAGGAGGATTTCCTGCGCCATGCGGTGGCGGAACTGGACGCGCTGGCACCCGAACCCGGCGAGGAGGAGGCGCTGGATACCCGCCGCCGCCTGATGCAGGGCGCCGAGAAGATGCGCGCCGACCTCGCCCGCGCGATCGAGGCGCTTGGCAGCCAGGGGGCAGAGGGCGCCATGGGCGACGCGCTGCGCTGGCTCGACGGGCTGGCCGACCGCGCCGAGGGCGGCCTGGACGCGGCCATGGCGGCGCTGGAACGCGCGATGGTCGAACTGGATGAGGCGCAGCAGGGGGCCGAACGCTTTGCCGATGCGCTGTCCTTCAATCCGCATGAGCTGGAAGAGACCGAGGAACGCCTCTTCGCGCTGCGCGCATTGGCCCGCAAGCATGACGTGGCCCCGGACGATCTGGGGGCCTTCGCGGGTGATCTGCGCGCGCGGCTGGAGGCGCTGGACGGATCTGACAAGCAGATCGGGGGTTTGCGCCGTGATCTGGAGGCGGCGGATGCGGCCTACGCACATGCGGCAGAAGCGTTGAGCGCGGCGCGCAAGGCCGCCGCCGGAACGCTCGACAAACGCATCATGGCCGAGCTTGCGCCGCTCAAGATGGACCGCGCCGTGTTCTCGACCCAGATCACGCAAGACGCGCCGGGCCCCACCGGCACCGACGCCGTGACCTTCACCGTCGCCACCAATCCCGGCGCGCCTTCCGGGCCGCTCAACCGCATCGCCTCGGGTGGGGAACTGTCGCGCTTCCTGCTGGCCATGAAGGTCTGTCTGAGCGAACGGGCGACGGGCCTCACCATGATCTTCGACGAGATCGACCGCGGCGTCGGCGGGGCCACGGCGGATGCGGTCGGGCGCAGGCTGAAAGCGCTGGCAGAGGATGGCCAGGTGCTGGTCGTCACCCATTCGCCGCAGGTGGCCGCCCTTGGCGCGCATCACTGGCGGGTGGAAAAGGCGGTCTCGGGGGGCATGACGCTGTCGCGCGTGGTGCCTCTGGATGCCTCCGCGCGCGTCGATGAGGTGGCGCGGATGCTGTCGGGCGATACCGTGACCGAGGCCGCGCGCGCGGCGGCCAAGGCGCTGCTCCCGGCCGCGGCCACGGGCTAAATCCGCCTTGGGGCAGGATTTTCGGGCCGCACCCGATAGGCAGCCCCGGTAAAACCCGCTAGCCTTGACGGAACCCCTTGGACAGACCGCGCCAGAGGACGCGACCCCGATTGAGCCAGGACCGGCCGTCCTTTCTGACCAGCACCATGGCAGACGCCGTTTCCGCCGCCCGCCGCAGTTGGCGCGTGCTGCGCGAGCGCGGTCCGGGGCAGGTGCAATTTTGGTTCATCGCGCTGATGGTGGGCATCGCCGCAGGCTTTGCCGCGCTCTTCTTTCGGCGCGGGATCGAGTGGCTGCAATCCACGCTTTACGGGGTCGATGACACGCAGCTTCTGCACAGTTTCGCCGCCGGGCTGCCCTGGTACTGGATCTGGATGCTGCCTGTGATCGGCGGGCTGGTGGTCGGCCTCATCCTGCATTGGTTCACCCCCGATGGCCGTGTGCGCACCGTGGCCGACGTGATCGAGGGCGCGGCGCTGGCCGATGGCCGGGTCGAGAAACGCGAAGGTTGGGCCTCGGCGGCGGCCTCGCTGATCACGCTCAGTTCCGGTGGGTCGTCGGGGCGGGAGGGGCCGGTGGTCCACCTGGCCGCCGTGATCTCGACCTATGTGTCGGACAAGATCAACGCCAATGGCATCACGGGCCGCGACCTGATGGGCTGCGCCGTGGCCTCCGCCGTCTCGGCCTCGTTCAACGCGCCGATTGCGGGCGCGCTTTTCGCGCTGGAGGTGGTGTTGCGCCATTTCGCCATCAACGCCTTCGCGCCCATCGTCATCGCCTCGGTCGCGGGCACCGTCATCAACCGGCTGGAGTTCGGCGACGTGACCGAGTTCAGCCTCGGGTCGGACAGCGCGCTGGAGTTTTACTGGGAGCTTCCGGCCTTCCTGATCCTGGGCCTGGTCGCGGGCGTCGTGGCCGCCGTCTTCATGCGGGCGACCTTCTGGGCCGAGGATATCGGCAATGATCTGCAACGGCGCACCGGCATGCCGCGCTGGCTGCGCCCCGCGCTGGCCGGTGTCCTGCTTGGCGGCATCGCGATTGTCTTTCACCATATCATCGGGGTGGGGTATGAGACGACCTCGGATGCACTGACCGGACAACTTCTGCTGCATGAGGCGATCATCTTCGCCATAGTCAAGGTCATCGCCGTTGCCATCACCTTCGCGGGCCGGATGGGGGGCGGGGTGTTCTCGCCCTCG
Organism: Alterinioella sp. B-7; assembly: GCF_056857775.1. Classification (NCBI taxonomy): domain Bacteria; kingdom Pseudomonadati; phylum Pseudomonadota; class Alphaproteobacteria; order Rhodobacterales; family Paracoccaceae; genus Alterinioella; species Alterinioella sp. B-7. Next base: position 44,254 of record NZ_JBSXNT010000033.1, read on the forward strand.
CTGATGATCGGGGCGCTGACCGGGCTGGCCTTCGGCATGATCGCGACGGGCATTTTCCCCGATGTGTCAGGGTCCGAGACGCTCTATGCGCTGGCCGGCATGGGGGCGGTCGCGGCGGCGGTGCTCGGCGCGCCGATCTCCACCACGCTGATCGTGTTCGAGCTGACCGGCGACTGGCAGACCGGGCTGGCGGTGATGGTCTCGGTCTCGCTCTCCACCGCGTTGGCCAGCCGGATGGTGCATCGCTCCTACTTCCTGACGCAGCTTGAGCGGCGCAATATCCACCTGGCCGCCGGACCGCAGGCGTATCTCCTGTCGATGTTTCGCGTCGGCAACGTGATGCGGCCCGTAGACGGCGACAACACGGCGTCACAGGAGGCGCTGCTGACGCTGATCGAGCAGGGGCAATATATCGACCGGCAGGCCACGCTGGAACGCGCCATGCCGGTGTTCGAAAGCGCCGGGCTGGATTTCATCCCCGTCGTCACACTGGCCCCCGGCAACGCGCCGCCCGTGCTGGAGGGCGCGCTTTACCAGGTCGATGCGCTCAAGGCCTATAACCGCGCCCTTGCGGCAACGGCGGCGGAGGAGCATCGGTGAACACACCGGTGCAAGACGGATCGCGCCCTAGATCTTCTCCACCGTCACCTGGTCGGTGGAATAGAACGCCAGATGGCCGGCGATCTCGGCAACCTCGGGTTTGGGATCCTCGTAGCTCCAGGCGGCGTCCTTCAGCACCTGGCTCTTGGTCACGATCGAGAAATAGCTGGCATCGCCCTTGTGCGGACAATGGCTGCGCGTGTCGCTGGCATCGAGGAACGCCATGCCGATATCGGCGCGGGGAAAGTAATAGACGGCGGGCAGATCGCCCTCGACCAGTTCTAGCGCATTGGTGGTTTCGCCAAGGACGGCGCCGCCTGCGCGCACGGTCCAGGTGCCGGACGCGGGCCGGATGGTGATCTCGGTGGTCATGTCTTTCATTCCTCTCGTCCCTGTTCGGATAACGCAAATCCTCGCCTATTGTCGTGACAGGCAGGTGTCACAACGGGGCGGTTGCGTGTTTCAGCCAGTTTGCCGTATCGGGCGGCAGGTGCGGCCCGATTTTTGCGGCAACCTGTGCGTGATACCCGTCAATCCAGTCCGTTTCAACTGGGTCGAGCGCGGTGGCGTCGATCAGCCGCCGGTCGATGGGCGCCCAGGTGATCGTCTCGAAATTCAGCATGGGTCGGTCATCGCCACCCTCCACGGGGTCTGCCGTGCGCACGACGATCAGGTTCTCGATGCGGATGCCGAAATGCCCCTCGCGGTAATAGCCCGGCTCATTCGACAGGATCATGCCGGGTTCCAGCACGACCTTCGAGATGCGCGACAGGCGTTGCGGGCCTTCATGGACCGACAGGAACACGCCGACGCCATGCCCGGTGCCATGGTCGAAATCGCGCCCCGCGGCCCAAAGCGGCGCGCGGGCGAAGGCATCCAGATGCTGCCCCGCCAGCCCCTTGGGAAAGCGCAGCCGGTGAATGGCGATCATGCCGCGCAACACTTGCGTGAAGGCGGATCTGACCTCCTCTGATGGCTCACCGATGGCAATCGTGCGGGTGATGTCGGTGGTGCCGTCCAGATACTGCCCGCCGCTATCGACAAGATAGACCTCGCCGGGGGTAAGCATCGCGTTCGATGCCTCGCTGACGCGGTAATGCGGCAGGGCGGCATGGGCCCCGGCGGCCGAGATCGTGTCGAAAGAGATGTCGCGCAGCGCGCCGGTCTCCTCGCGGAAGGCTTCGAGTTTCCGGGCGCAGTCGATCTCGGTCAGGCCGCCCCCCGGCGCGGTGTCGTCCAGCCAGTGCAGGAACCGCGCCATGGCGACACCATCGCGGATATGGGCGGCTTTCGTCGCCGTAATCTCGGCCTCGGTCTTGCGGGCCTTGGGCAGGATGCAGGGATCGTCGCCCTTGGCGATCTCGACGCCCGCGCCGTCCAGGATCAGCTTGACCTGATGTGGCGCGGTGGCGGGATCGACGCGGACGGGTCCGGTGAGGCTTTCCAGCGCGGAGGTGAATGCGTCCCAACGCGCAAGGTCGATGGAGGGATCGGGGCCGAGGTCGTCGAATTTCTCGGGGTCCGAGAACAGGCTGACGCGGGCGTCGGCATGCAGGATCGCGAACGCCTGAGTGACGGGAAGATGCGGCAGGTCGCCGCCGCGGATGTTCAGGAGCCAGGCGATGCTGTCGGGCAGGGTCAGCACGGCGGCACTCTGCCCGGCATCGCGCAATGCCCCGGCAATCTCCTCGCGCTTCTCGCCCGAGGTCTTGCCCGCGATCTCGGGCGGATAGGCATAGGCGGGGGCCTCGGGGGCGGGCGGCTGGTCGTCCCAGATCGCGTCGATCTTGTTGGAGACCGGGCGCAGGGTGATCTGCGCGGGCTTCAGCGCTTTTTCCATCCGCTCGATCTCGGCGCTGGTGTGCAGCCACGGATCGAAGCCAACGGCACCGCCATTCGGCAGCGCCTCGACCAGCCAATCCTCCAGCTTGGTCTCGGGCCAGTTCACCGGGGTAAAGTCGCTTGCCACCTGCGATTTCACCTGCACCTTGTAGCGCCCGTCGATGAAGATAGCCGCCTTTTCCGCCAGCACCGCGCAGAACCCCGCGGAGCCGGTGAAGCCGGTCAGCCAGGCCAGCCGCTCATCGCGCCCCGCCACATATTCGCCCTGGTGCCGGTCGGCGCGCGGGACAAGGAAACCGTCCAGCCCGTCTTGCGCCAGCACGCGGCGCAGGGCGGCCAGCCGGGGCGGGCCCTGATCGGGGGATGTGGCTTCGGTGAAGGACTGGAACATCGGCGGCACCTCTTGCTTGGATCGGCCCCGCGCAAGAGACACCAGAAGGCGGGCGGGATGCAATGCCCCTCCGCGCGGGTTTTCGTGCCCCGGGGCGGCGGAATAGTCGTGATCGCACCGGGCGGCATCTGGATGCACGAACGCCATCGCCTGGAAATGCGGTTGGAGCCTCCGGCGGGGATATTTTCGGAACAAAGAAGGAGGGAGCTGCGCCCGGGACACTCAGGTTGCTCCGTCGGACAGGGCGTAGCCGCCACCCACGCCCTATGAGGCGCGCTTGATCCCCATCACGCGGGCCCGCGCGCGCGGGTCGCTGTCGAAGAGCGAGGCAAGCTGTTCCGTCATCGCACCGGCCAGTTGTTCCACATCCGTGATCGTCACGGCGCGGTCGTAATAGCGCGTCACGTCATGGCCGATGCCGATGGCGAGCAGTTCCACCGCCTTGCGTTTCTCGACCATGGCGATCACGTCGCGCAGGTGTTTCTCCAGGAAATTCGAGGCATTGACCGAGAGCGTGGAATCGTCGACCGGTGCGCCGTCCGAGATCACCATCAGGATCTTGCGCTGCTCTTGCCGCGCCAGCATCCGGCGATGTGCCCATTCCAGCGCCTCACCGTCGATGTTCTCCTTGAGGAGCCCCTCTTTCATCATCAGGCCCAGATTGTCGCGGGTGCGCCGCATCGGGGCGTCTGCCTTCTTGTAGATGATGTGGCGCAGATCGTTGAGGCGTCCGGGCTGCTGCGCGCGGCCCCCGGCCAGCCATTCCTCGCGGCTCCGCCCGCCCTTCCAGGCGCGGGTGGTGAAGCCCAGGACCTCGACCTTGACGCCGCAGCGTTCCAGCGTGCGGGCCAGAACATCGGCGCAGATCGCGGCGATCGAGATCGGCCGCCCGCGCATCGAGCCGGAATTGTCCAGAAGCAGCGTCACCACGGTATCGCGGAACTCGGTATCCTGTTCGACCTTGAAGGAGAGCGGAGTCGTCGGGTTCGCCACGACGCGCGCGAGGCGTCCGGCGTCCAGTATCCCTTCCTCCTGATCGAAGGACCAGCTTCGGTTCTGTTGCGCCTGAAGGCGGCGCTGCAGCTTGTTCGCCAAGCGGCTGACCGCGCCTTTCAGCGGTTCAAGCTGCTGATCGAGATAGGCGCGCAACCGTTCCAGTTCCTGCGGCTCGGCCAGGTCCTCGGCGGCGATCTCCTCGTCATGTTCGGTGGTGTAGACCTGGTAATTCTCATCCGCCTCGGAATGGGGCGCGGGGGGCGGCGGCTCCTGCGGGGATTCGCCTTCGGGCAACTCGGTTTCCTCGGCCTCTTCCATGTCGCCCGCATCGTCCATCTCGACGCTGGCCTGGCTGGCATCCTGTTGCTCTTCCTGGGACTGTTCGGGGTTGGCATCGGCCTGCTCGTCCTGATCCTCCTCGGCCTCGCCGGTGCTGTCGGGATCGTCGTCATCGGGTTCGGCCTCGTCCTCGCCCTCCTGGTCCAGATCGTCGGGATCGTCGCCCAACTGGTCGCCATAGCCGAGATCCTCGACCAGTTGACGGCTGAACTTGGCAAAGGCGGTCTGATCGGCCAGCACGTCGCCCAGGTTTTCCAGCGTGTCGCCGCAGCGATCCTCGATGAAGCCGCGCCACAGCTCCATCACGTTGGCGGCCTCGGGCGGCAGGTCGCGGCCGGTGGCGAGGTGGCGGATCAGGTAGCCCGCGGCCGTGGCCAGCGGTGCATCGGCGGCCTGGGAGATCTCGCCATAGCCCTTGCGGCGCGCCTCATTTCCGATCTTGGCGTCGATATTCTTGGCCGTGCCCGGCATGTCGCGCGCGCCCACGGCCTCGCAGCGGGCGGTTTCCATCGCGTCCATCAGGTCGCGCGCCATCTGGCCCTGCGCGGCATAGCGCGCCGCCGTCCCTGCATCGTGATAGCGGTGGCGCAGCGCATAGGCATCCGCCGTGCCGCGCGCCAGCAGAACCTCTTCGCGGGTCATGCGGCGGCTGATCTGCGGCAGGCGCACGGAATCGCCCGTCTGCCCCGGCGGATCGACCGAATAGGTGACCCCAAGATCGGGGTCGTCGGCCATCACGCGGGTGGTTTCCGCGAGCGCCTTCTTGAACGGGTCGGCAGGGTTGTCGGTCGGCTTTTTCATGGGCTCCAATCTAGGCCGCGGCCCCCGTGAAGAAAAGCGGATTCGCCCCTATTCCAGGATCTGGCGGCGGATGCAGAGGCTGGCGGCGTCATAGGCCGCGGTGAAGCGGTCGATCTCGTCTTGCGAGAGGTTTTCGTAATCCTCCTGCTCCAGTCCGCGGGACTCGATGAATTCGCCTCCGGCCTCGAATGCGCAGACCAGATGCCCGCAGGCGCAGGTCTCCTCGGCGATGGCTTCGGCCTCGGCGATGCGCGGATCCTCGGCGCGGCAGGCTTGCGGGAAGACGCTGAGGGCGGCGATCAGAAACAGCATTTTGATGACGGGGATCCCCTTAGAATTGCGACTCGAAGAACCGTGACACCCCGTCACCGCACGGGCCCGGCGACTCCTGAAACGCCTGCCACAGATGCAGCGGCATTCGGGCCGGCACGAGGTCATATTCCTCCTCCGTGGTCTCCGTCTGCTCGGTCTCGGGGTTCATGATCGAGGTTTCCATCCGGACTTGCCCGTTGCCCATGTCGAAATCGCAGGTAAAGCCCGCCGCCGACATCCGGTCATAGGTGGTGTAGTGATAGCCGATGATCGCGAAGCCGGCGAAACCCGTGTCCTCGTCCAGATAGGCGATCCTGAGGGTTTGCAGCCACGGGTGCCGCCCGATGCCGGTCTGTTCCGAGTTGAGCAGCAGCGTGCCATCCTCGCCCGCCTCCAGCGAGGGCGACATGCCCCACATCGCACCGTTGAAGGCGATCTGGCGAATGACGGCGAGCGGTTCGCCACCGGGATCGGTGCGGCGGTCGGTCAGGATGATCAGGTCGGCGGTGTCGGGTTCCTGCGAATTGGCGATGAGATAGACCTGTTCGCAGCCGTTATGCGCCTCGACCAGGTCGATGCACAGACTGTCGATGACGCGCGGCAGCAGGTCGGCCTCGGGCGCGGTCAAGTCCTGCGCGGCAAGCGGCGAGGCGAGGGCGAAGGACAGGGCAAGAAAGGTGCGGTGCATGGAAATATCCTGTGGTGAAAGGGCTCGAAGAATAGCGCCAGACTACCCCGGAATGGGTTCAGGATTAAGCCTGAACTTGCGCCCGCCTCACCCCAGCCGGTCGCACCAGTCGATCCGCCGCCCGCCTGTGTAGGGAACCGCCAGCCCCTCGGCGATCAGCCCGTCGCCCACATCCCGCCCGTCGATGCCTAGCCGGACCAGCCGCCGCCCGTAGCGGTCCTCGCCATCCAGATCGGCCTGCGTGGCGCGCGCCGTGGCGACCATGCCCCGAAGACGGTCGGTGGCCTGCCGGCCCAGATCGGCCTCGGCGGCGCAGCGCGGCTCGTATGTCTCGGGCGTGTCGAACCCGATCAGCCGGGCGCGGAACGGGGCGCTGCCGCCACAGGCCATGTCGACCGTGTCGCCGTCGATCACGCGGGTAACGCGACAGGTGGGCTCGGGTTCGGGCACGGCGTTGCAGGAGAGCAGCAAGAGCAGGGACAAAAAGGCGAGCCTGGGGTAAATCATGAACAAATCGTTAACACGACCCGCGCCCGGAAGGGAATGCTCAACGGGCGCGCAGGGTTAACGAAAATGGGCCGGAGGAGACCCCCGACCCATTCGGATCACGGTGCCAGGCGGGAAGTTACCCCATGCTCATCGAGGCCGCACTTTCGGGCAGTTCCTCGTCAAAGCAGCGCTGGTAGAATTCGGCCACGGTCTGGCGCTCCAACTCGTCGCATTTGTTGAGGAAGCTGAGACGGAAGGCATAGCCCAGGTTGCGGAAGATCTCGGCGTTCTGTGCCCAGTTGATCACGGTCCGGGGGCTCATCACCGTCGACAGCTCGCCATTCATGAAGGCGGTGCGCGTCAGGTCGGCGACGGTCACCATCTGGCTGATCTGACGGCGGCCCTTCTCGGTGTTGTAATGCGGGTTCTTGGCCAGCACGATGGCGGTTTCCGCGTCGTGGCTGAGGTAGTTCAGCGTCGCCACAAGGCTCCAGCGGTCCATCTGCGCCTGGTTGATCTGCTGCACCCCGTGATAAAGCCCGGTCGTGTCGCCAAGGCCCACGGTGTTTGCCGTGGCGAAGAGGCGGAAACACGGGTTCGGCGTGATGATCTCGTTCTGGTCCATCAGCGTCAGCTTGCCGTCATGTTCCAGAACCCGCTGGATCACGAACATCACATCGGCGCGGCCCGCGTCGTATTCGTCGAAGACGATGGCAACGGGGTTGCGCAGCGCCCAGGGCAGGATGCCCTCGTGAAACTCGGTCACCTGCTTGCCGTCGCGCAGCTTGATCGCGTCCTTGCCGATCAGGTCGATCCGGGAAATGTGGCTGTCCAGGTTCACCCGCACCGTCGGCCAGTTCAGACGTGCTGCGACCTGTTCGATATGGGTCGATTTGCCGGTACCGTGATAGCCCTGGATCATCACCCGGCGATTGGCGGAGAAGCCCGCGAGGATCGCCAGCGTGGTGTCGGGGTCGAATTTGTAGGTGCTGTCGATATCCGGCACACGCTCCTGCGCCTCGGCAAAGCCCTTGACCTTCATCTCGGTGTCGATGCCGAACATCTCGCGGACCGAGATATCTTCGGTCGGTTTCAGGGTCTGGTCCATGCTATCCTCAACTTCTGCGGGCGTGTCGCGGCGGGGTGATCTGCAGCTTCCCCTGTTGCCTGATATTGCCCCGCGCTGCAAGAGGGGGGCGGGCGCAAGAAATGGCTGGCCTTCGCCGCAATCCGCCTTACAAATGAGGGTCATGACCGACGCCAGCGCCATCGAAGGGTTGATCGCCCGCACCGCCCTGAAAGACCGGGCCGCCTTCCAGGCGCTTTACGCGGCGACATCGGCGAAACTATTCGGCGTCTGCCTGCGTGTGTTGAAGGACAGGGCCGAGGCGGAGGACGCGCTGCAGGAGGTCTTCGTCAAGATCTGGCACCGCGCCGACCGTTACCGCGTGACCGGCCACAGCCCGATGACCTGGCTGATCACCGTGGCGCGCAACAGCGCCATCGACCGACTGCGCAAGCGCCCGCGTGAATCGGGTGGGGTCGATGTCGAGGATCTGGCCCTGTCCGATCCCGCTCCGGGCCCCGAGGCGCAAGCCGTGGCCAGTGGCGAGGCGGCGCGCATCGCGGGCTGTCTGGACGAGTTGGAGCAGGACCGCGCCGCCGCCGTGCGCGGGGCCTACCTGGAGGGGGAAACATATGCCGATCTGGCGCGCCGTTTCGACGTGCCGATCAACACGATGCGAACCTGGCTGCGCCGCAGCCTGATGAAACTGAAGGAGTGCCTGACCGCATGAGCGACCGGCCCGACATATCGCCAGAAGACAGCGCCGAGGCGGCGGAATACGCCCTCGGCCTGCTGTCCGGCTCCGAACGCAGCGCGTTCGAGGCCCGGCTGGCGTCGGATGCCGATCTGCGGGCAGAGCTTGCCGCCTGGCAGTCCCGCTTCGCCGAGATCGCCATGTCCGAGGTCGAGGAGGTCACGCCGCCCGCACGCGTCGAAAAGGCGTTGCTGGAACGCCTGTTCCCGGCGCCCGAGGCGCGCCCCGGCTGGATCGAGCGCTTTGGCCTCGCGCGGCTCTACGGGGCGGTGTTCCTGCTGGCGGCATTGCTGCTCTGGGTCGTGATCGACCTGCCACCGCGTCCGGCCTATCCGCCTGAAAACGCGGCCTATTCGGCACAGATCGCGGCCGAGGACGGCTCGCTTGTGGTGATCGCGCAATATGACGCGGCGCGCGGTGAACTCTATCTCGAGCGGCAGGAAGGCGACGCGCGGCCGGGCCGTGACCTCGAACTTTGGCTGATCGCGGGAGAGGAGGCGCCGATCTCGCTCGGCGTTCTGAACCGCGACCAGGGCCGCGAACGGCTGGCGCTTGCGCCCGAGCTGGAGATGGCCCTTTCAGACGGCGTGCTGGCGATCTCGGATGAACCGCGCGGCGGCTCGCCGACGGGGTCGCCGACCGGCGATGTTCTGGCCGTGGGGGCCGTCAGCGAAGTCTGACGATCACGCCCCGATTACGATTGCGTGAGACCGGGGCAATCGACCTGAAACTCTTTCCGACCAATCTACGTGACTGCTCTCATGGGCCCGATCGAACGGGTCTGGAAAATGAGAACAGGAGAGATTTGTCATGATTACGAAAATGCTGAAAACCACCACCGCCGCGCTGATCCTGAGCGTCGGCGCCAGCGCCGCCAGCGCCCAATCCATGGGCAACCCGATGGTCGGCGGGGCCGAGATGTTCGCCAACCGCACGATCGTCGAGAACGCGGTGAATTCCGCCGATCACACCACGCTGGTCGCCGCCGTGCAGGCCGCGGGCCTGGTCGATACGCTGTCCGGCCCCGGCCCCTTCACCGTCTTCGCGCCCACCAACGACGCGTTTGACGAACTGCCCGATGGCCTGGTCAACGCCCTTCTGCAGGAGGAAAACCTGTCGCAGCTGCAACTGGTCCTGACCTGCCATGTGGTGGCCGCCGACGCGATGTCGGATGCCATTGCCGGCATGATCTCCAATGCCGGCGGGGCCTACCCGATCCGCACCGTGGGCGGCTGCACCATGACGGGCCGCATGGAGAACGGCAATATCGTGATCGAAGACCCGCGCGGTCGCGTGGCCACCGTGACCATCGCCGATGTCGATCAGTCCAACGGCGTGATCCACGTGATCGACCGCGTCCTGCTGCCCGCGGAAGGCTAAGACCCGCATCCCCCTTTCCCGGCGCAAGCCCGCGCCGGGGAAGCCAAACACGAGCGCCGTCTTGCCGAGCGGTTTCACATCAATGTCATCCGCGTTGAAACCCCCGCAAAGCCGCTACGTGGTTCCTCACAAGAACCGCCCGAACCGGGTGCGTTCCCAACCCCGCAGGAGAGATTTTTCATGACTACCAACTTGCTGAAAACCACCGCCGCCGCCCTGATCCTGAGCGCCGGCTCCGCCTTCGCCGCTGCCCATTCCCCCGACAACCCGATGGTGGGCGGGGCCGAGATGATGGCCGACATGAACATTATCGAAAACGCCAGCAACTCGCCCATCCACACCACGCTTGTGGCCGCCGTGCAGGCTGCGGGCCTGGTCGAGACGCTGCAGGGCGAAGGTCCGTTCACCGTCTTCGCACCCACCGATGAAGCCTTCGCGGCCCTGCCCGACGGCGTTGTCGAGATGGTGATGATGGAAGAGAACCAGGCGCAGCTGCAAACCATCCTCACCTGCCATGTGGTCGCCGACAGCGCGATGTCGGATGCGATCATGGGCATGATCGAGGATGATGGCGGCGCCTACCCGGTGGAAACCGTCGGCGGCTGCACGCTGATGGCGCGGATGGATGGCGACATGATCACGCTGGAAGATGAAAACGGCCGCGTGGCCACCGTGATGGTCGCCGATGTGCGTCAGTCCAACGGCGTCATCCACGTGATCGACACGGTGCTGCTTCCCGCCAATTAAGGGCAGGCCGCCACGTGCCCGGCGCGCGCCCCTTCGGGGCACTCTCCCATCCCCTTGGGGGCGCGCGCCTCCGACCCCACCACGACAAGCCAGGAAAGGAGTTCCGACATGTTGAGACGACATTTTCTGACCACCGCCCTTGGCGCGGTCGCCTTCACCGGCTTTCCAGCCCGCGCCCAGTATGTCGAGGGCGATTTCGAGGTGACCCGAACCGAGGCCGAATGGCGCGAGATGCTGACCGATCTGGAATACCGCGTGATGCGCGAAGGCGCGACCGAGGAGCCCTATTCCAGCCCGCTGGATGCCAATTACGAGGCGGGCATCTATCACTGCCGCGGCTGTGACCTGGCGCTTTATTCCTCGGAAACCAAGTATGACAGCGAAACCGGCTGGCCCAGTTTCTATGCGCCGCTGGAGAACGCGATCGGCACGATGCAGGATCGCAGTTTCTTCATCACCCGCACCGAATGCCACTGCCGCCGCTGTGGCAGTCACCTTGGCCATATCTTCGATGACGGCCCGCCACCCACCGGCGAGCGTCACTGCCTCAACGGCGTGTCGCTGGTCTTCCGCGCGGCCTGATCAGCGCTGCGCGGCGATGGCCCGCCCCGCCGCCGCGCCCGAGGCCCAGGCCCATTGGAAATTGTATCCGCCGAGCCAGCCCGTGACGTCCATCACCTCGCCGATGAGGTAAAGACCGGGCTGGTTCTGCGATTCCATGGTCCGCGATGAGACTTCTTGCGTCGACACCCCGCCAAGCGTGACCTCCGCGGTGCGGTAGCCCTCGGAAGAGGTCGGCGTGACCTGCCAATCGGTGATCCGGTCGCAGAGCCGCCGCAACGCGGTGTCGGACTGATCGGCGAGATTTCCCGACAGCTCCCACGCTTCCGCCATCTGTGTCACCAGCGCGCGCGGCAGGTAGTCGGATAGCACCGTGGCCAGCGCCTTGCCGCCCTTCTCGGCCCGCCGGTCACGCAGGGCGGTGTAAAGGTCCAGGTCGGGCCTGAGATGCAGCGAAATCGCGTCGCCCTCGCGCCAGTAGGACGAGATTTGCAGGATCGCCGGACCGGACAGGCCGCGATGCGTGAAGAGCAGCGCCTCGTCGAAGCCGACCCCGTTGCAGCGCGTGCGGATCGGGAGGGAAACGCCGGAGAGCGGACGGAACACCTCTTTCGTGGTCTCGTCGAAGGTCAGCGGCACAAGGGCGGGGCGGGTCTCGGTCAGGGCATGGCCGAATTGCTCGGCGATCCGGTAGCCAAGCCCGGTCGCGCCCATCTTCGGGATGCTCTTGCCGCCCGTCGCCACCACCAGGTTGCGGGCATGGACCGTGACCGGCTTGCCCTGCCGCGTCAGCGCGACGCGAAACCGGCTGCCGTCATGGGTGATCTCGTCCACGGACGTGTTCAGCCACAGATCGGCGGGCCGCATCTCATCGAGCAGCATGGCAATGATTTCTTTCGACGAGCCGTCGCAGAAGAGCTGCCCCAGGGTCTTTTCGTGCCAGGCAATACCGTGGCGATCCACCAGGTCGATGAAATCCCACTGCGTATAGCGGCTGAGCGCGGATTTGGCGAAATGCGGGTTTTCGGACAGGAAGTTGTCCGGCCCGGCATGCAGATTGGTGAAATTGCAGCGCCCGCCGCCGGAGATGCGGATCTTCTCGCCCGGCGCTTTCGCGTGGTCGATCACCAGCGTGTCGGGCCCGGCATGGGCGGCGGCCATCAGCCCCGCCGCACCGGCACCGAGGATGAGCGTGTTGACCGGTTTGGGAGGCAAGCGGGTCTCTCCGGTTCGGATGTGGCGCCGGGTATGGAGTGCGGGAGCCTCCGGCGGAGGTATTTTCGGCAAAATGAAAGGGGGGCGCGCGCGTTAAGGTTAATCGGGGGTGAAGAGGAAGCCGGGGCGGTTCACTTGAAGTTGCGGCTGTCCTTGATCTGGTCCCAGGCCCAGACAACCTCCTGCAACTGTTCCTCCTGGCTGCGGTCGCCGCCGTTGATGTCGGGGTGCAGCACCTTGATCAGGGATTTGTACGCCTTGCGCACCTCGGCTTTGGTCCAGTGATCCTTGGCGTCCAGGATGTCGATGGCACGGCGCTCGGTCGGCGGCAGGCGGCGGGTGCCGGTGATGGATTTGCCGGGGTTTCGGGTGGCGTTCTCGCCCAGGACCTGGTGCGGATCATCGACACCGAGCCGCGACCAGGCGCGTTCCTCGGCCGATTTCTTGAACGGCTTGGTGGGCCGGTCCCAGACGCGGGCGCGCTCCATCTGGTCCTCCATCTCGGCCTCGGTGGTGCCGTCGAAGAAGTTCCATTTCAGGTTGTATTCGCGCACATGTTCCTTGCAGAACCACAGGTAATCGTCCAGCACATCGGGGGATTTCGGCGCGCGGTACTGGCCGGGCTCGTCGCATCCCGCATGGGCGCAGGGGCGCTGCGAGGTCTCGAACGCGCCCGACATGCCGCGCCGTCCGCCGCGGCGTTTCTTCTTGTCCGTGGACACGCGGAGATCGAAATTGAACGGATCATTTTCGGCCATGGGTCATCCCTTTTCGACTCGGAGCGGACACTCTAGAGTTTTTCGCAGAGGGGATGAAGAGGGGAGGGGGAGAATTGATGGGGCGGGTGGAGAAAATCCGGGAGAATTTGCAGCGGGCGTTGAAACCGGGGCATCTGGAGGTGATCGACGAGAGCGAGAAGCATCGCGGTCATGCCGGGTACCAGGAGGGCGGGCAGAGCCATTTTCATGTGGTTATTCAAGCCGATAGCCTCAGGGGCCTGTCGCGTATCGCGCGGCATCGGGCGGTGCATGAGGCGATTGGTAAAGATCTGATGACCGAGATCCACGCATTGTCGGTGGAGTTCCGCAACTAGGCCTCATTCGGCGGCGATTTCGTTAACGTCCTCGGTCTCGGCGCGGCGCGCTTGCAAGATGGTCAGGATCGAGGCGGAGGGGGCGTCCTCCGCGTCCTCGGGGTCTTCGGGGGTGTCCTCATAGGCGATCCGCGGGACCGGCTGCGGGGCCTGGAAGGCCAGTTCCAGCGCCGTGGGCGGCGGCGGAGAGGATTGCGCAACCTCTTGCAATTGCACGTCTTCCTGCAATTCGCGGCGGAAGACCAGCATGTTGTGATAGGTGGTCCTTGTCCGGGTCAGGCCGGCGCGCTCCTCGGCGGGCAGCGTATCGGTGCGCAGGTAGCTCCAGCCCGCGGCCCCCAATTCGTTCATGGCACTGGCCAGGGCATGGGCAAAACGCGCCTCGGGGCTGCGAATTCCCTTGGCTTTCAAGCCCTTGGCCGGGGCCGGGACGACCTTGTATTCGTATCTGGGCATGAGCCCCCGAATGGTTAACGCGGCAGCCACTCTAGGGGCCTCACGGGCAATTCCAAAGCGTTGATTGGGCGGTGTGGGCAGTGTTTCCAATGTGGAAACGGTGATGTGCACCCCCCGTACACCCCTCGATGCGCCCCCCGTTCATACAAATTCACGCACGCTTCTGGGTGATTGGCGCAGTATATGTGCGGGTTTGCGAAGTCAGCCGAAGGCGATGACCGCCAGGATCACCGCCAGCGCGGCGCTGCCGGTGACGATATGGGTCAGGCGCTTGAGCCGCGCGGGCGTCTCGGGGTCCGGCGCGCGGATGAGCGCCACCTGCGCGGTGACGGCGGCGGCGCTCATGGCGAGCACCACGAGGATCTTGACCCAGAACCAGAACGGCAGGGTGGAGAGCGTGTAGGCGATGACGGCCATCCAGATGCCGGTGATCCAGAGCACGATCAGCGCGGCGAAGGCGACCCGCGAGAGGCGTTTCTGGATCGGCCGGGTGATGGCGGGATCGGCCGACATCGCGCCGATGACCAGGTTGGCAAGGCCAAGGCCGAGACCGGTGGCAAGCGCGAGGATATGGAGGGCCTTGAGGGTCAGCATGGCGCCGAGTGTAGGCGGGATCGGGGTCGGGGGGAAGGCGGGGTTTGATGGCGCGGGGGGGGACGTGCGCGCCCTACAGGTCGAGCTTGCCCTGCGCGGTGCGATCCTCCTCGGGCGCGGCGCGTTTGTAGGTGTCGCCATGGCGCCTTGTCTCTCTGTTACGGCTCGAACTTGGACTTGAGCCAATCCAGGACGCGGCGCTGATCATCGCTTGTTGCGCGTCTGACCTGAACCAACAACTTGTGCAGGGACGGACGGTCCAGCGTCAAGTTGGCCGCCCCCTCGTTGCAAACGGAACATAGGGCGCGAAGGTTATGGGCATCATCGGTGCCACCCTGCGACTTGTCGATAACATGCCCGATTTGCAGTCGGGTCTTGCGCGTTGGATCGAACGGATGGGCCTCGCCCGCCACAGCCCCACATTGCTGGCAGGTAAACCCGTTGCGATCCAACACCAAAGCGCGGGTTTCCTTGGAAATGCCGCGGGCAAAGGCGGGTTCCGGCTTTGGGTCGCGGAGCAGATACTGACCGGGCTTCAACGACGAAAGGTCATTGTGGGTTAGAATCTTGTAGCCTTCTTCCGAGCGGAGTTCCCGAACCCGTCGCGCCCATTCCGTGATTCCGCCCGAAACTTCCCGCAATTCATCCGAGTCCATGACCCGGTTCAGGTTTTCAAGGAAGTGAAGGCGCAACTTTGCCCGAGCGCCCTGTTTCTTCGGGCCTTTCATTCGGCAGCAAGCGGCGCTTCGTCAAACGCCTCGGCGGCGATGATTGCCTGTCGAATGGAGACGCCCAAGCTGCGCGCAACTGGTGGCGGAAAGGCATTGCCGATCTGTCGATAGGCTGCGGTTTTCTTGCCGGTGAACATCCAGGAATCGGGAAACCCTTGGACGCGCGCAACCATACGGTTCGTCAGTCGGGGAGGGCCGTCGAATCCCGGCATGGGCGCGTCCTCGGCGATGGAGCCACCATTGACCCCCAGTTTTCGCCAGGCTTCGCGGGCGCGGGTCGGGCCCAAGTCCGGTCCCCCATGCTTTTTCGACCCGCCAACGATTGTGGGGGCGATAGCGTTCGCGCCGGATTGCCAGGTGTCGATGCCCTCCCATCCGTTTGCCGCCATGAGATCGGACAGCAATTCCCCCACGTTTTGTGGTGATTTACCTGTGGATTTCGGAAAGGAGTAGTGTTTCCAATAGGGTTTTCGTGCCGCGACAATGGCAACACGCGAACGGCTCTGGGACACCGAGAAGTTCTTGGCATCCAGTAGGCACCAATCAACTTCATATCCAAGCTGAGCAAGGGCTGCACGCAATTCGGCGCGATATTGCGCGAAGGATTTGGCCAGGAAGCCCCGAACATTCTCGATCAGCACAAATTTCGGCTGCGTTTCCGCTATCAGGCGAAGGGCGGCGGGAAACAGATTGCGTTCGTCCTTCGCACCCAGTTGCTTGCCGGCAATCGAGAAGGGCGGGCACGGGAGGCCCGCTGCAAACAGGTCAATGCCCTTGATGCCCAGGTTGGACACTTCCGTCATATCGGAGCAATGGACGTTCCAGCCGGGACGGTTTGCGCGCAGCGTTGCGCAGCAATCCAGATCGTTATCCACAAGCAGGACATGACTGAAACCGGCCTGTTCCAACCCGAGCGCCTGGCCACCGGCGCCAGCGCAAAACTCTATTGATTCTAACTGGCGCATTGACCCCTCGGGTGCCTGTATATCGACACTTTGCGGGTAGGGGCAACAAGATCAGGTAGTGGAATCGGATGTGAAGGCGGCGGCACGGCGAGGTTGTCGCCGTAATAGAGGTGGTTGCTCATGGTCTTTGCCCCTCGCCCTGGTCCTGCGCGATTATTGTTGGGCGAAGGTTAAGCCGAGGTTAGGGGGCGGGGCAATGGGGGAGGGGGCGATCACTCGGCGGGATGGTCGCGGGATTCGTTGCGGCGCGCGGTGCGGCGCGTGTCCCAGACCAGATAGGCCGCGAGCGCGAGGGCGAAACCGGGGATGGCCAGAAGGCTGAGGCTGTCCATGGTCAGGTGTCCTCCTTTTCCAAGTATCTCAGAATATAGTGAGCCGCGGCATGTAATGCCAGTCCCGTTGCGAGAAACGCGGCGGTCAGCGCGGTCAGCGACAGCGTGCCCTCGACAAGCGGGCGGAGGAAAGCGAAGCCCAGAAACCCGATTGCCAGCGCGTTCAGGAAGCCTGCGCGCAATTTGACACGCTCGTTATGCGTGGCGAGGGGATCGCGCAGGCGCATGGTCTAGAGGGCCAGTTTCCGCGCCACGATTTCGTTGACGGCTTTCGGATTGGCCTTGCCGCCCGTGGCCTTCATGACCTGGCCCACGAACCAGCCCGCCAGTTTCGGGTTCTGCCTGGCCTTTTCGACCTGGGCGGGGTTGGCGGCGATGATTTCGTCCACGGCGGCCTCGATGGCGCCCGTGTCCGTTACCTGTTTCATGCCGCGCGCCTCGACGATCTGTTCGGGGTCGCCGCCTTCGGTATAGGTGATCTCGAAGAGGTCCTTGGCGATCTTGCCCGAGATGTCGCCCCTTTTGATCAGCCGGACAATGGCGGCAAGTTGCGCCGGCGAGACGGGGCTTTCGGCGATGCCTCGTTCGTCTTTCTTGAGGCGCCCGAAAAGCTCGTTGATGACCCAGTTGGCGGCGAGCTTGCCGTCGCCCGCCTCGGCGGCCACGGATTCGAAATAGGCCGCGTTGGCGGTGTCGGCGGTGAGCACGGAGGCGTCATAATCCGAGAGGCCGAAATCGGCCATGAAGCGGGCTTTCTTGGCGTCGGGCAGTTCGGGCAGGCGGGCTGCGATGTCGTCGATCCAGGCCTGTTCGATCTCCAGCGGCAGCAGGTCGGGATCGGGGAAGTAGCGGTAGTCGTGGGCCTCTTCCTTGGAGCGCATGGAGCGCGTCTCGCCCTTGTCGGGATCGTAGAGCCGGGTTTCCTGATCCACGGTGCCGCCCGCTTCGACAATGGCGATCTGGCGGCGCGCCTCGTGTTCGATGGCGGCCTGGATGAAGCGCAGCGAGTTCATGTTCTTGATCTCGCATCTTGTGCCGAGATGGCTGAAATCCTGGCTGTCCTGGTAGCGCTCATAGGCGCCGGGCTGGCAGATGGAAACGTTCACATCGGCGCGCAGGTTGCCGTTTTGCATGTTGCCGTCGCAGGTGCCGAGGTAGCGCATGATCTGGCGCAGCTTGGAGACATAGGCGGCGGCCTCCTCGGGGCCACGGATGTCGGGGCGGCTCACGATCTCCATCAGGCAGACGCCGGTGCGGTTGAGGTCGACGAAACTCATCGACGGGTCCATGTCGTGGATGGATTTCCCGGCATCCTGTTCCATGTGGATACGTTCGATGCGGACCGTCCTTGCCGTTCCGTCGCCCATTTCCACCAGCACCTCGCCCTCGCCCACGATGGGGTGATAAAGCTGGCTGATCTGGTAGCCCTGCGGCAGGTCGGGATAGAAGTAGTTCTTGCGGTCGAAGGCGGATTTCAGGTTGATCACGGCCTTCAGGCCAAGCCCGGTGCGCACCGCCTGTTCGACGCAGAACTCGTTGATCACCGGCAGCATCCCCGGCATGCCCGCATCGACAAAGGCGACGTTGGAATTGGGCTCGGCCCCGAAGCGGGTGGAGGCGCCCGAGAAGAGCTTGGCGTTGGAGGCGACCTGGGCGTGAACCTCCAGCCCGATCACAAGCTCCCAATCCTGTTTCGCGCCCGAGATCACCTTGGGCTTTGGCGTGTCATAGGTCAGGTCAAGCATGAAGGGCCTCCGGCGCGGTTTCGCCCGCGGTTCTAGGGCAGGGGGCGGAAGGGGGCAAGAGGGGGCGGGGATCGGCGGAGCCTTGCCAGTTTGAGCCCGTCACCGGTTGCCGGGCTGGATCGACTCGGGGCTTTGCGCGCAGAGAAAGCCGTCGCTCCCCCGGATTGGGGAGTTTTCTTTACGAGATCCACGATGCCCCGTCTCATCCGGCCCGTCCTGCTGGCCCTTGTGTCCGCCTTTGCCCTTGCCGCCTGCGCCGAGCTGCGCCCCGCGCCCGAGCCCGTCGCCGAGCCCGTGATGCGGTGGGATCACCGGCCCGAAGCGGCGATCTGGACCCGCGCCTCGATGGAGATGCTGAACAGCGATGCGGCGATCCTGACGCAGGTGGTGCCGTCCGACGCTGAGGATTGGTGCCCCGGCTATACCCATGCCGATGCCGAGACCCGCGCGGCCTTCTGGACCGGGTTCATGTCGGCGCTGGCGCGCTATGAGAGCACCTGGAACCCCGATGCCGTGGGCGGCGGCGGGCGCTGGTTCGGGCTGCTGCAGATCTCGCCCGCGACGGCGCGGTATCGCAATTGCGCCGTGGGGACCGGCAGCGCGCTGCGCGACGGGGCGGCCAACCTGCGCTGTGCCTTGCGGATCATGGCGGTGACGGTGCCGCGCGACGGCGTGGTCAGCCAGGGCAGGCGCGGCGTGGCCGCCGATTGGGGGCCGATGCGCGACCCGGCCAAGGCCGCCGAGATGCGGGCCTGGCTGCATCGGCAGAGCTATTGTCAGGGGTGAGGCGCATGACCCGCCGTTTCCTGCCCCTTGCGGCGATGTTCGCCCTCGGGATGTCCACCGCGGCGCTGGCCGAAGTGACCGCGCCCGAACTGCCCGAGGTGGCCGAGATCGGGCCGCAGGAGGAAGTGCGCAATCCGGACGCGCCCGAAACCGCCTCGGCCCCCGATATCATCCGCCCGGTGCAGCGCCCGACCGCGGCGCCGCTGGCCAGCCTGCGGCCCGTGACCCGGCCCGAGATCGTGGTGCCCGTCCTGCATTGGGACGAACAGCGCCCCGGAATGGTGGCGCCCGCCAACCCGGCCTGGGGCATCGCCCTGATCACCGCGATCCGCGACCGCGAGCAACTGCTGCGCACCGTGCCCGGCGATATTGCCGAATGGTGTCCGGAATACGAGGAAAACGGGCTGGAGGAACGCGCGGCCTTCTGGGCGGGCCTGGTCTCGGCGCTGGCCTGGTATGAGAGCACGCATAACCCCCGCGCCGTGGGGGGCGGCGGGCAGTGGTTCGGGCTGATCCAGATCGCGCCCGCCACCGCGCGCTACCGCGATTGCGCGGCCGGCACCGGCGAGGCGCTGATGAACGGCTCCGCCAATCTGCGCTGCGGCGTGCGGATCATGGCGCAGAACGTGCTGCGCGACGGGGTGGTCAGCCGGGGCATGCGGGGCGTCGCCGCCGAATGGGGACCGTTTCACAGCCGCACGCGGCGCGAGGCGATGCGGGACTGGGTCTCGTCGCAGAGCTATTGCGATCCGCGCGGTTAGACTTGTCTGATCGGGATGCCGCGTTCCGTCATCTCGCGGATGAGCGCGATGGCATTGGGCAGGGCGCGGCGCGGAAGCGCGCGTTCGCTGCCTGAGGTCATGACCACCCGCACATCGCCGCCGATGATCCGCAGATGCGCGATGTCCGAGAGCGGCAGCGCCTCTTCCCCGAAGCCCTCGTAGATCTCCAGCGCCGAGGGGGAGATGCGGATGCCGTAGGTCGGGCGCAGCGCCAGTTGCAGCAGGCAGATGCCGAGGCAGGGCAGGAGTGCGGCCCAGACCCAGGGCGCGGCCCCGGACCAGGCGGCGGCCCCGGCCATGATCGTGCCTGCGGCCAGCCCCGGCCAGGCGCAGCGCGCGCGCCCCAGGACGCGGTATTGAAAGCTTGGTGTCATGACCGCGATCCTGCGCGGCCATCTGGGTTTTTTCGTGGCAAGGCTGCGCGTCTCGGGTGGCGAATGCGCAGGGATTGTGTGCAATTCCCCGTCAGGCCGATCTGACCGCGATGGCCGAGATCTCGACCTTCATCGCGGGGTCGATCAACGCGACGCGAACGCCCGAATTGGCCGGGTGAATGCCCTGCAATTCGTCGCGCAGGACCGCGCCGATGGCATCCCAGTCGTCGGGATCGGTGAAATAGGTCACGATCTGCACGAGGTCGGCCAGGCTTGCGCCCGCCTGGTGCAGCGCGGCCTCGATATTGCGGAAGGTCTGGCGGGTCTGTTCGGCGGCCTCCTCGGGCAGCGCGCCGGTGGCGTAGTCATAGCCCGTCGTGCCCGAGACATAGATCGTGTCGCCCGCGACCACGGCACGGGAATGGCCGTATTTCTCCTCGAAAACCGAGCCGGAGAAGACGTGCTTTTTCATGCGCTTACCCCTCCAGCATCCGGCTGGTCATCTCGGCCAGGTCGCGGCTGAGGCCGTCCGTGTCGAGGATGCGCTCAAGCTCTGTCCGCATCAGGGTCTGGCGATCGGCATCGTAGCGTTTCCAGGTCTCGAAAGCGGTGGAGAGGCGGGCGGCGGTCTGCGGGTTGGCGGCATCGAGGCGGATCAGCCAGGTGGCGAGGAAGCGGTATCCCGCGCCGGAAGGGTCGTGGAAGCCTGCCGGGTTGCCGCCTGTCAGCCCGCCCATCACCGCGCGGAAGCGGTTTGGGTTTTTCATCGTGAAATCAGGGTGTTCTGTCAGCATCTTCGCGCGGGATACGGCGTCTTTCGGTTCGGCCTGCGCGACCTGGAGCATGAACCATTTATCCATCACCAGGCGGTCACCGTGCCATTGCGCCTCGAACTGCGCGGCCACCTGTGGGTCGCCCGCCTCCAGCAGGCAGGCGAAGGCGGCAAGTTGATCGGTCATGTTGGTGGCGGTGTCGAACTGGGCGCGGGCGCGGGTCGCGCCGTCGCGCGGGGTGAGGCGCCTCAGGGCCATGTTGCGCAAGGCGCGTTTGCCGGATTGCGCGGCATCGGGCCGGTAAGGCGCGTCGCTGGCGAGGCGGTCGTAGAGCGTGGTGAAGAGCCCCTCCATGTGGTCGCCGATCGAGCGCCCGAGCGCCTTCAGCGCGTGGTGAATGGCGGTCGGGTCGGGCACCACGCCCGCATCGGTGCAACCTTGCGCGATGTCGTCCTGCGAGGGCAGCGACAGCACCAGCGCGCGGAAGGCGGGGTCGAGGGTGTCATTCGCCGCCGCCATCTGCAGCGCATCCAGATAGGCGGGGTCGGGGGCGGCGCGGTCGGTCAGCATCGCCAGGACGGTCTGACGGGTCAGGGCGCGTCCGGCCTCCCACCGCACGAAAGGGTCGGTGTCATGCGCCAGCAGCGTGGCGCGGTCGTTGAAACCGGGGCTGTGGTCGAGGATCACGGGGGCCGAGAAGCCGCGCAGGAGCGAGGGGATCGGGCGCGCGTCGAGGCCGTCGAAACGCAGGCTCTGGCGGGCCTCGGTCAGCTCCACCACCTGCGTCGGGCGCGCTTCGGATCCGTCGGGATTGATCAGCCCCATTGCCATCGGGATGAGTTGCGGTTCCTTGTCGGGCTGACCGGGCGTGGGCGGTGTTACCTGTTCAAAATCAATCTGGTATGTGCCGTCCTTGAAGCTGTCCGTGACTGTCACGCGCGGGGTTCCGGCCTGGGTGTACCAGCGCTTGAACCCGGTCAGGTCGCGGCCGGTCGTATCCTCGAACACCTTGAGCCAATCCTCGATCGTGGCGGCGTCACCGTCGTGGCGGGAAAAGTAGAGATCACACGCCTTGTAATAGGCGTCGTCGCCGACCAGGCGCTTGAGCATCCCGATGATCTCGGCGCCTTTTTCATAGACCGTGGCGGTGTAGAAATTGTTGATCTCGACGAAGCTTTCGGGCCGGACGGGATGCGCCAGGGGCCCCGCATCCTCGCGGAACTGGCGCGCGCGCAGGGACAGGACGTTGCCGATGCGCTCAACCGCCGCCCCGCGCGTGTCGCCGGAGAACTGCTGATCGCGGAACACGGTCAGCCCTTCCTTGAGGCACAGCTGGAACCAGTCGCGGCAGGTGATGCGGTTGCCGGTCCAGTTGTGGAAATACTCATGCGCGATGATCGCCTCGATACGGGCGAAATTGTCGTCGGTGGAGGTCTCGGGGCTGGCCAGCACGGCGGAGGAATTGAAGATGTTCAGCCCCTTGTTCTCCATCGCGCCCATGTTGAAATCGTCGACCGCGACGATGTTGAAGATGTCGAGGTCGTATTCGCGCCCGTAAACCTCCTCATCCCATCGCATCGAGCGTTTCAGCGCGTCCATGGCGAAGGCGCATTTGCCCTCATCGCCGCGCCGGACCCAGATGTTGAGCGCCACGTCGCGCCCCGAGCGGGTGGTAAAGCGGTCCGAGATCGCCACCAGGTCGCCCGCGACAAGCGCGAAGAGGTAGGCGGGTTTCGGCCAGGGATCGGACCAGACGGCCATGCCATTGCCGCGCTCGGCGTGGTTGCCGTTGGACAGGAGCACCGGCAGGTCGGAATTGATCCGCACCTCGAAGGGGGCCATCACATCGGGGCGGTCGGGGTAATAGGTGATCTTGCGAAAGCCCTCGGCCTCGCATTGGGTGCAGAACATTCCATTGGACATGTAGAGCCCCTCCAGCGCGGTGTTGGCCTCGGGGTTGATCTCGACCTCGGCCTCCCAGGTGAAGGCGTCTTGCGGCAGGGTGTCGCCGGGGACGGTCAGGCTTGTGTCGGTTTTCCGATATTCGTTACCGGTGAGGGGTTTGCCGTCCACAGCTAAAGTGATGAGCGAAAGATTTTCCCCGTCCAGATGCAGGTCGCGCCCCTCGGCATCCGGGTTGCGTATGAACCGGATTTTCGAGCGGACGCGGGTCGCGGTCGGGTGCAGGTCAAAGGCAAGCTCGACCTTTTCCACCCACCAGTTCGGGGCGGTGTAATCGGCCAGGTGGACGGTCTGGGGGGCGTCGGCTTGCATGGGGGATTCCTTCGCGTTTGGTCGCCCCAATGAGTAGCGGATGGGCGCGCAGGTGCAAGGTCGGGCGCGGGTCCGATTGAACCTTTCCCCTGCGTCACCCGACCCATGGACAGCGCCCCCGTTTCAACCAAAGGAGATGTCCCGATGCGCCCCCTGACCCTCAAAGCCGCCTGTCTTGCCCTTGTCGCCCTCATGCCTGCCGCCGCGCCGGCGCAATCCCTGATCCAGTTGGAGGGGATCCAGTTGATGCCCGATGCCGTTCCCGGACTTGCCGGACAGCAGGGGATCAGCGTCCAGCCCGGTGTGCTGGCCGTGCAATGCCCCGCGCCCGCCATCCGGTCCTTTGCCGCGCGGCGGATCGGCGGGGGGCTGATCCGGATCGAGGCCGAGATCGCCAATATCGGCGGCGCGCCCTACCGCTCGCGCGACGGGCAGCAGCTTGTCACGCTGATGAATGCCAGCGGCGCGCCCATTGGCTATCGCGGCTTCGTCACCCTCGACCCCGGCGAAAGCTTTGTCTTTGCCACCGAGCGCAGCTGGAACCCCGGTCACGAGTTCCAGGAAGGCTTCGGCGTCGAGATCAGCTATGAGCCCGACATCCTGCGTGACGCCAACCCGCAAAACGACGATTGCCGGATGGGCGACAACCGCGCCAGCCTCGGCCCCGCCGAGATCAACGCGCTGTTCAACTGAGATCAAACATCCTCCTGACAGAATGCTGTCAGGAGGGGTATGTCAAACCTGTGTCATTCGATATGTCTCAACATGAAGGAATGACAATCATGACCCATGCACCCGAACATGCCGTTGTCTGGTCCGAAATCCCGGTCTCGGACCTGGACAAGGGAATGAAATTCTACGCCGCGATCACCGGCATGGCGTTGGAGAAGGAGACCTCGGGCGAGGAGGTTTTCGCCAATTTCAAGCCCGCCGACCCGATGAAGGGCGTCGCGGGACACCTCTACCGGGGCAAGCCCGCGGGCGATGGCAGCGGCCCCACCATCCACCTGGCCGCTGAAGGCACGTCGGAGGAGATGATGGAGCGGGTGAAACAGGCGGGCGGCACCGTGGTCTCGCCGATCATCCAGATCCCGCCGGGGCGTTTCTTCTACGCCACCGATCCCGATGGCAATTCCATCGGCCTCTTCGAGGTCGCCTGAAGGATGCGCCGGGCCGACCGCCTGTTTCGGATCGTGCAGATGATGCGCGGCGGGCGGTTGGTCACGGCAGACAAGCTGGCCGAAAAGCTGGAGGTCAGCACCCGCACCATCTACCGCGATATTGCCGACCTCATGGCCAGCGGTGTGCCGGTCGACGGCGAGGCGGGTGTGGGTTACGTGATGGAGGAAGGCTATGACCTGCCGCCGCTGATGTTCACGCGGGACGAGATCGTGGCGCTGGTCGCCGGGGCCCGCCTGATCCGGGCCTTTGGCGGCGCGGATATGGCGCGCGGCGCCGAGGAGGCGCTGGTCAAGATCGGCGCGGTCCTGCCCGAGGCCGAGCGGTTGCGCGCGGGGCAGGTGCCGGTCCACGCCATCGGGCCGCGCATGACCGACGATCTGCGGGTGAGGATCGACCGGGTCGAGGCGGCCGCGGATGCGGGCCAGCGCCTGATGCTGGATTACACGGATGAAAAGGGCGCGCGGACGGATCGGGTGATCCGGCCCCTGGGGCTGTGGTTCTGGGGCTCGGTCTGGACCGTGGTGGGCTGGTGCGAGCTGCGCGAGGATTTCCGCATGTTCCGGCTGGATCGGATTCAGGGAATGCAAGAAGGTGCCTCTTTCAAACCCGAAAGAGGCAAGAAATTGCAGGATTTCTATAGGCTTATGGAAGAGAGGCACGGGGCCGAGCGCGGGCGCTGACGCGCGGATTTCTTGCCCTTGAGCGGATTTTGGACTAGCTCTGCGCCAAACGCGGTATGCGACAGTATGCGGACCGGATGTCAGGCATTGGTAGGAGAGAGTCGGATGAGCAAGCGGATTGACAAGCACGGGCTGCAGGTGGCTGCGGACCTGGCGGACTTCATCGAGACCCGCGCGCTGCCCGGAACCGGCGTGGAGGCGGATGCGTTCTGGACCGGGTTTGCGCAGATCGTGCATGACCTTGGGCCGAAGAACCGGGCGCTGCTGGAAAAACGCGAGGATCTGCAGGAGAAGATCGACGCCTGGCACATCGCCAATCGTGACGGGCCGCATGACCGGAAAGCCTATAAGGCGTTCCTGGAGGAGATCGGCTATCTGGTGCCCGAGGGCGAGGATTTCACCATCGACACCGCCAATATCGACCCCGAGATCGCGCGCGTTCCCGGCCCGCAACTGGTCGTGCCGGTGATGAACGCGCGCTATGCGCTGAATGCGGCCAATGCGCGGTGGGGCAGTCTCTATGACGCGTTCTATGGCACCGATGCGCTTGGCAGCCGGCCCGAGGGCAAGGGCTATGAGCGGGGGCGCGGCGCGCGGGTGGTGGCGCAGGCCCGCGTCCTGCTGGACACGCATTTCCCGATCAAGGGCGCGAGCCATGCCGATATCCGCCGCTACGAGGTGGTCGATGGCGCGCTGGTGATGGATGGGCACCCGTTGGTGAGCCCTGAGAAATTCGTCGGCCATAGCGGCTCGGCGCGGTGTCCCGACGCGGTGGTGCTGGTCAATCACGGGCTGCATGTGGAGCTGGTCTTTGACGGCAACCATTATATCGGCCGCTATGACCGCGCCAACATGGCCGATATCCGGATCGAGGCCGCGATGACCGCGATCATGGATTTCGAGGATAGCGTCGCCGCCGTCGATGCCGAGGACAAGGTGGCGTGCTACGCCAACTGGCTGGGGCTGATGCAGGGCGATCTGAGCGAGGAGGTCGAGAAGGGCGGCAAGAGGTTCACGCGCGCGTTGAACCCTGACAAGACCTATACCGGGCCGGATGGCAAGGCGGTCACGCTGAAGGGGCGGGCGCTCCTCTGGGTGCGCAATGTCGGTCATTTGATGACCAACCCCGCGATCCTGGACCGCGATGGGGCCGAGGTCTTCGAGGGGCTGATGGATGCGATGGTGACGACGCTGATCGCCATGCACGATTTGCAGCGCGAGGGCGGCAATTCGCTGCACGGCTCGGTCTATGTGGTCAAGCCGAAGATGCACGGGCCGGAAGAGGTGGCCTTTGCGGATGAGATTTTCGACCGGGTGGAAGAGGTGCTCGGCCTGCCGCGCCATACCGTGAAACTGGGCATCATGGATGAGGAGCGGCGCACGACCGTCAACCTCAAGGAATGTATCCGCGCCGCGAAAAGCCGCGTCGCCTTCATCAATACCGGGTTTCTCGACCGCACCGGGGACGAGATCCATACCTCCATGGAGGCGGGGCCGTTCAGCCGCAAGGAGTTCATCAAGCGCAAGGGCTGGATCGCGGCCTATGAGGCGCAGAATGTCGATGTCGGGCTGGAATGCGGGCTTCAGGGCCGCGCGCAGATCGGCAAGGGCATGTGGGCCATCCCCGACCAGATGGCCGCGATGCTGGAACAGAAGATCGAGCATCCGCGCGCCGGGGCCAATTGCGCCTGGGTGCCGTCGCCCACGGCGGCCACGCTGCACGCGCTGCATTACCACCAGGTCGATGTCTTCGCGCGGCAAGATGCGATCAGGGCGGGCGGCAAGCGCGCCTTTGTCGAGCATATCCTTGATATTCCGCTGGCGAATTACCGCGCCTGGAGCGAGGCGCAGATCATCGCCGAGGTCGAGAACAACGCGCAAGGGATCCTGGGCTATGTCGTGCGCTGGATCGACCAGGGCGTCGGCTGTTCCAAGGTGCCCGACATCAACGATGTCGGCCTGATGGAGGACCGCGCGACCTGCCGCATCTCGGCGCAGCACATCGCCAACTGGATGCATCACGGCGTCATCGACGAGGGCCGGGTGATGGAGGCGATGCAGAAGATGGCCGCCGTGGTGGACAAGCAGAACGCGGGCGATGCCGCTTACCTGCCGATGGCACCGGGGTTCGACGGGATCGCCTTCCAGGCGGCCTGTGACCTCGTGTTCAAGGGGCGGGTGCAGCCCTCGGGCTATACCGAGCCGGTGCTGCATCGGCGCAGGCTGGAACTGAAGGCGTCACAATAGTCGGCGCGCCTGGCCTCGCGGTCGGGATTTCAGGTATTTTGATCGTTTCAGGGTCGAGCTGCATCGGTTTTCTCTGCCTCCCGCGCATTGCGCTTGAACGCGAAAACCGATCCCCCTTTTCGACCGGACCCTGAAACGCTCGAAACGAAGACGATGGGGGCAGGTGCGGGTCTGCCCCTTTTTTTCGTTGAAACTGCTTCAACGGCGTGGGCGGTTTCCGTTGGGTCAGGTTCGTGAGTATTTGTGCCAAGAAGATGATGGATCCGCGTGGCGGCCCCTCTCGGGGCGGTGGCGCGTTAACCTTAATGGGGGGTGAACGGGATGATTACGCTGGACCAGGCACGGGGGATCGTGGCGGGGGCGCGCGCGAAGGGCCGCGAGATGGGGCTGAAGCCGCTGAGTGTCGCGGTGCTGGATGCGGGCGGGCATCTTCTGGCCTTCGAGCGCGAGGATGGGGCCGCGCCGGGGCGCTTCGAGATCGCGCGGGGCAAGGCCTATGGCGCGGTCATGCTGGGGATGCCGGGATCGGTGCAGATGGCGCGGGCCGAGGAACAGGGCTATTTCATCGCGGCGGTGAATGGCGCGCTTGGCGGCAAGATGATCCCGGTGCCGGGGGGCGTACTGGTCAAGGACGCGGATGGCGCGGTGGTCGGCGCGGTCGGCGTGACCGGCGACAGCTCGGAGAATGACGCGGCGGCGGCGCTGGCGGGGATCGGTCTGGCGGGGTATGCGGGCGCCGCCTGAAGGCGGGCGCATCTGGTCAGGCGGGACCGGGCCTTGTATAGCTTTGAAACCCGGAAGCAAATGAGGTTTCGATGGCGCGCCCCCTGATCGGTATTATCGGCAACCAGTATCTGCTCAACGACCAGTATCCGACCCATGCGGGCGGGCAGATGAACTCGGAAGCGATTGCCGAGGTCTCGGATTGTGTGCCCCTCGTGATCCCCGCCGATCCGCGCTACGCCAGCACGGGCGAGCTCTTGGAAACCTTCGACGGGTTCCTCTTCACCGGCGGCCGGCCCAATGTCCACCCCGAGGAATATGGCGAGGACGAGACCGAGGCGCATGGCGCGTTCGACCGGAGCCGCGATGCCGTCAGCCTGCCGCTGGTGCGCGCCTGTGTCGAGCGGGGGCAGCCCTTCCTGGGCATTTGCCGGGGGTTCCAGGAGGTCAATGTCGCGATGGGCGGCTCGCTCTACCCCGAGATCCGCGACCTGCCGGGGCGGATGAACCACCGGATGCCGCCCGATGGTACGCTGGAGGAGAAGTTTGCCCTGCGCCATATCGTCAAGTTCTCGGACGGCGGGCCGTTTCACCGCCTGATGGGCGCGCGCGAGGTGATGACCAACACGCTGCACGGGCAAGGCATCAAGACGCCTGGCGCGCGGGTGGTGATTGATGGCCATGCCGAGGATGGCACGCCCGAGGCGGTCTATATCGCGGATGCGCCGGGATTTACGCTGTCGGTGCAGTGGCACCCGGAATATCGCGCGGCGCAGGATCCGGTCTCGCGGCCCCTGTTCAAGGGCTTGGGGCAGGCGGCGCGGGCCTGGGCGGATGGGCGCCGCGCGCTGTCGGTGCGGGATGTAGCCTAACGGTTTGGCGTCAGGTCTTTTGATGCCAGAAGCGCGGCGGCACCGATCATCAGCGCGCCGCAGATCCGGTTGATCATCCCGAGCGAGAGACGCTTGAGCAGGGTTACCGCGCGGCTGCCGGTCCAGCCCCAGAGGATCAGGATCGCCCCGTCCACGACCAGGTAGGTCAGGCCGAGGATCAGCAGTTGCGGCAGAACGGGGCGCGCGGGGTCGATGAATTGCGGGAAGAGCGCGCCGAAGAAGACCACCGCGAAGGGATTGGCCATCGAGGTGATGAAACCCTGCCGGAAGAGGCGTGTGCCCGCACTGGCGGGGTCCGGGGGGCGCTCTGCGCGCAGGATCAGTTGCAGCCCGATCCAGGCCAGGTAGGCGACGCCGAGCCATTTGATCCACAGGAAGGCGCTGGCCGAACCGGCGATGATCGCGGCGAGGCCGAAGGCGGCGGCGGTCATCTGCAGCATATTGGCGCTGAGGTCGCCCGCGACGGTCAAGAGGCTGCGGCCAAGCCCGTGGCGGATGCTGTTCGAGATGATCAGAAGCTGGCTGCTGTCGGGTGGCGTGGCGAAGAAGACCGCCACCGCGGCGAGATAGATCAAATATGTGTCGAGGGGCATGGGGGTGGACCGCCTTTCACGCCCGAGCCTAGGGCGCGCGGGCGATTTGCGTCAAGGGACAGGCGGGCTCAGTCCTCCGGCGCGATCAGGCGAATCTCTCCGGCCTCCTCCTGCGCGCGGATGGCGGTGACGACCTCGGCCATCGCGGCCTCGCCCTCGGCGCCGCGGATGGTGCCGCGCGCCTCGGCGTCTTCGCGCAATTGTTCGGCCATGCGCTTGGACATGTTCTCCAGCAGGAACTCGACCGCGACGGGGGCGGCCTGCATCGCGGCGGCCAGCGCCAGCACGGTGGTCTCGGGATCGACGGCGCGCATGACGCGGGGCACGTCCTTGGCCTCGACCCGTTTGGGGATGTGTTCGAAGGTGAAGATGGCGCGGCGGACATGGCCCGCGAAGACCTCATCGCGCGTATCCAGCCCGTCCAGCACCTTTTCGCGGGTGGTCGCGGTGGCGGCATTCAGGATCGCGCCGACGCGGTCCGCCGGGTTGCCGTCGAAGGCGGGGGCGGATCTGGCGCTCAATTCGCCGAGCAGCTGGTCGCCGACGCGGGCGATGGTGGCGGGATCGACCGCGCCGGTCAGCGAGACCGCATGGGCCACGATATGGGCGCGATCCTCGGGCAGGTCGGAGAGCAGGGCGGCGGCCTTCGAGACCGGCAGCTTGGCCAGCAGGATGGCGCAGATCTCGGCGCTTTCGCGGGTGACGAGGGGGCGGAGCTGGTCGGTCTCCATCCCCGCCAGCTTGCGCCAGGGATCGGGCGGGCCTTCGGCCTCGGCGCGGTCGGTCAGGCGCTGGCGGGTGTCCTGCGACAGGTGATCGCCGATCATCTCCAGCGCGCCGGCCATGTCGCCCGGAAAGGTCAGGCCGAGATTGTCCAGCCTCTGCGCGAATTCCTGCGCCACGGCGGCCAGGGTGCGCCGGTCGACGGGCGCGAGGCTTGCCATGCGTTCGACCAGCCGTTCCTGTTGCCGGGGACTGAGCCCGGTCAGGCGCGGCGCGGCCCCTTCCGAGATCAGGAGCCGCACGATCACGGCGGCCTTTTCGGCATTGGTCAAGTGCCGGACGGGCAGCGCCGTGCCCTCCCGGTCCATCAATTCCTGCGTCAGCCCCATCGTGCTGCACCCCCACATCTCTCGTATTACCCCATGGATCAGCATCGGGAGCGCGGGTTAAGGGGGGGTTTCCCGCCGCGGGCCGAATGCGGCGGGTTTGGTTCAAATTTTGCGCGGATGCGCGCGGATCTAGAGCCCCGCGCCCTCGTCGGCCCCGATCATCAGGTTGAGGTTCTGCACGGCGGTGCCGGACGCGCCCTTGCCGAGATTGTCCAGCGTCGCGGTCAGGGTCCAGATGCCGGCCGTGTCGTCGCCATGGACCGAGATCAGCATCCGGTTCGACCCGTTCACGGCCTGCGGATCGAGGCGGTCGGGGGCAGGCGTCACCTCGACAAAGCGGGCCTCGGCATAGAAGGCGCGCATCGCCTCCTCGAGGGTGTCGCGGGTGGCATCGCCGTTCACGCCCGCGCGGTGCAGGTGCAGTTGCACCACCATGCCTTGCGCGAAATTGCCGACGGCGGGCTGGAAGGCGGGCTGCACGGTGAGGGTGGCGTAGCGCATGATTTCCGGCACATGCTTGTGGCTCTGGCCCAGGGCGTAGAGGAAATGGGCGGGCGCGGTGCCTGCGTCATATTCGGCGATCAGGGCCTTGCCTCCGCCGGTATAGCCCGACACGCCGGTCAGGGTCGCGGCGTATTCGGGCGGCAGGATACCGGCATCGCGCAGGGGCCGGATCAGCGCGATCGAGCCGGTGGCGTAGCAGCCGACATTGGCAACGCGCGTGGCACCCGCGATGGCCTCGCGTTGCCCTGGCAGTTCGGGCATCCCGTAGGTCCAGCCGGGCGCGATCCGATGCGCGGTGGAGGCGTCGATGATGCGCGTGTCGCCCGCAAGCGTCACCGCCTCGCGCGCGGCGTCATCGGGCAGGCAGAGGATGGCGATGTCGGCCTGCGCGAAGGCCTCGGCGCGGGCGTCGGCGTCCTTGCGGCGCGCCGGATCGACCGAGATGAGGTCCACATCCGCGCGCCCATCCAGCCGCTCGCGGATTTGCAGGCCGGTGGTGCCGGCCTCGCCGTCGATGAATAGCTTGGCCACCATGGCAGGAGGCTCCTTTGTCAGTGAAAATCCGGGGAGGGCGCAGGCAGGGGTCAGGCGCGTCGTCGACGACGCGCTGTCAGGCGGAGCGAGTGATCAAGACCGGTCGGCATGGCATATTCCGTTGAGCCCCGTTGCGCAGGGGTCCGGCACTGCCCTAGCAGGTTGGGCGCGCCTTGGCAATTCCGCGCGCGGGGCGCAGCGCTCGGTCGACCGAGCGCGGGTGCGGTCCGAGGCAGGGTCGCAAGGCCCGCAAGGCGCGGCGCATCCCGGTCCGGTTTGCGTCACCCCGCGCCGAACACCCGCGCGAAGATCGTGTCGACATGTTTGGTGTGATAGCCGAGGTCGAACTTCTCGTTGATCTCGTCTTCCGACAGCGCCGCGCGCACCTCCTCGTCGGCCAGCAATTCCTCGCGAAAGTCAGTGCGGTGATCCCAGACCTTCATCGCGTTCCTCTGTACCAGCCGATAGGCATCCTCGCGGCTGACACCGGCCTGCGTCAGCGCCAGCAGGACGCGCTGCGACATCACCAGGCCCGGAAACTTGTTCATGTTTTCCAGCATGTTATCCGGATAGACCAGCAGCTTTTCGATCACGCCGGTCAGCCGCGACAGGGCGAAATCCAGCGTGATCGTGGTGTCGGGGCCGATATTGCGCTCGACCGAGGAATGGGAGATGTCGCGCTCGTGCCAGAGGGCCACGTTCTCCATCGCCGGGATCACCGCCATGCGCACCAGCCGCGCCAGCCCGGTCAGGTTCTCCGTCAGCACCGGGTTCTTCTTGTGCGGCATGGCGGAGGAGCCCTTTTGCCCCATCGAGAAGAACTCGGCCGCCTCCAGCACCTCGGTGCGCTGCATGTGACGGATCTCGGTGGCGATGTTCTCGATGCTGCTGGCGATCACGCCCAAAGTGGCGAAGAAGGCGGCGTGGCGGTCGCGGGGGATGACTTGCGTGGAGATCGGCTCGGGCTCAAGGCCGAGCTTCTCGCAGACATGGGTTTCGACCGCAGGGTCGATATTGGCGAAGGTGCCGACCGCGCCGGAAATCGCGCCGGTCGCCACCTCGGCGCGGGCGCTGCGCATCCGGGTCAGGTTACGGTCCATCTCGGCGTAGAAGCGGGCGAAGGTCAGCCCCATCGTGGTCGGTTCGGCATGGATGCCGTGCGACCGCCCGATGCGGATGGTCATCTTGTGTTCCATCGCGCGGGTCTTGAGCGCGGCGAGAAGCCCCTCCAGATCGGCAATGAGGATGTCGGCGGCGCGCACAAGCTGGACGTTGAAACAGGTGTCCAGCACGTCCGAGGAGGTCATGCCCTGATGCACGAAGCGCGCCTCGTCGGCTCCGACATGTTCCGCCAGATGGGTCAGGAAGGCGATCACGTCATGCTTGGTCACGGCCTCGATCTCGTCGATCCGGGCCGTGTCGAACTCCACATCGCGCGCCTTCCACACGGCGTCGGCGTTTTCACGCGGGATCACGCCCAGATCGGCCATCGCGTCGCAGGCATGGGCCTCGATCTCGTACCAGATGCGGAACTTGGTCTCGGGCGACCAGATCTTGACCATCTCGGGGCGGGAATATCGGGGGATCATATCGGCGCTGCCTTGCTCTTGTGAGGGGGTTCGCGCCCTCTTACGGTGGGGTCGGGGGGATCACAAGGATGCGGTATGTCGCGGGAATGAAACTCTTGGCTGTCTTGATGATCTGGCTGGCGGCGGCGGGCGCGGCGCGGGCGGACTGGGTGCAGTTCACGCGCGATGACGCGATCACGGCGGCGTTGAGCGAGGTCGAGATCCTCTATGACAGCGGCGCGTCGCAGCGGTTCCATGCCTCGGGCCGGACCTTCTACGACGATGCGCGGCCCAGTTGGGGCTATTGGCGCGCCGAGGGCGGGCAATATTGCAGCCAATGGCCGCCCTCGGATCACTGGGCCTGCTACGACCTTTTCACGGATGGGACCGGCGCGTTGCGCTTTGCCGGGTCGGCGGGGGACGCCTATATCGGCAGGCCGGTCGCCCCGTGAAGCTGGCTGATTTCAGAGGGCGATGGCGGCTGACCCGCCGGATCGACGATGCCCGCGCAGGCGTGGTGGGGCGGCTTGACGGGCAGGCCCTGTTCACGGTGGAGGCGCAGGGGTTGGTCCTGACCGAGACCGGCCTCTTGCGCTATGGCGATGGCCCCCCGATGCGGGCCGAGCGGCGCTATCTGTGGCGGGCGGAGGGGCGGGGGATCGCGGTTTTCTTCGACGATGGCCGACCATTTCACTGGTTCTCGGGCGCGGCGACAAAGGCCACGCATGACTGCCCGCCGGACCTCTACCGGGTGCGTTACGATTTCTCCGGCTGGCCAGACTGGCGCGCCATTTGGCACGTCACCGGCCCGCGCAAGGCGTTTGAGATGGTCAGCCACTATGCCCCCGATGCGCGGGACTCCACGCAAGTGTAGGAATGACACTTGAGGTTGAGTGGACACTCGCCTAGGCTGACCCCATCGCCATTTGACCCATCCAACAGCAGAGATTTTTCATGACCCGCATTCGTCTTGCCCTCAGCGCCGCCGCCCTCATGCTCACGCCTATCGGCGCCCTCGCGCAGGACGGGCTTCAATGGGGCGCGACGACCGAACTTGCCGCCGACCCGTTCCAATCCATCATCGTGCTGGCCCATGGCGTGCCCGAAACCGACAATGTGCAATTCCTCGCCCAATGCCAGATCGGCGCGGGCGGTCCCTACGCAGTGGTCCAGATCGCCGCCGATACCGCCGGGTTGCAGAACGGCGCCGCGACGATGCTGTCCTTCACCGACGGGGCGGGGGCCGGAACCTCGGTCGAGGGCAGTATCATCGGGGTGGGGGCCGAGGTCGGCATCACCGGCGTCGAGATGGCGGTGGACCTGGGCAATGGCCTGTTCAACCTGATGCGGGTGCGCGACGTGTTGAGCTATGCGATCCCCGAAGGCCAGGGCGCGGAGATCGTGACGGCGGGCGTGGCCGAGCCGCTCAACCGGTTCCTGACCGCCTGCGCCGATCCCGCCCTGGGGGCCGCGCCGCAGCCCGGCGATGGCGTGACCTGCGACGCGGTGCAGGGCATGGCCTCGCTCAATGGCGAGGTCGGCCAGCGCATCACCTTCACCAATGGCACGGACGGATCGCGCGGGCTGATCTGGATGGATTACACCGGCAGCCCGGTCGAGATCGGATCGCTCAACCCCGGCGAGGCGATCACCGTCGACACCTACCTGACGCATCCCTGGATGATCACGGACGGGCCGGGCAACTGTCTTGAGGCGATGCTGCCGCAGGCGGGGCAGGAGAGCTATGCCATCACCGCGCCGAACCGGAATTTCGGCAACGAATAGGGGCGCTCAGCCCCCTTTCATCAGCCGGTCGGCCTTCTTGCGCACCAGCACCGAGCGCAAATCGTGCATCGCCAGCAGCAGCCGGTCGGTCACATCCTCCAGATCCTCGTCGCTGGCGCGGCTCTGCGCCCAATGGGTGGTCAGGTTGAGGTAATCGACCGCGCGGTGGATGTCGTCGAGGTCGCGCTCGGCCAGCACCTCGCGGCGCTCCGTGATCCATTCTGTGATGACGACCTTTTCCTCATCCGTCAGGACGTGGTCGCCATGCGCCCGCACATTGCCGTTCTTGACGTTGATCGCGGCCAGTTCCGTCATCTCGATCCGGCGCTGGCGGTTCTGGGTGTCGACCCGGAAAAGCGCCGCGCCGTTCTCGCGGATGCGGAAGTAGTATTCTGGCAAGTCTGACATCTGCGCGCCTCGGGCTTTCGGTTTCCCGGTAATCTAAATCGTTTGAGGCTCCGATGGAAATAGTGGATCGTTTTTCGCGTTCGGCCCTGCACGGGACGAGGCAGAGAAAACCCATATATCTTGAACCTGAAACGATTGAGACCGCGCGCGGGCAGGTCAAAGACGTTCAGACCCGCCGCGCCACGATCAGGTGGCCGGGGGGCGATTTCGGGTAATTGCCGGTCTCAATGATCTCGAACCCGGCGGCTGTCACGGCGCGGTCCAGCCGGGCGGGCGAGAGGAAATGCACCTTTGGTGCGCGACCCGCAAGCCGCATCGCGCCGACCACCGGGCGCAGGAGCCCGAAAAGCCCGGTCAGGCAGGGCGTCTTGGAGATGAAAAGCCCGCCGGGTTTGACCAGATCGCGGATCCGCGCGATGTCGCGTTCCGGGTCGGGCAGGAGGTGGATCAGGTTGAACCCCGCGACCACGTCGAAGGGACCGGCGGGCAAGCTGCCCTCCAGCGAGGCGGTCAGGTGGGTGATGTTGGTCACGCTTTCCTCGGCCGCGCGGGTCCTGGCGATCGCGATCATGGCGGGCGAGATATCCGTCGCCGTCACCTCGGACACATGGGGTGCCAGCCGCCGCGCGGTGCCGCCCGTTCCGCAGCCCAGTTCCAGCAGGCGGTCGCTACCGGTCAGATGGCTGCGCACGCGGGCCAAACCGGCCTCGTAGGCGGCCATGTTGCCGATCGGGCGTTGGGAATATTTCGGGGCGGCGCGGTCCCAGAATCGGGCAGGGGTCATGGCGGTTTCTCCTTTGGGTGCCGGTCTCCTATCCCGAACGCGCATCAAGGGAAATTGCGCAAACCCATATTCATGATATGCATTCATGCATGGATTGGCGCAGCGTCAGCTATGACTGGAACCAGGTTCGCGCGTTTCTCGCGACGGTCGAGGAGGGCTCGCTTTCGGCTGCCGCCCGCGCGCTCGGGCTGACGCAGCCCACCCTTGGGCGGCAGGTGGCGGGGCTGGAGGCAGCCCTTGGCGTGACCCTCTTCGAGCGCATCGGCAAGACGCTGGTGCTGACCGCGCCGGGGATGGAGCTTCTGGAGCAGACCCGCGCCATGGGCGAGGCGGCCTCGCGCCTGTCGCTGGCGGCCACCGGCCAGAGCACGAGCATCGAGGGCCATGTGCGCATCTCGGCCAGCGACAGCTATGCCGCCCATATCCTGCCACCGATCCTGGTCGACCTCGCCCGCCGCGCGCCGGGGATCAACGTGGAGATCGTGGTGTCGAACCAGATCAGCGACCTGCGCCGCCGCGAGGCCGATATCGCCATCCGCCATGTGCGCCCCTCCGAGCCCGAGCTGATCGCGAAACTGATCCGCACGGCCCTTGCCCATTGCTATGCCGCGCCCGCCTATATCCGCCGCGTCGGCGCGCCCGCGTCGCTGTCGGATGTGGCGGGGGCGCAGTTCATCGGCATCGACCAGAGCCCGCGCATGATCGACTATCTCGCCGCGCATGGGCTGCACCTGGCCCCCCGCCAGTTCCGCTATTTCAGCGAGAACACAGCCGTGGCCTGGGAGATGGTCCGGCAGGGCCTTGGCATCGGGCTGGCCTCCGAGGATATCGCGGTGCAAAGCGAGGAGGTGATCCGCGTCCTGCCCGATTTTCCACCCATCCCGGTGCCGATCTGGCTGGTCACGCATCGCGAATTGCACACCAGCGCGCGGATCCGGCTGGTCTTTGATGTGTTGGCGGAGGGGTTGCGGTAGAGGGGGGCGCGGCGATGTGTGGGATGGCGTCGCCCTACATGTGGCGCGCGTGGCGGGCTTTCGGGGTCGAATTGCTGCGCAATCCGACCGATGCGAGGGGCGTTGCCCCTCGCGCTCCCCAGGATATTTTCGGAACAAAGAAGGGGGTGGCCGGTCTAGCCGTTGCGGCGGCTCGTGAACAGGCTCGCCTCCTCCGCCGCGCGCTTGATGGCGCGGGCCTTGTTCTCGGTCTCTTCGAACTCGGCCTCGGGGTCGCTGTCATAGACCACGCCGCCGCCGGCCTGGATATAGAGCGTCTCGTCCTGCACCACCGCCGTGCGCAGCGCGATGCACATGTCCATGTCGCCGCCCGCGCTGAAATAGCCGACGCCGCCGCCGTATACCCCACGCTTTTCCGGCTCCAGCTCGTCGATGATCTCCATCGCGCGGACCTTGGGCGCGCCCGAGACCGTGCCCGCGGGCATGCCCGCAAGCAGCGCCGAGAGGGCGTCGTGATCGTCGGACAGTTCCCCCACCACGTTGGAGACGATATGCATGACATGGCTGTAGCGCTCGACGATGAATTCCTCGGTCGGGCGCACGGTGCCGATCTTCGAGACCCGGCCGGTGTCGTTGCGGCCCAGGTCGAGCAGCATCAGGTGCTCGGCCAGTTCCTTTTCGTCCGAGAGCAGATCGGCCTCCAGCGCGCGGTCCTCCTCGGGCGTGGCGCCGCGCTTGCGGGTGCCCGCGATGGGGCGGATCGTGACCTCGCCGCCGAAGACGCGCACCAGGATCTCGGGGCTGGCACCGACCACCTGGAAGCCGCCGAAATTGAAGAAGAACATGAAGGGCGAGGGGTTGGTGCGCCTGAGCGCGCGGTAGAGGGCGAAGGGCGGCTCGCGGAACTGCTGGCGCCACCGCTGCGAGGGCACCACCTGGAAGATGTCGCCCGCGCGGATGTACGCCTTGGCCTTCTCCACCGCCGCCAGGTAATCGGGCTTGGCGAAGTTGGAGACGGGCGCGCTGACCGGGGCGGCCTCGCCCATTTCGCGCGAGGTGCCGGAGGGTTGGCGCTCCAGGTCGCGCACCGCGTCCATCACCCGTTCGGCGGCCTGCGCATAGGCCGCGCGCGCCGACAGGCCCGACCGGTTCCACGCAGGCGAGACCACCGTCACCTCGCCCTTGACCCCGTCAAGCACCGCGATGACCGAGGGCCGCATCAGCACCGCGTCGGGCAGGCCGAGCGGGTCGGGGTTCATATCGGGCAGATGTTCCACCAGCCGGATCATGTCATAGCCGAGATAACCGAAGAGACCGGCGGCGGCGGCGGGCAGGTCCTCGGGCATGTCGATGGCGGATTCCGCCAAGAGCGACCGGATCGCGGTCAGCGGCGGCTCTTCACACGGCACGAACGCCTCGCGGTCAAAGCGCGCGTCGCGGTTCAACCGGCTCTCGTCGCCCCGGCATTCCCAGATCAGATCGGGCTTCAGGCCGATGATCGAATAGCGCCCGCGCACCTCGCCGCCGGTGACCGATTCGAGGATGAAGCTGTCGCGCCCCGCATCGGCCAGCTTCATCATCACCGAAACCGGCGTGTCCAGATCGGCGGCCAGACGGGTATAGACCAGCTGATTGCGCCCCTCGGCCCATCCGGCCTCGAACCTGTCGAATGCGGGGATCAGCGCCATGATGCCTCAGGGAAACTGCGCGTGGACCGCGTTGATCACGCCCTGATCGAGGCTGATGCCGATCTCGGCCTGCAACGCCTGGCCATAGGCCTCGAAGAGGTCCTGCGCCATCGCCTGCGCGCCTTGCGCCTCGAACACGGCGCGCAGCGCGACGGTATCGGCGGCCCCTTCCGTGCCCGAGTTGATGCTGTCGAGCCGCGCGATCCAGGCCGAGCGGCTGGCCGGGATCACCACCAGGTCGCCCGGACCGTCCAACTGGTAGATCTGCGCCACAAGTGTCGGTGGCGCGTCGGGGATGAAATCGTTGCGGCGGATCAACTCCTCCTGCTGCAACTCCAGGTCCAGATCCTCCAGGCTGCCGCTTGTGGCCAATTGGGTGATCAGCGACTGCGCCCGGCCGGTCAGCCGCTCGCGCAGCTGCGTGTCGCGCCAGGCCTGGGTGACCTCATCCGTGATCTCGTCCAATGGCGGGACGCTGGCCGGGATCACCTCGTCGAGGCGCAACGCGAATTGCCCGCCATCGGACAGCGGCAGCAATTCGGGGAAGTCGGTCTCGGACACGGTCGCGGCGGCCTCGCGGAAATCGTCATAGGCGGCGATGCCGGTATCGGCCCCCTCGCGCCATGTGACGGTGTCCAGGACCATCCCGGTCTCCGCGGCCAGTTCCTCCAGCGTGGCGCCGCTGGCCAGGAGGTCGTCCATCTCCTCGACCATCGCGTCGATGGCGCGCCGCGCGGCGTCCTCGGCCAGTTCGTCGCGCAGGTCGTCCTGCGCTTCCTCGAAGGTGATTTCGCTTGCGTCCAGCACCGCGTTGACGCGGTAGAGGGCGGGGCCGAATGCACTTTCCAGCGGGCCGAAGATCTCACGCTCGGTATCGGCGAAGATCACCTCCGCGGCGGCATCCGAGATGTCATCGGCGCTGACCTCGCCCAGGTCGATATCCTCCAGCGTCAGGCCGCGTTCGGCGACCAGTATGTCGAAATCGGTTTCCCCGGCTTCCAGAGCGGCGATGGCGGAATTGGCCTCCTCCTCGCTCGTGAGGACCAGACGTTCCAGCAAGCGGCGCTCGGGCTGCACATATTGTGC
The DNA here is from genome assembly GCF_056857775.1 of Alterinioella sp. B-7. Classification (NCBI taxonomy): domain Bacteria; kingdom Pseudomonadati; phylum Pseudomonadota; class Alphaproteobacteria; order Rhodobacterales; family Paracoccaceae; genus Alterinioella; species Alterinioella sp. B-7. Next base: position 84,080 of record NZ_JBSXNT010000033.1, read on the forward strand.
GATGCGCTCGTCATAGAGCGCGCGCAGAGCCGTTTCATCCACCGACACGTCATCCATGATCATGTCCGGGGTGATCCAGGCATAGGTGATGGCGCGCGCCTCGGGGCGCTCGAACCGGGCCTGGTTCTCGTCGTAATAGGCCTGCAACTCCTCCTGCGTCGGCGCGGTGAGACCGGTGGCCAGATCGTCTTCGGTGACGCGGGCCAGCGTGAAGCTGCGGGTTTCGGTCTGGTAGGCCAACAGGGGCTCGATAAAGCCCGCTGGCATCTCCAGCCCGCCGACAACACCCGATTGCAGCAGCGAGCGTGAAATATCCTCGCGCACGGTTTCCTCAAATTCCTCGGTGGTGAAACCCTGCTGCTGCAACAGGAATTCATAGCCCGAGCGGTCGAAGGCGCCGCCCGGTCCCTGGAAGGCGGTGGTGTTGCGGATCTGGCGCGCGACCTCCTCGTCGCCGACCGAGACGCCCATCGCCTCGGCCTCATGCGTAAGGGCGGCGCGCGCGACCAGCCCGTCCAGCACCGCGCGGTCCAGCCCTGCCGCGCGCATTGCCGAGAGCGAGGTAAACTGCCCGCCCTCGGCGGCCTGGGCGCGCAGTTCGGCCTGCAAGGCGCGGGCATATTGCCGCGCGCTGATCGGGGCGGTGCCGACCCGGCCCACCTCGACCGCGCTGGTGCCGAAACTGCCGATGCCAAAGCCCGCCAGCCCGACCATCAGAAGGGCCAGGATGATCCAGACGATGATGTCCGAGGCTTTCTTGCCCGCGCGTTTCGCCATGGCGGTATTCTCCCTGTTATCCGCGCCCGTTGAGGCGCAGGTTTAGGGGCTTGGCGCAGGGGGGGCAAGGGGGCCTATGACGTGAGGTCTGACAATCGCGCGGCCAACTGCCCCAGCCCCGCCGCATCGGCATTGGCAAAGGCAAGGCGCAGGGTGGTTTCGGCCTGCCCCGATCCGCCCGCCTCGCGCGCGGGGCCGAACATGGTGCCGGGCAGGGCCAGCACGCCTGCCTCGCGCACAAGGCGCCGCGCGACCGCGTCCGAGGCTTGCGCGAAAGGATGGCGGACATAGGCGAAATAGGCGCCGCAGCCCTGCAAGTGCCAATCCGGCAGGCGCTGGAACGCGGCCTCCATCGCGGCGCGGCGGTCGAGGATTTCCAGCCGCTCGCCCGCCAGCCACTCGGTCAGATTGCGCACCCCCCAGAGCGCGCCGATCTGGCCGACCTGGGCGGGGCAGATCGCGACGCAATCGAGGAATTTCTCGGCCTCGCGCAGCCGCGCCCCGCTGGCGATGATCGCGCCGACGCGGTGGCCGGTCAGGCGGTAGGACTTGGAGAAGGAATAGAGCGTGATGACGGTCTCGTCCCAGTCGGGATCGCTCAGCAGGTCATGCGGGGGCCCGGTGACAGAGTGAAAATCGCGATAGGTCTCATCGACGATCAGCGCAATGCCGCGCCGCCTTGCCAGATCGCGGAAGGCCGCCATGACGGGGGCGGGATATTCGACGCCGCCGGGATTGTTGGGCGTGATCAGCACGATGGCGCGGGTGCGCGCGTGGATCAAGGCCTCGGCGGCCTCCGGGTCGGGGATGAGATCTTCGCCCGTGGCCAGCACCTGCGTCTCGATCCCCGTCATGTCCAGCCACATCTTGTGGTTGAAATACCACGGCGTCGGCAGGATCACGGCATCGCCCGCCTGCGCCAGTGTCGCCATGACGGCGCAGAAGGCCTGGTTGCAGCCCGCTGTTATGGCGACCTGTCCCGCGTCAACCGCACCGCCATAGTCCGCGCTCCATTTCGCCGCCAGTTCCGCGCGCAAGGCGTCCAGCCCCAGGACCGGCCCGTAAAGATGGCTCTCGTCACGCTCCAGCAGCGCCTCGGCCATCGCGCGCCGCAGCCCTTCGGGCGGCGGATCGACGGGGGCGGCCTGGCTGAGATTCATGAGGGGCCGTTCGGCGGAAAACGTCACCCCCTCCAGCCAGCGCCGCGCCTCCATCACCGGCGGTGCGATCGTCTGCCCAAGCAACGGGTTGAGATTGCGCATACCCGTCTCCTTCTTTGTTCCGGAAATATCCCCGCCGGAGGCTGCGCCACAGATGTCAAAAGCGCAAGGCCAGCGATCTTGTCAGACCACTGGCCGCAGGCGCCAATCAAACGGATCGAGCGGCCGCGCAGCGGCCTCCGCTTGGCAACGGATCAGAACGGGATCTCGTCATCCATGTCCTTGCCGCCGCCATAGCCGCCGCCCTGATCACCGCCGCCGCGATCGTCGCCATAGCCGCCACCGCCGCCGCCATAGCCGCCCTGCGATCCGCCGCCGCCACCGCCGCCGCCGCCGTCACCGCGACCGTCCAGCATCACCAGCGTGCCGCCGAAGCCCTGCAGGACGACTTCTGTGGAATACCGGTCCGCGCCGCTTTGATCCTGCCACTTCCGGGTCTGCAACTGGCCCTCGATATAGACCTTGGAGCCCTTGCGGAGATACTGTTCCGCCACCCGCACCAGCCCCTCCTGGAAGATCGCGACCGAATGCCATTCGGTCTTTTCCCGCCGCTCGCCGGTGTTGCGGTCCTTCCACGTCTCCGAGGTCGCGATCCGCAGGTTGCAGACCTTGCCGCCGTTCTGGAAGCTGCGCGTTTCCGGGTCGCGGCCCAGATTTCCGATCAGAATGACCTTGTTGACCGAGCCTGCCATATGCGTATCCCCCGTTTCGATTCTCAATCCAGCATGTTCACGCCGTTAGATCATCCCGGTTTGGTTAAGAAAAGCCGAATCCGAGCCGGAAAAACGTCCCGCGCGGTGGCCTACTGGAAATGACAAGAAAAATCCGTATATTGCGCCGGAACCGGATGAGGGACGTCACATGCGACATTTCGGGATTGCCGCCGCGCTGCTTCTGACCCCCGCGCTTCCCGCCGCCGCGCAGGGCGTCGGGGCCGACAGGCTGGCGCGCTTCAGCGAGCAGCTTGAATTGCTCGACAGCCGCGCGGCCACGCAGTACGAGTATTCCGCCCGCCTGCAACCGGGCGCGGGCGGAGAGGAAGAGGACACCGCGATCCCGCGCTATACGGGGCGATATGCCGGCCCTTGGCTGGAGGTTGCCCGCGCCGCCGCGCGCCGCCATGGCCTCCCCGAGGATCTGTTCCTGCGCCTTGTGACCCAGGAAAGCGGCTGGAACCCCGCCGCGCTCTCCAGTGCCGGTGCGATCGGTCTCGCGCAGCTCATGCCCGATACCGCCGTGCTGCTCGGCGTCGACCCGCAGGACAGCCACGCCAATCTGGACGGCGGCGCGCGCTACCTGGCGCAGCAATACCGCCGCTTCGGCAACTGGCCCCATGCTCTCGCGGCCTATAATGCGGGCCCCGAGGCGGTGGTGGCCTATGGCGGCATCCCGCCCTTCGCCGAAACGCAGGCCTACGTGGTCGCCATCCTGGGCAGTTGACTTTTTGATGACGCATGTCCGGGAAGCTCAAGACCGGTTCCCACTTTTGAGCGACATGCTTCAGTCCAGCGTCTCCGCCCCCAGATCCACCAGCTTCCCCCGCATCGTGACGGCCTCGGGGCTGCCTGCCTCCAGCGCATAGACATAGGCATGGGTCAGGTAGAACCGCCGCGCGGTCAGCCCGCGCGCGCCCTCCGACGCCTCGGCATAGAGCGCGATCAGCGCCGCGCGGTTCTCCTCGGCATGGGCCGCCAGGAGCCGCGTGTCGAGATCAGCCTGCATCCCGCCCCTCCCGATGCGCGGCCAGCCTTTCGGCCACCCAGGCGTGGAACAGATGCGTCGGCCCGTCCATCGCGGGCGAAAACCGCCCGCCGTCGAAGCCGGGGGCCGCGCGGCCCTTCTGCATGCCTTCCACGACGACCACATCCTCGATGAACACGCCCTTCCAGAGGGCGGCGTTCTTGTGCCGCATCGCCTCGGGCGTGTCGGGCTGCGCGTAGTAGAGATGCACATGTTCCCGCGTGCGGTCATGCGCCACGGGTTCCAGCACGATGGCATAGCAATGGTCGCGCTGCGCGCCGAGCAAGAGGTTGGGATAGACCGCGACATATTCCGCGCCCTCGTCCCAGAAGGAACTGAGCCCCTCGAAATCGGGAAACACCTCCTCCTCCTCGCCCTTCAGCTGGCGGTAGACATAGGTGCCTTGCCCCGAGAACTTGCCCGGCTCCTCGATGTGATAGTGATCCTCCAGACGGGAATAGCTGTTCAGGCCCGGATGCACCCAGGGCAGGTGGTAGCTTTCGCAGTAATTCTCCACCGCCAGTTTCCAGTTGGTCTCGACCTCCAGCATGAAGCTGCTTTCCGGCCCGCCATGGAAGATCGGTTTTTCCACCTCTTTCCAGCGGGTTAGCAGCGTCTCGTGCACCTCCTCGAAGGGCGGTGCATCGCCCGACAGGTTGATGAAGACGACGTCACGCCAGATATGGCTGCACACCTCGACCAGGCCCAATGTGGCGCGGTCCATTGCCGGGTGGCTGTTCTGCCCCGGCCCGCCGACATGCGGCGTCGAGACCAGCCGTCCGTCCTTGGCATAGCACCAGCTGTGATAGGGGCAGCGGATCGCGCCCTCGATCTTGCGCGGCTCGGAGACAAGGATCATGCCGCGGTGGCGGCAGATGTTCTGGAACACCCGCAACTGGCCGTCGCCGTCGCGCAGAAGAAGCAGCGGCTGGCCCAGGAATTCAAGGGGTTTGCAATCGCCGGGCTCGGGCACTTCCGCGCCGACCGACAGCGCGGCCCAGGTCGCCTCAAGCACCGCCGCGTTTTCCTCGGCGATGGTGGCGGGGTCGGTGTAATGCGCGTTCGGCAACCCGCGCGCCAGCTCGATCGGGGCCGAGACGGCGGAAAGGTAATCGGTCTGCTGATCCTTCGGCATGGCATCCTCCCCTCATGCGTGGATTGGGGGTGAGTCTAGCCATCGCCCGGGGGCCGGGCGCGCCTGTTCACGACTCTGACGGGGCGGAAATTGACACATGTGTCGAGAAATCTCCTGACAGAGCTGTCAGAAATTCCTGACAGGTCTGTCCGCTTTTCGCCCGTTCAGTCGATCAGGAAGGTCACCGGCGCGTCCGGGGCAAGGTCGAGCCGTTTGCGCAACGCGGCGCGGGCGCGCGACAGGCGCGAGGTGACGGTGCCTTCACTCACGCGCAGCCGCCGTGCCATCTCGGCATAGCTGAGCCCCTCGACCGCGCGCAGGCGCAGAAGCTCGGCCTGGTCGGGGCTGAGGTCGTCGAGGGCGGCCAGCGTCTCGGCGCAGGCCAGGCGCGCAGGCGCTTCGGGCGCACTGGCGGGTTGGAGCGCCGCGCCCGCGTCGCTGTCCGACGAGACCGGCATCAACCAGGCCTCGGCGGCCAGCCGCGCGCCCCGGTCGCGGATGCGGTTGCGCAGGGCGGAAAAGGCGTAATGGCGCAATTCGTCGATCGGGTCCTGGCCGGGATCGGCCATGCGGCCCCAGAGGCGCAGGACGATATCCTGCACGAGGTCGTCGGCGGCCTCGCGGTCGCGGGTCAGGTAGCGCGCGACGCGGCGCAGGTCGGGCAAGAGGGCCTCGAGCTGGCGGGCCGCCTGGGGCGGGATGGGGCGCGTATGGGTCATGTTGGATCAAAGCCTTGAAAGTGCCGTGGGGCGCGGCGCCTTTGCAGGATGGGGCGCGGGGACGACTTGGCAATCTCCGTGCGCGGGGATGCACGGGAATGCGCGGGAATGGGCCGGGGTTTCTCCGCGATCGGCGAAGCCTTGCGCGTGGGGCGGGCCTGCGGCGGGCCATGGCGAAACCCCGCCGGCTGTGGCCCCCGCAAACCGGCGCATCGCCGCGCATGGGCGGGGCGCGGGCAGGCCCCCCGGAAGAAACCGCGCCGCCCCCGGTCCTGTTCTTGTGGATGCCGGGCGATCTCACTGACGGAGCACATCTGTTCCGGTCGCGCGGACATTCGACACTGCAAACTGGATGCGAAGGAGCAATCCCATGGAATTTACCACTCTCACCCGGACGGCGGGCCAGGTTCTGGCCGGATGCGCGCTTGGCGGGGCCCTGGTGGTGACCGCGGCGCTGGCGGCGGAACACGCAATGCTGGACACCGATGGTGACGGGATGGTCAGCTACGAGGAGCTCGTGGCCATGGCCCCCGAGATTACCGAGGACGAGTTCGCGGCGCTGGATACCGATGGCAGCGGCGGGCTGGACGAAGAGGAGCTGGCCGTCGCCCGAGAGGCCGGCCTGCTGCCGAGCGAGGGCTGACCCGACGCCCATTGTTGCAGCACGTGACCAACCCTGAACGCTGATCCCGCCCCACCGGCCAGACGGGGCGCGCATGGCCGGGAGGGATGGGGACAGCCGGTCACGCGGGAAGGGGCATCCGTCGGGGTGCCCCTTTTTCGCGGGCGGGCGCTCGGTCGATCGAGCGCGCCCCGCGTTACGAGAGCGTCGGCTGCTGCGCCCCGCGCGCCATAGCGGCCACCCCGGTGCGGGCCATGCGGACCTCGCCCAGGGGGCGCATCAGGTCGGTGAAGGCGTCGATCTTCTCGGGCGTGCCGGTCATCTCGAAAATGAAGCTTTCCAGCGTCGAATCGACCACGTTGGCGCGGAAGATCTCGGCGATGCGCAGCGCCTCGACGCGGGCCTCGCCCTTGCCCGAGACCTTGATCAGCGCCAGTTCGCGGCTGACATGCGGCCCCTCGACGGTCAGGTCCGAGACGCCATGCACCGGCACCATCCGCCCAAGCTGCATCTTGATCTGGTGGATCACGGCGGGCGTGCCCGAGGTGACGATGGTGATGCGGCTGCGGTGGCCCTCGTGATCGACCTCGGCCACGGTCAGGCTGTCGATATTGTAGCCCCGGCCCGAGAAGAGGCCGATGACACGGGCCAGCACGCCTGCCTCGTTGGTGACGAGAATAGCGAGCGTGTGGGTCTCGATCTCTTCCGACAGGTGACTGCGCAGGTCATAGGCGGAATGGCTGGTGGCGCCTTGTTCGATATTGAGGGGGGACATGGGGGGCGGGGTCCTTTCGTGTCAGCCTTGCGGCGAATTGGAATGAAGGGGAACGCTACGCAGGGCGCGCAGGGTGAGGGCGCGCAGCGTGACGGCCAAAGTGAGCAGAAGGATGGGCGCGAAGACCATGCGCAGGGAAACCTCCACGCCGCTGAGGAACTGCACCAGGATCGCGGGGCCAAGCCCGAGCCACATCGCGGCCAGCAGCAGGAGGCCCGGCAGGTGGGTCAGGCTGAGCACGCGGGCGCGGATCAGGAAGAGGGCGGCCGGGGCCAGCAGGGCGGATTCGTAATACCACAGGTAGGGCTGCGACAGTAGGATCGCGATCAGAAGCGTCGCGGCGCGCAGATCGGCGCAGATGCGCGGGCTGGCCCAGGCCAGCGCCACGGCCAGCGCGGCAAGGGCGGTCACGCTCCATTGCAGGGCGAGGGCGAGGGGCTCGGACAGGCCAAGCCCCGCCAGCGCGGCATAGACGCTGATCATGCGCGCGTTTTCCGCCGCCGTGCCGCGCACGATGTCGAAATGGACCTGCATCATCTCGACCATCAGCGGCCAGTATCCGGGGCCGGTAACCAGCGTGGCGGCAAGGGCCAGCACAAGCGCGGTCAGCGTGGCAGACGCGATGCAGCGCCAATGCCCGCCCGCGATCAGGGCGACCGGGATCAGAAGGCCCAGTTGCGGCTTGAGCGTCAGCAGGCCGATGAAGACCCCCGCCAGCACCGGGCGGCCCGAGGCAAGGCAGGCCAGCGCCGCCATCAGCCCCGCCGTCCAGAGCACCGCCGTCTGCCCCATCAGGAAGGAGGGCAGGTAGGCGGGCGCCAGCGCCAGCGCCAGCCAGAGCGGCAATATGCCTTGCGCCAGGGGCCGCGCGGCGGCCAGCATGGCGGCGGCGGAAAGCGCGGTGAAGACGGCCAGCGCCAGGGCGAAATGCAGGCCCCCGAGCGGCATCAGCGCCACCATGAAGGCGGGCGGGTAGGCCCAGGGCATCCAACCCTCGCCGCTGGTGCCGTGCATGGCCGCCAGCCGCGCGGTATCGAAGGCATCCAGCGGCGCATCGAGAAGCGCCAGGCGGGCCGCGGCCCAGAAGATGCGGAAGTCGAGCGAGATCGAGGTGGCGCCATTGGCGGCCAGTTCCAGCCAGCCGAAGGCGACCCACCCGACGACGATCACCGCGACCAGCGCCGGGACCAGCGTGCCCGCCTGCCAGCCGCGCCGCGTGGTCATCGGGGCCAGGGCGGGCGCGGGCAGGTGGGGCGGGGGAGGGGTGGTCATGTGTCCGAAGCCTTGCAGTCGCCTTGGCCGCGCGTCCTGTCGGGACCGGGGGTGTCGGCATCCTGTCTCAAGTCGCACAAGCCCCCGCCGCGATCAAGTGCCGGATCGGGCGGGGGCCTTGCTGTTTCACATCGTGTCGGGGGCGGGCCATGCCGCCCCCGGATCATCTCTATCCGCGCTTCTCGCTCATCAATCCGCGCAGGATGCACCAGCACATGATCAGAAGCACGATGGTGAAGGGCAGGCCGGTCGAGATCACCATGGATTGCAGCGAGGCAAGACCACCCGCCGAGAGCAGCAGCACGATGGCCACGGCGCCCTCGAAGATGCACCAGAACACACGCTGCGGCACCGGCGCGTCGACCTTGCCGCCCGCCGTGATCGTGTCGATCACCAGCGACCCGGAGTCCGACGAGGTCACGAAGAACACGATCACCAGGATAATCCCGATGAACGAGGTGATCGAGGCCAGCGGCAGTTCTTCCAGCATCAGGAACAGCTGCAACGGCAGATCGGCGTCCTGGGCGGCGGTATAGCCATCCTGCACGACCTGCTGGATCGCCACGCCGCCAAAGACCGACATCCACAGCACGCTGACCAGCGACGGGATCAGCAGCACGCAGATCACGAATTCGCGCACCGTGCGGCCCCGGCTGACGCGGGCGATGAACATGCCGACGAAGGGGGACCAGGAGATCCACCAGGCCCAGTAGAACGAGGTCCAGCCCTGGCTGAAATTCACGTCCTCGCGCCCGACCGGATTGGACAGCGCGGTCAGGTTCTGGATATAGGACATGAGGTAATCGGCAAAGCCGGTCATGATGGCGACGGTCGGACCCGCGATCAGGGTGAAGGCGAGCAGCAGGAAGGCCAGCCCCATGTTGATCTCGGACAGGATCTTGACGCCGCCGTCGAGGCCGCGCACGACCGAGATCAGCGCGACCGCGGTGATGACGCTGATCAGGATCACCTCGGTCGTGTTGCCGATGGGAATGCCGAAGAGGTGGTTGAGACCGGCATTGGCCTGGGTCGCGCCGAAGCCGAGCGAGGTGGCGAGGCCGAAGAGGGTGGCAAAGACCGCCAGCGTGTCGATGACATGGCCCCACCAGCCCCAGACCCGGTCGCCCAGGATCGGGTAGAAGGCAGAGCGGATCGTCAGCGGCAGGCCCTTGTTGAAGGAGAACAGCGCCAGCGCCAGGGCCACCACGGCGTAGATCGCCCAGGGGTGCAGGCCCCAGTGGAAGATCGTCGCGGCCATCCCGAGGCGGATTGCGGCCTCCTGGTCGCCGGCGGCGGCGCCGAGCGGCGCCCAGTCGGTGCGCACGCCATCCTCGCCCACGGACACGCCGCCCAGGGAGGTGGAGAAATGGCTCATCGGTTCGGAGACGCCATAGAACATCAGGCCGATGCCCATACCGGCGGCAAACAGCATCGCGAACCAGCCGATATAGGAGTAATCCGGCGTCGCCTCGGCCCCGCCGAGCCGGACCGAACCCCAGGGGGTGACGACCAGGAACAGGCAGAACAGCACGAAGATATTGGCCGCGCCGAGGAAGAACCAGTCAAAGCCCTGCGTCACCTGGGCAAAGAGCCAGGAGAACACGTCGCCCGCCTGTTCCGGCAGGGCCAGCGTGTAGAAGACGAAGGCGACGATGGTGATGCCCGAGATCATGAAGACCGGGTTGTGGATGTCGAATCCGATCGGGCCGAGCGTCCCTTCCACGTTGTCCTGGCCGATGGTGTAATCGGTTTCGATTATCTCCGTCGCGCCTTCCGGGGCGGGTATGCCCTGGTTGTCGGGGTCATCTGTCATGTTTCTTGTCCTTTATCCTGTTGGCGGTGCAGTGACGTGTCTGCACCTTCGCGCGTCCCGTTTCGTTTCCTTCAGCGCGTATCGTCGCGCACGATCATCACCGAGCAATGCGCATGGGCGGCCAGCTTGCCGCCATGCGAGCCGAATTCGTACCAATGCGGGATATGCGAGCCCATGACGACCAGGTCGGCCCCGATCTCGTCCATGGCCTCGCAAAGCTGGTGGTCCATGTCGACGCTGGGATCGTGCGAAATGACGGTATGGGCATGGGTCGAGGCGATGCTGCGCGCCTCGGCCTCGGCGGCCGCGAAGCGGTTCAGCTTCTCGCGGAACTCCTCGGGGCTGTGCGCGATCTTGCTCGGCGCGGTGCCGGTAACGCTGACGTAATGCACCTCGGCCCCGTAGTGATCGGCGAGGTCGGCCCCGACCTGCAAGGCGCGTTCCAGCGCCTCAACATGGCCGAGATCGACCGGTATCATGATCTTTCTGAACACATCGCCCTCGCTCTATTGTCTCGTTTCACTTGACAATGCCGGACCACGCGGCGGGCCGTATGTCCCGACAGACCTGTTGAATGCCGGAAACGACATCCAGGAGGCTGGGGAAAGCCTAACTTGGGTGTGCCTTGAACGCAAACGGGCGGTGCGGAAGGGGCGATCGGGCGAGGTTTCTAATAGCCGAATCCGTCGATCCAGGGGGCGAGGCGGTCCATCACCGGGGCAAGATGCGCCTCGTAACGGCGCCAGCGTCCGGCGGCGCTCTGGTAGAGCGGCTGGCTGACCTGGCGGTAGCTGGCGGTGCGCACCATGGGCCGCGTCGTTTCGTGAAAGCGGTCCATCGCGTCGATCCAGTCCAGCCCGAGATGGGCCAGCACCGGCGTGATCGCGCCGCGCAGGTCCTGGGTCAGATCCTCGTAGCGCAGGGTGACGGTGTCGAGCTTCAGGGCCTCTGTGGTGGCGGTCCAGAGGGTCATGACACGGTCGTAGAGGATGGCGGCATCCTCAAGGCTGCGGAAGTTCTCCATCGCGTCATTTGGAGCGAAGTTCTGCATGAAGCAGGACAGCACCACGTCGCAGGGGTGGCGCAGCGAGAAGATGAATTTCGCCTGCGGAAAGCAGCGGGCGATGGCGGCGGCCTCGACCAGGTTGAGGGGCAGCTTGTCAAACGCGGTGCGGGTGTCCAGCGGCGCGCCGAGGGTGGCCTCGAACGCGGCGAGGTAGGCGCGGGCGCGGCTGTCGGCCTCGGCATGGCTCAGTGCCGCGAGATCCTGGGCCAGGGTTTCGGGGCGCAGGCCGTCGGTCAGCAGGTTGATCAGCGGCTGTTCCTCGACCAGCGCCACGCGCGGATGGGTCAGCAAGATGGTTTCCAGAAGCGTCGTGCCCGAGCGCGGGAAGCCGACCATGAAGACGGGTTGGCGCGTGGTGCCGGTGCGGGTTGCGGGCGCGATCCGGGCGGCGGCGGCCAGGTGGTGTTCGACACGCGCCAGGTAGCGCGCGCCCGAGATGTCGCCGCGACCGGGGAAGGTCCCGGCAGCGTCGTTCATCGCGGTGAAGGCGTCCATGGCGGCGTCGGGATCGTCCAGCGCATCCAGCGCGCGGGCGCGGGTGACGTGGAGGATCGCGGCCTCGCGCGGGGGCAGATCGGGGATGCGGGCGGCGGTGTCCAGCACGCCCTCGTGACGGTTCACGCGGCCCAGGTGGACAGCGCGATTCAACAGGATTTGCGGATCGTCGGGCAGGTGGGTTTCGGCCTGAGACAGGACCGCATCGAGGTCGTCCAGCCGGTTCTGCCGCTCCAGCATCTTGGCCAGCGCATCCCAGGCCTGCGGCGCGCGCGGGTCCAACTCGGTGGCGCGGCGCAGGTTGGTTTCGGCGGTCTCCGTCGCGTCGAGGTCGAGATGCGCGAGGCCGAGCGCGACATGGCACGCGGCACTGTCCGGGGCGACGTCGCGGGCAGCCTCGGCGGCGGCCAGCGCCTCGGCGGGCTGGCCGCGAGTGCGCAGGAGCGAGGACAGGCTGAGATAGGCGTCGGGGCTGGCGGGATCGGTGCGGATCGCGTGGTCGAGCACGCGGGCGGCCTGGGCGTGCTGGCCCGTCGCCGTCAGCGCGTTGCCGAGCGCGTTGGCGATGTCAGAGAGCAGCGGCTGGCGTTTCAGCAAGGGCTCCGCGCGGGCGAGGACGGTCCGGTGATCCCCGGCGCGGAAGGCGGTGAGGAGCGCTTGCCGCGCGGCCCGCTCCTGCGCCGAGAGGGCGGGATGGGGATGCGCGTCGGGGCCGAGCGAGGCCAGCAGCTTGCGCGCCGCCCGGTCGCGGGAGTTGTGGTAGAGATATTTGCGCAGGAGGGCGGCGGCCTCGCCCCGCCGACCGCCCGCGATCATCCCGCGCGCGGCGGTGAGGATCTGGGCGGGGGAGGGTGCGGGGGGCATTGCGGGGCCTTTGTTGGGGGCGGTGGGCAGGTAGGTCTGCCCACCTTGCCAGATCACACCAGCACGCCGCCTGCCGCGCCGATCACGCCCTGCGTTTCGGCCTCGCCCAGGAGCATCTCGTTATGGGCCTTGCCGGACGGGATCATCGGGAAGCAGTTTTCGTGCTTTTCGACCAGGCAGTCGAAGATCACCGGGCCGTCATAGGCCAGCATCTCCATGATCGCGTCATCCAGATCGGCGGGATCCTTGCACAAGATGCCTTTGGCCCCGAACGCCTCGGCCAGCTTGACGAAATCGGGCAGGCTTTCGGACCAGCTATGCGAGTAGCGCTCGCCGTGCAGCAATTCCTGCCATTGGCGCACCATGCCGAGCCGTTCATTGTTCAAGATGAACTGCTTTACCGGCAGCCGGTACTGCGCCGCCGTGCCCATTTCCTGCATGTTCATCAGCCACGATGCCTCACCTGCGACATTGATGACCAGCGCCTCGGGATGGGCGATCTGGACGCCGATGGAGGCCGGGAAGCCGTAGCCCATCGTCCCCAATCCTCCGCTCGTCATCCAGCGGTTGGGATCGTTGAAGCCCAGATACTGCGCCGCCCACATCTGGTGCTGGCCCACTTCGGTGCAGATATAGCGGTCATGGTCCCTGGTCAGCGCCTCCAGCCGTTCCAGCGCGTATTGCGGTTTGATCGTGGTCTCGGAATTGGTGTAGTCGAGGCAGCGGACCTTGCGCCAGTCCTCGATCTGTCCCCACCAGCGCTGCACGGCCCCCGCATTGGTCTTGCGGCCGCGCGATTTCCACAGCCGCAGCACATCCTCCAGCACATGGGCGACATCGCCCACGATCGGGAAATCGGCATGGATCACCTTGTTGATCGAGGAGGGGTCGATGTCGATATGGGCCTTGCGGCTGCCGGGGCTGAAATCGGCGATGCGTCCGGTGATGCGGTCGTCGAAGCGGGCGCCGACATTGATCATCAGGTCGCAATCATGCATCGCCAGGTTGGCCTCGTAGAGCCCGTGCATCCCCAACATGCCGAGCCAGTTCTTGTCGCGCGCGGCATAGGCGCCCAGGCCCATCAGGGTCGAGGTGACCGGAAATCCCGTCGCATCGACCAGTTCGCGCAGCAGCTGGCTGGCGGCAGGGCCCGAGTTGATCACGCCGCCGCCGGTATAGAAGACGGGGCGTTCGGCGGTCTCGATGGCCTCGACCAGGGCGGTGATCATCTCGATATCGCCCTTGACGCGCGGGTGGTAATGGCTGGGGCTGGTCTTGGGCTTGCGGGTGTATTCGCCGGTGGCGAATTGCACGTCCTTGGGGATGTCGACCAGGACCGGGCCGGGGCGGCCCGCGGTGCAGATGTGAAACGCCTCGTGAATGGTCGCGGCCAGCGCGTCGGTCTCCTTCACCAGCCAGTTCATCTTGGTGCAGGGCCGGGTGATGCCGACGGTGTCGGCCTCCTGGAACGCGTCCGAGCCGATCATGAAGGTGGGCACCTGGCCGGTCAGCACGACGATGGGGATCGAATCCATCAGCGCATCGGTGATGCCGGTGACCGCGTTGGTGGCGCCGGGGCCCGAGGTGACGAGGACGACGCCCGGCTTGCCGGTGGCGCGCGCATAGCCCTCGGCGGCATGGACCGCGCCCTGTTCATGGCGCACCAGGATGTGGCGGATCTCGTTTTGCTGGAAAATCTCGTCATAGATCGGAAGCACGGCGCCGCCGGGATAGCCGAATACAGTATCGACGCCCTGTTCCTTCAGGGCTTCGATCACCATCCTGGCGCCGGTCATCTCAGTCATCGCTCATGCTCCTTCAAGGCGGTCGGGCAGGGGGCCCGTGATGGGTGGGTCGCATAAAAAAGCCCCCGGCGGTCAGACGGGGGCGCATGGGGGACCGGAATGGTTGCCGTTACCGACCCATGCGCGTCTGTCCTACAAGTACGAGAATGCACGGCATTCCGGAGGCTCCTTCACTGCGAGTGCGGGGACAGTATGAGTCGATATCAGGGTCGTCAACCGGCAAAGCGCGAGGGGTGGGCGAAAATTCTGAATAAAATGTCGCAGCGGGCAGGCGTTTTGAAATATTCGGTCGGAATTGGCGGGGCACGAGTCAGGATCGGTCGGAATCGGCGGGCTTGCGGCTTTTTGGGGCTGCGGGACGTGCGCGAATCCGTGGCGCTGTGGCCTGCGACGAGGTTGCTGTGCATTCTTGCGACAGATCGCCTAATTCTTGAGCAAGTCGTGCGTGAGTAAGGTGTTTCCGCCCGGAACTGCGACGAATTGGTAAGATCATTTTACAATTTATTGCATTTCAGGACCGATTAGGGGATTGTGCGGATTCAGTGCTGCGCTAACCTGCGCTCACTTAAAATCAAAATAACCGCGACCGTCACGGTCGTGGACCCACGGGAGGAAATCTGATGGATCGTCGTTCTTTCTTGAGAACATCCGCACTCGGCGGCGCGGCGGCTGCCGGCACCACGCTCGCGGCACCCGCCTATGCGCAGGGGCGCGAGCAACTGACCATGTTCACCACCTGGCCGCGCGGACTGGCCGGTGTCTGGGATTCGGTCGAGCGCTTCGCCAATAACGTGGCCGACATCACCGACGGCACCCTGACAATCGACGCGCGCGATTCCGGCCAGACCGGCCTCGGCACCCAGGTCTTCGACCCGGTCGTGTCCGGCCAGGCCGACATGTATCACGGCGCGGACTATTATTTCGTCGGCCAGCACCCGGCCTGGGCGTTCTTCACCGCCGTGCCCTTCGGCATGACGGCGCCCGAGTTCATGACCTGGTATTATGGCGGCGACGGGCTGGCCAAGCACCACGAGCTGGGCGACATCTTCGGTGTCAAATCCTTCGTGGCGGGGCAGACCGCGGCGCAGGGCGGCGGCTGGTTCCGCAACCCGATCGAATCGGCGGAAGACCTCCAGGGCCTCCGCTTCCGCATGCCGGGCCTCGGTGGCCAGGCGCTGGCCGCGCTTGGCGCGTCGGTGCAGGTGCTTGCGGGCGGCGAGATCTACCAGGCGCTGTCTTCCGGCGCGCTGGACGGGACCGAGTGGATCGGTCCCTGGTCGGATGAGCGTCTGGGCCTGCAGGAGGTCTGCGACTACTACTACCCGGCAGGCTTCCACGAGCCCGGTGCCGCGCTGAGCGTCGGCGTGAACCTCGACCGTTTCAACGGTCTGTCGGCCCCCCACCAGCGCGCCATCGAGGTGGCCGCGGCGGAAGCGCATCAGCACAACTATTCGCTGTTCATCGCCAATAACGGCCCCGCGCTGCAACGCCTGATCGCGGGCGGCACCGAAGTGCGCGCGTTCTCGGACGATGTCTGGGATGCGTTCGGCCAGGCCAGCCAGGACGTGCTGGAAGGCTTCCGCGACGACGCCCTCTTCGCGTCGATCCACGACTCGATGCAGGCCTCGATGCAGGAGGCTTCGGGCTGGATGCAGCGCTCCGACTCGGCTTACACTGCACAGCGTAACCGCGTTCTGGGCATGTAACCCGGCCCTTCGGGGCATGAGAACAGGACGCCGCGCCACCCGTGACAGGTGGCGCGGCGTTTGCGGATCGAACCCGCAGGGGGAAGGGGCAATCTTCGGATGATGGAATTTCTGGGTGCCATTCTGGGCAGCATTTGGGGCGGTATCTCCGGGTTCTTCTGGACCGTCCTGAATATCGGCCAGGTGTTGAACTTCGCGGAGGCCGAGAACGTCTTCCGCTTCATCTATTACGGCGGCTCGTCCGAGTTGCTGGCCTTCGTGCTGACGGTGGCCGTCATCGTCTTCGTGATCGGTGTCTTCCGGCACAGCTTCCTCTGGGGCGTGGTGCGCGGGATCGAGGGCATCTCGAACTGGATCGGGCGCGCGGCGGCCTGGGCCGGGCTGATCATGGTGCTGCAACAGATCGCCATCATCTTCCTGCAGACGATTTTCCGCGTCTCCGATATCGGCATCGCCCCGTTCGGGGTCGGCGTGACGCTGCCGCTTGGCTGGTATGGCGACGGGCTGAAACTCTACAACGCCCTCGTGGTGACGCTGTGTTGCAGCTATACCTTCGTGCAGAAGGGCCATGTCCGCGTCGACCTCTTCTATGCCGGCTGGAGCCATGGCAGAAAGCGCATTGCCGACATGATCGGCACCGTCTTTTTCATGTTGCCGGCGCTGTTCCTGATCTGGTTCTACGGCTGGTTCTACCTGTGGCGGCACATGATCACGCCGCCCGTCTCGACCACCGACGCGCTGGAGCGGATGATGGCGCGCACCGTGGCCTTCCGCTGGGACATCCAGACCTTCGCCGCCAGCCCCTCGGGCTTCAACGGCTATTTCATCTACAAGATCCTGCTGGTCACCTTCGCGGCCCTGATGATCCTGCAGGCCATCGGGTTCTTCTACCGCTCGTTCCTGGAATACCGCGAAGGGCCGGAAGCGGCGGACAAGAACCTGGATCTCGACGTGCTTGAATCGCATCACGACGATGACGCGCCCGACACACATGCACATGCAGGGTAGGACCACCACATGATCTTTGGACTCGACGGCGTCGCAATCGCCCTGCTGATCGTCTTCCTGTGCCTCTTCGGGGCCATCATGACCGGCTTTCCGGTCGCCTTCGCCATCGCGGGCGCGGGCGCGATCTCGTTCGGGATCATCGCCGCGCTGGATAATTCCGGCCTGCTGATCCATTACGCCATCGACGACCGGTCGGCCGAATATGGCGCGCTGCTGGCGGACGGGATCAACCGGGACTCGATCTCCGTCTTCCGATACCCGGAGTTACCCAGATACGAGGAGGCGCTGTTCCCGCAAGGCTGGGAACAGGCGCTGAACCGCAACCTCAGCTTCATCGTCAACCGCATGGATGAGCGCGTGATCGCGGGCCAGTCCATCGAGACGCTGCTGGCGGTGCTGATGTTCGTGATGATGGGCATCACGCTGGAACGCTCGAAGATCGCCAATGACCTTCTGACCACCATGGCGCGGCTCTTCGGCCCGCTGCCCGGCGGCCTCGCGGTCTCCATCGTCATCGTGGGCGCGTTCCTGGCGGCCTCGACCGGGATCGTCGGCGCGACCGTGGTGACCATGGGCCTGCTGGCGCTGCCCACCATGCTGCGCAACAATTACAGCCCCGAACTTGCCACCGGCGTGATCGCGGCCTCCGGCACCCTGGGCCAGATCATCCCGCCGTCGATCGTCATCGTCCTTCTGGGCACGCTGGCGGGCGACCTCTATGCGGCGGGGCAGGAGGCGCGGGCGCAGCTGGTCGGCTGCGGCGATGCGCTGACCTATCTGGGCGAGCCTGCGGTGCTGTCGGTCGGCACGCTGTTCCAGGCGGCGCTGTTGCCGGGGATCTTCCTGGCCTTCCTTTATGGCGCCTATGCGTTCGGCTACGCGCTGCTCAACCCCTCCAAGGCTCCAGCGGTGCATACCGGTGCGGCGACCGGCGAGGTCGTGACACGCAACGAGGCGCTGACCTGGTATCTGGGCGTGCCCCTGGCGCTGATCATGGGCGTCGTGCTGGCGGGGCAGGCGGGGCTGATCGGCACGCAGAGCTTCACCGTCTCGGCCTATTCGCAATCGGGCGAAAGCGCCGATCTGCGCACCAATGTTTCCGACACCTGCCGCGAGGCGATGATCGACCTGCACGGCCAGGAAGCCTGGGATGCCTCGGTCGCGCAGCAGGACGATATCGACGCCTCGGGCGGCGGCGAGGAAAGCCGCGAGCGCAACACCGAGGAGCTTGAGACCGCACGCCTGGCCGCCTTGGGCCAGATCGCGCCGATCGGTTCGGGCGTGGCGGTGGTGTTCCTGCTGCTGGCGCTGGTGCTGACCACCGCGCGCGGCGTGATGCCCACGGGCGATCCGCTGCCGCTGATGGTGGGCGGCGCGGGCGTGGCGCTGGCCTTCGTGGTCGACGCGATGCTGATCGGACCCGAGACCGGACCGGGGGCGAGCTTCCTGATCCTCACGATCCCCTTCGCGCTGACCATGGTGGGCGTGGTGGTGGCCTTCCGGCGGCTGGCCACGAACGAGCTTCTGCGCGTGGTCTTTCCGCCGCTGGTCCTGATCGTGGCGGTCCTGGGCTCGATCCTGGGCGGCATCACCAACCCGACGCCGGCGGCCGCGCTTGGCGCGGGCGGGGCGATCATGCTGGCGGCCTATCGCAAGCTGCAGGAGGAACACCGGTCCGGTAAGGTCATCTTGATCGCGTCGCTGGCCATCGTGGTGATGATCCTCTTCGGGATCAATTTCGACCTGCGCATCCAGCGCGAGGGCATCAGCTTTGCCGATTGGGTGGCCTATGTCATCACGCTGGCGGCCTATCACGTCGCGTTTTTCGGGCTGCTCTATGGCTGTTGGGTGCTGTTCCGCACCAATGTCCTGAGCCCGGTGGTGCGCGAGACCGCCAAGGTGACCTCGATGGTGTTCACCATCCTGATCGGCTCGCAATTGCTGAACCTGGTGGTGATCTCGTTCGGCGGCGAGGAATATATCCAGGACTTCCTGCGCAGCTTCGACCAGGAATGGGCGGTGTTCCTCTTGGTGATGCTGATCCTCTTCGTCCTGGGCTTCGTGCTCGATTTCCTCGAGATCATCTATATCGTGATCCCGATTGTCGGCCCGGTGATCTATGGCGGCGAGATGGATCCGAAATGGGTCACGATCATGATCGCGGTGAACCTGCAGACCAGCTTCCTGACGCCGCCCTTCGGCTTCGCGCTGTTCTACCTGCGCGGCGTGGCCCCGGCGAGTGTCACCACCGGCCATATCTATCGCGGGGTGCTTCCCTTCGTGCTGATCCAGGTCCTGGGGCTGGCGATCCTCTGGGCCTTCCCCGGCATCGTGACCATCGTGCCGGACCTGTTGCCGAACAACTGACGCGGGCCGGCGACTGGTATCAAATTGAGCGGGCCCCCAAAGCGGGGGCCCGCGCTGCTTTCCGGCGCGTGTTTCAACGCATTACGGGAAAGCGGCCCGGTCGCGCGGGGTTGGGGGATCAGTCGTCGGTGGCGCGGGTGTCGGGAAGGGACAGGCGCGCGACCTGTTCGGCGATGGGTTCGACCGACAGGGGATGCGTCTCGGACTCGAAGGCGTCGGGATCCTTGAGCGGTTGCCAGGCGCCGCCCAGATAGACCTCGAGCGCGGCATAGCCCGCCTTGTAACCCATCTTGGAACTGCCCGGCACCCAATAGCCGAGATAGACGTAAGGCAGCCCCGCCTCGCGCGCGATCTCGACATGATCGAGGATGACGTGAGAGCCGAGCGACCGCCGTCCGGCATCGGGGCGGAAGAAGGAATAGACCATCGAGAGCCCGTCATCGAGCACATCGGTCAGGCAGACCGCGGCCAGGCGGCCCGCATCGTCACCGTCGCGATATTCGACGACGCGGCTGCGCACCGGGGTTTCCTCGATCATCGCGGCGAACTCGAACACATCCATATCGGCCATGCCGCCATCGGCGTGGCGGCTGTCGAGATAGTCGCGGAAGAGGGCGTATTGTTCCTCGGTCGCCCAGGGGGAGCGCGCCTCGCGGGTGAGGGACGCGTTGCGCTTGAGCGTGCGGCGCTGGCTTTTCGACGGCGCGAAATCGGCGACCCGGATACGCGCCGAGAGGCAGGCGTTGCAATCCGAGCAGGACGGCCGGTAAAGCACGTTCTGCGACCGGCGGAAGCCCTGTTTCGACAGCGAGTCGTTCAGCGTCGAGGCATGATCGCCCTGCAGCGCGGTAAACAGCTTCCGCTCGCGCCGACCCTCGAGATAAGGGCAGCTTTGCGGAGCCGTCACATAGAATTGCGGCGCAAGGGGCAGCGTGTGGCGCATTGAAACTCGTCTGGTCGTCCTGTCCGGAAATCAGCCTGCAACAGGATTCGGGCACGGGCAACCCATTTATCAAGGGGTTGCCCCGGTTCGCGGGGATCAGCCGGGGCGGTTGATCGCGGCGGTGCCCAGAAAGAGATCCGGCAGCGATTGGTGACGCTCGCCGAGCGCGATCATCGCCACCGACAGCGCCTGCGGCAGGAAGAAGCTGGCGCAAAGCAGGTAGGCGCCTGTATGCAGCATCGCCTCGGTCCCCGTCAGGCGCGCGCCGGTGGCGTTGCGAAGCTCGATGTTCATCAGCCGCATTCCCAGGGTGGCCGAGGCCGAGCCGATGGTGATCGCGCGGTAGACGAAGCTGGTGGCGACCCAGAAGAGCGGCCAGAGCCAGAAGGCCACGGTCAGGGTCAGGACGCCGATGATCAGCATCATGACGAGGATCAGGACGACATCGACCACCCAGGCCATCAGGCGCTTGGGCGGAATGCCGTCATAGAAGACGGATTGGCGGTCGGGATCGGGCAGGGCGGAACTCATGGGCGCATACATGGGGGGGGATGCCTCAGATTGCAATTGGGTTTGCCGGTGCAAGAGGGGGGCTTGCACCGGCCAAGGCCTGGGGGAGGAGGGGGGATCAGGCCTCGATGGTGTCGGCGTCTTCGGCCGCGTCACGGGCACGGTCGCGGCGGGCACGCCGATCGCGGTCTTCCATGAACTGGTCGAACTCGGCCTTGTCCTTGGCGTCGCGCAGGCGCTCCAGGAAGTCCTGGAAGGCGGTCTGTTCTTCCTCCAGGCGGCGCAGTGTGTCGGCCTTGTAGGCGTCGAACGCGGTGTTGCCGGAGCTGCGGAAGCTTTGGCCATGCGATTTGCTGCGGCGGGAACACCCGGATTTGAACATGTTTTTGCTCCAGATCATGTAGAAGAGAAGGGCCAGCCCCACGGGCCAGAACAAGATGAACCCAAGCACCATGGCGGCGATCCAGGCCCCTTTGCCCTTGTCGTCCAGCCAGGCCTCGGCCCGTGTGAGGTAGCCCTGGGCAGATGGGTCGGTGGTTGTGGCGGTCATTTTCAAAATCTCCCTCGATTTGCGATGTGAATGCCTTTCACATGACTGAAGATGGGGCATGTTAATCGGCTTAACAAGGGGTCGGGTGAAAAAATGTGAAGAGGGTTTACATTTTCGACGCGGACTCCGATGGCTTGCAATCCCCGACATCGGCGTCAGGCTGGAACCATGCGCGCCGTCCTTCTCTTCCTCCTGCTTTCCTGGCCTCTTGCCGCCGAGCCCGTGCGTCTGGACCTGGGCGAGATTCGTAACCTCGCCATGGCCCCCCATCTCGACGAGGCCGCATTCTCCGCGCGTCTGGCGGGCCTTATCGGCGGTTATGCCCCCGAACCCGCGCAACCGGTCCCTGGCCCCGCCCGCAACGACCTCTTTTTCTGGTCGCTCTCGGCCCGGTTCGGCACCGCGCTGGAGGGCAGCATAGTCCCCGGCGGGGTGCTGACCTGCGCGCGCTACGGGCTGGACGTGCGCGCCCGGATGGCCGAGCGTGACCTGAGCGCAGCGGCGGGGTTTGCGGTCATGCAGCAGGCGCTGATCCTGTCGGGTGACGACGAGAACTGGCCGGTGGGGGCCGTCGCCCGGCTTGCCTGCGCGCTGACCTGGGATGATGCGCGCCGGGTCGCGCCGCTGACGCGCGCCGAGGTGCTGGAAGTTTTGGAGGGGTTCGGGGCGGTGGAGGTGCAGCCCGACCCGAACGCGGGCGCCCGGGTGCGCGTCTTCGGCCCCGGCGGCTACCGGATCGAGGCGCGGGGCGGGCCGGTGACGGCCAATATGCGGCTGGACGCGATCTGGGTCGATCAACTGGCAACCCATCAGCAGCTGCGCTTTCGCAGCTTCCTGATGGGGGGCGGCAGTTAGTAGCCGCGCCAGATCCAGCCGCCGCCAAGCACGCGGCTGCCTTCGGGGGCGTAGAACACGCAGGCCTGGCCGGGGCTGACGCCTTCCTCGGGGGTGAGGAGCTCGACCTGCGCCTCTGTCGCGGAGAGAGGGCGCAGAATCGCGTCGCGCGGCGGGCGGGTGGAGCGAATCTTGACCTTCAGATGCCAGTCCGCGCGCGATGTCATGTCCTCATCCCCGAGCCAGTTGATCTCGCGAATCGGGACAATCGCGGTCGAGAGCGCCTCCTTCGGGCCGACCACGACGCGCCGTGTATCGGGCTCCAGCTTGACGACATAAAGCGGGTCGGCGCGACCGCCGATGCCGAGGCCGCGGCGCTGGCCGATCGTGTAGTGAATCACCCCGCGATGGGTGCCGAGGATGTTGCCTTCCATATCCACGATCTCGCCGGGATCGGCGGCGCCGGGGCGCAGTTTCTCGATCACGCTGGCATAGTTCCCGTCCGGCACGAAGCAGATATCCTGGCTGTCGGGCTTGTCCGCGACCGGCAGACCGTATTTCGCCGCCAGCGCGCGGGTCTCGGATTTCGAGGCCAGTTGGCCCAGGGGAAAGCGCAGGAAATCCAGTTGCTCCTGCGTGGTGGAGAAGAGGAAATAGCTCTGATCGCGGGTGGCGTCGGTGGCGGAATGAAGCTCGGCCTTCTGCGGCCCCATCTTGCGCTGGATGTAATGGCCCGTCGCCATGCAATCGGCGTCGAGGTCTCTGGCGGTTTCCAGCAGATCCTTGAATTTGACCCGCTCGTTGCAGCGAATGCAAGGAACCGGCGTCGTGCCCGCAAGGTAGCTGTCGGCAAATTCGTCGATCACCGCATCCTTGAAGATGTTTTCGTAATCAAGGACATAATGGGGAAATCCCATCTCTTCGGCCACCCGGCGGGCATCATGAATATCCAGCCCGGCGCAGCAGGCGCCCTTCTTGGCCAGGGCCGCGCCGTGGTCGTAAAGTTGCAACGTCACGCCGACGACGTCATAGCCCTCCTCGGCCAGTTGCGCGGCCACGACCGAGCTGTCGACGCCGCCCGACATCGCCACCACCACGCGGGTGTCGGCGGGGGCCTTGGCGAATCCAAGCGAATTGAGGCGGGCGTCGAGGGGCATGAGCATCTTTCCGGGGGTGTTTGCGGCGCAATATAGGAAAATGCCCCGCATCGACAAGGGTGGTGGTTACCGGCTGTTAAACAGTTCCGGTCAATGGTGGCCTCGCAAAACGGTGAGAAGCGAGGTGCGATGTATATCAGACGTGTCAAGGGCCCCTATTCGGTGACCCTTCCCGATGGCAGTGAAATGACCCGCGCCGATCTGCCGAGCCCGACAACGAACCGATGGGTCGCCAGCCGCAAGGCCGCCATCGTGCGCGCGGTCGAATTCGGGCTGATCGACCATGAGGAGGCGTGCGCGACCTACGGCCTCTCGGCGGAGGAATTGGACGCCTGGACACGGGCCGTCAGCCAGCATGGCGAAGGGGCGCTCAAGGCCACCGCCGTGCAACAGTTCCGGGATTGAATCGAATTTTAGTGTTGATTGCCGTGAATTTGTCGCCAGACTGTCTAAAAAGATAACTTGCCATTAACGATTTCGGGCGAAGGTCGAGTTAGCTGGGAAAGAATCGGAGAGAATCAGATGCGTGTCTTGCTTGTAGAAGACGACCCGACCACGTCGAAAAGTATCGAAATGATGCTGAGCCATGCCAATCTGAATGTCTATTCGACAGATCTGGGCGAAGAGGGCATCGACCTTGCCAAGCTCTATGATTATGACCTCATCCTTCTCGATCTCAACCTGCCCGACATGAACGGCCATGACGTGCTGCGCCAATTGCGGCTTGCGCGCATCGACACGCCGATCCTGATTCTGTCGGGGGCCGACGACACGGAAAACAAGATCAAGGGCTTCGGCTTCGGGGCCGATGATTACCTGACCAAACCCTTCCACCGCGATGAATTGGTGGCGCGCATCCACGCCATCATTCGCCGGTCCAAGGGCCATTCGCAATCCATCATCCGCACCGGCCTGATCAACGTCAACCTGGACGCCAAGACCGTCGATGTCGAAGGCAGCCCGGTGCATCTGACCGGCAAGGAATACCAGATGCTGGAACTGCTCTCGCTGCGCAAGGGCACGACGCTCACCAAGGAAATGTTCCTCAATCACCTTTATGGCGGCATGGATGAGCCGGAATTGAAGATCATCGACGTCTTCATCTGCAAGCTGCGCAAGAAGCTCTCTGAGGCGACCGGCGGCGACAATCACATCGAGACCATCTGGGGCCGCGGCTACGTGCTGCGCGATCCCTCGCCCGAACTGGGCACTGCGGATCTCGCCGCCAGCGCCTGACGCAATCGTCGGCTGGACCTCTTTCCCGTGGCCTCCTATCACTGATGGGGGACCGCAAATCATGTCGGGGAAAGGGCGCGCATGGCAGAGGATCGGGCAGGGATGAGCGAGGATGCCGCACGCGCGCGGCTGGCGGAGCTGGCCGAGATGCTGGCGGCCGCCAATGCAGCCTATCACCGCGACGATGCGCCCGAGATCACGGATGCCGAGTATGATGCGCTCAAACGCGAAAACGCCGAGATCGAGGCCGCGTTTCCGCATCTCAAGCGCGCCGACAGCCCCTCGGACCAGGTGGGCGCGGCCCCCTCGGGGGCGTTTTCCAAGATCTCCCATGCCGAACGGATGCTGTCGCTCGGCAATGCCTTCACGGATGCGGACGTGGCGGAGTTCACCCGCTCCGTACGCAAGTTCCTTGGCCTCACCGACGCCCCGCTGGCCTTCACGGCGGAACCCAAGATCGACGGGCTGTCGCTGTCGCTGCGCTATGAGGGCGGCAAGCTGGTGCAGGCCGCGACGCGGGGCGACGGGACGGTGGGCGAGAATGTCACCGCCAATGCCCGCACCATCGACGATATTCCCGAAACCCTGACCGGCGCGCCCGACATCCTGGAAGTGCGCGGCGAGGTCTATATGAGCCATGCCGATTTCGCGGCGCTGAACGCGCGCCAGGCCGAGGCGGGCGGCAAGACATTCGCCAACCCGCGCAACGCCGCCGCCGGCTCCTTGCGGCAGCTCGATGCCGAGATCACCCGCGCGCGGCCCTTGCGCTTTTTCGCCTATGCCTGGGGGCAGGTCTCCGCCCCTCTGGCCGACACGCAGATGCGCGCGATCGAACGGTTGGGCGCGCTTGGATTTCAGGTCAACCCTCTGACAAAGCTCTGCAATTCGACCGATGAGATGTTGGCGCATTACGCGGATATCGAACAGAAGCGCGCCGGTCTGGGTTACGATATCGACGGGGTGGTCTACAAGGTCGACGATCTGGCCCTGCAAGGGCGGCTCGGGTTGCGATCGACCACGCCGCGATGGGCGATTGCGCATAAGTTCCCCGCCGAGCTGGCCTGGACCCGGCTGGAGGCGATCGACATTCAGGTCGGGCGCACCGGCGCGCTGAGCCCTGTTGCGCGGCTGACGCCTGTGACCGTGGGTGGCGTCGTCGTGTCCAACGCGACCCTGCATAACGAGGATTACATCGCGGGCCGCGATAGCGCGGGCGCGCAGATCCGGGACGGCAAGGATATTCGCGAGGGCGACTGGGTGCAGGTCTACCGCGCCGGCGACGTGATCCCGAAGATCGCGGATGTGGATATCTCGAAACGGCCCGAGGGGGCCGCGCCCTTCGCCTTCCCCGAGACCTGCCCGGAATGCGGATCCGATGCCGTGCGCGAGGAAGGGGACGCCGTGCGCCGCTGCTCGGGCGGGTTGATCTGTCCCGCGCAAGCCGTTGAGAAGCTGAAACATTTCGTCTCGCGTGCCGCCTTCGACATCGAGGGGCTTGGCGCGAAACAGGTGGAACAGTTCTATCTCGATGGCTGGATCAGGGAGCCCGGCGACATCTTCACGCTGAAGGACCGCTATGGCAGCGGGATGCAGCAGTTGAAGAACCGCGAGGGGTGGGGCGAGAAATCGGCCGAGAACCTCTTTGCCGCCATCGAGGACAAGCGCCAAATCCCGCTGCACCGGCTGATATTTGCCCTCGGATTGCGTCATGTGGGCGAGGTCGCCTCGACCGATCTGGCGCGCCATTACGGCGATTGGGATGCGATGGTCGCGGCCATCGACCGTGCAGCCCCCGCCGCCGAGTGCCACCGCAAGGCCGAGGAGGCCATTGTGGAGGAACGAAAAAGAGCGGCCAACGAGGGGCGTCGCGCCGATATTTCCGGCACGCGCAACGCGGCCTGGGAGGGGCTGGATGCCGACGCCCGCGCCGCCTGGGAGGATCTGACCGGCATCGACGGCATCGGTGCCACGGTTGCGGTGGCTCTCGTGACCAGCTTTCAGCAGAAAACCGAGCGCGCCTCGATCGACCGGCTTGCGGGCATGTTGACCGTGTTGCCGCCCGAGGCGCGCGCCAGTGACAGCCCCGTCGCGGGCAAGACCGTGGTCTTTACCGGAACGTTGGAAAAGATGACGCGTCAGGAGGCCAAGGCGCGGGCCGAGGCGCTTGGCGCCAAGGTCTCGGGCTCGGTCAGCGCCAAGACCGACATCCTGATCGCGGGGCCGGGGGCGGGCTCGAAGGCGACAAAGGCGGCAGAATTGGGGGTCGAGACGATTGACGAGGACGCCTGGCTGGCGCTGATCAACGACGCCCCGGCGGCGGCGCCCTCCGATGGCTGAGGCGCGGGGGCGGCCCGAGATCCTCTTCCCCCTCTTTGCCGAGCTTGAGGGGCTGGACGGAATCGGCCCGAAAACGTCAAAGAATTACAAGGGGTTGGGAATCGAAACCCCGAAAGACCTGCTGCTGACCCTGCCGGTGGGGGGCATCAACCGGACCCGGCGCGCGACGATCAACGGGGCCGATCTGCCCGCCACATTGACGGTCGAGGTTGTCGTCGGCCCGCATCGCAAACCCGCCCTCAAGGGGCGGCCCTATCGCGTACATGTCACCGATGCCGAGACCAGTTTCGACCTCGTCTTCTTTCACGCGCGCGGCGATTACCTGGACCGGCTCCTGCCCACCGGCGCGCGGCGGGTGATCTCGGGCAAGGTGGAGCTTTTCGACGGCATCGCGCAGATGGTCCACCCCGATCACGTCGTGCCCCCCGTCGAGGCCGAGAGCATCCCGGCATTCGAGCCGGTCTATCCGCTGACATCGGGCGTGACGCAGAAGGGGATCGTCAAGGCCGTCGCCTCGGCCCTGCCGCGCGCGCCTTACCTGGGCGAATGGATTGACCTGCCGCTGCTGAAATCGAAGAAATGGCCGGCCTGGCCTGAGGCGCTGGAGGCCGCGCATCACCCTGAAAGCGAACGGGATTTTTCCCGCGCCCACCCCGCGCGCGAACGCCTGGCCTATGATGAATTGCTTGCCCATCAGGTCACGCTTGGCCTGGCGCGGGCCAAGGTGCGGCGGGCCAAGGGGTTCGTCTCGAAAGGCGACGGGGCGCTGGCCGCGAAGGTGCTGGAGAGCCTGCCTTACCGCCCGACGGGCGCGCAGACCCGCGCGATTGCCGAGATCACGGCGGATATGGGGGCGGAAACGCGGATGAACCGGCTGCTTCAGGGCGATGTCGGCGCGGGCAAGACGCTGGTGGCGCTGATGGCAATGCTGAACGCGGTCGAGGCGGGCGGGCAGGCGGTGATGATGGCGCCGACCTCGATCCTGGCGGCGCAGCATTTCGCCGGCCTGAAACCGCTGACTGATGCGGCGGGCGTGGTGATCGAGATGCTGACGGGGCGCGACAAGGGGGGCGAACGGCGCGCCAAGCTCAAGGCGCTGAAAGCGGGCGACATCTCGATCCTGGTCGGCACGCATGCGGTGTTTCAGGATGACGTGGCGTTCGCCGATCTGCGCCTTGCGGTCGTCGATGAACAGCACCGGTTCGGGGTGCGCGAACGGGTGCGGCTCGGCTCGAAAGGGCAGGGCGCGGATGTTCTGGTGATGACGGCGACGCCGATCCCGCGCACGCTGAGCCTGGCCACCTATGGCGACATGGATATCTCGGTGCTGGATGAGAAACCGCCAGGGCGCAAACCCATTGCGACCGCGCTGGTCAGCTCGGGTCGCATGGGCGAGGTCGTGCAGCATCTGGCGGATGCCGTGGCCGAGGGGCGGCAGGCCTATTGGGTCTGCCCGCTGGTCGAGGAAAGCGAAGCCGTCGACATGACCGCCGCCGAGGACCGGTTCAAGGCGCTGCGCGCGAGCCTGGGTGAAGGGGTCGTGGGCCTCGTTCATGGCCAGATGCCGCCCGTCGAGAAGGACGCGGCGATGGCCGATTTCATCGCCGGACGCACGCGGGTTCTGGTCGCGACCACGGTGATCGAGGTCGGCGTCGATGTGCCCAATGCCTCGATCATGGTGATCGAACAGGCCGAGAATTTCGGGCTGGCGCAGTTGCACCAGCTGCGTGGCCGGGTCGGGCGGGGGCAGGCGGCCTCGACCTGTCTTCTCATGTATCGCGCGCCCCTGGGCGAGACGGCGGCGCGGCGCCTGCAGGTGCTGCGCGAGACCGAGGACGGGTTCCGCATCGCCGAGGAAGACCTGGCCATTCGCGGCGCGGGCGACCTCATCGGCACGGCGCAATCGGGGCTGCCAAGGTTCCGGGTCGCGGACCTCGAAAGCCAGACCGGGCTGATGGAGATCGCGCAACGCGACGCGCGGGCGCTGCTGGCCCATGACCCCGATCTGATGGGGGCGCGCGGGCAGTCGGTGCGCGTTCTGCTCTGGCTGATGGAGCAGGAGAAGGCGATCCGTTTGATTTCAGTAGGTTAGATCAGCCGTTAACTGTTCGGTTGCGTTTTGTTCTCAAATGTTCTCAAAAAGTTCTTGATTAACGCGGTCGAAAATGAGAACAAAGCGTTAACACGCCGATGACGGTTGAGGAGTTGGACACCATGCTGAGCCAGATCAAACAGATCCTTTCGACCTCCCGCGATACGCTTCTCTACGATTTCGCGGGGGTGTTGGCACTGGGTGTCATAACCGTCGGATTGCTGCATCTGCCGGGTCTGATCTGACCCTTTCGATTTCTGCCTGCGGTCGCACGCCCGAAACCTTTTGACCCGCGCAAGGGTCTGTCCCCAACCTTCCCCTTGCCCGAGCCTCTGCCTGATGGCCCCTGGTTATTGCCTGACCAGATCGGCCCCCGGTTTTGGATCACGCCGACACGCACACCTTGCCGCCGCCTTCGGGATCCCCCCCGGAGTGCGGCGGTTTTTTTTGTCCGGAGGTGTCAGGCGCAGGCGGCCTGTTCGGCCTCGGCCATGGCCTCGGCGGTGGCGTCGAAGGCCAGCATGATCGAGGCGTGGCGATTGCGGTAATCGCGGGCGGGCTCCAGCACATCGTAGCCGTCGAAGGGGCCGTCGGGGGGCGGTGCGCCTTCCTTGAGCATGGCGCGCAACTGGTCGCGCCCGGTCTCGACCTCGGCGCGGGTCCGCCCGATGATGTTGCGCGCCATCAGCGCGGCGGAGGCCTGGCCAAGCGCGCAGGCTTTCACATCCTGCCCGAACCGCGCCACGACGCCATCTTCCAGATCCAGATCGACGGTGACGGTCGAGCCACAAAGCGGCGCGCGTTTGCGGATACTGGCCTGCGGGGCCTCCAGCCGGTCGGTCAGGGGAATGTCGGCGGCCAACGCCAGGATGCGCTGCGAATAGAGCTTGATCAGGTCGGTTTCGGTCGTCATGGCTTTTCCCCTCGGGTCACTGCCTATAGGTAGCGACGTGCAGGCGAAATGCAAAGAGAGGCGCGGCATGAGTTTCGACCCCACAAGTTTGACATATGACGAGGCCGGATTGCTGCCCTGCATCGCGCAGGAGGCGGAGACCGGCGAGGTGTTGATGCTGGCCTGGATGAATGCGGCGGCGGTGGCGCGCACGCTGGAGACGGGCCGCGTGACCTATTGGTCGCGGTCTCGTCAGGCGTTCTGGGTCAAGGGCGAGACCTCGGGCCATGTGCAGGAATTGGTGGAGCTGCGGGTCGATTGCGACCGCGATTGCCTGCTGGCGCTGGTCCGGCAAGCGGGACCGGCCTGCCATACCGGGCGGCGGTCGTGTTTCTATACTGCCGTGCGGGACGGGGATGAGGTGGAGATCATGGCGCCCGAGGCGTGAGCATGGGAGCCTCCGGCGGGAGTATTTGGACCAAGAAGATGGGGCAGGGGCGCGCGCGTTAAGGTTAATCGCGGGTGTGTTAACCTTGAGGTGGCAGGCCCACGATGCGGCGGATGTCGTCGGGTGTGGCCCCCTCGGCGCGGTAGGTGCGGATGGCGCGGGCATCGTCGCGCTTGGCCAGGCGCTTTCCGGCCGCGTCCCGGATCAGGCGGTGGTGATGGTAGACGGGCGGGGACAGCCCCAGTTCCCATTGCACGAACCGTTGCAGAAAGGTCGCCTCATAAAGGTCCTCGCCGCGTATGACATGGGTGATCGCGGTCTCGGCGTCGTCGATGACCACGGCGAAATTGTAGGAGGCGGCCATGTTGGCGCGGGCCAGGATGGGGTCGCCGACCTGTGTGAGAAGGTGCTCGGCCGTGACCTCATGGTCCCCGGCATGGGCCGGGCCGGTCTCGGTGAAGGCGGGCATTCGGGACGGCGGTCCGACGGTGGCGGCGAGGTTGTAGCGCAGCGCGTCCGTCGGCGCTCGATCGGCATAGGGGCGGGCGCGGCAGGTGCCGGGATAGATCAGGCCATCAGGGCCGAAACGCGGCACGCCCTCTTGCGGGGCCGAGGCGGCGGCCTCGATGTCGCGGCGCTTGCAGCGGCAGGGATAGACCGCGCCCGTGGCCTGCGCGAGGCTGTCGATGGCGCGTTGATAGGCGTCGAAATGATCGGATTGGCGGCGCACGGGGCCGTCCCAGGTCAGGCCGAGCCAGCGCAGGTCATCATGGATCAGATCTTCCCATTCAGCCCGCGCACGGGACTGGTCCAGATCGTCGATGCGCAGCAGGAAGCGGCCCCCTTGGCTGCGCGCCATGTCATGGGCGAGCATCGCGGAATAGGCGTGGCCCAGATGCAGGGGGCCGGTGGGGGATGGCGCAAAGCGTGTCGTGAATGTCACGTTTTTTCAAGGACGTAGACGGTGGCGTTCAAGTCGATGCCGGGCAGGTGGGGGCCGTGTTCCTCGAAGATCATTCGCGCGGTGCCGCCATTCACCACCTCCGCCAAACCCTGCGTGTAGCTGTCATCGGCCAGCGCGTGGTCGTTATAGGAAAACACCAGGTAGCCGCCCTTGGGCAGGGCCGTCAGCGCGGTCTCCAGCATCGAGACGGGGGCCGCGCCGGGGCTGATCACGCCGACAGCGCAGATCGCCTGATAGGGGCCGGGGGGCAGGCCGCCATCGGGTTCACCTTCGTAAAGCTGGCGGTAGAGGCCACGGGCGCGGGCCTGCTCCAGCATGCCGTGCGACAGGTCGGTGCCGTCGATGATCGAGAAGCCCTTGAGCATCAGCGCCAGCCCCGAGAGGCCCGTGCCGCAGCCCAGGTCGAGGATCGGTGCGTTTGTCTTCAGGCCGGTTTGGGCCAGCGCGGCGGCGCAGCGTCCCGGCGTGGCATAGCCGTTCGCGGCGATCTCGTCGTCATAGCTGGCGGCCCAGGCGTCGTAATGCGCCCGCACTTCCGTTTCACCGCGTTTTCCGTAGGATTTCGTCAGGAATTTCTCTGTCATGGCGGGACGCTACCAGCCTGCGCGGGCTGGCGTCCAGTTCAAAGCACCAGCGCCGGTTCCCCTGTCAGCCAGCCGGTCCAGGCCGTCTTGGCGCGGTCGGTATAGCCCTTGTAGCGCGCCTTGCGGTTCTTGCGCCCGCCCTTGAGGTCGATGGGGGGAAAGAGGCCGAAATTCACGTTCATCGGCTGGAACGTCCTGGCCTCGGCCCCGCCGGTGATGTGATGGATCAGCGCGCCCATGGCGGTGTCCTGCGGCACGGGCGGCAGCGTCTGGCCGAGGATCTCGGCAGCGGCGAGGCGCCCCGCAAGAAGCCCCATCGCGGCGGATTCGACATAGCCCTCCACCCCGGTGATCTGGCCCGCAAAGCGGATATGGGGGCGCGAGCGCAGGCGCATCTGGTCATCGAGCAGCGTCGGCGAGTTGATGAAGGTGTTGCGATGGATGCCGCCGAGGCGGGCGAAGCGGGCATTTTCCAGACCCGGAATCATCCTAAAAACAGAGGTTTGCGCGCCGTACTTCATCTTGGTCTGGAAGCCCACGATGTTGAACAGTGTGCCAAGCTTGTTGTCGCGGCGCAGCTGCACCACCGCGTAGGGTTTCACATGCGGCGCATGCGGGTTGGTGAGGCCCACGGGCTTCATCGGGCCGAAACGCAGGGTCTCGCGGCCCCGTTCCGCCATCACCTCGATGGGCAGGCAGCCGTCGAAATAGCCTGCGGTCTCACCTTCCTTGAAGGCGGTTTTCTCGGCGGCCAGCAGCGCGTCGATGAAGGCCTCGTAGGTGGGTTTGTCCATCGGGCAGTTCAGATAGGCGGTGCGCTCCTCCTGGGTCTCGCCCTTGTCATAGCGCGACTGCATCCAGGCCTTGGACATGTCGATGCTGTCGGCATGGATGATGGGCGCGATGGCGTCGAAGAAGGCGAGGCTGTCCTGGCCCGCCTCATCGGCGATAGCCTGCGCCAGCGGGCCGGAGGTCAGCGGGCCGGTGGCGATGATGGCGGGGCCGGTCTCGGGCAGGGCGGTGATCTCCTCCTCGCTGACCGTGACCAGCGGATGCGCGCGCAGATGGGCGGTGACATCGGCCGCGAAGGGCTCGCGATCCACGGCCAGGGCGCCGCCCGCGGGCAGGCGGTGGCGGTCGGCCATGGACATGATCAGCCCGCCGGCCTGGCGCATCTCCCAATGCAGCAGGCCCACGGCGTTCTGTTCGTCATCGTCCGAGCGGAAGGAATTGGAGCAGACCATTTCCGCCAGGTGCCCGGTCTGATGCGCGAAGGTGCCGACCCTGGGCCGCATTTCGTGGATAACGACCGGAACGCCAAGGTTGACGGCCTGCCAGGCGGCCTCGGACCCGGCCATGCCGCCGCCGATGATATGAATGGGTGTGCTCATGGGCCGGATATAGAACGGGCCGAGGCGATTGGAAAGCCTCGGCCCGTTCGGCAGGAAGGTCAGGCCGCGGTGGCGGGTCTCAGGCGGCCATCCAGCGCCAGGGCGCCCGCGCCCGCGACGGCCAGCGCGATGTAACCGCCTGCCATCGCCACGTTCTTCAGGAACATGGTCATCTGCGCGCTGTTGGCGGGGTCGAAATGGTAGAGCGCAGCGGTCACGACGCTGAACGCGGCCAGGGCCAGCGCGGTCAGGCGGGTCTGGAACCCGATCAGGAGGGCGAAACCGGCCAGGATCTCAAAGAGGATCGCGGGCCAGGCCAGGACCGCGGGCAGGCCGCCGGATGCGAGATAACCGGCGAAACCCTGGACATCGCCCAGTTTGCCGAAACCGGCCACGATGAAGATCAGCGCCATCAGGACGCGGGCGGCCAGAAGGCCGTAGGAAAGGGGGTTGGACATTGAAGCCTCCGACAAGTGGTCCCAGGATGTCTGGGTCGGAGATCTGTGTAGTGTGGAACGAAACCGCAGATCAATCTCGACTTGTGTGCATGGGTGCGGAGGTTTTGTTCGGCTTTGCGACGCCTATCCCGGCTCGATCAGATCCCACCGGTTGCCGTGGAGATCGCGGAAGACGGCGACGGTGCCGTAGGGCTCATGCCGGGGGGCTTCCTCGAACTGGACGCCTGCGGCCCGCATCCTGGCGTGTTGCGCGGCGAAATCGTCGGTATGCAGGAAATAGCCCACCCGTCCGCCCGCGTGCTGGCCAATCGCCGGTGCCTGTTCCCCCACGGCGCGGGCGATCAGGAATGAGGTCTCGGCCCCCTCATGCGGGGCGACACGGATCCAACGCTTGCCCCGGCCCATATCGGTATCTTCCAGCAGCACCCATCCAAGCGCCGCTCGGAACCAGGCAATGGCCGCGTCATAATCATCCGTCAGATAGGCGGTGGCGAAGAGGGTCTGTTTCACGTCCGGTCCAGTGCATATCGCCCCGGCCCATGCGCGGCCAGCACCAGGAACCCGCCCGCAATGGACCAGTTCTTGACAAAGATGGTCATCTGCCAGGGATCATCGGGCAGGAAATGAAAATAGCTGGTGACGGCGCAATAGGCGGCTGACGCCAGCGCGAAGGGCCGCGTCAGCCAGCCCGCGACCAGCGCCAGCCCGGCGATGCCGTTGAACAGAAGCGCGGGCCAGGCCAGAAGCGGCGGCAACCCGCGATCCGTCAGAAGCGTCATCGCGGGTTCCGGGTCGTTCAGCTTTTGCAGCGCGCCCAGGATGAAGAGAAGCGCCAGCAGGAGCCGCCCCGCCAGCGCCGCCGCATCGCTCATGCCTCGGCCTCGTCGCCCTCGTCCCCCTGATCGGCGATCCAGGCGACCGAGACGACCTCTTCGCCCTTGCCGGTGTTGAACACCTTGACCCCGCCCGCCGAGCGGGAGCGGAACGAGATGCCCTCGACCGGGCAGCGGATCGACTGGCCCTTGGAGGTGGCCAGCATGATCTGGTCTTCGAGCAGGACCGGGAAGGCGGCGACGATCTCTCCGCCGCGCATCGCCTTGTCCATCGCGGCGACACCTTGCCCGCCCCGGCCCCGGACCGGGTAATCGTGGCTGGAGCTGAGCTTGCCCTGGCCGCCTTCGGTGATGGTCAGGATCAGGTCTTCGGCGGCCGACATTTCCGCGTAGCGCTCGGGCGACAGTTCCCCCGGCGCGACTTCGTCTTCCTCGCCCTCCTCGGTCACACCAGCCATCAGGCGGCGCTGCTTGAGATAGGCCGCGCGTTCCTCGGCGCTGGCCTCGAAATGGCGGATCACGGCCATCGACACGACCTTGTCGCCATTGGAGAGGCGGATGCCGCGCACCCCGGTCGAATCGCGGCCCTTGAAGACGCGCACATCGGTGGTGCGGAAGCGGATGGCGCGGCCCGCATCGGTGACCAGCATGACATCGTCATCCTCGGTGCAGATGCGCGCGTTGACCAGTTCGACGCCCTCGGGCAGCTTCATCGCGATCTTGCCGTTGCGCATGACATTGGTGAAATCCGACAACATGTTGCGCCGCACATCGCCCGCCGTGGTGGCAAAGACGATCTGCAGATCGCCCCAGTCTTCCTCATCCCGATCGACGGGCATGACGGCGGCAATGGACACGCCCTGCGGGATCGGAAGCAGGTTCACGATCGCCTTGCCGCGCGAGGTGCGCCCGCCCTGCGGCAGGCGCCAGGTCTTCATCTTGTAGACCATGCCGTCAGAGGTGAAGAACAGAAGCGGCGTATGCGTGTTGGCCACGAAAAGCGTGGTGACGACGTCGTCTTCCTTGGTCGCCATGCCGCTGAGGCCCTTGCCGCCGCGCCGTTGCGCGCGGAAGTCGATGAGCGGCGTGCGCTTGATATAGCCGCCCGAGGTGACCGTCACGACCATATCTTCGCGCTCGATCAGGTCTTCATCCTCCATGTCGCCGGACCAGTCGACGATCTCGGTGCGGCGGGGGACGGCGAACTGGTCCTTCACCTCGGCCAGCTCGGTCGAGATGATCGAGAGGATGCGGTCGCGGCTGGACAGGATATCAAGGTAGTCGCGGATCTTGGCGGCAAGCTCCTGCAACTCGTCCGTCACTTCCTTGACGCCGATCTGGGTCAGGCGTTGCAGGCGCAGCTCCAGGATGGCGCGGGCCTGGGTCTCGGACAGGTTATAGGTTCCATCCTCGTTGGCGCGATGGGTGGGATCGTCGATCAGCGCGATATATTCCAGGATCTCGCCCGCGGGCCAGCGCCGCGTCATCAGCTTTTCACGCGCTTCGGCGGCATCGGCGGAGGCGCGGATCGTGGCCACGACCTCATCGACATTCGAGACCGCGACGGCCAGGCCGCAGAGGATATGGCTGCGTTCGCGCGCCTTGCGCAGCTCATAGGCGGTGCGGCGCGCCACGACCTCTTCTCGGAAATCGAGGAAGGCGGTCAGGAACCGGCGCAGCGTCAACTGCTCGGGACGGCCACCGTTCAGGGCCAGCATGTTGCAGCCGAAACTGGTCTGCATCTGGGTAAAGCGGAAGAGCTGGTTCAGCACCACCTCGGCGGTGGCGTCGCGTTTCAGCTCGATCACCACGCGCACACCGATCCGGTCGCTCTCGTCCTGGACGTGGCTGATGCCTTCCAGCTTCTTGTCGCGCACCAGTTCGGCGATCTTCTCGATCATCGAGGCCTTGTTCACCTGGTAGGGAATCTCGTCCAGGATGATGGCGTAGCGGTCCTTGCGGATCTCCTCGACGCGGGTTTTTGCTCGGATGATGACGCTGCCGCGCCCCTCAAGATAGGCTTTGCGCGCGCCGCTGCGCCCCAGGATGATGCCGCCGGTGGGGAAGTCAGGGGCCGGGATGAACTCCATGAGCTGTTCGGAGGTCAGGTCGGCATCCTCGATCAGCGCCTGGCAGGCGTCGATCACCTCGCCCAGGTTATGCGGCGGGATGTTGGTGGCCATGCCCACGGCAATGCCGCCCGCGCCATTGACCAGCATGTTGGGAAAGCGCGAGGGCAGGACGGTCGGCTCGCGGTCCTTGCCGTCGTAATTGTCCTGGAAATCGACCGTGTCCTTGTCGATATCGGCCAGAAGGGACGCGGCGGGCTTGTCCATCCGCACCTCGGTATAGCGCATGGCCGCCGCGTTATCGCCATCCATCGAGCCGAAATTGCCCTGCCCGTCCAAGAGGGGCAGAGACATGGAAAACGGCTGCGCCATGCGCACCAGCGCGTCATAGATCGCGCTGTCGCCATGCGGGTGATACTTGCCCATCGTGTCGCCGACGGGGCGGGCCGATTTGCGATAGCTCTTGTCATGCGTG
Source organism: Alterinioella sp. B-7 (assembly GCF_056857775.1). Taxonomy (NCBI): domain Bacteria; kingdom Pseudomonadati; phylum Pseudomonadota; class Alphaproteobacteria; order Rhodobacterales; family Paracoccaceae; genus Alterinioella; species Alterinioella sp. B-7. The sequence goes on from NZ_JBSXNT010000033.1 coordinate 121,237, forward strand.
TTGCCGCTTTCGTGCATCGCATAGAGGATGCGCCGATGCACCGGCTTCAGCCCGTCGCGCAGGTCGGGGATGGCGCGGGAAATGATGACGCTCATCGCGTAGTCGATGAAGCTGGTCTTCATCTCCTCGGCGATGGAGATCTGGGGGCCATGGGGAACGGGCGCGGGCCCGTCGGTTTCGTCCATGTTCTCAGGGGGTTCTGGCGTATCGGTCAAAGGCGGGCTCGCGTCCTGTCCAAGCGTCTATATCTAGTTGTCGCGCACTATAGAGACGCAGGTTTTGGGGTGCAATGGCCCGGTTTCACAGGGTTTGGCACTCCTCCCTCACGGTGGGTAACAAGTTGTTTTATTTGATTTTTAACGAAACCGGCGCATGATCGGATCGGGGAGGGCAAACCAAAGAGGCAGAAAATGGCAAATCGAGAGACCGAGTTGATGCTGAAAGGCTACGGCCTGACCACGGCCGAGATGTTCTATCACATGCCGGATTACCCGCATGTCCTGAACAGTTTCACCTGGCAGGATTATGACCTTGCGCCGGATCACCCGCGCCTGTTTTCCTTCATCGAGTTCTGGCAAGACAAGATCGAGGGCGCGCTGCATTCGGTGCGTTTCACGCATCGCAAGATGATCGGCGATGGGAAATGGCGCAACGTGGTGGGGGAGTTCACGATCCCCTGACCCTCAAGGGCGTGCGCCCCTCCTCACCCCCCGTTCCGGAGGGCTCGTCAGAGCGCGGCCTGCCGGCGGCAGGTATTTCCAGCAAAATGAAAGCAATTCGACTAAAATTTTCGGCTTCTTTGTTCTGAAAATATCCGCGGGGGGCCGCTCAAAAGCGGCGGGGGCAAGGCCCCCTCCACCCTGTCTGCCTGGCGCAGGTCACGCCTTGGCGCGCTGCAACATCCCGAAGAGGTCGCGCGGATCGTCGGGGTCGGCCAGCATGTCGAGCTGGTCGAACAGGTCGGTCCCGTCCAGACGGTCGCGGATATAGCGCAGGGCCGAGAAATCCTCGATCGCGAAGCCCACGGAATCAAAGAGCGTGATCTGGCTGGCCGAGCTCCGGCCCGCCGCCTGCCCCTCGATCACCTGCCAGAGCTCGGTTACCGGGTGGTCCTCTGCCACGTTCTGGATCTCGCCCTCCACCCGCGTCTGGGGCGGGTATTCGACGAAGATGTCGGCGCGGTGCAGGATCGCAGGCGCCAGTTCCGTCTTGCCCGGACAGTCGCCGCCGATCGCGTTGATATGCACGCCCGTGCCGACCATGTTGTCGGTCAGGATCGTGGCGTTCTGCTTGTCGGCGGTGCAGGTGGTGATGATCTGCGCGCCTTCCATCGAGTCCTCGGCACTGCTGCATTTCACCACCGTCAGGCCCTGGCCCTCAAGATTGCGGGCGGCCTTGTCGGTGGCGGCCCGGTCGGTGTCATAAAGGCGCACCGTGGTGATGCCGCAAATCGCCTTCATGGCGAGGCTCTGGAACTCGGACTGCGCGCCATTGCCGATCATCGCCATCGTTGTGGCGCCCTTGGGGGCGAGGTATTTCGCCACCATCGCCGAGGTCGCCGCCGTGCGCAGGGCGGTCAACATCGTCATTTCTGTCAGCAGCGTCGGGTAACCGGTCGCCACATCGGCCAGGAGGCCGAAAGCGGTGACGGTCTGCAAGCCTTCGCGCGTGTTCTTGGGGTGGCCGTTGACGTATTTGAACCCGTATTGAATGCCGTCCGAGGTCGGCATCAGCTCGATCACGCCCTCCTTGGAATGGGCCGCGATGCGGGGCGTCTTGTCGAAAAGCGGCCAGCGGCGGAAATCCTCCTCGATATAGGCGGCAAGCTCCACCAGCATCCGCTCGACGCCGATGGAATGCACCAGCCGCATCATGTTGTCGACCGAGACGAAGGGTACGAAGGCGCGCTCGGAGGGTTTGGGCAGGGACATCTGGGGCCTCCTTCAGGCGAAACTGCGGGTCGGGCGGTCGAAGACGCGGCGGCCCATGAGCGATGCGGTGAGATCGACCATCAACGACGCGGTGCGGCCGCGATCATCGAGGAAGGGGTTCAGTTCGACAAGGTCGAGCGAGGAGACCAACCCGCTATCATGCAGGATCTCCATCACCAGATGCGCCTCGCGGAAACTGGCGCCGCCCGGAACCGTGGTGCCGACGGCGGGTGCGATCTCGGGGTCGATGAAATCGACATCCAGCGAGACATGCAGGAGGCCGTTCTCGGCCTCGACCCGCGCCAGGAAATCGCGCAGGGGGGCGGCGATGCCGTGTTCGTCGATGGCGCGCATGTCATGCAGGATCATGTCGGTATCCTGCAACGCGGCGCGCTCCTCACGATCAACGGAGCGCAACCCGATCATGCAGATATTCTCCAGAGGCACGGGGTTTTGCACCTTGGGGAAGCCGTCAAAGCCTTTCTGTCCCGTCACATAGCCCACGGGCGTGCCGTGCAGGTTGCCGGAATCGGTGGTCTGCGGCGTGTGGAAATCGGAATGCGCATCCAGCCAGAGGACGAATTGCGGGCGGCCTTGGGTGGCGGCGTGGTTGGCGACGCCCGAGACGGTGCCAAGCGCCAGCGCGTGATCGCCGCCCAGGAAGATGGGAAAGCACTGCGCCATGGCAGTCTCGGCAGCATCAGACAGCGCCTCGGTCCAGGCGATGTTCTCGGCCAGCTTGTGGATGTGGTGCGCGCCGGACACGTCGCGCAAGGGCGCGGGCGTGACATTGCCGAGGTCGCGGGGGGCGCGGCCAAGCTCGGTCAGGGTCTCGGCCAGACCGGCGGTGCGATAGGCGTCGGGGCCCATCAGGCATCCGCGGCGGCGCTTGCCGCAATCCATCGGCGCGCCGATCAGGAGACAGGGTGTATCGGTCATGGGGTGGCCTCGTCTGGTTCGGGTTGCGGCAGAGATAGTGAACAAACCGGGTCAAGCAGAAGGCTTCAATTTGTGCTATCTGGTGTTAGAATGATCGAAACGCGCAATTCAGGTGATCGAAATGGATGATATCGACACGCAACTGATCGCCGCCCTGCGCCGCGACGGGCGGGCGGCGCTGTCCGATCTGGCCACCACACTGGGGATCACGCGGGCCACGGTGCGGGCGCGAATCGAAAAGCTGACGCAGGCGGGCGAGATTCAGGGGTTCACCGTGCTGACCCGCGCCGATCTTGCGCAAAGCCCGGTGCGCGCGCTCACCATGCTGGGGATCGAAGGGCCGGGGATGGACCGCATCCGGCGGCAGCTTTCCGGCATGGCCGAGGTCGAGGCGGTTCACGCCACCAATGGCAAATGGGACCTGATCGTGCAGCTTGGCACCCCGACGCTGGAGGCGCTGGATGACGCGCTGCGCCGGATCCGGCGGCTGGACGGGGTGGCGACCTCGGAGACCAGCCTGTTGCTCAGCACTAGCCGCTATTCCAGACTCTAGGTTTGACGCGCAATTTGATCCGAAAACCGGTGCCCACTTTTTGGATTGCGCTTCAGGCGCGCCGCGCCGCCATCAGCCAGATCGCCACCAGCACCAGCGAGGCAATCGCGTTGTAATTGGCCATGGAAAGGCCGATGAACTGCCAGGAGATCTGATCGCAGAGCACGACCGGCGTGCCGCAATCGAGATCCAGCAGCCCGCATTCGGAGGTATCGAGGCCCCCCCCGCGTGCGGTGCAGGAGGTCGGGCCGCTCCACCAATGCCGCTCGACCCCGGTGTGAAAGAGGGCAAGACCGGTCGAGACCAGCATCGTCAGCGCGCCCGCCAACGCGACAAGGGCAAGGGGCAGGGCCAGCGCCAGCAGGGCCAGCACGATCGCCAGGCCATGCGGCCAGCGTTGCCAGTAACACATCGCGCACGGTTCGAACCCGCCCAGATGCTGGAACCCGAAGGCCCCGATCAGCAGCGCGGCAGAGCCGAGACCTGCAAGCAGAGCAAGCGAGCGGAATGTCAGGGTCATAGAAATTTCACCACGTAAAAGCCTCCCAGGAGCAATATCACGAAAAGGATGAACATCAAGCCGAGGCGGCGTTCGATGAAATCGCGGATCGGCGCGCCGAATTTCCACAAGAGCGCCGCGACGATAAAGTACCGCAGCCCGCGCGCGATCACCGACGCGACGATGAAGACCGGCAGGCTGAGGCCGGTGGAGCCCGACAGGATAGTGATCACCTTGTAGGGGAAGGGCGTGACCCCCGCGATCAGCACCATCCACGCGCCGAATTCGTTGTAGCGGGTGGCGAATTCGTCGAAATAGGCGTCCTTGCCGTAGAACTCCAGCACCGGGCGGCCCACGGTCTCGAACACGGAATAGCCGATCCAGTAGCCAAGCAAGCCGCCCGCGACCGAGGCGACCATGCAGATACCCGCGATCATGAAGGCGCGGCGCGGGGCGGCGATGATCATCGGGATCAACAGAAGGTCGGGCGGGATCGGGAAGACGGAACTTTCCAGGAAAGCCACGATCGCCAGGGCGACCAGCGCGTAGCGATGCTCGGCCAGGCCGAGGGTCCAGTCGTAGAGGCGGCGGATCATGCGGGGGGCGCTCCGGGCAAAAAACTCCGCAGGCGATGCCGCAAAAGCGGGCAGGGGTCAAGCGCGGCGCGCGGGACCAACAAGACAGGTGACAATGACCGACCGTTCGGTTAAAGAATTACCGGGAGCGGGAATCGCGACAAGATTGCATTGGATGGTTACAAAATCCCCGTCTATTGCAAACCACCGTAACGGGAGGCGGGGCAGAGGCCGGCAAAGACCGGAAAAAACCTTTGCAGACCGCACCCGATTTGCGTCTACGATACGATGTCACCAATTTTGGGAGGATAGGCATGACAAAGACCTTAACCACAGCGGCACTCAGCGCGCTGGCCCTGACCATGGCGGCCGCGCCCGTCTCGGCGCAGGATGCGGAAGTGACGCTGCGCTGCCAGCATTTCCTGTCGCCGCTGGGCTCCATCCCGCGCTATTTCATCGAGCCCTGGGCCGAAGCGATCGAGGAGCAGTCGGATGGTCGGATCGACGTGGAAATCTATCCCGCGATGCAGCTTGGCGGCGCCCCGCCCGCGCTGTACGATCAGATCCGCGATGGGGTGATTGATTGCGGTTGGGCGATCCCGTCCTACACGCCGGGCCGCTTCCCCGAGGCAGAGGCCATGGAACTGCCCTTCATGACCACCATGAACGCCGAGGACAGCAGCCGCGCCGCCTGGGCGTTCACGCAGGAATACCTGGCCGAACAGCGGTTCGGCGATGTGCAACTGATGGCTGTTCACGTGCATGGCCCCGGTGTCATCCACCTGGCCGGTGACCCGATCGAAGAGGTCGCCGATTTCGAGGGGCTGCAACTGCGCGGCCCGTCGCGTCAGGCCAACGCGCTGCTGGAACGTCTGGGCGCCACGCCCGTCGGCATGCCGGTCCCGGCCTTCCCCGAGGCGCTGAGCCGCGGTGTGGTCGATGGCGGCGTCATCCCGTGGGAGGTCGTGCCGCCGCTGCGCGTGCATGAACTGGCCAATAGCCACACCCAGATCGGCGGTGACCGGGCGCTCTACAACACCTATTTCATCTGGGCGATGAACCGGGATGTGTATGAGGGCCTGCCCGACGACCTGCGCGCCGTGATCGACGCCAATTCCGGGATCGAGACCTCGGCCGATGCGGGCCGCGCGATGGATATCGGCGACACCGCCGGCGAGGAAACGACCGCGGCCACGGGCAATACCATCGTGACGCTGTCGGACGATGTCGTGGCCGAGATGCGGGCCATCGGCGACGCGGTGATCGCCAACTGGATCGAGGAGATGAACGGCCTCGGACTGGACGGCGCGCAGATCGTCGAGGATGCCCGCGGATATATTGCCGAGTATGAAGGCCAGATCGCGGAAGACATGTAAGACGGGATCGGGCGCGCCGGGAACACCTGGCGCGCCCATCCACCTCCGGGGGCAGGGACATGGAGTATTCATCGGCACTGGCGGCGTTGCTGGCCCGCGTTGAGGAGACGCGCGACCAGATCGGCGATGCCTGGCCCTATCATGCCGACCCCGAAACCGGCGTCTGGGACACCGTCGATGACGGCGACTGGTGCGGCGGGCATTGGGTCGAGTGCCTGCGCATCGCGGGCCGGCTGCTGGGCAAGCCGGAATTGATCGAAGAGGCCCGCGCCCGCACCGAGAGGCTGCGCCCCAAGCTGGAGAAGGACGACCAGTTTCGCGGCCACCGCTTCTACTATTCCGCCGCGCGGCTTCATGCCGAAACCGGCGATCCGCACCTGCGCACGCTGGCGCTGGCCGCCGCCTATTCCATGCGCGCCATGGCGATCCCGCAAAACGGGGCCATGCCGATCGGCCATGAGGTGCAGGTCAAGTCCACCACACTGGCCAGCCGCCGGATCGTGGCCATCGACAATGTCCATCCCAACCTGCGGCTTGATTACTGGGCCGCCGCCGAAACCGGCGATCCGGTTTTCCGCGAAGGCGCGATGCGGCATCTCGACGTGACCATCCGCGATTTCCTGCGCCCTGATGGCTCCTCAATCGAATTCATCGAATATCGCCAGACCGAGGACCGGATACTGCGCCATTTCACCCTTCTGGGCGTGGATGACGACAGTTGCTGGAGCCGCGGCCAGGCCTGGGCCATCGCGGGCTTCCTGCGCGCCTGGCAGGAGTTCGGCGAGACCCGATACCGCGATGCGGCCCGCGCCGTCTTCGGCTATTGGCAGGGCAAGAGCGGCCATGCCGTGCCGCCCTGGGATTTCGCCGATCCGGACGGGCCGCTCGACACCTCGGCCAGCGCCATCGTGGTGGAGCAACTGGCCCGCATGGCGGTCGATTGCGACAACTCGGAGGCGCTGGAATTCCTCGACGCGATGGATCCGATGCTTGAGGCGCTCATCGGTCACATCCAACCCACCGGACGGCTGGTCAATGGCTGTTTCAACCAGCCGAAGGAATTCGCCAACCGGTCGGAACTGATCTGGGGCAGCGCCTACCTGCTGATGGCGCTGTCCTACCTGGAGGAGGGGCGGGTGATATGCTGAGGGCGCGACCATGACGGTGATCATCGCAGGCGGCGGCATTGGCGGGCTCAGCCTCGGGCTGTCCCTGCACCAGCTTGGCATCCCCTTCCACGTCGTCGAGGCGGTGGCGCATGTGAAGCCGCTGGGCGTCGGCATCAACCTGCAACCGCATTCGGTGCGCGAGTTGTTCGAGCTTGGCCTGGAATCGGAGTTGGACAAGATCGGGCTGCGCACCGAAGAGGTCGCCTATTTCTCGGCCCAAGGCCAGCTCATCTGGTCCGAGCCGCGCGGGATGGAGGCGGGCTATCGCTGGCCACAATACTCGATTCATCGCGGCGAGTTGCAGTTCCTGCTCTACCGCGAGCTTCTGCGCCGCTGCGGCCCGGAGGTCATCACCACCGGCGCGGCGCTGAAGGGCTGGCGCGAGGATGCGAATGGCGTGACCGTCGCGCTTGAGAACCGGCGCACCGGCGAGGCGCTGGGGGATATGCGCGGCGCGGTCCTCATCGGCGCGGACGGGATCAACTCGACCGTGCGCGCCACGCTCTACCCGGGGGAAGGGGGGGCGAAATGGCGCGGCACCATGATGTGGCGCGGCGTAACGAGGGGAAAGCGCTTTTTCACCGGGCGCACCATGGCGATGGCGGGCACGGCGGAACGCAAATTCGTCTGCTACCCGATCCAGGATCACCCCGATGGCGAACAGCGCATCAACTGGATTGCCGACCTGTCGCGCCCGGAGGATTACCCCTGGAACCGGCAGGACTGGAACCGCGAGGGGCACCTGTCCGATTTCGCGCCCGCATTCGCCGATTGGCGCTTTGACTGGCTGGACATCCCCGCCCTGATCGAGGCGGCGGAAGGCGTCTGGGAATACCCGATGGTCGACCGCGACCCGCTGCCGCGCTGGAGCCATGGGCGCGTCACGCTGCTGGGCGATGCGGCGCATGCGATGTATCCCATCGGTTCCAACGGCGCGACGCAGGCCATTATCGACGCCCGCGTGCTGGCGCGCGAGTTGAACCGGGCGGGCGGGCCGCAGGCGCTGGCCGCCTATGACGCGGCGCGGCGCGAGGCGGTCAACAAGCTGGTGGAGCTCAACCGGGGCGATGGGCCCGACAAGGTGCTGGACGAGGTCGCGGCCCGCGCGCCGGACGGGTTCGACGACATCTCGGACGTGATGAGCGCCGAGGAACTGGACAATATTGCCCGCAGCTACAAGGCCGTTGCCGGGTTCGACGTCGACAAGTTGAACGCGCGCGGCCCGCTGATCGAAGGCTAGGAAAGGGAACGAGACTATGGGGTTGGCACCTGAATTGGAACGGTCCATCGGCCGGGGGATCGAGCGGTTCGCCCGCTACCTCGCCTATGGCGGCGGCATCGTGCTGGCGGCGGTCGCGCTGATGGTCGTGGCTTCGGTCATCGGCCGGGCGCTGGATGGCTTCGGCCTTTCCCCGGTGCGCGGCGATTACGAGCTTGTGCAGACGGGCTGTGGCCTCGCGGTCTTCGCCTTCCTGCCCTGGTGCCAGTTCAATCGCGGCCATGTCAGCGTCGATATCCTGGTGACGCAGTTTCCGATGCGCAGTCAGGCGTTTTTCGGCCTCATCGGCGACATCCTGATTACGCTGGCCGCCTTTGTCATCGCCTGGCGGATATGGGCGGGCTTCGGCGAGAAATTCCCCTATGGCAGCGACGGCCTGCGCGAGGCATTGAGCATGGGCCATCGCCCGTTCTTCCCCGAAACCACTTATGAGCTGTCGATCCCGATGTGGATTCCCTTCGGCCTCGCCTTCCTCTTTTCGGCCCTCTTCTTCCTTACCGCGCTCTACACCGTGTGGCGCGCGCTCAACTGGACCCTTCAGGGCCGGGAGCAACTGGCATGACCGGTCTTGAACTTGCCATCGCGGCCTTTGCCCTCATGCTGGTGGCGATCTTCTTTCGGGCGCCCATCGGCGTGGCCATGGGAATCACCGGCTTCGTTGGCACCTGGTATTACCTCGGCAACCCGAACGCGCCGCTTTCCCTGATGAAATCGCTGACCTACGAAACCTTCTCCAGCTACTCGCTGTCGATCGTTCCGCTGTTCCTGCTGATGGGACAATTCGCAACGAAATCAGGCATGTCGGCGGCATTGTTCAAGGCCGCGTCCGACTGGCTCGGGCACCGGCGGGGCGGTGTCGCCATGGCTGCCGTGGGGGCCTGCGCGGGGTTTGGCGCGGTCTGCGGGTCTTCGCTCGCCACCGCCTCCACCATGGGCCAGGTGGCGCTGCCCGAGATGCGCAAGCGTGGCTATGCCGACAGCCTGAGCACCGGGGTCCTGGCCGCGGGCGGCACGCTTGGCATCCTGATCCCGCCCTCGATCATCCTGGTGATCTACGCCATCCTGGCCGAGCAGAATATCGTCAAGATGTTCATCGCGGCGCTGGTGCCGGGCATCCTGGCGGCACTTGGCTATATGCTGACAGTGGCAATCTACTGCTGGTTCAAGCCCGATGCCGGCCCCGCGCTGGACCGCGTGCCGATGGGCCGGCGCATCCGCGACCTGGGCCAGATCTGGCCCGTGGTGGTGATCTTCGGCCTCGTCATGGGCGGGATCGCGGCGGACTGGAACTGGACGCAGGAGGGGGTTCAGGCCCTCTTCACCCCCACCGAAGGCGCCGCCGTGGGCGCCGTGGCTACCGGGATTTACGGCGTGTTCTCAGGCGGTCTGACCTGGCGCGGCTTCCTCGATTCGGTGCTGTCGGCGGCCAGCTCCACCGCGATGATCTTCTTCATCGTGTTGGGCGCGCATATGTTCAACTCGTTCCTCGCCTTTACCAACGCGCCGCAGCAACTGGCCGACTGGATCAGCGGCCAGGGCTTCGCGCCGCTTCTGGTGCTGACGATCATGCTGGCGACCTATCTGATCTTCGGCTGCGTGATGGATTCGCTCAGCATGATCCTGCTGACCATCCCGATCTTCTTTCCCATCGTGCAGGCGCTGGACTGGGAGATCCTGGGCTATGCGATGAACCAGGAGCAATCGGCGATCTGGTTCGGTATCCTGGCGCTGATTGTGGTCGAGGTCGGGCTGATCACGCCGCCGGTGGGCATCAACCTCTTCATCATCAACTCGATGGCGCGCGACATTCCGATTGCCCGGACCTATGCGGGCGTCGCGCCCTTCGTGGCCTCGGACCTCATCCGCGTCGTGGTGCTGGTGGCCTTCCCCGGTATCACGCTGTGGCTGGTGGGCGTGATGTTCTGACGATGGGATATTGACGATGCGGGGGCGGGCGACTAGACCCTCCCTCGCGTTGCCCGAGTGGCGGAATTGGTAGACGCAGGGGATTCAAAATCCCCCGCCGCAAGGCTTGTCGGTTCGAGTCCGACCTCGGGTACCATCGGTCGTTCTGGCAAGAGCGACCAAGGCGGCAGTCGCTCTGCAAGAGCGACGAGAGCCAACATCAGAAATCCCGCAAGAGACCGCGACGGCCACTCCGCGCCTTGCATGGGCGATGAGAGCCTCATCCCCCACGAAAAACGCGCCCCCTGAATTCTCAGGAGGCGCGCTATTGGCGTTTCGACTGGGGGTGGGGTCCAGGATCTTCCCGATCAGTCGAGGCCAACCTGAAACAGCAGGCCCGTCTGGCAGCCGTCGCCCTGGGCGACATTGGCGTTTGCACCGTTGCCGAACTGGAAGATGCCGTAGCTGTCGCAGCCGTTCTGGCTCAGCGTGCCGCTATTGCCGTTGCCTTCCTGATAGATAACGCCCTGGTTGCCACCGCCGGACTGGCCGAGGCCGGCACCATTGCCGTTGCCGTTCTGCAAAACCTGCGCCGGATCGCCGCCATTGGCGATCTGGAAAATGCCAAGACCCAGGCGGATCATGTTGGCCTCTTCGGCATTGGTGGGGTTCACCTCGAAGCTGAGGGTGCCACCGGCCATTGCGGCGGGGGCGGCGAGCGTGGTCAGGGCGAGGGTGGCGGCGATGAAGGTCTTGCGGATCATGGGTCTGGTTCCTTTGAATAAATTTGCTGTTGGCTGGTGTCTCTGTGTTGATGATTCTACTTTAGTGTCTGAAAGACACTAAGTCAACACCGAATTACAGGTTGGTGGCACAATTATAGGTCGCGCCGTTCACCGACAGGACCATGGTGGCGTCGTAGCGCGACGGGTCGCCCGACAGGTTGGCCTGGCCCAGGGTCACGATCTCGCCTTCGCGGGCCGAGAACGCGCCGCCCTGGCGGATATTGGTGCCACCGCCCGACAGCGTCAGGGCATAGGTGCCGGTCATGGCCTCATGGGCCTGAACCCGGCCCTGGAAATGCACCATGGCGCCGGTCTGGTCGACGGCGATGTCGCAGGCCAGCGGGGCCGTGGCGGCGGCGGTGGTCGTGGTCGCGTTGCTGACGGCAGCGATCCCCAGGCCGGCCAGGATCACGGCGGCGGGAAGGGCGGTGCGCAGGTTGAGGATATTTACGTAAGTCATTGAAGAAGTATCCTTTTGTTGGTGGTCAGGCGGGGGCCTTGACGCGGGGGGTGTGTGTGAGACGGCTGCAAACCGGGGGAAATCGGAAAAGGATGGGGCACAAGATCCGGGGGGCGGGGGCGGGATCACCGCTCCGCCCCCCGGGGGATTGTCGATGCCGATCGGCTTAGTTCTGGACGATCACGGCGGTGTTGCCGGTGCCGACCTGGCTGGAGGAGGCCGAGTTGCCAAAGCCGTTCTGGATGATGGCGACGCCGTTGCCATAGCCGAGCTGGCCGGTCGAGGCGGAGTTGTAGGCGCCGTTCTGGGCGATGCCGGACACGTTGCCCGAGCCGTAGGTCGCCGCGGAGGCCGCGTTGCCATAGCCGGTCTGGCCGATCACGGTGGTGTTCCAGTTGCCGTTCTGGGTGGCGGCGGCGCTGTTGTAGTTGCCGTTCTGGTAGATGCCCATGTCGTTGAACCACCCGGTCTGTGCACCGGCGGCGGCGTTACCCACGCCCCACTGCTGGACATTGACATAGGAGCCGTTGGCAGAGGCGGCACCTGCGACGGGCAGGGCGATCATCAGGGACAGGGCGGCGGTCTTGAAGAGCTTGGAGAAAGTCATTTTGAAAAGATCCTTTGGGTTGGTGGGTTGAATGGTCTTGGTTGCGATGAAACTAATTTAGTGTGCTTTGCACACTAAGTCAAGAACTTTTTACTGGGTGGCGGCACAATTGTAGGTGCTGCCGTTCACGGAAAGGGTCAGGGCCGCGCTGGTGCGAGCAGAGGTGCCGGACAGGTTGGCCTGGCCGATCGTGACGGTTTCGCCGGCGCGGGCGGAGAACGGCCCGCCCTGGGCGATATTGGTGCCGGGCCCGGTCAGGCGCAGGCTGTAGGTTCCGGAAACCGCCTCATTGGCGTGGACGCGGCCCTGGTAGGTGACGATGGCGCCGCTCTGGGTGACGGCGATGTCGCAGGAAAGCGGTCCGGCGGAGGAGGGGCGCGGGGTGGTTGCGGTCGCGGTGCACGCGGCGGTCAGACCGAGCCCGGCGAGAAAAACGGAGGCTTTGGCCAGTCGACGAATTTTCGGGGCGGTGAAGGGGGTCATGGGTCTGATCCTTGGGGCGCGGTGCTGCGGAAAAATCTTGGGGTCGTGCTTGGGGTCGTGAAGGAGGGCGCGCGGGGGGCAGGGAGGGCACTCTGCCCCCCGCGCTTCAGGGTCATCGGGCTTAGTGCTGGACGATGACCGAGACGTTGCCGGAGCCGACCTGAGTGGCCGAGGCGTTGTTGCCGTTGCCCATCTGGATCACGCCGATGGCGTTGCCATTGCCGAGCTGGCCAATATCGGCGGTGTTGCCATTGCCCTGCTGGGCGATGCCGACGATGTTGCCCGAGCCGATGGTCGTGGCCGATGCGCCGTTGCCGTACCCGGTCTGGCCAACAACAGTGGTGTTGAAGTTGCCGTCCTGGCTGGCGATGGTCGTGTTGTAGGCACCGTTCTGGTAGATGCCCATGTCGTTGAGGAACCCGGTCTGTGCGCCGGCGGCGCCGTTGCCGTAGCCATACTGCTGGACGTTGACATAGGAGCCGTTGGCCGAAGCTGCACCTGCGACGGGCAGGGCGATCATCAGGGTCAGGGCGGCGGTCTTGAGGGTCTTGGAGAAAGTCATTGTGAAAAGTCCTCTTCGGGGGTCGGTGTGAATGGGTTGATGCGTTCGTCTTGATGTTGCGGGGGTCGCATGTCGTTTCGGGTTTGGGCGGCGTCTGCATCGTGGCGTCAGCCGATGACCAACACTTGGCCCGATCCGCCGGGGTCAGACAATATCGGCGCGGAGAAAGCTGATAACAGCGAGTTAGTCATTGGATAACACGAACTCAGATGGCAATGTTATTGGATAACACGGGTATATAAATGCAGGTATATCAACATGTTAAAGGGTCGCTCTGAATGTCTTCCCGATCCGCTCCAGCCTGTTCGTGTAAAAACGCCCAAAATAAATTCCGAAACCGATAACACGGGCCAAACCGCGCGCGCGCCGATAACAATCCAATAACGTGTAAAAATCACACTAATGTGACTCGTTCTGCGCGTCCGACCCCTGGATTCCGCCGACTGATTCCCCCGCTTCCACCGTCACCCGAATCGTGCCGCGCCGCCCCGTCGTCCAGCTTGCGGTTGAAAATTCCGTCGGTCCGGGCAATCTGGGCGCATGAGGCCCTTCAACTGCCCCAATTGCGGTGACACCATCGCCCCCGCCCTCGCGCGGGTGAAGATGATGACCTGTCCGTCATGCGGCACCACGCTGCTGTTGGAGGATGAGGCCGTGCGCCTGGCGGGGCGCGAAGGCGTCATGCACGCTGCGCCGACGCTGATCGGCCTGGGCGACAGCGTGACGCTCGGGCGCAGCACCGTCGAGATCCACGGCCATGCGCGATTCTCCTACGGGCGCGGGTTCTGGGACGAGTTCTGGGGCGTGACCGGTTCGGGCGCGTCGCGGTGGGTCTCGGTCGATGAGGGCGACGTGGTCTATCAGCGCCCGCTGGAACCGGAGGATTGGCCGCGCCATAACGGGCATTTCCGTACCGATGGGCACCTGATCGCGGCCGGTGACGAGTTTGACATCCTCGAACTGGACAGCGCCCAATGCGTCGCCGTCGCGGGCTCCTTCGACGAGGCGCTTATGGTGGGCGAGACCTACCGCTTCGTGAACGCCCAATCGCCGCGCGGCAGGCTCCTGTCCGGCGAGATCTGGCAGGGCGGCGAAAGCTGGTTCCTGGGGGACTGGTTCGACCCGTTCGAGATCTCCGTGCGGAAGGCCCCGGCATGAGCCGCGCGCCCGAACTGACCACGATCAACTGCACCTCCTGCGGGGCGGGGCTGGACGTGCTTGGCGGCGGCCGCGTCGTGGCCCATATCTGCGGCTATTGCGGGGCCGAGCTGGACGCGCAGCATGATTACCAGGTTCTGGCCAGGTTCGACGGGCTGGAACGGCCCGATTCCCCCTTCAGGATCGGCATGACCGGCACGCTTTTCGGCGTCCAGTACACCGTGATCGGCACGCTGGAGCATCGCGAGAGATGGGGCGCGCAGGTCTGGACCTGGATCGACCACCAGCTTTTCTCGCCGACCCACGGCTATGCCTGGATCACGGTCGAGGAGGGCCACCTGGTCTTTACCCGCCGCTACCGCCGCCCGGTCTGGATGTCGGTGGCCAGGGTCGAAACCTCCGAGCATCGCCCGTCGGTCTCGTCGCGCGGGCAGCGCTACAATTACTACGAGACATCGACCAGTGAGATCACCTTCGCCGAGGGGGAGTTCACCTGGGCCCCGCGCATCGGCGACCGCACCACGACGGTCAGCGCGCTTGGCACCGACGCCATGCTTGGCTTTTCCGAGACCGGGACCGAACGCGAGGTCTACCGCTCCACCTACCTGCCGCGCGCCGAGGCCGAGGCGGGGTTCGGCATCGACACCGGGTTGCGCCCCCAGGGCATCCACCCGCTGCAAAGCTACAAGGCAGGGCGGCATGACCGCTTCCTGCGCAACACCTGCCTGGCGCTGGCGCTTGTGACGGCCCTCATCGGCCTGTTCATGGGCGGCCGCGACGGCACGACATTCCTGCCCGAACAGCGCTTCGCGGCGAACGCCCTGCCGCAGACCGTCACATTCGACGTCACCGATGCCACCGGCCTCACCGATATTCGCCTGCAAGGCGACGTGCGCAATTCCTGGGCCTATCTGACGGTGGAGCTGGAAGACCCCGAGGGCGAGCCCCTCTTCGAGGCCGGACGCACCGTCGAATATTATTTCGGCCGCGACAGCGACGGCAACTGGAGCGAGGGGCGCAGGTGGTCCACCCTGCGCTTCCGCCCCGAGACAACCGGCACCTACACGATGAATCTGGGGCTAGAGGAACAGGGCCATTGGCCCAATACCAGCGCCGGGGGCGCGGCGCTCAGCCAGGTCACCGTCAGCGTGGCGGGCGGGCGGTCCAGCGGGTTCTGGCTTTACCTGCTTGCCGGCATCTTTGCGCTTGGCGGTGGCAGCTTCCTTGCGCGCCGGTTCTGGCACCACACCCGCCGCTGGCGCGGCTCGGACTGGACGGATGAGGATTGAGATGAGCCTGTTTCGCATAGCCTTTCTGGTCATATCCATCGGTGCCATTGCCGGAACCGGCTATGTCTCCTATCACGGGTGGGGACGGGCCAGCACCGATCTGGATGCCTCGATCCGCCTGGGCAGCGGTGGCATCGGCGGGATCGGCAATTCACGGGTCAAATAAGCGAGGGTTTTCATGGACGCTTTCTGGAATATCGAACTGGCCGAGCTTGTCGGCACCATCTTCTACACCTTCCTGGGCATGGTCCTTATGGCGATCACCTGGCGCATCATCGTCTGGATATCGCCCTTTTCCATCGTCAAGGAGATCGAGGAGGATCAGAACATCGCGCTGGCGGTGCTGATCGGGATGCTCTTTGTCTCCATGGCCATCATCATCGCGGCTGTCATCGTGTCATGAAGGACAGGCAAGGTCGGGTCTCATGACACCAGCCCAAGGCGCGCGGCTGCGCGCGGTCTGGCTGCTGGCCGCGACATTCCTGGTCGCCGTCGCGGGGCTGATCTACGAGCTGATCGCGGCGACACTCTCCAGCTACCTGTTGGGCGATTCGGTGCGCCAGTTCTCGCTGGTGATCGGAATTTTCCTGTCCTCTATGGGGTTGGGCTCGTGGCTCTCGCGCTATGTGGGCCGGGCCTTCGCGGGCTTTGTCTGGGCGCAGATCCTTCTGGGGCTGGTGGGCGGCTTCATGGCGCCCGTGCTGTTCCTGACCTATGCCTGGATGGGCGACGTGTCGGCGCCGCTCTTCGCGATGCTCATCGCCGTGGGCGTCTTGTCGGGGATGGAGATCCCCCTCATCGCGCGGGTGCTGAAAGAGGAGGGCGCGGGCGCGTTCCGGTTCGAGAACGTGTTGACGGTGGATTATGTCGGCGCGCTGGCGGCCTCTTTGGCTTTCCCCCTGATCATCATCCCGCAGCTTGGCCTGATGTCGGCAAGCCTGGCCTTTGGCGCGCTCAACCTTGCCGTGGCGGGCCTGTCGCTGTGGATCTTCCGCGACCGGGCCACACGCGCGCAGGCGGGCATCTGGGCGCTGGCCTTCGCCGCCTGTCTCGTGGGCCTCGTGCAATCCGAACGGCTGATGGCGCTGACCGAGGTGGGGCTTTACGAGGATGACGTGATCCTGTCCGAGGCGACGCCCTACCAGCAGATCACCGTCACCCGCTTCCGCGACCGGGTGCGGTTCTTCCTCGACCAGGCAATCCAGTTCGATACCGTCGACGAACACCGCTATCACGAGCTTCTGGTGCATCCCGCCATGGGGCTGGCCCCGCGCGTTGAAAATGTGCTGATCCTGGGCGGCGGCGATGGCATGGCCGCGCGCGAAGTGCTGCGCCATGAGGGCGTCGCGGCGATCACCCTGGTCGATCTGGACCCGCGCGTGACAGAGCTTTTCCGTGACCACGCGCAACTTGCGCCGCTCAATGATCACGCGCTCAGCGATCCGCGCGTGACGATCGTCAATCAGGACGCCTGGGAATTCATCGAACATGACGAGGCGCTTTATGACGTGGTGATCATCGACCTGCCGGACCCACGCACCCTGGCGCTGTCGCGGCTCTACACGACGCAGTTCTACGGCCTGCTGGCCGAGCGGCTGACCGGGCAGGGACTTATCGTGACGCAATCGGGATCGCCGCTCTTCGCGCGGGCGGCCTTCTGGTCGATTGTCGAAACCTTCGAGGCCACCCGCAACCCGCAAGACCCCGGCGAGGGTCTCAGCGCCTTGCCCTATCACGGCTATGTCCCCAGCTTCGGCGATTGGGGCTTCGTGATCGCCAGCCAGCACGAATTGGCCCCACGCATGCCCGACCTGCCCGAGGGGCTGCGCTTCGTGACGCCGGAAGTCTGGCAAGGGGCGCGGGTCTTCGGGGCCGATACCGCACGGGTGGAGGCCGAGCCCAACTCGCTGCAATCGCATCCGCTGCTGGATTACTACCTTGACGGTTGGGCGACCTGGTTTCCGTGATACCCGGCGCGGGATCAGCCTACACCGCGCCGGCGACTTCCTGACCGCGCAGCACCTCGGTGCGCGCAACCCGCTGTGGTTGCAGCACCTTCTCCAGGTACTCCGCCGCCGCCCGCGCATCCGCCTTGCCGCACATGAAGATGTCCACGGCGGCATAATCGCGTTCGGGCCAGGTGTGGATCGAGATATGCGATTCCGCCAGCAGGGCCACGCCGGTGATCCCGCTGCCCTCTCCGAACCCGTGCAAATGGCACGACAGCACCGTGGCACCGGCGGGCTTCGCCGCCCCGCGCAGCGCCGCCTCCATCCGCCTCGCGTCCCGCAGCATCACCGCCCCGTGCAGGTCCAGCAGGATATGGACGCCGGGGGCGAAGGGGGCACCGCCGCTCATAGCTCGGGCTTGACCCGTCTCAGGGCCTCGCTGCCCAACGGGTAGTGGCAGGCGACGGTGTGGCCCGGTCCGATCTCCTCCAGGTGCAGCTTGCGCGTGGCGCAATCGGGCTGTGCCGCCGGGCAGCGGGTGCGAAAGACGCAGCCCGAGGGCGGCGAAAGGGGGGAGGGCAACTCGCCTTCCAGGATCGGCCTTGGCCGCGCCCGTTCCGCCTTGGGCGAGGGGATCGGGATCGAGGAGATCAGCGCCTTGGTATAGTGATGGCGCGGCGCGCTGATCAGCGTCTCGGCATCGGCCAGTTCGACCACCCGGCCCAGATACATCACCGCGATGCGGGTCGAGATATGGCGCACGACGGAAAGATCATGCGCGATGAAGAGGATCGAGAGGCCCATCTCGCGCTGCAACCGGCTGAGCAGGTTCACCACCTGCGCCTGCACGGACACATCCAGTGCCGAAACAGGTTCGTCGCAGACCACAAGCTCGGGTTCCGTGATCAACGCGCGGGCAATGCCGATGCGCTGGCACTGGCCGCCGGAAAACTCGTGCGGGTAGCGGTTGAGCAGCGTCGGCAGTAGCCCCACCTTCTCCATCATCTCCTGCACCCGGCGCCGCACCTCCGCCTTGGGCGTGTCGGGGTAGTGCGTGATGTAGGGTTCCGCCACCGCCTGACCCACCGTCATGCGCGGGTTCAGCGCGGCCAGCGGATCCTGAAAGATCATCTGCACATGGCGGCCATGCGCGCGGGCCTTGTCGGGGGGCATTTTCGACAGGTCCTGACCCTTCCACGTGACGGTTCCGCCCGATGCGGGAACCGTGCGCACGATGGCGCGCGCCAGTGTCGACTTGCCCGAGCCGCTTTCGCCCACCAGCCCAAGCGTTTCCCCCGGTGCGATGGACAGCGTCGCGTTCGACACCGCGTGCAGCAGGTCGGGCTTGGTCCAGGGCCAGCCTCCGCGCTTGGGGACGGGGAAGGTGACCGAGAGGTCGTCGATCTCAAGGACAGGTGCGGTCATGTCACGTCCTCCATGTCGGCGTGGCAGGCGCGCAGGTGGGTTCCGGTCACGGTCTCCAACCTCGGCATGATCTTGGGGCAGGGCTCATGCGCCAGAGGGCAGCGCGCGGTGAAGGGGCAGCCCGGCGGCAGGGCTGTCAGGTCGGGCGGGTCGCCCGGAATGATCTGCAGATCGCGCTGCGGCACGTCGAGGCGCGGCACCGCCTTCAAAAGACCGAGCGTGTAGGGATGGGTCGGGTTCTCGAACACCTCGTCGGTGCTGCCCGTCTCCATCACCCGGCCGCCATACATCACCAGCGTGCGTTCACAGGCCCCTGCGACGATGCCCAAGTCATGCGTGATGAGGATGATCGCGGCCCCGAAATCGCGCTGGATATCGGCCATCAGCGCCATGATCTGCGCCTGCACGGTCACATCCAGCGCCGTGGTCGGTTCATCCGCGATCAGAAGTTTCGGCTTACAAAGCAAGGACATGGCGATCATGATCCGCTGCCGCATGCCGCCGGAAAACTCATGCGGATACATGCGCAGCCGCGATTTCGCGTCCGGGATCCGCACCGCATCCAGCATCTTGGCGCTTTCATCCAGCGCGCGGCGCTTCGACAGGCCCTTGTGCAGTTGCAGCACCTCGGCCATCTGGTCGCCCACGCGCATGAACGGGTTCAGCGACGTCATCGGGTCCTGGAAGATCATCGAGATCTTCTCGGCCCGGATCGCATTCAGCTTTTCCTCGGGCAGGTTCAGGATCTCGCGCCCCTCGAACCTGACCGAGCCCTCGGCGCGCCCGTTCCGGGCCAGCAGCCCGAGCGTCGCAAAGGCCAGCTGCGTCTTGCCCGAGCCGCTTTCGCCGACAATGGCCAGCGTCTCGCCCGCGTCGAGGTCGAAGGACAGGCCATTGACGGCGCTGACGGTGCCATCCGGCGTCGAGAATTTCACCGACAGGTCGTCGATCTGCAGAAGGGGCGTCGTCATCAGCGGTCTTTCGGGTCGAGCGCGTCACGCAACCCGTCGCCCACGAAGAAGAAGGCGAAGAGGGTGATCACGAAGAAGAAGAGGGGGAAGCCCAGGATCCACAGAAGGCCGTTATTCATCTCGGCCGCACCATCATTGATCAGCGCGCCCCAGGAGGTCAGCGGCTCCTGCACGCCGAGGCCGAGGAAGGAGATGAAGCTTTCGTAGATGATCATTGAGGGCACCAGCAGGGTGGAATAGACGATCACCACGCCCAGGAGGTTGGGCACGATATGGCGCATGATGATGGTGAAGGGGCGCACGCCGGTGGCCTGGGCGGCCTCCACGAATTCCTTGCCGCGCAGCGTCAGGGTTTGCCCCCGCGCGATCCGGGCCATGTCCAGCCAGGACACCAACCCGATGCCGATGAAGAGCATCAGCATCGAGCGTCCGAAGACGACCAGAAGCAGGATCAGCACGAACATGTAGGGGATCGACATCAGCACATCGACAATGCGCATCATCAGGTTGTCGAGGCGGCCCCCGAAGAAGCCCGCGACCGCACCGTAGAGCGTGCCGACCCCGACCGCGATCAGCGCGCCGACAATACCGACCATGAGGCTGATCTGCGTGCCCTGCACGGTGCGCGCAAAGAGGTCGCGGCCAAGCGCGTCGGTGCCGAACCAGTGGCCGGTTTCCAGCGATGGGCGCCCCGCCTCGCGGACATTGCCCAACACGGCCCAGTCGATATCCTCGTAATTCCACGGCGCGATGAACGGTCCGATGGCGGCGAAGAGCCCCACGGCGATCAGCACGACCAGCCCGGAGACGGCGGCGCGATTGCGAAAGAAACGCGCCCGCGCATCGGCCCAGAGGGACCGGCCCTTGACGGGCGCGGCCTGCGCAAGGTTATCGGCGGCGGTCTTGGTGGCTAACATGACATCAATACCGGATCTTGGGGTCGATCCAGGCGTAAAGCAGGTCGACCACGAGGTTGAAGAAGATGGTCAGCGCGCCAAGCAGGACGGTGATGCCCATCATCACGCCATAGTCGCGGTTGAGCGCCGAGGCGACGAAGAACTGCCCGATGCCGCCCGTCGAGAAATAGACGTCGATCACCACGGAGCCGGTGATCATGCCCACGAAGGCCGGTCCAAGGTAGGAGATCACGGGCAGCAGCGCGGGTTTCAGCGCATGGCGCATGACCACGCGGCGCATCGGCAGGCCCTTGGCACGCGCCGTGCGGATGTAGTTCGAGGTCAGCACCTCCAGCATCGAGGCCCGCGCGATCCGCGCGATCGAGGCCATGAACGAGGTCGAGAGCGCGATCACCGGCAGGATGATGTATTCCAGTTGCCCGCCCTGCCAGCCGCCGCCCGGCAACCAGCCGAGCCACAGCGTGAAGACCAGCACCAGGATCGGCGCGAGGACGAAGTTGGGCAGCACCTGCGCGCCCACGGAAATCCCGACGGCCAGGTAATCCAGCCAGGTGTTGTGGCGCACGGCGGCGACGATGCCAAGCGTGCCACCAACCAGCACGGCGACCACGAAGCTCCAGAACCCGTAGGTGAGCGTCACGGGAAAACCCTGCGCGATCAAGTCGTTCACGTCCTGGTCGCGGTAGATGAAGGAGGGGCCGAAATCGAACTGCGTGACCAGGTTCCAGATGTAGGAGCCGATCTGCACGATAAAGGGCTGATCCAGCCCGTATTGCCGCTCCAGGTTGGCCAGCACGGCGGGCGGCACGCCGCGTTCCGAGGCAAAGGGGCTGCCCGGCGCGGTATACATCAAGATGAAGGTGCCCACGATCAGGATCAGCATGACCGGAATCGCGATCAGCAGGCGTTTGAGAATATAGCTGAGCATGGCGGCCCCCTAAGGGAAGGCGGGGCGCGCCGCAAGGGGCCGCCCCGCCAGATGGGTCACTCGGCGACGCGGTAGATGTCGCGCACGTACCAGTTGTTTTCGACGTTCTCCATCGGCCAGTTCCGGATGGCCGGGTCAAGCACGAAGTTCTGGGTGTAATGGTAGATCGGGATGATCGCCATTTCCTCGGCCAGGATCTCCTCGACGCGGGTATAGTTCGGCTGCGGATCGGCCATGGTGGCGCTCTCGGCCATCAGGCGGTCCACCTCCTCGCTCTGGAACTTGCCGTCATTATTGGCATTGCGCGAGGTCAGCAGGTCGAGGAAGGTCGATGCCTCGTTGTAATCCCCGCACCAGGCCGAACGGGCCACGTCGAAATTCTGGTTGCCGCGAATGTCCAGGTAGCTCTGCCATTCGAAGTTGCTGAGGTTCACCGTCACGCCAAGCGGACGCCACATCTGGCTGACCACGGTGGCGATCTGGCGGTGGTTCTCGGAGGTGTTGTAGATCAGGTCGATCTCGATCGGGTTCGACGGGCCGTATCCGGCCTCTTCCATCAGCTCCATCGCGCGCTGCTGACGCTCTTCCTGCGACCAGCTGGCATAGTCGATCTCGGGCATCTCGAAGCCTGCCGTCGCCCAGTGGGTGAAGTTGTAGGCCGGGGCCTGACCCGCCTGTAGCACCTGGTCGGTGATCACGTTGCGGTTGATCATGTAGGACAGCGCCTGACGCACGCGGGGGTCTTGCAGCGCCTCATGGCCGCTCTCGCTCTGGTTGACGGTGTAGTAATAGGAGCAGAGCCGCGGCACCGAATGGGCGGTCTCGGGCATCTCTTCCTCAAGCTGCGGGTAGGAGCCCGCGGGCAGGTCGTCCATCATGTCGAACTCACCGGCGCGGAACCGGGTCAGCGCCTGGTTGGCATCGTTGATCACCAGGCCGGTGATCTCGTCCATGATGACGCTGTCGGCGTTCCAGTAATTCGGATTCGGGACCAGGCGGAAGAACTCGTTCACCGCGATTTCATCCAGGATATATGCGCCGTTGGACACGATATTCTCCGGGCTGGTCCAATCGGCGCCATATTCCTCGATGGTGGCCTGATGGGTCGGCATGAAGGTGTAATGCACCACCATCTGCGGGAAATAGGGCAGCGGGGCCTGCAAGGTTACCTGGAGTGTGTAATCGTCCAGCGCCTCGACGGCCAGCTCCTCGGGCGGAATCTCTCCGGCGATGACGGCGGAGGCGCCTTCGATCTGGCTCAACTCGACATACCAGGCATATTCCGACGCGGTGGCGGGGTCGGCGGCGCGGCGCCAGGCATAGACGAAATCCTGCGCCGTCACGGGGTCGCCATTCGACCACATCGCATCCTGGCGCAGGGTAAAGGTCCAGGTCTGGTTGTCCTCCGACGTCCATTCGGTCGCGACACCGGGGCGCAGCTCGCCCTGGTCATCCTGGGTCAGCAGCCCCTCGAATATCTGGCGCGCGACGTGGCCGCCGGCAGTTTCCTCGATCAGTTGCGGGTCGATGGTGGGGAACTGGTCCAGCAGGCGGTAGGAGAAGGTCTGATCCTCGGCCAGCGTCTCGCCGGTTTCGGGATGCGTCTCCTGGGCGAACGCCGCCCCGGACAGGCCAACCGCCAGCGCGGTTGTCATCAGCAACGTGAACTTTGACATTTTTTACTCTCCCAATGTTGGTTTCGACGCCAAAGGGAAACACCGTAGCTGCTGTCCCAATTGGCGGGATGGGTCATGCTCCGCCAAATCGGGGGGGGATGCAACAGGACCTGTCCAAAAGGTCAGGTATTCTGTCGGGTCTCTCCGGCAAACTGGCAAGAACTTGCCACATGGTGCGGGCTGACCCCGCGGCGTCCGGTGTCGAATGGGCGTGACGCATCCGGCAATCGCGCGTAATCAGGCAGAAAAAGGGGGGACCACATGCAGGCGGATTACGTGATCATCGGGTCGGGCTCGGCCGGGGCGGCGCTGGCTTACCGGCTGTCGGAAAGCGGCAGGCATTCGGTGCTGGTGCTGGAGTTCGGCGGCTCGGATTTCGGCCCCTTCATCCAGATGCCCTCGGCGCTCAGCTATCCGATGAACATGCGCCAGTATGACTGGGGCTTTACCTCGCAGCCCGAGCCGAATTTGGCGGGCCGCCGCCTGGCCTGTCCGCGCGGCAAGGTCGTCGGCGGCTCGTCCTCGATCAACGGCATGGTCTATGTGCGCGGCCATGCGGGCGATTTCGACCATTGGCAGGATCAGGGCGCGACCGGCTGGGGCTATTCGCATGTGCTGCCCTATTACCAGCGGATGGAAAACTGGCACGATTGCGGCCATGGCGGCGATCCGGCCTGGCGCGGGCATGACGGCCCGCTGCATGTGACGCGCGGGCTGCGCAGGAACCCGCTTTTCCGGGCCTTTGTCGAGGCCGGACGGCAGGCGGGCTATGAGACCACCGACGATTATAACGGCGAAAAGCAGGAAGGCTTCGGCCCGATGGAGGCCACCGTCTGGAAGGGCCGCCGCTGGTCCGCCGCCAATGCCTATCTGCGCCCCGCGCTGAAACGGCCCAATTGCCAAATGATCCGCTGCCTCGCCCGCCGTGTGGTGATCGAGGAGGGGCGCGCCGTGGGCGTCGAGGTGGCGCGCGGGGGCAGGGTGCAGGTGATCCGCGCGAACCGGGAAGTCATCATTTCGGCCTCCGCCATCAATTCGCCGAAACTCTTGATGCTGTCGGGCATCGGGCCTGCCGCGCATCTGGCCGAACACGGCATCGACATTGTCGCCGACCGTCCGGGCGTGGGGCAGAACCTGCAGGATCATCTGGAGATCTATTTCCAGCAAGCCTGCCTGCAACCGATCACGCTCTTCCGGTACTACAACCTCTGGGGCAAGGCGCTGATCGGGGCGCAATGGCTCTTTACCAAGCGCGGGCTCGGTGCGTCGAACCAGTTCGAATCGGCGGCCTTCCTGCGCTCGGCCCCCGGTATCCGCTACCCCGATATCCAGTTCCATTTCCTGCCCCTCGCGGTGCGCTATGACGGCCAGACCCCGGCGGAAGGCCACGGCTTCCAGGCCCATGTCGGCCCGATGCGCTCCAAGTCTCGCGGCGCGGTGACGCTGGCCTCCGTCGATCCCGCAGCGCCGCCCGAGATCCGCTTCAACTATATGAGCCACCCCGATGACTGGTCCGAGTTCCGCCGCTGCGTGCGCCTGACGCGCGAGATCTTCGCCCAACCCGCCTTCGACCCCTATCGCGGCACCGAGCTTCTGCCCGGCGCGCAGGTGCAGAGCGATGCGGAGATCGACGCCTTCATCGCGGAACACGCCGAAAGCGCCTATCACCCCTGCGGCACCTGCAAGATGGGCGCGGAGGATGATCCGATGGCCGTGGTCGACCCCGAAACCCGTGTCATCGGCGTCGAGCGTCTGCGCGTCGCCGACAGCTCGATCTTTCCGCGTATCACCAATGGCAACCTCAACGCGCCCTCGATCATGACCGGCGAGAAAGCCGCCGATCACATATTGGGGCAGGGGATGCTGCCGCCCTCGAACAAGCGCCCCTGGGTGCATCCCGATTGGCAGACCACCGTCAAGGCGGCAGGGTAGCGCCAAGTCTGGACGCGGGCGCAATTCTGTCCCAGAACCGGAACCAATGACCGACGATCGCGCAAATCCCGCCCCCTGCTGCCCCGCGAGCGGCCCGAAAGGCCCCCCGGCGCCGACGCGCGCCTTGCGTGGCGGCAGCTATCCGGGCGACCTGGCCGATATTCCCGGCGGCCCCGCCCTGGTCGGCACCGATGCGCCGCAGATCCCCATCGACAGCGAAGGCCCCTTGCGGCGGGTCAAGCTCAAGCCCTTCCGCATCGGCGTGACGACCGTGACCAACGCCGATTTCCGCGCCTTCATCGACGCCACCGGCTACCGGACCGAGGCCGAGCGTTTCGGCTGGTCCTTCGTCTTCCACGCCCAGGTGCCCGAGGCGGTCGGCCCGACCGAAGGCGTCGCGGGGGTGGAATGGTGGCGGCAGGTTTTCGGCGCCTGTTGGTCCGCGCCGAACGGGCCGGGAACGGAAGATGCCTGCCTGCCGGATCACCCCGTGGTGCAGGTCTCGTGGAACGACGCGCGGGCCTATGCGGGGTGGGTCGGCGGGCGGCTGCCTACTGAGGCCGAATGGGAACACGCCGCGCGCGGGGGCTCAGGCGATCTGCGCTTTCCCTGGGGCGAGGCTGAGCCCGACGACACCGACACGCTGCCCTGCAATATCTGGCAGGGACGGTTTCCCGACCTGAACACCGGGGCGGATGGCTACATCACCACCGCGCCTGCGCTGAGCTTCGCGCCCAATGGCTACGGGCTCTACAACATGGTGGGCAATGTCTGGGAATGGACGGTCGAGCCCTACAAGGTCCGGTCGATGCGCAAGGAGGCAAAGGCCCATATGGCCGCGCGCAAGGGCTACAAGCTGCTGAAAGGCGGCTCGTTCCTCTGCCACCGCTCCTATTGCTACCGCTACCGCATCGCCGCACGCACCGGCAATTCGCCCGACAGCACCACGACGCATCAGGGCTTCCGGGTGGTGTTCGACGGGTAGCGAGATGTCACCGGCGCGGAATCAAGGCCGTAGGCCGCCGCGCCATCGCCGTCACGCCCCCTGGGGCGGCGATTGGGTGAAGGCAGCACGTCCACTTGAGGTCATTCGGAAAACGAAGGATAAAGTGCATCACAACACCGGAGCATCGCCACCCCGCGTGACGGCGATGGCGCGGCATTAAAGCCAGCCTCACCCCCAGTCCATCACCACCTTGCCCGCCTGACCCGAGAGCATCGCGGCGAAGCCGTCCTCATACGCGTCGATCGAGATCCGGTGCGTGATCAGATCGGTCAGGTCCAGCCCCGATTGCACCAGCGCGATCATCTTGTACCAGGTCTCGAAGATCTCGCGGCCATAGATCCCCTTCACATGCAGCATCTTGAAGATGACGCTGTTCCAGTCCACGGCGAACTCGGTCGGCGCAATGCCCAAGAGCGCGATCTTGCCGCCATTGTTCATCCGCGCAATCATCTGGCGCATCGCATCCGCCGCGCCCGACATCTCAAGGCCCACGTCGAAGCCCTCGGTCATGCCGATTTCTTCCATCACGTCGCGCAGGTTTTCCTTTGCCACATCGACCACATATTGCACCCCCATCTCGCGCGCCAGCGCCAGCCGGTAGGGCGCGATATCGGTGATCACCACCTTGCGCGCGCCGACCTTCTGCGCCACCAGCGCGCCCATGATGCCGATGGGGCCCGCGCCGGTGACCAGCACATCCTCGCCGACCAGATCGAAGCTGAGCGCGGTGTGAACGGCATTGCCGAAGGGATCGAAAATCGCCGCGATCTCGTCGGGGATGTCGTCGGGGATCGGCACCACATTGGCCTCGGGGATGCAGAGATATTCCGCGAATGAGCCGGGCCGGTTGACGCCCACGCCCTTGGTGTTGCGGCACAGATGCCCGCGCCCCGCGCGGCAGTTGCGGCAGATGCCGCAGGTGATATGCCCCTCGCCCGAGACCCGCTGGCCGATCTCGAATTTCACTGCCGCCGCGCCACGGTCGACGATCTCGCCGCAGAACTCATGGCCCACGACCATCGGCACCGGCACCGTCTTGGCGGACCACTCGTCCCATTTCCAGATATGCACATCGGTGCCGCAGATGGCCGATTTCCTGACCTTGATCAGCACGTCGCGGGGGCCGGGTTCGGGCACGGGGACGCGCTCCATCCACAGCCCCGCCTCGGGTTTCGCCTTCACCAGCGCCTTCATTTCGTTGCTCATTGGATCAACCCCATGTCGCGGCCCACCTCGATGAAGGCGTCGATCGCGCGGTCCAACTCCTCGCGGCTATGGGCGGCCGACATCTGGGTGCGGATGCGGTCCTGGCCCTTGGGCACCACCGGAAAGCTGAAGGGGGCCACATAGACACCCTTGTCATCCAGCCGCTTGGCCATCTCCTGCGCCTTTTTCGGGTCGCGCAGCATGACCGGGATGATCGGATGTTCGCCCGGCAGTAGGTCGAACCCCGCGCCTGCCATGCGCTCGCGGAAATGCGCGGCATTCTGCATCAGCCGGTCGCGCCGCTCCGTCGAAGCCTCCAGCATGTCCAGCACCTTGATCGAGGTCGCCGTGATCACCGGGGCCAGCGTGTTGGAGAAGAGATAGGGGCGCGAGCGTTGGCGCAGCCATTCCACCACCGGCCCTTTCGCGCTGGTATAGCCGCCCGAGGCGCCGCCAAGCGCCTTGCCGAGCGTGCCGGTGATGATGTCCACCCGGTCCATCACGCCGCGATGCTCCGGGCTGCCGCGCCCGGTTTCTCCGATGAACCCGACCGCGTGGCTGTCATCGACCATGACCATCGCGTCATATGTGTCGGCCAGGTCGCAGATCGCCTCCAGCTTGGCGATATATCCATCCATCGAGAACACGCCATCTGTCGCGATCATGCGGAACCGTGCGCCTGATGCGGCCTGCAACTGCGCCTCCAGCTCGGCCATGTCGGAATTGGCGTAGCGGTAGCGCTGTGCCTTGCACAATCGCACCCCGTCGATGATCGACGCATGGTTGAGCGCGTCCGAGATGATCGCGTCCTCCGGCCCCAGAAGCGTCTCGAACAGGCCCGCATTGGCATCGAAGCAGGAGGAATAGAGGATCGTGTCCTCCATCCCCAGGAAGGCGGAGATCCGGCCCTCCAACTCCTTGTGCACCGATTGCGTGCCGCAGATGAAGCGCACGGACGACATGCCGTAGCCATAGCGCTCCAGCGCCTCCTGCCCCGCCGCGACAAGCTCGGGATGGTCCGACAGCCCGAGGTAGTTGTTGGCGCAGAGGTTGATCACCTTGTGACCGGAGGCCAGCGCCACGGTGCCCGCCTGCGGCGTGGCGATGATGCGCTCGGTCTTGAACAGGCCCGCCTCGCGGACCGCGTCGATCTCGGCTGAAATATGGGCGATGAAGGCGTCGGACATGGGCGGTGACCTCGGGACGGGGGGGAATCGCCCCCCACCATCGTGCATTTGCGCCGCCTTGTCAGGCCCCGCGCATTGCGCCTACGGTCCGGGCCGAAGGGGAGGGGCGCGCCATGACGATCTACAATCTCGGCTCGATCAATATCGACCATGTCTACGCGATGGAGCGCCTGCCAAAGCCGGGCGAGACCCTTGCAGCGACCGACCTGACAACGGGACTTGGCGGCAAGGGCGCGAACCAGTCGATTGCCATCGCGCGGGCGGGCGGGCAGGTGGTCCATATCGGGGCTATCGGGCCGGAAGGCGGCTGGACGCGGGACGCGTTGCGCGAAGCCGGGGTTGATACGGAGAATTTGCGCGAGGTCGCCACCCCCACGGGCCACGCGATGATCACGGTGGATCGCGCCGCCGAAAACGCCATCGTCCTCTTCCCCGGTGCCAATCGCGAGATTGCCGAGGATCAGATCGCACAGGCGCTGGCCCCCGCTGCCCCTGGCGACTGGCTGCTCTTGCAGAACGAGACCAATGGTGGCGCGTTTGCCGCCAGGCTGGCCCGCGACGCCGGGATGCGGGTGGCCTATTGCGCCGCGCCGTTCGACCGGCAGGCGGTGGCCGGGATGCTGCCACTGACCGATCTGCTGTCGGTCAACGAGGGCGAGGCGGCGGCGCTGGAGGCGGCCTTGCCTGCCGAGGCGCTGGCAGATGTCGCGCGTCTGGTGACCTACGGCGCGAAAGGCGCGGCCCATATCGACGGCGACAAGTGGCAGGGCGTCGCGGCCTTTCCCGTCACGCCCATTGACACCACCGGCGCGGGCGACACGTTCCTGGGCTATTTCCTGGCCGCCATCGACACCGGAAAACATGTGCCCGAGGCCCTGCGCCTGGCCTCTGCCGCCGCCGCGCTGCAAGTCACGCGCAAGGGGGCTGCCGACGCCATTCCGACCCGCGCCGAGGTCGATGCCTTCCTGGCCCAACGCGCCTGATCAGCCATTGACCAGGAAGGGCGCGAGGCTGTCGGTGAAGGCGTCGATGAAATCCAGCACGATGGGCGTGCGCGAACCGGTCGCGGGGCGCAGCACCGTCAGCCGGTGATGGATCGCGGGCTCGAACGGGCGGATCAGCAGCCGGTCGCGGTAGCCTTCCGCATCCAGCGCGCTGACCACCGAGGCGCCGGTGCCCTCGGCCACCATGGTGCAGGCGGCGGTGAACTGGCGCACCTCGACCCAGGAATTCAGCGCCACGCCGGCCGTTGAAAAGGCCCGCGCGAGCCGCTGGTAGAACCGGCTGTCGCGGCGCGTGTGGATCAGTTTTTCTTCCGCCAGATCATGCGGGGTTATGGTCGCGCGCTCCGCCAGCGGGTGACCCATCGGCAGGATGCAGACCGAGCGCATCAGAAGGTCCTGGCTTTCGGTCGCGGGATGGCCCGCGAAGCCGTCGGTGATGCCGCAATCATATTGCTCGCCGATGATCCATTCCAGGATGCGCTCGGGGCGGTCGGGCTCCAGCGTGACGGTGACGCCGGGGCGGGTGGCCAGGAACCGGACCAGCAGTTGCGGCAGGTGGCTGGTGGCAAAGCCCGGCAGGCAGGCGATGCGGATATGGCCGCCGGTGCGTTCCGTCAGGTCGCGGCGCAGATCCTCCAGGTGGTCCAGCCCGTCCAGGATGCGCTTGACCTCGGCCAGCAGGTAGCGCGCTTCGGGCGTGGCCACCAGCACGCCCTGTCGGCGGTCGAACAGCTCGAACCCCACCGAGCGCGCGAAATCCGACAGGAGGCGGCTGACCGCGGGCTGGCTCACGCCCAGATGCTTTGCCGCCTTGGTCACGTTGCCGGTCTCGGCCACGGCCTGGAACGCCTCCAGTTGCCTGAGTTGAAATTTCATCGTCCCGCGCACCCTTGCCCTTGCATCCGTCCTGCGATGTCTCATAACACAGTGTTATGCAACTATCGCAGAAATTTCACTTGAATTATTCTGCGTATGGCCGAAAGTGTGGCCACAAAATATGACATTTCTGCCAGGGAGACATGAAATGACCTTCACCAAGACATTGCTGACCAGCACCGCGCTTGTCGGTATGATGGCGGGCGCCGCGGCGGCCCAGACCGAAATCAACTGGTGGCACGCCATGGGCGGCGCCAATGGCGAGCGGGTGGACCGCATGGCCGAGGAGTTCAACGCGATGCAGGACGAGTTCACCCTCGTCCCCACCTACAAGGGCAACTACACCGAGACCATGACCGCCGCCATCGCCGCCTTCCGCGCCGGTGAGCAGCCGCACTTGGTGCAGGTCTTCGAGGTCGGCACCGCCACCATGATGGCCGCCGAGGGCGCGATCTACCCGGTGCAGCAGCTGATGGAAGACGCAGGCGAGCCGTTCGACGGCGGTGATTTCCTGCCCGCCGTGGTTTCCTATTACCAGACCCCCGAGGGCGAGCTTCTGTCGATGCCCTTCAACAGTTCCTCGCCGGTCCTGTGGTACAACGCCGACGCGCTGGAGGCCGCCGGGGTCGAGGTGCCCACCACCTGGGCCGAGGTCGAGGCCGCCGCCGCCGCCCTCGTCGATAACGGCATGGAATGCGGGGTCTCCTTCGGCTGGCAGTCCTGGGTGATGATCGAGAACTTCAACGCCTGGCACAACCTGCCCACCGGCACGCAGGAAAACGGCTTTGCGGGCTTCGATACCGAACTGGTCTTCAACAGCCCCGAACTGGCCGCGCGCCTCGATCGCATCGCCGCGATGTCCGAGAACAACCATTTCGTCTATGGCGGGCGCCGGGGCGACAGCCTGCCGATGTTCACCAATGGCGAATGCGGCATGTGGATGAACAGCTCGGCCTATTACGGCTCGATGGTCGACCAGGCCGATTTCGAGTTCGGCCAGACCATGCTGCCGCTGGACACCGACATCGCCGACGCGCCGCAGAACTCGATCATCGGCGGTGCGACGCTCTGGGCGCTGCAAGGCCATGAGGCGGCCGATTACGAAGGTGTCGCGGCCTTCTTCACCTATCTCTCCTCGCCCGAGGTGCAGGCCTGGTGGAGCCAGGAAACCGGCTATGTGCCGATCACCACGGCGGCCTATGAACTGGGCCAGGAGCAGGGCTTCTACGCCGACAACCCCGGCACCGACACCGCCATCCAGCAGCTCAGCCTGAACGAGCCGACGCCCAATTCGCGCGGCATCCGGTTCGGCAACTTCGTGCAGATCCGCGACGTGATCAACGAAGAGCTTGAGGCGCTCTGGGCCGGTCAGCAGACCGCACAGGAAGCCCTCGACCGCGCGGTCGAACGCGGCAACGAGCTTCTGCGCCGCTTCGAGCGTTCGGTCAACTGATCCTCTGATCCCGGCCCGGCGGCCCCTGTCATGGGGTCGCCGGGCCACATCCACGTCCTGCCGCCCCCCCTGAGGTCAGATGCTCAAGCGCGTCCATTTCCCCACATCGCTGCTGCCCTACCTTCTGGTGGCCCCGCAGATCGCCATCACGCTGATCTTTTTCATCTGGCCGGCGTCCCAGGCGCTCTACCAGTCCTTCCTGGTCGAGGATGCGTTCGGCCTCTCGACGGAATTCGTCTGGTTCGAGAATTACGCCTACCTGATGACCGACGACCAATATCTGAACGCCTTTGGCCGCACGATCTTCTTCTCGGCCGCCGTGGCCTTCATCTCGATGTCCATGGCGCTGGTGCTGGCGGGTTTCGCCGACCGCATCATTCGCGGCGCGACCACCTACCGGACGCTGCTGATCTGGCCCTATGCGGTGGCCCCGGTGCTGGCCGGGGCGCTGTGGCTCTTCATGTTCAACCCGACCATCGGCATCTTTCCCTACCTACTGGATTTCGTGGACTACAACTGGAACCACTACTTGAACGGCGGCGAGGCGATGTTCCTCGTCATCATGGCCGCCGCGTGGAAGCAGATCGCCTATAATTTCCTCTTCTATCTCGCCGCGATGCAGGCGATCCCGCGCTCGATCACCGAGGCCGCCGCCATCGACGGGGCGGGGCCCATCCGCCGCTTTGTCACCATCATCTTCCCGCTGATCTCGCCCACCACCTTCTTCCTCTTGGTCATCAACGCGGTCTATGCCTTCTTCGAGACCTTCGGCATCATCCACGCGGTCACGCAAGGCGGCCCGTTCGGATCGACCACGACGCTGGTCTACAAGGTGTTCTCGGACGGGTTCATCGGCCTCGATCTGGGTGGGTCGGCGGCGCAATCGGTGATCTTGATGATCCTCGTCATTGCCATGACCGTGGTCCAGTTCCGCTTTGTCGAGAAAAGGGTGCAATACTGATGGTCGAACAACGCCCCCTCCTTGCCATCGCGGCCCATATCATCCTGCTACTCGGGGTCGCCATGGTGGCCTTTCCCGTCTGGATCACCTTCGTCGGCGCCAGCCACGAGGCCGAGCGGATGCTGCAATCGCCCATCCCGATGTGGCCCGGCGACCAGTTCTTCGTCAATTTCCGCCAGACCATGTGGGGCTCGGGGCTGGAGGGCACACAGACCGCGCCGGTCTACATGATGCTGTTCAACAGCCTCGTCATGGCGATGATGATCGCGATCGGCAAGATCGCCATCTCGCTCTTGTCCGCCTTCGCCATCGTCTATTTCAAGTTCCCCTTCCGCATGGGGTTCTTCTGGATGATCTTCATCACGCTGATGCTGCCGGTCGAGGTCCGCATCCTGCCGACATTCGAGGTTGTCGCCGACCTTGGCATGCTCAACAGCTACTGGGGCCTGACTGTGCCCCTGATCGCGTCTGCCACCGCCACGTTCATGTTCCGGCAGGTCTTTCTGACCATCCCCGACGAGATGCTGGAAAGCGCGCGGATCGACGGGGCCGGGCCGATGCGCTTTTTCTGGGACATCCTGATCCCGCTCAGCCGCACCAATATCGCCGCACTTTTCGTGATCCTCTTCATCTATGGCTGGAACCAGTATCTCTGGCCGCTCCTGATCACCACCGACACCGAGATGATGACCATCGTGGTCTCGATCAAGCAGATGCTGGAAGCCGCCGAACAATCCCCGCAATGGAACATCATCATGATGACGGCGCTTCTGGCGATGCTGCCGCCGATCCTGGTGGTGATCGGAATGCAAAAGCTCTTCGTCAAAGGGCTGACCGAGACCGACAAATAGGAACCCTGCCCAGATGGCGAATATCTCCCTCAATTCATTGACCAAGAAATACGGGTTCACCGAGGTGCTGCACCATATCGAGGCCGAGATCGAGGATGGCGAGTTTGTCGTCATCGTCGGCCCTTCTGGCTGCGGCAAGTCCACGCTTTTGCGCATGGTCGCGGGGCTGGAAAGCGTGACCTCGGGCGACGTGATGATCGGCGGGAACCGGGTCAACGATCTGGAACCGGCCAACCGCGACATCGCGATGGTGTTCCAGAATTACGCGCTCTACCCGCATATGTCGGTGCGCCAGAACATGGCCTACGGCTTGAAAATTCGCGGCAAACCGAAAGAGGAGATCACGCGGAGGGTCGAAGAGGCCGCCGATATCCTCGAAATCGGCGCCTATCTGGACCGCAAGCCGCGCCAGCTCTCCGGCGGTCAGCGCCAGCGCGTCGCCATGGGCCGCGCCATCGTCCGCGACCCGCAGGTGTTCCTGTTTGACGAGCCGCTGTCCAATCTCGACGCCAAGCTGCGCGTGCAGATGCGGCTGGAGATCCGCAAGCTGCAAAAGCGCCTCGGCGTGACCTCGATTTTCGTCACCCATGACCAGGTCGAGGCGATGACCCTGGGCGACCGGCTGATGGTGCTCAATGGCGGCTATGTCGAACAGTTCGGCACCCCGATCGAGCTGTATGAGCGTCCGGCCTCGGTCTTTGTGGCGGGCTTCATCGGCAGCCCCGCGATGAACTTCATCGCCGGGCACTCCGATGGCGGCGACCTGATCCTGCCGGGCGGCGCGAAAATCCGGACAAACCTGTCAAGAAAAGCTGACATTCTTGTCGGAATCCGGCCCGAGCATCTCGTGCGCAACGACGAGGACGGCGCGATTTCGATGCAGGTCGAGGTGCTGGAACATCTGGGCGGTGTCACGCTTCTGCATGGGCCATTGGAGGGCAGTGACCAGCAGATCGTGGCCAGCCTGAACGGCATATCCGTGGTCGAGGTCGGTGAAACCGTGCGCTTTGACGCGCCCGAGCGCGCCCTGCATCTCTTTGATCCCGCAACGGAAAAGCGGATCGAGGCGTAATTCTTCCGATGTCCGACCCGCTTGCCCCCCTGCGCAAGGCCCCCGGTCTGGTTCGCATCCACGGCCATCGCGGCGCGCGCGGGGTGCTGCCGGAAAACACCCTGATCGGGTTCCGGCATTGCTTCGATACCGGGATAGAAATCGTCGAGATCGACGTGTTGATGACCGCCGACAACATCCCCGTCCTGACCCACAACCCGCGCCTGATGGCCGCCGCAACCCGCCTGGACGGGCGCTGGCTGGAGGGCGAGGGGCCTGCCATCCGTGGCCTCTCGCTCGCGGCATTGCAGGCGCATGATGTGGGCGGGTTGCGTCGAGGCACAGTATATGGGGGGCGCTACCCCGACCAGGCCTTCCTCAGCGGCGTCTGCGTGCCGACATTGGCCGACCTCGCCGCGCTGGTCTGCACCGCGCCTTACGCCGATTGCTGGCTCAATATCGAGATCAAGAGCAACCCGGCCCACCCGGAACACACGCCGCCGATTGCAGATTACGTGGCGGGCGTGATGGCCGTCCTGACCCGATTCGCGCTGGAAAACCGCGTGATCGTGCAGAGTTTCGATTGGAGAATCCTGAAGGAACTCAAGCGGGTAGCCCCCGAAATCCCGCGCTCGCACCTGTCCTATCTGGACCGCGAGACCCCGCCGATGGACCCCAATATCCTCGACGGCTCGGAGTGGATGGCGGGCGCCTCGCGCAGCGACGCGGGCGGGTCGCTGCCCGACCTCATTGCCGATCTCGGCGGCGCGGTCTGGTCGCCTTATCATACGGATATCACGGCAAAAGAAGTTGCCCGCGCGCAAGAAAGGGGCCTCATCGTCAATGCCTGGACGGTGAATACCCCCGAGGAGATCAACGCCGCCATTGACGCGGGCATCGACGGCCTGATCACCGACTACCCGGCCCGCGCGCAACGTCTGCTGCTGGCCCGTGGCCTCAGCTGGCGCGACGATATTCATGCGTGACGTCACCGCAGATTGGGCCTTTGCGCGTTACGAGGCGATCCGCCCGCGTGCGCCTGCGGCCACGTTCCCGGCCTCCTCCCGCCCCGCCGCGCATCTGGGCGAGGTCGCGGAACATGTCGATGCCTTCATCCTCGACGCCTTCGGTGTGCTGAACCGGGGCGAGACCGCCATCCCCGGTGCCATCGACCGCATGAGAGAGCTTCGAGACCAAGGTAAGCGCTTGATCGTACTGACAAATGCCGCCAGCTACACGAAGGCCGAGGCAGTGGAAAAATACGCCCGGCTCGGCTTCGATTTCAGCGCGGAGGAGGTGATTTCCAGCCGCGACGTGGCCTTTGCCCTCCTGCCGCCTTTGCCGGATGGCACGATCTGGGCCGCCGCCGCCGCGCCGGAGGACAGGTTCGACGATAGCCCCGTGCCTCTGCGTCGTGTGCAGGATGACCCGCGCCTCTTCGACAGTGCGGGCGGCTTTGTCCTCCTGTCCAGCACAGGATGGGCTGATGCCGAGAACGAGCGTCTTATCAAAGCGCTACGCGACGATCCGCGGCCCTTGATCGTCGCCAACCCCGACCTTGTCGCCCCGCGTGAGGACGGTCTGACGCTGGAACCCGGCCATTTCGCGGAAGCCATCGCCGAGGCCACTGGCCTCGCGCCGCGCTTTTTCGGCAAACCGCATCGCAATGCCTTCGACGCGGCCCTCGCGCGGCTGGGTGGCATCGAGAGATCCCGCATCGCCATGGTCGGCGACACGCTGCATACGGATGTCCTGGGGGGTGCGGCGGCGGGGCTGAAGACGGTGCTGATCACCGATCACGGGCTGTTTCGGGGGCGCGATGTGGGCCCCTACATCACGCGTTCGGGCATCGTGCCCGACTGGATTGTGCCGACCACCTGACGGGCCCCACAAGCGCTCGGTCGACCGAGCGCTTACCCCGCATATAACCTTTGTAAAAGAAAGACTTCCGAGCTGTCCTTCACCTTGACGCCACGGCTTTTCGGGATGATCTGCCCATCGACCGAGATCGAAACACCCTTGTCGATGGCAGGCTTGAGGCCGGGATAATCCTTCACCAGATTGTCCAGCAATTGCCCGACCGTCTCGCCCTCCACTTCAACGACCTCCCGACCGTCGACGAGGGGCCGCAGCCCCGACCAGAGATGCACCTGAACCATCAGTCCCGCGCCTTGATTGCGGCCAGGACGCGGGGCGGCGTCAGCGGCAATTTCTTCATCCGCACCCCGATGGCGTCACGCACCGCGTTGGCGATGGCGGGCAGGGGCGGGGTGATCCCGGTCTCGCCCACGCCGCGCACGCCGTAGGGGTGGCCGGGGTTCGGCACCTCGACGATGACGGTGTCGATCATCGGCAGATCCGAGGCCACGGGCACGCGGTAATCCAGGAAGATGGGGTTTTGCAGCCGCCCATCCTCGCCGTAGATATATTCCTCGTTCAGCGTCCAGCCGATGCCCTGCACCGCGCCGCCCTGGAACTGGCCCTCGACATAAGCCGGATGGATCGCCTTGCCCGCATCCTGCACCACCAGGTAGCGCAGGATCGTGGTGCGCCCGGTTTCGGGATCGACCTCGACATCGACGACATGGGTACCGAAACTGCCGCCGAACCCGTCCGGCGTGCTTTCGTGATGGCCCGAGATCGGCCCGCCCGTGCTGCCCATCTCGGCCGCGATCTCGGCAATGGTCAGCGGATCGAACTCACCCGCATTGGGGCCGGAGGGTTTGGCGCAGCCGTCCTCCCAGGTCACGGCGTCGGCGTCGATGCCCCATTTGTCGGCGGCGCGCTGGCAGAGTTTTCGGGTTGCCTCACGCGAGGCCTCGATGATGGCGAGGCCGCTCGCGAAGGTGGCGCGGCTGCCATGGGTTGGCTCGTTGATGCCGAGCGAGCCGGTATCGGCGATGGAAACGCGCACGTTTTCGTAAGGAATACCAAAGGCTTCCGCCGCCATCAGTGCCATGGACGCGCGGGAGCCGCCGATATCGACCGTGCCGATGGAGACCTGGACCGAGCCGTCATCGCCGATCGCGACCGAGGCCGAGGTTTCCCCGCCCCAGTTCATCCAGTAGCCCGAGGCGACGCCGCGCCCCTGGTTGGGGCCGAGCTTGACCGAATAATTGGGATGCGCGCGGGCTTCCTCCAGCGTCTCGATCAGGCCGACGGGCGGAAACTTGGGACCGAAAGTGGCGGGCGTGCCTTCCTTGACCGCGTTTTTCAGCCGCGTCTCGATGGGGTCGAGGCCCAAGCCACGGCAGAGCTCATCCAGCACGCTTTCGGTGGCAAAGGCCCCCATCGGCGCACCGGGCGCGCGGTAGGCGGCCTGTTTCGGGCGGTTGGTCATCACGTCATAGCCGGTGTGATGCACATGTTCGATGTCGTAATTGGCAAAGGCCAGCATCGTGGTCACATCGACCGGCGCGCCGGGGAAGGCCCCGCCCTGCATCCGGAAGGTGCCGGAGGCCGCCGTGATCTTGCCCTCCTTGGTCATGCCCATCTTGATATCCATCGACGCGGACGCGGTCGGCCCGGTGGCGCGCAAGACCTCCGAGCGGCTCATCACCAGCTTGACCGGACGGCCCGCCTTGCGGCTGAGCGCCAGCGCCACGGGGTCGATGAAGACGGTGGTCTTGCCGCCGAAGCCGCCGCCGATTTCCGATGGTGTGACGCGCAGTTGCGTGGCCTCCAGCCCGAGGACAGCGGTGCACATCTGGCGCACGAACCAATGGCCCTGCGTGCAGCACCACAGGTCGCCCTTGCCATCCGCGCCCAGGTTGGCGACGCAGGCATGCGGCTCGATATAGCCCTGATGCGCGGCTTCGGTGGTGAAGCTTTCCTCGATCACCAGGTCGGCCTCGGCAAAGCCCTTTTCCAGGTCGCCGCGGCCCGATTCCATGTAGCGCACCACATTGGGGTGCATCCCCTCGGGCACCGAGTAATCGGCGGCGCCCTCGCGGATTACCGGGGCATCCTCGGCCATCGCCTTGTCCACATCGGTGACATGGGGCAGGACCTCGTATTCCACCTCGATCAGCTTCAGCGCGTCGCGGGCAATCAGTTGCGACGTGGCGGCGACGGCGGCGACGGCATGCCCGTCATAGAGCGCCTTTTCCCCCGCCATCACGTTTTCCTGGATATTCCAGTCCTCGCCTTCCAGCCCCTCGGGGAAGTCGGCCCGCGTCACCACGGATTTGACGCCCTTCAGCGCCAGCGCCTTGGTGGCGTCGATCTTGAGGATTTTCGCATGTGCATGCGGGCTGCGCAGGATCGCGCCGTGCAGCATGCCGGGCATCGAGAAATCCGCGCCGAAGCGGGCCTTGCCGGTGACCTTGTCCCAGCCATCGGGCCGTTCGGGCCGGGTGCCGATATATTTGAAGTCCTGCTTGGGTCCGTCCAGTGCCATTACGACGCCTCCCGCATTTCCGCCGCCGCATCCATCACGGCGCGGATGATCTTGTCATAGCCGGTGCAGCGGCAAAGGTTGCCGGCCAGCCAGTAGCGCATTTCCGTTTCCGTCGGGTCGGGGTTCTTTTCCAAGAGCGATTTCGCCGCGACCAGGATACCCGGCGTGCAGATCCCGCATTGCAGCGCGGCATGTTCGATGAACTTGCGCTGCAGCGGGTGCAATGCGCCATCCTCGGCCATGCCCTCGATGGTGGCGATCTCCTTTCCTTGCGCCTCGGCCCCGAGGACCAGGCAGGAGCAGACAAGGCGACCGTCCATCGTGACCGAGCAGGCCCCGCAATCGCCGGTGCCGCAGCCTTCCTTTGCCCCGGTCAGGTCGAGATGGTCGCGCAGGCAATCCAGCAGCGTCTCGCGCGGCTCGCAGAGGTATTCGACCTCGTCGCCGTTGACCTTGGTGGTGACGTGGATCTTGCTCATGACTGTTCTCCCTTGGCGCGGGCATAGGCGATCTTGGCGGCGCGGCGGGCCAGGACACCGGCCACATCGGTGCGGAACTCGACCGTGCCGCGCTTGTCGTCGATGGGCTCGCAGGCGGCGCGGGCGGCCTTGTCCAGCGCCTCCAGTGCTGCGTCGTCCAGCGCGGTGCCGATCAGCGCGTCGGCGCAGGTCTGCACCGCGCGGATGGTGGGGGCGACGGCGCCCAGGACCACGCGGGCCTCGGTGATGGTGTCGCCGTCCACGCGCAGGTTCACGGCGCAGCCGACAACGGCGATGTCCATTTCCGTGCGCGGGATGAAGCGCAGATAGGCGTCGCCGCCATTCTCGCCCCGCGCCGGGATGTTGAGGGCCGAGATCACCTCGCCTTTTTCAAGGCAGGTCTTGCCCGGCCCGGTCGGGATGTCTGCCACGGCCACGTCGCGGGCCCCGTTCGGGCCGGTCACGGTCACGCTTGCCCCGGCGGCGACGAGGGCTGGCACCCCATCGGCGGCGGGCGAGCCGTTGCAGAGGTTGCCCACCAGCGTCGCGCGGCCCTGAATCTGGGTCGAGCCGATCAGGTCCATGCCCTCGACGATACCGGGCCAGTCGCGGCCCAGGTCGGGATGTTCCGTCATCTCGGCACCCGCGACCGCGATGCCGATGCGCCAGCCGCCATCCTCCTGGCGCGCGATCTCCTTCACGCCGGGGATGTGC
Organism: Alterinioella sp. B-7; assembly: GCF_056857775.1. Taxonomy (NCBI): domain Bacteria; kingdom Pseudomonadati; phylum Pseudomonadota; class Alphaproteobacteria; order Rhodobacterales; family Paracoccaceae; genus Alterinioella; species Alterinioella sp. B-7. The sequence continues at coordinate 161,792 of NZ_JBSXNT010000033.1, forward strand.
TTGACGTCGATGAGGTCGTCGGGCGTCACCAGGTCGGAACGCAACTGCACCAGAACATCGGTGCCGCCTGCCAGAAACCGCGTGGTGCCGGAGGCTGATGCGGCGATCCTGCTCGCCTCCTCGAAACTGGGTGGGGTGTGATATTGCATGGGGCTACCTTGAGGGTTGGCTTGGGGGACGTGCCCCCCGTCTTTGCCCACACCCTAACGCGCCATGCGGCAATGTCGATGCTTTGGGGGCGGATTTTTTCGCCCCCGACGCCGCCCTCCGGCCCTGCCGGGATCGGGCAATCGGGGCGATCAGGGAAAGCGGAAATCCGGCAGTCCCGCGAAGGCATTGCGCAGGGCCACGCCCCACCCCGAGGAGATTTCCTCGAAATAGGGGTCGCCTTCCGCGATGCGCAGGACGCGGCCCCTGGTCAGGGATCCGGCCTCGTAGACATGCAGATCCAGCGGCAGGCTGACCGAGAGGTTGGCCTTGATCGTGGAATCGAACGAGACCAGCAAGAGCTTCACCGCATCCTCGAAGGACATGTCAGGATCGAAGGCGCGCACCAGGATCGGGCGGCCATACTTGGTCTCGCCGATCTGGAAATAGGCGGTGTCCTCGCTGGCCTCGATGAAATTGCCCTCGGGGTAAACCAGGAAAAGCCGCGGCTCGCCCGCGCCGACCTGGCCGCCCAGGATGATCGTGGCGCCGAAAGCGGCGTCGGCCTTCTGGCCTTCCTCGGAATGGGTGGCGATGACCTCTTTCAGGGTCTCGCCCACCAGGGTCGCGACCTGGAACATCGATTCACACTGATAGATGCCGGGATTGCGCGCGCCGGGTTCCTTGGACCGCTCTTCCAGCAGGCTGATCACCGCCTGCGTGGTGGCCAGGTTGCCCGCCGTCATCAGCGTGATGGATCGGTCGCCCGCCACGTCGAAATGGAACATCTTGCGGAAGGTCGAGATATTGTCGACGCCCGAATTGGTGCGGGTGTCGGACATGAAGACCAGCCCGCGATTGAGTTTCAGCCCCACGCAATAGGTCATGCGCGCGTTCCTTTGTGAAAGAGGGTCGCGCCTTCTACGCCTGCTATTGCTGCACTTGCAAGTGGACTTGCAGCGCCTCCTGGCCGGGGCCGCGACGAATACCCATGATCGGCATCGCATCGCGGTAATCGCGCCCGATGGCGACCCGGACATAGCGGGCATCTGGCGAAATGCCGTTCGACACGTCGAAGCCGACCCATCCAAGCGCCTCGGTCCAGACCTCGCACCAGGCATGGCTGGCATCCTGGTCGATGCGGTCGTTCATCATCAGGTAGCCCGAGACATAGCGCGCCGGGTGGCCCATCTGGCGGGCCGCCGAGATCATGATATGGGCGTGGTCCTGGCAGACGCCGTGGCCTGCCTGCAACGCGCCCTCGGCGGTGGTGTCGCTGTCGGTGCGGCCCGTCTCATAGGTGACCTGCCCGCCGATCCGGGCCGACAGCGCGTGCAGCCGGTCGAGCGGGTCCGCCCCGTCCGTCTGCGCCGAAACCGCATCGGCAAGGGCCTGCACCAGCGGCCCGGGCGCGGTCATCGGAGTCGACGCCTCGAACAGCCAGAGCGGGGCCAGCCCGCGATGCTTGCCGACGACGCCGTTATTGTCGGCGATCTCGACCGTGCCTTCGCTGACGATCTCGATCCGCGAGGTGCCGGGATCGGCCTTCAGAAGCTCGGTGACATTGCCGTATTGATCGTCGAAGCCAAGCTGCCGGGTCGCGCCGGTGATCTGCATCGACCAGTCCAGCACCTTCTGCCCCGCGCCGCTGCGCGGCGTCAGCCGCAATTGCTGCAACGCATAGGCGACGGGTTCGTCATAGCTGTAGGTCGTCTTGTGGGTGATCTTCAGGTGCATGGGCACGCTCATTCGTTGAACCGGTAATCGGCCTGGATTTGCCCGGCCAGGGTCGCGTTGTCAGTGATGCAGGCCCTCAGGAACTCGTGCACGCCCTCGTCGAAGATCATCTCGATCGTGACCTCCTCCAGCCGTTCGGCGTTTCTTCGCGCGAGATCGTGACAGGGGTGGCGCTGGCCGTAATTCTGTTCCAGCCGCGCAAGGCTTTCGCCGATCTTCAACTGGCAAAAGGCCAGCGACCGCGGCATCCGCAGATCGAGGATCAGGAAATCGGCGATCGAGAGCGGCGACATCTCACCGCCATTGAGCCAGCGATAGGAGCGCGCCGCCGAGACCGACCGCAGGATCACATCCCATTGCACATTGTCGATGGAGCCGCCGACATGCGCCATCGAGGGCAGGAGGACATAGTATTTCACATCCAGGATGCGCGCGGTGTTGTCGGCGCGTTCGACATAGGTGCCGATATGCGAGAACGAGAAGATGTCGTTGCGCAGCATGGTGCCGTGCAGCGCGCCGCGCACCATCGAGGAGCGGTTGCGCACCAGCATCAGCGTCTCGTGCAACTGGCGCTCCGAGACAGGTCGCGCCAGCGCCTTCTTCAGCACCATCCAGGTCTCGTTGGTGGCCTCCCAGACCTCGGAGGACAGCGCCGTGCGCACCAGCCGCCCGTTGCTGCGCGCCGCCGCGATGCAGGACATGACCGAGGACGGGTTGCCCTGGTCGCGCAACAGGTAGTCGATCACGTTCTCCGCGTCATAGCTGTCATGCCTGGCCTCATAGCCCGGCTTGATCCCGGCGGTGGTGATCACCGATTCCCACTCGTTCTCGCCCTCGTCATCGGCGGCGGTCAGCGCGATGCGCCATCCCGCCTCCAGCAGGCGGGCGGTGTTCTCGGCGCGTTCGAGATAGCGGAACATCCAGAACAGCCCGCCAGCGGTTTTTCCCAGCATCATGGCTTAATCCCCCAACACCCAGGTGTCCTTGGTGCCGCCGCCCTGGCTGGAATTGACCACCAGCGAGCCTTTCCTGAGCGCCACCCGCGTCAGGCCGCCCGGCGCCATTTCCACCCGGTCGGGCGAGACCAGGACGTAAGGGCGCAGATCGACATGGCGCGGTGCCAGCCCCGCCTTGGTCAGCACCGGCACGGTGGACAGCGCCAGCGTCGGCTGCGCGATGTAATTGCCCGGGCGCGCGCGCAGCTTGGCGGCGAAACCGGCCAGCTCCTTGCGGCTGGCGGCAGGCCCCACCAGCATCCCGTAACCGCCCGAGCCATGCACCTCCTTGACCACCAGATCCTTGAGGTTTTCCAGCACATGAGCCAGCGCGTCGGGCTCCGAGCAGCGCCAAGTCGGCACGTTCTTCAGGATCGCGCGTTCGCCGGTATAGAACTCGACGATTTCGGGCATGTAGGAATAGAGCGCCTTGTCGTCCGAGATACCGGTGCCGGGTGCGTTGGCGATGGTGATGCGCCCCGCGCGGTAGACATCCATGATGCCGGGCACACCCAACAGGCTTTCGGGGTTGAAGGTCAGGGGATCGAGATAGTCATCGTCGATACGCCGGTAGATCACGTCGACGGGCTTGAACCCTTCGGTGGTGCGCATGGCGACGCGGCCATCCTCGATCCGCAGATCGGTGCTTTCGACCAGCTCCACCCCCATCTGATCGGCCAGGAAGGAATGTTCGAAATAGGCCGAGTTGTGGATGCCGGGGGTCAGGACGGCGATGCACGGCTTGGGATTGCCCGGATCGGGCGGGGCGCAGGCGGCAAGCGAGCGGCGCAGCATCTGCGGGTAATTGCCGACCGGGCGCACCTTGAGCTTGGCGAAAAGCTCGGGGAACATCTGCAACATGGTTTCCCGGTTTTCCAGCATGTAGCTGACGCCCGAGGGGGTGCGCGCGTTATCCTCCAGCACGTAGAACTCGTTCTCGCCGGTGCGCACCAGGTCGGTGCCGACGATATGGGTATAGACCCCGCCGGGCGGGTTCACGCCGATCATCTCGGGCAGGTAGGCGGCGTTGCGGGCGATGATCTCACGCGGGACGCGGCCCGCGCGCAGGATTTCCTGCCGGTGGTAGATGTCATGGAGAAAGGCGTTGAGCGCGCGCACCCGCTGCTCGATCCCGCGTTCCAGCGCGGCCCATTCCCGGCCGCCGATGATGCGCGGGACGATGTCGAAAGGGATCAGACGCTCATCCGCCTCGTCCTGGCCGTAGACATTGAAGGTGATGCCGATGCGGCGAAAGAATTCCTCGGCCTGGGTGGACTTGCGGCGAAGATCCTTGATGTTTTCCTGCTGGAACCAGCGAAAATAAGCCTCATAGGGTTGCCGGGCGCGGTCGCCGCCCACCAACATCTCGTCAAAACAGGGTTTTGCGTCAGTCATCGCCTGAGCATTGAGGAATTCCCGCACGATAGCAACAGCGCGCCCCGCAAGCCGCGTGACAACACCCCCCGCCGCGCCTAAAACATCAGCGCCGACGCGTAACGGAAGGGCGGTTCATGAAGATCGGATATGTCATTTCGCCGGGGCGTGGCGACCTGGACCTGGTGCTGCACGGCTTTGCCCATGCGTTGATGGGGCAGGGGGTGCGGGTCGCGGGGATCGTCCAGACCAACAGCGATTGCGGCCCCGGCAAGCCCTGCGACATGGATGTCGAGGTGCTGCCCGACGGCCCGGTGCTGCGCATTAGCCAGGATCTTGGCCCCGGCGCGCGCGGCTGTCGTCTGGACGCCGCCGAGCTGGAGCGCGCGGCGGGGCTGGTCGAGGCGAGCCTGGAGGCTGGCGCCGACCTTCTGGTGATCAACAAATTCGGCAAGCAGGAGGCCGACGGGCGCGGCTTCCGCCCGCTGATCGGCATGGCGCTGACGCGCGGGATTCCGGTGATCGTGGGGCTGAACGGGTTGAACAAGCCGGTGTTCGAGGCGTTCACGGAGGGCATGGCCACATCCGTCGCGCCCGAACGCGGCGCGCTGGTGGCCTGGTATCAGGGATGAGGCGGGCCACAAAGCGCGGCCCGCCTGCAAGACGCCTCACATCTGGCACTGATCCGCATAGGCATCGCCGCGGTCTTCCAGCGCCACGCCGATGATCGAGTTGGTCAGCACATCGCCCTCCATCACCACCTCGCGGACATAGATGTCCTGGATCGGGTGATGGTTCGGCCCGAAGGTGAAATCGCCGCGGACGCTGTCGAAATCCGCCGCCTCCAGCGCCGCGCGGAAAGCGTCGGCATCGTCCGGGTGCGCCACGTCCAGCGCGCTCAGCATCAGGTTGGCGGTGTCGAACCCCTGGCTGGCATAGAGCGAGGGCAGGCGGCCATATTCGGCCTGGAAGCTCTCGACGAAGGCCACGTTGGCCGGGTTGTCCAGGTCGCGGTTCCATTGCGAGGTGTTGCGCACGCCAAGGGCTGCCTCGCCCACGGCCTGCAAGATGCCCTGGTCAAAGCTGAAGGCGGGGCCAATGAGCGGAATATCGACGCCGGATTCGGCATATTGGCGCATGAAGGAGATGCCCATGCCGCCGGGCAGGAAGAAGAACACGCTGTCGGCGCCGGAATTGCGGATCTGGCTGATTTCAGCGGCATAGTCGCTCTGGCCAAGCTGGGTGTAGACCTCCTCGGCAACATCGCCTTCAAAGAAGCGCTGATAGCCCGCCAGCGCGTCACGGCCCGCCGGGTAGTTCGGCGCGAGGATGAAGGAATTGGTGTAGCCTGCGGTATTGGCATAGGCGCCCGCCGCCTCGTGCAGGTTGTCGTTCTGCCAGGCGACGTTGAAATAGTTCTCATGGCAACCGGCCCCCGCCAGTTGCGATGGCCCCGCATTGGGCGAGAGGTAGAAGAGCCCCTGCGCGGTCGCCGAGGGCACCACGGCCATGGCGAGGTTGGACCAGATGATGCCGGTCAGGATGTCCACATCGTCGGACTGGATCAGCCGGTCGGCCAGTTGCACGGCGCGGTCCGGCGCGCGTTCGTCATCCTCGATGATGACCTCGATATCGTCGCGGCCCGCCTGCGCCATGGCCAGCATGAAGCCGTCGCGCACGTCGATGCCAAGCCCCGCGCCGCCGCCCGAAAGCGTGGTGATCATGCCGACGGTGACGCCTTGCGAATGGGCGTCAGCAAATGCCATCTGCGCGGCGGAGGCCATCAGCGCGGCCAATCCCAGTGTTTTCAGCTTCATTGTCATCTCCCCTTTTATGGTTGTCTCTAGAATGCCTTGAAGGTCAGCGTCGTCAGGGTGCGTTCGATCCCCTCCACATCGCCGAGCCTCTCGTTGATGTAGCGGCCGATATCCTCCTCTTTCGGGATGATCAGCTTGACCAGCAGGTCATATTCGCCGCTGGTCGAGAACAGTTCGGCATGGATTTCCTTGAGCACGATCTTGAAGGCCACGTCATAGGTGGTGCCGGGTTTGCAGCGGATCTGCACGAAAACGGTTTGCATGTGGACGCCTCCCTTGTCGGGCCACAACAGAAACCGGATCGGGCCGGGGATCAAGCGGCAACTGCCCCTGGCCCATTTGGCTCAGGTCAGGGCGAGATCCTGATAGTTGCCGCCCGTCCCATGGGCCTCTGATGGGACGATCCGCAAGCTTGGCGGTCTTGCGCTCTGTCGCTACGGCATTTCGCGTCATGTCCGATCCATATAGTATCGGAAGGCGCGTTCGACCGCAGGGCGAGGCAGCGTCTTTCGATTCAATTCAAACGCAAACTGCTCTAGGGTTTGCCTCATGTCCACGCCCGCCCATTTCACTTTCTTCCTGCTCCCCGGCTTCAACCTTGCCGCGCTGGGTGCCGCGGCGGGCGTGTTGGCCGAGGAGGCGCGGCATATCCCCTTCACAACCATGGGGCTTGACGGGGCGTCCGTGTCCGCCAGTTGCGGCATCGCCTTGCGCCCTGATCAGCGGGCCGAGGAGATGGCGGCCGAGACCGCGATCCTGATCATCCTCGCGGGCCGGGATCAGGAGGCCGAGACCGTCGAGGCGGCACTGGTCGTCCTGCGCCGGGCGCGGCGGCGCGGCATCGTGCTTTGGTCCATCGGCGCGGGTGTGCTGCTGCTGGCGCGGCTCGGGCTTGAACCGGGCGCGCAGATCACCGCCCATCCGGACCTGGCTGAAGCCCTGCGCGGCCTGACGCGCCGGGTCGATATCTCCCATGTCCCCTTTGTCTGGTCGCCGGGGCTGGCGACGGCGCGCGCGACCGGCGCGGCGGCGCTGATGCGCCACGCGCTGGCCGAGGCACGGATCGCGGCGGCGGAGGACATCGCCAGACGCGCCGAGGTCGCCCGGTCGCTGCTGGAGCCGGTCGAGGAGCGCTATGACACCAGCCACAAGACGGTGCTGGCCGGGCTGTCAGTGATGCGCGAGAACCTGTTCCAACCCCTGCCGATCTCGGTTATCGCGGCGCGGGTGCAGGTCTCGGAACGGCAGTTGTCGCGGCTTTTCGAGCGTGAGCTTGGCGACACGCCGCAGCCCGTCTACCGCGCGATGCGGATGGAGGCGGCGCGGGTCGAGGTGCGCGACGGTCGCCGCCCGATGCAGGAGATCGCGCGCGATTTCGGCATGGACTCGGGCCATTTTTCCAAGACCTATCTCAAGCAGTTCGGCATCGCGCCCTCGGCCGACCGGCGCAGCGTGATCGACGGGGGGAACGTGAATGGGTGATGGGCGCGGGCCGCTTGCAGGTGTGAAAGTGGTCGAGATGGTGGGGCTTGGCCCCGGCCCGTTCGCAGGGATGATGCTGGCCGATATGGGGGCCGATGTGCTGGCCATCGACCGGCCCGGAGGCGTGTCGATCAGCCTCAGCCACGATATCTGCCGCCGGGGCAAGCGCGTCGTGGAACTGGACGTGAAAACGCAGGCCGGACGCAAGGCCGCGCTGGAGGAGATTGCCGGCGCCGACGCGCTGATCGAGGGCAACCGCCCCGGCGTGATGGAACGGCTCGGGCTGGGGCCCGCGGACTGTCACGCGGTCAACCCCCGTCTGGCCTATGGCCGCATGACCGGATGGGGGCAGGAGGGGCCGCTGGCCCATGCGGCGGGGCATGACCTGAATTACATCGCGCTGGCGGGCGCGCTGCATCCGATGGGGGCCGCGGACCGGCCCCCGCCGGTGCCGCTGAACCTGGTCGGCGATTATGGCGGCGGGGCGCTGTTTCTGGTCGTGGGGCTGCTGGCCGCGATCCATGAGGGGCGGGGCCGGGTGGTCGATGCGGCGATGGTCGACGGGGCGTCTTTGATGATGTCGATGTTCCATTCCCTGCGCGCCTCCGGCTGGTGGCAGGACGCGCGCGCGTCCAATTTTCTCGACGGGGCCGCGCATTTCTACGGCTGCTACGCCTGCAGCGACGGCAAGTTCGTCTCGGTCGGCGCGATCGAGGCCCCCTTCATGAAGGTGCTGATCGACAAGGCCGGATTGCCCGAGATCTGGCTGCAGCGGCACATGGACCGCGCGGCATGGCCGGTGCTCAAGGCGGAACTGACGGCGCTTTTCGCCACTCGCACGCAAGCCGAATGGTGCGACCTGCTGGAAGGCTCGGATGCCTGCTTTGCCCCCGTCCTGCCGTTCTGGGAGGCGCATACCCACCCCCATGCCGTTGCGCGGGGCGCCTTCGTGACGCGGGACGGCGTCACAGAACCCGCCCCCGCGCCGCGCTTTTCCCGGCCCGGTCCGGCTTGATTGTGCTTGGGTGCTTGGCAGGGCGCGGGGCGGCTGATACGCCCTGAGCAGAAGCGTCAGGGAGGACCAGCCGCCATGGATATCAAACCGATCACCGACGATCTGGCCGTTTCGTCGCAGATCTCGCCCGAAGACGTGCCCGCCATCGCCAAGGCCGGGTTCCGCTCGATCCTGTGCAACCGGCCCGACAGCGAAGGCGCGGAGCAGCCCGAGTTCGACCGCATCGCCGAGGCCGCCCGCGCGCACGGGCTTGAGGTGCGGTTCCAGCCGGTGATCTCGGGCCAGGTGGAAGACCGCGATGCCACCGAATTCGGCGCGCTCCTGGAGGCGCTGCCGGCGCCGGTGCTGGCCTATTGCCGCAGCGGCACGCGCTGCGCGATCCTCTGGGCGCTGTCGCAGGCGGGCACGCAATCGCCCGACGACATCCTGAAAGCCACGAGCGATGCGGGCTATGACCTGTCGGCCCTGGCCCCGCGCCTGAAAGGCGATTGACCCGTCAGGTCTTGAGCGAATAGAGCGCGGCGGGGCGATGCCGCCCGCCGCTGGTCTTTTCCTTCAGGTCTTCCAGATCCCAGTTCGCCGCGATCCATTTGCGGAAATTGCGCTTGTCCAGCGGTTCGCCCTTCAAGGTCTCGAACACGGCCTGCGCCTGCGCCAGGGTAAACTTCTTCGGCAGGAACTGGAACGCGGCCAGCGCGGTTTCCGTCACCCGGTTGGTGACCTTGTCGGCCAGGCGCGCCCGCGCATCGGCCAGGATCTTGTCGTGGTCGAAGGCCAGGGGCGGCAATTCGTCCATGTCGAACCATTGCGCATCCGACGCGTCGGTCGAGGCCGCGAGGATCATCGTGTCGGACGGCACCAGTGCCATGAAGGCGACCGTGACCACGCGTTCGCGCGGGTCGCGGTCGGGCTTGCCATAGGCACCGAGCTGTTCCAGCGGCATGTCCTTGACGCCGGTTTCTTCCTCCAGCTCGCGCGCGGCACCCTCGATCAGGTCCTCATCCATCTTGATGAAGCCGCCGGGGATCGCCCAACTGTCCTTGAACGGCTCGATGAGGCGCTGGATCAGGAGGACGTTCAGCCGTCCGTCGCGAATGGAAAAAATGCAGATGTCGGCGGTGACCGCCGGATGCGGAAACTCATAGGTATAGCTCATATATGCTCAAATCGCCGGCTCTTGCCCTCCGGCCCCTTTCGTCCAAGGCCCTGTCCCCGGGCAATTCGTATGTGTAGAATCAACACATGAAAATGCCCTGTCCGTCAATAGGGTTGGCCGGCCCTTCGGGACAGAAAAGGGCCGGCCGGACGATCCGGGAGGGGGGACAGGGAGAAACGGATCGTCGTCTGGGGTAGGGAAATTCCCTAAGCACGGGGTGGCGCGGTCATCGCGCCTCTACAATCAATTGGGCCTGGCAAAGCGCAGGCGAATAGGTGCCGACCCAGATGTCATACGTGCCGGAACCGGCCTGGGGCAGGCGGAGGGACGGCTGCAATGCTCCGCCGGTGTCGTCATCGAAAAACCATGTCGCATTGGCCGTGTTGACCAGAAGCGTGGTGTCGCAGGCGCTCTCGACCCGAAGGTTGAGGTCGGCCCCCTGCACGGACTGGTAATTCAGCTCGAAATCGGGGATGGCGGCGACGAAGCCGGTGCCCGGAACCGGGCAACCGCTCAGGTTGGCGCGGCCACCGGCGACCACGTCATAGCGCTGCGGGGCGCGAAATTGCTGCTCCGAGCCTGAAATATTGGCGCGGGCATCATACTGCCAGGTGGGGCAATCGGCCCGGGCCGCGCCTGCCGTGAGGGAAACGGCAAGCGCGAGGGGGGCGGCGAGGGTCAAGGCCAGAGCGCGGAGTGTCATCGGATCTGTCCTTTCTTCATCTGGCCGCAAGAGGCGGCGTTGGGGGGAGGGCGCTGGTCTCTTGCGTCCGGTGCGTATCGTTATGCCATCCTATTTAAGTGTTGTAAACACACTAACAAGAGGCAAGGGTAGAAAACCGAGAAATTTCCTGATAGATGTTTGAAATCGTTTGTTTCTTTTTTTCACATTTCCAACGCCTCCGTGATGCCATGCTGCCGCAACCCATTGGTAAACAACTGGTTTCCACACCAGTGAAGGGCTGGATTTTTCAGCATCCGCAGGGCTTGATGTTCTGAGATGGCCGAGAGATCCCGAATCTTCATCTCCTACTCCCACAAGGACCGGGAGCGCGCAGATTTCCTGTGCGACGCGCTGCGTGAGCGGGGCCATCCCGTCCTGATCGACCGCGAGGGGATCTTCGAGGCCGAACATATCAGCGCCCGCATCCGCGAGATGATCCAGGGCTCGGACGTGGTGGTGCCGGTGCTTGGCCCCAACTGGATCGAGAGCCCCGCCTGCCGGATGGAGATGCACCTGGCGCTGGAGCTCAACAAGCGCCTCCTGCCCGCCGCCTTCGAGGATGTCGGCCCGATCCTTCCCGACGAGATCCGCGAGATCAACTATGTCCGCTTCTACGGGCGCGGCGGCGACCGGGAGAATGCGCTGAACCGACTCGACCGGGCGCTGGATCGCGATATCGCCTGGGTGCGTGACCATACGCGATACGGCGAACTGGCCAGCCGGTGGGCCAGCGGCGCGGGGCTGGAGCCGCGCGGGCGCGAACTCAAGGACATGCAGCGCTGGATCGAGCGGCGCCCGCGCGATGCGCCCGAACCCACCGAGGAACAGCGCGCCTATCTGCGGGCAGGCCAGCGCCACCGCAAGATCACAAGATGGGTCAGCAGCTTCACCATCGGCGCGCTCAGCATGGCGGCGATGATCATCGGCTTTTTCTGGCTGTCGAACCGGCAATGCGAAAGCATGCGGGATTGGGCCAGCGAGGCGGAAACGCTGGAGCCTGTCGCCGCGATCCGCCTGATGCTGCCGGCCGCGGCGATGTCGCTCTGCCGCGCCGACGATGCCTGGCTGCAAGTATTGGGAGAGCTTGGCCGCGCCGTGCAGGGCCAGCGCCTGCGCGCCATGATCACGCTGCCCGACACCCATGCGCAATTCATCGACTTCCTGCCCGGATCGGGGCAGGTGATCACGGGCGGCCTGGACGGCCATGCAATGCTCTATGATCCCGCGACGGGCGCGGCGATGGCCGATGGTCCGGCCATGCCCGACAGGGACGTGGCCCCGCGCGTGCTGCTGGACCAGGGCCTGTTCCTGGCGCTGCACGACACCCGCGCCACGGTCTGGAACCCCGAAACCCGTTCCGTGTTGGGGATGCCCTATCGCGGGGCCGCGCGGGTGCTGGCGGCCACGCTCAGCCCCGATCGCGATACGCTGGTGGTGGCGACGGCGGCGAACCAGCTGCGGTTCCATTCGCTGATCTCGGGCCGTGCGCTGCGCGAACCGCTGGACCTCGGCGATGATATCACCGCGCTCTCCTTCGTGCCCGACAGCGCCCGCGTGGTGGTCGCGGCGGGCCCGGCATTGCGCGTGATCGACCTGGTCCCGGCGCTGGACGGGCGGTCCGCGGGGCTGGAGCATGTGCTGCCGATGCCGGGGCCGGTGACGACGCTGTCGGTCTCGGCCGATGGCAGCACGGTCGCGGCGGCATCGGGCAACCAGGTCGGGGCCTGGGACCTGACCACATTCGATGAGCTTCTGACCCCGAGCGCGCTCTATCTCGGCGGCGTCAACATCCTCGGCCTCGGCCTCTCGCCCGACGGGCTGCGCATGGTGGTGGGGGCCGATGACAACCGCGCGCGGGTGCATGACGTGCCGACGGGCAAGATCCTCCTCAACCTCCTGGGCCACCGCGATCCGGTGCAGACGGTGCGGTTTTCGCCGCGTGGCGATCTCGTGCTGACCCATGATGCGGCGGGGGTGATGCGGCTTTTCGATGTCTCCACCGGCCTGCTGGTGCCGACGATCCCGAACCAGATGGTCGAGGCGGTGATTTCCGCGACCGAGGCCGGGGCCAATGCCTCGCGCGCGGAACTGGAGGGGACGGGGATCCGGATCTCGGTCCTGCCGAACCAGGAAAACGTGCTGGCGCTGCGCCACGAGGGCGACGGCGCGCCGCCCTTCTACAACAACCGCCTGCTGCATGAGGGGTTCGTCACGTCGATGGCGCTGTCGTCGGATGAAAGGCTCTTGGTCACCGGCGCCGATGACGGGCAGGTGCGGGTCTGGGACACGCAGACCGGGCTGCAGCTTTACCAGTTTTCGCATTCACGCGACGCGCTGGTGCCCTTCGTCGGGGCCGATTTCACGCCCGAGGGCGATCACATCGTGTCCTGGGACAGCAATGAGGTGCGCCAGGTCTGGGCGATCGAGCCGTTGCAGGGCGACCTCTTCCAGACCGCCTGCCGCCTCTTGCCCTTCCAGGACGGCGTGCGCAGCGTCGAGGCCGTGGATGCCGTCGCGGCAGCCGACCCGCCGCCCGACCCTTGCGACAACGTGCGGCTTTTGCCGCAATGGGGCGCGATCCTGGGGCTTGGCGGCGGCTGACCGGCCCGCCCCCCATGTCGCGTGACATGGAAAACACGACCGCATCCCCTTGCAGCCCCCTGCGGGCGCACATAGGATTCCCTCCAAGCAACCCAAACCCGAGGCAGGCCCGATGCAAGATCCCCATGAGTTTTATATGAACACGCTGGTCCCGATGGTGGTCGAACAGACCAGCCGCGGTGAACGCGCCTACGACATTTTCTCGCGCCTGCTGAAGGAACGGATCATCTTTTTGTCCGGCCCCGTGCATGACGGCATGAGTTCGCTGATCGTGGCGCAGCTTCTGCACCTGGAGGCCGAAAACCCGTCCAAGGAAATCAGCATGTATATCAACAGCCCCGGTGGCGTCGTGACCTCCGGCCTGTCGATCTATGACACGATGCAGTATATCAAGCCGAAGATCTCCACGCTGGTGGTGGGGCAAGCGGCCTCGATGGGCTCGCTGCTTCTGACGGCGGGCGAGCCGGGGATGCGCTATTCGCTTCCCAACAGCCGCATCATGGTCCACCAGCCCTCGGGCGGGTATCAGGGCCAGGCGACGGATATCATGATCCACGCCAAGGAGACCCAGAAACTCAAGGACCGGCTGAACCAGATCTATGTGAAACACACCGGCCAGAAGCTTGAGGCCGTGGTCGACGCGCTGGAACGCGACAACTTCATGGATCCCGAACAGGCCAAGGACTGGGGCCTGATCGACGAGATCGTCGAGAATCGCAGCGCGGTCGAAAGCTGATATCGGGGCGCCCTGCGTGACCCCTCGCGGATCACGCAGGCGTTAACCCCATGGCGCGCAAGACGATACATTTTCACGTTGTGGTGCGGTTTTGCCTGCTTTAGGCTTGCCCGACAGGAACGGGACGGGCGCGGCCAAGCGCCCCCGACATGACAGAGCGAAACCCGGCTAAAGGTATTTTGGACATGGCGAATTCTTCCGGCGGCGACTCGAAAAACACGCTCTATTGCAGCTTCTGCGGCAAGAGCCAGCACGAGGTGCGCAAGCTGATCGCCGGACCGACGGTGTTCATCTGCGACGAATGTGTCGAGCTGTGCATGGACATCATCCGCGAGGAGACCAAGTCGGCCGGCCTCAAATCCTCGGATGGCGTGCCCGCGCCCAAGGAGATCTGCGAAGTTCTGGACGATTACGTGATCGGCCAGATGCACGCCAAGCGGGTGCTCTCGGTCGCGGTTCACAACCACTACAAGCGCCTGAACCATGCCGGGAAATCCGAGATCGAGCTGGCGAAATCCAACATCCTGCTGATCGGCCCCACCGGCTGCGGCAAGACGCTGCTGGCGCAGACGCTCGCGCGCATCCTCGACGTTCCCTTCACCATGGCCGATGCCACGACCCTGACCGAGGCCGGTTACGTGGGCGAGGATGTCGAGAACATCATCCTCAAGCTCCTGCAGGCCAGCGAATACAATGTCGACCGGGCGCAGCGCGGCATCGTCTATATCGACGAGGTCGACAAGATCACGCGGAAATCCGACAACCCCTCGATCACCCGCGACGTGAGCGGGGAAGGGGTGCAGCAGGCGCTTCTGAAGATCATGGAAGGCACCGTCGCCTCGGTGCCGCCGCAGGGCGGGCGAAAGCATCCGCAGCAGGAATTCCTGCAGGTCGATACCACGAATATCCTGTTCATCTGCGGCGGCGCCTTCGCCGGTCTCGACAAGATCATCGCGCAGCGCGGCAAGGGCAGCGCCATGGGCTTCGGCGCCGATGTGCGCGACGACAGCAACAAGTCGGTGGGCGAGTACTTCAAGGATCTCGAACCCGAGGATTTGCTGAAATTCGGCCTGATCCCGGAATTCGTCGGCCGCCTGCCGGTGATTGCCACGCTGGAGGATCTGGACGAGGATGCGCTGGTCACCATCCTGACGCAGCCCAAGAACGCGCTGGTCAAGCAGTATCAGCGCCTGTTCGAGCTTGAGGATGCGCGGCTGAAGTTTACCGACGACGCGCTGAAAGCGATCTCCAAGCGCGCCATCGCCCGCAAGACCGGCGCACGGGGCCTGCGCTCGATCATGGAGGATATCCTGCTCGACACCATGTTCGACCTGCCCGGCACCGATGGCGTCGAAGAGGTTGTGGTGAACGAAGAGGCCGTGACCTCGGACGCGCAGCCCCTGATGATCTATGCCGAGCGCAAGAAGGACGAATCCGCCACGGCGGGGTGAGGCCCTCACTGCGATCGCGAATTGAACCGACCCTTCCGAGCCCCGTGCCCGGAAGGGTTTTTCATGGGCTGCGCAGGGGCGAATGCCGCTCGATTCCGGAATTTTTCCGCGACGTTTCGGAATCGACGCGCCATGTTCGAAACCAGTGGGTAAGTCGTAACCGCCCCCATCGGCCCGGAAAGGATGCCCCATGATCTATGCCGACATGTTCCTGCGCGGGGCGGCGATCGCCCTTGGGCTTCTGTGTGCCGCGGCGCTGATGGCGCGGCCCGAGATGCGCCGCGTCGGATGGCCGGTGACCGCCTTGATGCTGACCAAGGCCAGCTACCTGATCGGCTCGGCCCCCGGCATTGCCGATTTGCCCGATGGCTGGCGCCCGTTGCTGACGGGCGGCGCGATCCTGCTGCCGCTGGCCTTTTCCTGGCTGGTGGTCGAGATCTTCCTCGACGCCCCGCAAGACCGCTGGCCCTGGCTTGGCGTGGCGGGGGCGGGCGTGGCCCTGTCCCTGGCCAGCCTGGTCTGGCCGCCGCTGGACATCGCGCGCGGGCTGCTGCTTCTGGGCTCTATGTCTCGCTGCTCTGGCTTGGCCTGACCACGGCGCGCAACGACCTGGTGGAACATCGCCGCCGGTTCCGTCCCGGTTTCCTGGCCGCGATGGCGCTGTTGGGGGTGGCCGTCACGTCCGTGGAACTGGTCAAGGCGCAGATCGACCTGCCGCTCTTCATCTACCCGCTACAGGCCGCCGCGTTCCTGGCCCTGTCCTTTGCCTTCGCGCTCTGGGTGCTGAACCCCTCCGCCGACCTGTGCTGCGAAACCGCGCCGCGCCCGGTGCCGGAAACCCGCCGCAAGGCCGCCATCGACGCCGCGGTGATCGACGACCTCAATGCGGCGATGGCGGGCGGCATCTGGAAGCGGGAAGGGCTGACCATCGCCGCGCTCGGGGCCGAGATCGGGGTGCCGGAACATCGGCTGCGCGCCGTCATCAACCAGCGGCTCGGCTTTCGCAACTTCCCGACCTTCATCAACAGCTACCGGATCAAGTCCGCGCAGGAGGCGCTGGCCGATCCCGCGCAGGCACGTCGCACGATATTGGAGATCGCCTATGCCAGCGGCTTCGCCTCGCTCGGGCCGTTCAACAAGGCGTTTCGCGACCGGACCGGCGAAAGCCCGAGTGAGTATCGCGCGCGGCTCCTCGATTCCGCACAATCCGCGCCGGTTCCCGAAAATCACATCGCCATTTCGAAATCGGAGCGACCAAGGCCGGTCTGACCCCCAGATCAGGGACATCACCGCAACCGAATGGAGATGTCCAAGATGAAACGCACGATCCTGACCGCCGCCCTTCTGGCCCTTGTCGCGGGCCCCGCCCTGGCCGATTGGGGGCCGAGGTTTCCGCCGCATTGGCCGACACCCGAGACGCCCGCACCGGTCACCCGGCTCGACGCGCCCAAGTGATCAGCGCAACCACAGCTTCTCGCGTTTCAGGCGGTTTCGGATCGCCTGTTCGCGCCGGGGCAGGTCCGCGCGGTCAAAGAGCGCGCGGGCCTTTTCGCCCTTGCCCTGAAAGATCATGCGCCGCATCGGCTCATAGCCTTTCAGCACCTTCTTGACCCAGTTGGGCGAGGTGACCTCCTCCAGCACCTGCACCACCCGGTCGGATTCGCGGGCGTAGAGCAGTGGCAGAACCCGGTAATGGCAGGTGGTGCGCCCGTCCAGCCAGCCGGGCTCCAGCGCCTCACGCCCGCCCCCGAAGGAATGGATCACAAGCGGCAGGGCAACCTGGTCAAGCCACGGGTCCATGACCTGGCAGACCAGTTCCTCGGGCGGGTTGTCGCGGATCTCCAGCGCGTAATGCAGGAAACGTTCGCCGAATACGTGCGGGCAGGTGTAGTAGAAGAACCCGGCGTTGAAATAGAGGTAGCGGCGCCAGTATTCATCGGGCTGGCTTTCATCCAGCGAGCTGTTGAAATCCAGCCCGAACCGATCATAGAGCGATTTCCAGATCGCCCCGTAGCCCGGCCCGTAAAGCTCGATCTGCGGCCAGGTGCCTTCCACCTTCAGCGAGGCGGAGGGGCGGTCGAAATCGAAGGGCACCTGCGCGATGTCGTCCAGCACCAGCGTATCGGTATCGAAGAACACGAAAGGCTCGCCCTTGGGCAGGGCCGTCAGCATCTCGATCTTGTTGCCATAGGGGTAGTCCTGCCCGAAATGGCGCGCCTCGAAGGGCACGATCTCGACCTTGAGCCGCTCCAGCAGCGCGCGCACCTCACCGTCGCCCATCTTCGGGTTGCCGGACCATTTCGGCCCCGGCTGCGGCTCGGCGACGAAAAGCCTGCCCTTGAATTTCGGATTGGCGGCGCGAAACGAGGCTGCGAAAAGCGCCGCCTCATATTGCAGCCGCCCGTTCTGGCCGACGACGACGACGTTGAAATCCTTGCGGTTTGCCATGCTGCCCGGCCCGTTCTGCCTTGTGCTTTTGCGCCACTCTACCCGTGCGGGCGCGCGCAATCCACGCCAAATCGGGGCCGATTGCGCCTTGACCCGGCGGCCCAAATCGCGTGTTGTCGCCCGCGATGGTTTCCCGGCGGTTGAGCGTGCCGCAGGGGATGAAAAGGGAATACGGTGAGGAGGAGCCAAAGCGCGCCGAATCCGTAACTGCCCCCGCAACTGTAAGCGGCGAGCGCGGCCAGATATGCCACTGGAGGAGATCTCCGGGAAGGTTGGCCCCGCGCGACTACCCGCGAAGTCAGGAGACCTGCCATCACCTGGTTGAAACGTTTCGGGCGGGGTGCCCGGGGGAGACAGTCGATGGCGATCCAGTTGCTTTCCTGTTTGCGCGCAGCGCCCCGTTGGGGTGCAGGATGCAGGCAACGCTTTATCTGATCTCTCAGGCTTATGTCAGCGCCGGACGGCTGGCGCGGATGAGCGGGAGATTGCTGGCCGAAACGCCGGGCAAGGCCGCTGTCGTGCGGCTGGAACGCGAGGGCGCGGGGCTGTGGCGCGCGCTGGATGACCTCGCGGGGCAGGGCGCGCGCGAGATCACGCTGCGCCCGCTCGGCCTGCCGATGTCGCAAAGCCTCTTGGCCTGGCTGCCGGGGGCGGCGGGGGAATGGCTGTCGCGGGCCGAAAACGCGGGCGTGACGCTCTTCATGGCCGAGGACGCGGCGGCGGATGAGGCGGTGCTGACAAGCATCGCAACCGCCAAACCGTCCCGCGTCGCCATCCCGCCCGACCCGCAAGGCGCAAGGGGCAAGGGCTGGGACGCGCCGCCCGCGCATCGCCACCATATCCTTGTCTGCACCGGCCCGCGCTGCCACCTGCGCGATGCGCCGGATCTCGCCGCGCTGCTGAAATCCGAGATCGGGCGCGCGGGGCTGGATCGCGATTGCCTCGTCACCACCACGGGCTGCCTCTTCCCCTGCAATGCGGGGCCGTCCCTTGTCGTCTATCCGCAAGGCGACTGGTTCTCGCTGCCCGATGCCGATGCCGTGCGCGCCTTCGTCCAGACCGTTCTGCGCGGCGGCGCACTCCTTCCCCGATACCAGACCTTCAGCCGGAAAGACTGCCATGAACCCGTTTAAACCCACCCTCCTGATCGCCGCCATGCTGGCCGCACCCACGCTTGCGCAGGAAGCCGTGGTGCAAAGCTGCGGCGGCACATTCGCCTATGACACCGCCCCCACCCGCGCCATCACGCTGAACCAGCAGGCGACCGAGGTGATGCTGGCGCTTGGGCTCGAACGCTCCATGGTCGGCACCGCCTATATGGACGACGCGATCCTGCCGCAGTGGCTGCGCGCCTATGACTCTGTCCCGGTCCTCTCCGAGCGCTACCCGGCGCGCGAGGTGGTGCTGTCGGCGGAGCCCGATTTCCTCTTCGCGGGGTTCGGCTCGGCCTGGTCCGAGGACAACCTGGGCGCCGAGGCGGAATGGCATGACCTTGGCATCGGCACCTATCTTGTCGCGGCCTCCTGCGATGCCACCCATCCGCAGGATCAGCGCCTGACCACGCAACCGATCCTGACCGATATCGCGGTGATCGGCGACATTTTCGGGGTCGAGGAACGCGCCGCCACGCTGATCGAACAGGTCGAGGCGCGGCTCTCCGAGGCGGCGCTGGCGCAGGCGGGGCGCGGGAGAAGCGCCTTCATCTATGACAGCGGCGACGCGGTGCCCTATTCCATCGGCTGTTGCGGCGGGCCGGGTCTGCTGGTGGAAACCGTGGGCCTGACCAATATCGCGGGCGATCTGGAAGGGCGGTGGGTCGACCTGGCCTGGGAGGCCGTGGTCGCCGCCGACCCGGATGTGATTGTGCTGATCGAGGCCGATTGGTCCTCGGCCGCCGAGAAACGCGAATACATGGAGGCCGACCCGGTCCTGTCGGAGCTGTCCGCCGTGCAAGCGGGCCGTTTCGTCACCATCCCCTTTTCGCAAACCGTCTTGGGGATGCAATTCGCCGATGGGCTGGACAACCTCTCGGCGCAGCTCGACGCGCTGAATTAGGGCCATGAGCCGCCGCGCGATCATACCGGGCCTGGTGCTTGTGCTGCTGCTGATTGCGATGCTGGCGGGCGTGTTTTTCGGCACCGCCGAGGCAACATGGGCCAACCGGATCGCGGCGCTGATGCGGGCCGAGGCCGCGCCGCGCAGCCTTGGCCTCATCTTGTGGGAATGGCGGATGCCGCGCGTCATCGCGGTGGCGCTGGTCGGCGGGGGGCTGGCGCTGGCGGGCGTGCTGATGCAGACCGTGCTGCACAACCCGTTGGCCGATCCTTACCTGATGGGCCTGTCCTCGGGGGCATCGGCGGCAGCAGTCGGCGCGATCCTGTGGCTGCCGCCCTGGATCGCCACGACCTTCGGCATTCCCGTCATCGCGTTTCTGGGCGCGGTGCTGGCCTTTGCGATGACGCTGGCCCTGTCGATGCGGCGCGGCGTGATCCTGTCGCCCTTGGTGGTGATCCTGGCGGGTGTGGCGATCTCGCTGATGTTCCAGTCGCTGACTGCGTTCTTCTTGTATGTGGGCGACCCCTACGCAACGCAATCCGCGCTTGGCTGGCTGATGGGCACGGCGGCGGGCACGGGCTGGCCCGATCTCTGGGCACCGGGGCTGGCCTTTGCGCTGGTGCTGGTCCTGTCGCTGACGTCTGCGCGCAACCTCGACGCGCTGCTTCTGGGCGATGAGCGGGCGATGGCGCTTGGCGTTGCGGTCGGGCGGCAGCGTATCGTCTGCTTCTGCGCGGTGGCGCTCCTGGCGGGCGTGGCCGTCGCCACGGTGGGGATTGTCGGCTTCGTCGGCCTGATCGTGCCGCATATGGCGCGGCTTCTGGTCGGCGGGCGGCACGGGGGCTTGATCCCGCTTTCCGCGATCCTCGGCGCGCTGGTGCTGGTCGTGGTCGACCTGCTCTGCCGGATCGTGCTGGCGCCTGAGGAAATGCCGCTTGGCGTGCTGCTGGCGATTTTCGCGGCGCCGCCCTTCATCGTCATCTTGCGGAGGGTGCGCGTTGCCTTCTGATCCCGCCATCGAGATCACGGACCTGCATGTCACCCTTGGCGGTGCGCCGCGCGTGGCGGGGTTCTCGCTCAATGTCGCGGAGGGTCAGTTTCACGGGCTGCTCGGCCCGAACGGGGCAGGCAAGACGACCGTGCTGCGCAGCCTCTACCGGGCGCAGCGGATCGACGCCGGGGAACTGCGCATCGCCGGACGCGCCATCCACGATTGGCCGCAATCCGACTGGGCGGGCACGGTTGGCGCGCTGGTGCAGGAGGGAGGAACGTTCCAGGGTCTCAGCGTGCGCGACGTGATCGAGATCGGGATGATGGGCCTGCCGCTGTCCGGGCCCGAGCGTGCCGCCCGCATCGACGCGGCCCTGGCGCAGGCCGGCCTGTCCGACCGGTCCGACACCGAGGCCGCGCGCATCTCGGGGGGCGAACGCCAACGCACCCATATCGCGCAGCTTCTGGCGCGCGGCCCGCAGGTCTTCTTGCTGGATGAGCCGTCGAACCACCTCGACCTGTGCTACCAGCTGATCCTGCTCGATGAGATCAAGCGGCGGCGGGCGACGGTGCTGGCGACCTTCCACGACCTGACGCTGGCGGCGCGCTACTGCGATCTGGTGACGCTGATGAAGGACGGGCGCGCCCATGCCACGGGCAGACCGGCGGATGTCCTGACCCGTGACAATATCCGCAGCGTGTTCCGCGTCGATGGCTGGCTGGAGAACGGCGCCATGCGCATCGAGGCGGCGATCTGAGCCGTCTCAGTGCAGCCGTGCGGCCCGCGTCCTCAAGGCCATCCGCTTCAGCGCCAACCCGAACCTTTCGGCCAGCGCGACGAGGGCCGGGGCCATATCGGCGCGCACCAGGGTCGTGGCGATCCACATCGCATCCTCGCGGTCGCCCTCGCTGGCGGTCAGGATGAAATTGGCGAATGAGGATTCGTCGCCGCCAAGGCAGGCGCAGGTCACGCCGTGGCGCATCAGCGGGCGGCGTCCGTGGCGGGCGCAGAGCGTGCAGAGGGTATCGAGACTGTCGGCCACGGCCACGCCTTCCGCCGCGCCAAAGGCGGTGACGAAATCGCGCCGTGCCTGGCCCTGCGCCGCAGCCCCGTCACACCAGAGCCGCAGGTAGAGCACCGCACCCGCCTCGACGGGCCCAAGCTCCTGCATGGTCCCGACAGGAACCCCGCCGCGATGTCTGGGCACCCGGCTCATTTGGTCAGGATCAGCTTGCCGGCCTTGGTGATGCGCAGCCGGTAAAGCTGATCGCCAAGCGCGATTTCGGCCAGGTTGCCCCCGTTTGTCAGCGCCTCGGCACGGTGACAGGGCAGGGGGTTGGTGCGGGTCTCGGGGGTGGGCAATGACAGGGTGTCAGACATGGCGAAGGCGTCCTCGCTGCGGGTTGCGGTTCGATAGGAATAAAGTTGAGTGATTCACTCAGGCATGTCAATCGGCTTGTGCAAGGCAGGGGGCGTGCCACGGAAAAAGCGCGCCGGGAGCACGCGAAATTCACGCATGAGGGGGTCTATGTCATTGTTTTCTTGGGGTGGATTGGTGCCGGTCGAGGGACTCGAACCCCCGACCCCCTGATTACAAATCAGACGCTCTACCAGCTGAGCTAGACCGGCCCGGGCCTGTCGATAAGAGATTGCCGCGCGCGGCACAAGAGGGGCGGGCGCGAGGGGCCGGGAAAAATGCGCGGGCGGCCATCGGCGCAACCGGGTTGCACGGCCCCGCGATCACGATCACCATGGTCCGGAACAAGGGAAAAGAGGAGCCCGCCAGGATGCCCCGGCCAGAGTTTCCGCAGGTGCGCCGGATGGGGGAGGCCAGCCTGCTGGTCTCCTTCGACGATGCGCTGTCGATGCGCGCCAATGCCGCCGTGCTGGCCTTCCGCGCCGCCGTGGAGGCGGAGGCATGGGACGCGGTCGAGGAAACCGCGACCTCGCTGAAATCCGTCTACCTGCGCTTCGATCCCGACCGGCTGGATCACGCGACGCTGGAGGATCGGGTCTGCGCGCTTCTGGAGGCACGGGACTGGCACGAGGCGGGGTTGCCCGAGGGCCGCCGCCTCTGGCGCATTCCGGCGGTCCTTGGCGGCGATCACGGGCCGCAACTGGAGGAAGCCGCCGAAATGGCCGGGATGACCGCCGACGCGGCCATCGAGGCGATTGCCGCCACGCGCCTGCGCGTGCTGACCATCGGCTTCGCGCCGGGACTGCCCTATCTGGGGCAGCTTCCCGACGCTTTCGACATTGCCCGCAAGACCGAGTTGACCCCGCGCGTGCCCAAGGGCGGGCTTGGCCTCGCGATCCGGCAGATGGTGATGTTCCCGGTCGAAACCCAGACTGGCTGGCGCTGGATCGGGCAGGCCGCCTTTGACGGCTTCCGGCAGGGGGCCGACGCGCCCTTCGCGCTGAAGGCGGGCGACGAGGTGCTATACCGCCCGGTCAGCGTCACCGAATACGAGGACGCGGTAGCGGGCTTGGAGACCGGCCTCGACGCCATGGCCGAGCCGCTGGAATGAGCGTGCGCCTGCATATCGTCAAGGCGGGGCCGGGGCTGTCGTTACAGGATTACGGGCGACCCGGATACCTGGCCTCGGGCCTCTCGCGGGGGGGCGCGATGGACCCGCTGGCCCTGGCCGAGGGCGCGGCGCTGATGCGGATGCCAGCCGAGGAGGCGCTGGCGATCGAGATGGCCGGGGCGGGGGGGCGGTTCCGGGCCGAAGGGGGCGATCTGCTGTTCGCGCTGACCGGCGCGCCGATGCAGGCCCGTCTGGACGGCGCGCGGCTGCACTGGCCCGGCAGTTACCTGCTGCGCGAGGGGGCGGAGCTTGAGGTCGGCGGCGCAAGCGCGGGCAGCTACGGCTATCTCAGCGTGGCGGGGCTGGATGCGCCCTCCATTCTCGGCGCGCGCTCGGCGCATCTGGCGGGCGGGATCGGCGGGGCGCTCACCTCCGGCACCCGCCTCGATGCGCAGCCCGCCCCCAATGCCGGCGGGCTCACCCTGATGGCACAGGACCGGTTCTCGGGCGGCGTGATCCGCGTGCTTCCTTCCGTCCAGACCGATCAATTCAGCGATGATGCGCGGGGACGCTTCGAGGCCACCGAGTTTCGCAAGGATGCAAGGGCCAGCCGAATGGGCGCGCGCATGGCCCATGACGGCGACGGGTTCTCGCAAGACGCGCACCTGGCGATCCTGTCCGAGATCATCGTGCCGGGCGATATCCAGGTGATCGGCGACGGCGCGCCCTTTGTCCTTCTGCCCGAATGCCAGACCATGGGCGGCTATCCCCGCATCGCCACGGTGATCGCCGCCGATCTGCCCCGCGTCGCGCAGGCCGCGCCCGGCACGGCGTTGCGGTTTCGCTTCGTGGAGCTGGAGGAGGCGCTCAAGGCGCGCGCGGCGGCGGCCAGGCATCGCAAGGCGCTGCCCGATGGCGTGACCCCGCGCATACGCGACCCGCATGACATTCCCGATCTGCTGTCCTATCAATTGGTCGGCGGGGTAGTCTCGGCAAAGGCGGAGGAATGAGCGATGACGGAGCAGGTCGATCTGAATGCCGATATGGGCGAAAGCTTCGGGCCTTGGGTGATGGGGCGCGATGACGATATTCTGGGTGTCGTGACCTCGGCCAATATCGCCTGCGGGTTTCATGCCGGCGACCCCTCGGTCATGGCTGAGACCATCCGCGTGGCCCATACCCACGGCGTCGGCATCGGCGCGCATCCCGGCTTTCCCGATCTGCAGGGCTTTGGCCGCCGCCGGATGCAGATGGGGCGCGAAGACCTTCAGGCCGCGATCCGCTACCAGGTCGGCGCGATCCAGGGCGTGGCCCGGGCGCAGGGCGCAACCGTGCGCCATTTCAAGCTGCACGGGGCGCTCTCCAACATGTGCTCGGAAAACGAGGCCATGGCGCGGGCCTGCTACGAGGCGGCATTGTCGGTCGATCCCGACCTGATCATTCTCATCCTCGCCGCCACCGCGCAGCAAAAGGCCGTCGAGGCGCTGAAGTGCCGTTGGGCGGGCGAGATCTTTGCCGACCGCGCCTATAACGACGACGCCACTTTGGTGGACCGCGCCAGGGAGGGGGCCGTGATCCACGACCCGGCCCATGCCGCAAGCCGCATCGTCAAGATGGTGCAGGCGGGCGCGATCATCGCGGAGTCGGGCGCGCATATCCCCGCGCGCATCGACACGATCTGCCTGCATGGCGATAACGCGGCCGCCTTGCAGATCGCGCGCACCGTGCGCGCCGGACTGGAAACCGCCGGTATCCGGCTGGCGCCCGTCGGCACCTGACATCCCTTCCCAATCGAAAGCCCCCCGGACATGACAGACCATCCGCATCTTGCGCGCCTGATCGAGGCCGCCCGCCCGCTGCCCGCCCTGCCCACGGCCGTCGTGGCGCCCGAAAACCGCCGCTCGCTGGAGGGCGCGCTTGCGGCACGCGATGCAGGGCTGATCGCGCCGATCCTGGTCGGCAAGGCCGGGCTGATCACGGAATTCGCGCGCGACCTGGGGGCGTCCCTGGACGATATCGAGGTGATCGACATTGCCGACCATCCGGCGGCGGCGGCCCGCGCGGTCGCACTGGTCCATGAGGGGCGGGCAGGGGCCGTGATGAAGGGCCACCTGCGCACCCATGATCTGCTGGAGGCGATCGTCCACCGCGATGGCGGGCTGCGGGGCCCTGGCCGGATGAGCCATGTCTTCGTCATGGATATAAGAGGGATAGACCGGCCTGTCCTGATCACCGATGCGGCGCTGAACGTGGCCCCAGACCTGGCCTGCAAGGCGTCGATTGCGCAAAACGCGCTGGATCTTGCGGGCGCGCTCGGCATTGCCGCGCCGAAGCTGGCGGCGCTTTCCGCCGTCACCGTGCCGGTCGAGGCGATCCCCTCATCGCTGGAGGCCGAGGAACTGGCCCGCATGGCCGGTCGGGGCGAGATCACCGGCGGGCTGGTGCAGGGGCCCATGGCGATGGATCTGGCCCTCAGCGCGGATGCTGCCCGCGTCAAGGGTATCGACGGCCCGGTCGCGGGCTTGGCCGATATCCTGTTGGTGCCCGATATCGAATCCGGCAACATCCTGTTCAAGGCGCTCACCCACCTGGCCGGCGCGACGGCGGCGGGGGTGGTCGTGGGCGCGAGCGTGCCGGTGATCCTGACCAGCCGCACCGATGGCGTGCCCGCGCGGGTCGCCTCCTCGGCGCTGGCCTGTCTTTACGCGGCGCGCGCCAGATGAGACCCGAGACAACCCTTGTTCTCACCCTCAACGCGGGCTCCTCCTCGATCAAGTTCGCGCTCTATGCCGCTGCGGATGAGCCGCGCGAGGAGGTCACCGGCCAGGTCGACGCGCTCGGGGACGAGGCCGCGCTGACCCTCACGCCCAAGGGCGCGGAGAAGACCCGCACGGAGCTTGGCCCCACCGATCACGCAGCCGCCGTGGAGGCGATCCTCGAGGCGCTGGCGCCACATATGGCGGGCCGCGCGATCGCGGGCGTCGGTCACCGGGTGGTGCATGGCGGTCCCGATCTGGACGCGCCGGTGCGCCTCGATGCGGCCATGATGGCGCGGTTGGAGGATCTGGTGCCGCTCGCCCCCCTGCACCAGCCCCACAACCTCGCCGCGATCCGCGCCGCGCGAGGCGCCTTCCCCGACGCGGTGCAGGTCGCGGCCTTCGATACCGCCTTTCATCGCGGCAAGCCCTGGGTGGCCGACACCTACGCCCTGCCGCGCGACTACTATGCGCGCGGCATCCGGCGCTACGGCTTCCACGGGCTCAGCTATGACTATATCGCGGGCGTGCTGGCGCGCGAGTATCCCGATCTGGCGCGGGCCCGCGTGGTGGTGGCGCATCTGGGCAACGGGGCCTCGCTCAGCGCGCTGTCCGGGGGCCGCTCCATCGCCACCTCGATGGGGTTCACCGCGCTCGATGGCCTTGCCATGGGCACACGTCCGGGCCGGATCGACCCTGGCGTGCTCTTGCACCTGATGCAGGAGGACGGCATGGACGCCGCCGCGCTGACCCGGCTGCTCTACCATGAGAGCGGGCTCAAGGGGCTCTCCGGCATCAGCCATGACATGCGCCGCCTGCTGGCCTCGGACAGCGAGAAGGCGGCGGAGGCGATCGACTACTACGTCTACACGCTGGCGCGCGAGATTGCCGCGATGACCGCCAGCCTTGGCGGCCTCGACGCGCTGGTCTTCACCGGCGGCATCGGGGAAAACGCCGCCCTGATCCGCGCCCGCGCGCTGGAGCGTCTCGGCTTCCTCGGCCTCGCCATCGACCCCGCCGCCAATGCGGAAAACGCCGCCGAGATCCACGCAGGCGCCTGTCCCGTCCTGGTCATCCCCACCGACGAGGAACGCATCATCGCGCGCGCCACCGTCAAGGAACTCGCACCATGATCTTTCATTTTGCCACAAATACCTTCGGGGGGTGCGGGGGGCAGACAGCCCCCCACGGATCGGATTGCGCAGCAATTCGACACCCCCAATCCCAAGCCCCCCGGTCCTGACATGCGCCTCTCCCTCCAGATCCTCCTCATCGCCCTGGCCCTTGTCGCCGGTCTCGCGCTGATGATCCGCGTGGCCCCGATGAAACCGGCCCGCTGGCATGTCGATCCCGAAACCGCGTCGCGCCCCTCGACGCCCAATGCCTACATCCTGCGCGACCGGGACGGCGATGCGCCCGCCCATGTCACGCCCCTTTCCCCGCCGGAGGCGGCGGCCGCCCTGCATCGCATCGTGATGTCCCTGCCGTACACAACCCGCATCGCTGGCGACCTGGCCCAAGGGCACGCCACCTATGTCGCGCGGACGCCCCTCATGCGCTTTCCCGATGCGGTCTCGATCAAGCTGACGCCCGCGGGCTCCGGCACCCGTGTCGCGATCTTCTCGCGCTCGCGCTTCGGCCAGTCCGACTTCGGCACCAACCGCGCGCGGGTGGCGCGTATCATCGCCGCCCTTGAGGCCGAGGGGCCTTGACCGCGCGGCCCCCCCGCGTCACATCACGCTGATGCTGCCCGCCGACCGCCTCCGCCAGATCACCGAGCGTTTCGAGTATCTCGAAGCGCGGCTCAATACCGGACCCAGGGCAGAAGAGATCGCCGCCATCTCGCGCGAATATGCCGAGCTGAAGCCCGTGGTCGAACAGATCGCGGCCTTCCACGTCCTTCAAGCCGAGATCGAGGAAGCCGAAGCGTTGCTGGACGATCCCGAAATGGCCCCCCTGGCGGAGGAGGAACTGCCCCGCCTGCGCAAGGCCCTGCCCAAGGCCGAACAGGCCTTGCAGATCGCCCTCCTGCCGCGTGACGAGGCCGACGCCCGCCCCGCCATGATCGAGATCCGCCCCGGCACCGGCGGCGATGAGGCGGCGCTCTTCGCGGGCGACCTGTTGCGCATGTATCAACGCTATGCCGAGGCGCGGGGGTGGCGCTTCGAGATCATCGAGGAACAACTGACCGAGCTTGGCGGCATCAAGGAACTGGTCGGGCATATTACGGGCGAGAACGTCTTCGCCCGGCTGAAATACGAAAGCGGCGTGCATCGCGTCCAGCGCGTGCCGACCACCGAATCAGGCGGTCGTATCCACACCTCGGCGGCCACGGTTGCCGTGCTGCCCGAGGCCGAGGAGGTCGATATCGACATCCCCGCCACCGATATCCGCATCGACACGATGCGCGCCAGCGGGGCGGGGGGGCAGCATGTGAACACCACGGATTCGGCGGTGCGGATCACGCATATCCCGTCGGGCATCGTCGTCACCTCCTCCGAGAAATCGCAGCATCGCAACCGCGAGATCGCGATGAACGTGCTGCGCGCGCGGCTCTTCGATCTCGAACGCCAGCGGATGGATGACGCACGCGCCGCCAGCCGCAAGTCCCAGGTCGGATCGGGCGACCGCTCGGAACGCATCCGCACCTATAATTTCCCGCAAGGCCGCCTGACCGATCACCGCATCAACCTGACGCTCTACAAGCTCGACCAGGTGATGGCGGGCGATCTGGACGAGATCATCGACGCGCTCACTGCCGACGACCAGGCGCGGATGCTGGCCGAGATGCAATGACCACCCTGCGCGCGGCTTTGGCGCAAGGTGCGCGCACGCTGTCGGAGATCGACGGCGGCACACGCGATGCGCGGCTCTTGCTGGCCGGGGCGTTGGGCCTGCCCGCGGGGCGGCTGTCGCTGGAGCCCGACCGGGTGGTGTCGGAAGGTGAAATGCAACGATTCCAGGAATTTCTGGACCGGCGTTCCCGTCACGAACCCGTCGCGCGCATCCTCGCGCGGCGTGTGTTCTGGGGCCGCGAATTCATCGTCAGCCCCGCCACGCTGGACCCGCGCCCGGAAACCGAAACCCTGATCGCGGCGGCGCTGGAGGTTGGCCCCCTGCCGCGCCTCTTGGACCTTGGCACCGGCACCGGTATCCTTGCCGTCACCTTGCTGGCGGAATGGCCCGAGGCGCGGGGGGTAGCGAGTGATCTGGATCCCGCCTGCCTTGAGACCGCCACCGAGAACGCCGCGCGCCATGGCGTGGCCGAGCGTCTGACGCTGACCCGCTCGGACTGGTTCGCCGAGATCACCGGCCCGTTCCCCCTCATCGTCTCCAACCCGCCCTATATCGCGGCGCAGGAGATGGCGTCGCTGTCGCCCGAAGTGGCCAATCACGATCCGCACCTGGCCCTGACCGACGGGGCTGATGGCCTGACCGCCTTTCGCCAGATCGCGGCGGGGGCGACACGGCACTTGGCCCCCGGCGGCACGCTCATGGTCGAGATCGGACCGACGCAAGGCCAGCAGGTCGCGCGCCTCTTCACCGAGGCGGGGCTTGAAACCCCCGAGATCCGTCCCGATCTGGATGGCAGAGACCGTGTCGTGATCGCCCGCAATCCTGGGCGGTGACCCGCGCAAAGGGCATTCCTGCCACGGTTTTCGGCCAAAAAGCACCGAATTCGCCGCGAACCGCGCAGTTTGGCCTTGTTTCACCGCAGGTTGCGTGATTACAAGACGCCATGCGGTCGTGGCGAGGGGTTGATCTCCGGCCCCCCGCGGTCACCCCCAACTGATCAGTCAGACCATGCCAGGGAACACCGCCGGGAACACCGCAGGCCACATGGTTTCGCGATCGCGTCGACAGGTTTTCGTCACGCCCGTGAAATGAACTTTATCCCAGGTTAACTGGAAAAGATACGAGACCCATGAGATCATCTAAAAACCGCTCGCGGTCGAAGGGCAACCGCAACCGCTCGCCGATGGGCAACATCGTCAATCGGGTGTTCGACAGTTCCGGCCCCGAAGGCAAGGTGCGCGGCACGCCGCAGCAGATCATCGACAAGTACAACCAGCTGACCCGCGACGCGCAATTGTCGAACGATCGGGTCGCGGCCGAGAACTTCCAGCAGCATGCCGAGCATTACACGCGGATGTTGGGCGAGGCGCAGCGCGAACAGGACGCCAAGCGCGCCGAGCAGGAGGCGCAGCAGGCGCAGGCACAGGCCCGCCGCCAGCAGCGCGACGACGACAATGGCCAGGACGGCGGCAACCAGGGCGGCGGCAATGACGACCAGCCCGAGGCCAACACCTCCCGGCAGGACGGGTCCCGGCAAGGCGGCGGCCAGGATCAGGACAAATCCTTCGATTCCGTCATCGACACCGGCAGCGACAGCCCCTCGGGCCTGGTGGACACGCCGGAAAACGCGCCCAAGCCGAAACGCGCCCGCACCCGCAAGTCGGCCAAGAAGACCTCCGATGAGGGCACTTCCGACAGCGGCAATGATGGCGGCGATGCCTCGAACCAAGGTGGCCCGCAGGCGGCGGAATAGTCCGAGCGTGTCAGGGTTTCATTGAAACAGTGGATCGGTTTTCGCGTTCGCCCCGGTTGGGGCGAGACAGAGAAAACCGATGCAATGTGACCCTGAAACGATCTAGGCCTTCGCCACTTCACGGGCCAGCGCGCAAAACCCCTCGACCGGGACCTGTTCGGCCCGGTCGGTCGGTTTCAAGCCCGCCGCGACGATCCGATCCTCGATATCGGGGGTCACGCCCTTCAGCGCCGCGCGCAGCATCTTGCGGCGCTGGTTGAAGCCCGCCGCGACAACGCGGTTCAGCACCTTCGGGTCGGCTTCGAATCGGGGCTCGGGCAGGGCTTCCAGATGCACTACGGCGGAATGGATCTTGGGCGGCGGCGTGAAGGCCTCGGGCGGCAGGGTCAGCACGATCTTCGCGGTCGCGCGCCACTGCGCCAGCACCGCCAGCCGCCCATAGGTCTTCGATCCCGGCCCGGCCACGATCCGGTCGGCCACCTCGCGCTGGAACATCAGCGTCAGGCTTTGCCACAGCGGCGGCCAGTCGGGCGGCGTCAGCCAGCGCACCAGCAATTCCGTGCCCACGTTGTAAGGCAGGTTCGCCGCGATCTTGACCGGCGGCGTCAGATGCGCGGCCCAGTCGAGCTCCAGCGCGTCGGCATTCAGAACCTTCAGCCGACCGGGATAGGCCGCCGCGATCTCGGCCAGCGGGGCCATGCAGCGGGCATCCTTTTCCACCGCCACGACCCGGCGCGCGCCCTCGGCCAGCAGGCCACGCGTGAGTCCACCGGGGCCGGGGCCCACCTCCAGAACATCCGCCCCTGTCAGGTCCCCCGCCGCGCGCGCGATCCGGGCCGTCAGGTTCAGATCCAGCAGGAAATTCTGTCCGAGCGATTTGCGCGCCGAAAGCCCATGCGCCGCAATCACCTCGCGCAGCGGGGGCAAGCCGTCAATCGTGGCCATGGCGTAACCCGCCGTTAAGGTTAACGCGCGCCGCCGCCCGCTTCTTTGTTCCGCAAATATCCCGGGGGAGTCGCCGCAAGGCGACGGGGGCAGCGCCCCCTGCAACGTCCCTCATCGCGCGCCTCCGAACCGTCTTGCCCCCATTGCCGCCGCCATGCGCAGCGCCGCGATCATGCTGGTCGCATCGGCGCGGCCTTGCCCCGCGATGTCGAAGGCCGTGCCGTGATCGGGCGAGGTGCGGATGAAGGGCAGGCCGAGCGTCACGTTGACCCCGCCCGCGAAATCCACCGTCTTTACGGGGATCAGCGCCTGGTCGTGATACATGGCAATCGCCGCGTCATAGCCCGCCCGCGCGCCCGCGTGGAACATGGTATCGGCCGATTGCGGGCCGGTGATGTCCAGCCCCTCGGCGCGCAACGCCTCCAGCACCGGCGCGATCACCGTGATCTCCTCGCGCCCCATCGTGCCGCCTTCGCCGGCATGGGGGTTCAGCCCCGCCACGGCAAGGCGCGGCGCGCTCAGGCCGAAATCGCGGATCAGGGCGGCATGGGTGATGCGGATCGTGTCGGCCAGCAGATCCGGCGTCAGCGCGGCGGGCACCTCGGCCAGGCCGATATGGATCGTCACCGGCACCACGCGCAAGCCCTCGCAGGCCAGCATCATCACCACGCGCTCCACCCCCGCCAGCGCGGCCAGGTATTCCGTATGGCCGGGATAGGCAAATCCCGCCCCGTCCTTAAGCGCCTTCTTGTGTATGGGCGCGGTGCAGAGCGCCGAGGCGGCGCCGCTGCGCACCAACTCCACCCCGCGCGCGATCACGTCGATGACGCCCTGCGCATTGGCCGGGTCGGGCTGGCCCGCCACCCGCGCGCCCGCGAAACGATGCGCCAGGACGGGCAGGGTGCCGGGGGCAACGCGCGCGGCCTCGGAGGGATCGGAAAGCTCCGCCAATCCCAGCCCGAGCCCTGCGAAATGGCGCGGATCGCCGATCACGAAGAACGGCAATTCGCCGCCAAGTGCCGCCCGCGCGCCGACGATGATCTCGGGGGCGACGCCCGCCGGTTCACCGCAGGAGACGGCGATGGGGGCGGGGGTCATGGGGTCTCGTCGATGATGGCGTCGGCGCGCAATTCGGCGAGGTAGCCATTGGCATAGCCCCCGATGCGCTGCTGGAACAGTTGCTCGCGCACCTGGTCGCGCCCGCCTTCGGGCAGTTCCGTGGCCCGGCTGCACAGCATCACGAACAGCAGCTGCGTGCCGCCCGCGCGGGTCAGCGAGGTGGAAACCTCGTTCGCATCCAGCCGCGCCAGTTCGACCGCGATATCGCCCGGCACCTGGCCGACCGGCACATCCTCGTTCAGGGTAAAGCCGCCGGGGCGCACGCCGTAGAGGTCGTTGCAGGTGTCCAGCTCGTCGCGCAGGGCCGCTGCCTCGGCTTGCGCGGCCTGCCCGCCGGGGATCAGGACCTCGGCATAGGTCACGGCGGTGATGTCGGGGGTGACGAAATCGCTCTCCTCCAGCCCGCGAAGCTGGAAGATGGCGACCGCGTTGCCGAGCGGCACCGGCTCGGTCACGCCGCCGATGGGCAGGGGCAGAAGGATGGTGCGCAATTGCGGCGGGATGGCCGACAGGGGCCGCCAGCCGATGCCGCCGCCATTGCGCGCCGAGCCCGCGGCGGAAAACTCTCGCGCCGCCGCCGAGAAGCCGCCGATCGAGCCGTCGAGCGTTTCCGACAATTGCGTGATGCGCAGGCGCACCTCCTCGGCGGTCTGCGGCGTCACCGGAATGACCAGTTCGGCAAAGTTGATCTGCGCGCCATCGGGGCTGGTGGCAAGCGTCAGGGCGCGGTCGATCTCATCCTCGGTGATCGTGATCCGCCCGCCAAAGCGGTCGCGCACCACGTTGCGCCAGGTCTGTCCGGCGGCGACGAAATCGCGGAAGGTCTGCGCCGAGATGCCTTCATCGGCCAGCCCCCGGATAAACGCTTCGGTATCCATGTCGGCGCGGGCGGCGAACTCCTCCATGCCGTCTGCGATCTGGTCGGGTGTCGCGGTCAGGCCAAGCCGATCGCCGACCTGGCGTTGCAGCCGCTCGTCGATCAGGGCCTCGCGGGCGCGTTCCGGCAGGTTTCCCGGCGCGTTCAGAAGCTGCATGAAGGCGACGCGCTGGTCGATCTCGTAATGGGTGACGGCACCCCCGTTCACCGTCACCGCCGCCGCGAACGGGCTTTGCTGCGCGGTGGCCGGAAGGCTCAAGGCGCAGGTCAGGGCGGCAAGGCCGAAGAGGCGGGATAGGCGTTTGGTCAGCGATGCGCGGATGGTCATGGGTGTCAAAATTCCGTTCATTCCTGTCTTGGCGCGGCTCATCATTGGCAGCTGCGGGCATATTGGCGCCCGTCGCGGGAGGCCCCGAACCCGTTCAGTGCCACGGTCAGGCCGAAATCCGTTGCCGGGGCCAACGTAGCGGAGGTTGTGAACCGACGCGAGAGCGAAAACTCCACATCGACGCATTCGGTGGCATAGGTCACGGCAAGGCCCGCGCGGGTGGGTTCATTGGCCTCGAAATCGTAGCGCCAGTCGACGGAGGCGCCCCAGGGGCTGTCGAATTCATAGGCCGCGTCAAAGGACCACTCGGCAATATCCTGGTTGCGCCCCTCGACCGGGTCGGCCTGGAGCCACGTCACGGAGGAGGCGACGTCGAACTGCGCCCCCTGCCAGCCGAGCGAAAACTCGTTCGAGGTGACGTTGAATTCATCGCTGAAGATGGCCCGGTTCATCAGGAGGAACCCGGTGCCGACCTCGACCGAGGCCGAGACCAGCCAATCGGATCGCCGCCCGTCGAGCCCCGACCCTTGCGTGAATTGGCCGTAATTGCCGTCGCGCCAGACCCGGCCCACGGTAACCCCGAGGTTCCAGCCAAGCGGATCGTCGCGGGTATAAGTCAGGCCGAAGGCCAGCCGCTGGCCGATCTCGTGCCCGTCCGCGCCCGGAAAGCGGTTGAGCGAGAAGAGGTTGCCCTCGTCGAACTCGACCACGCCGCTATCCTCGTTCGGCACCGCCGTGGTGCTGTCGGGCGCCCAGACATATTGCAGCACGGGTTCGACCAGATGCGAGACGCCATTGGTGTTGGCGCGCACCAGCGGCCAGCGCAGCTCTGCCGCGACAAAGGGCGTGGTGCGGGTGACGACATCGTCAAAGGTGCTGTCCTGGCGGATGTTGTAGATGTCGCCGATCCAGCCAAGCTCCAGCCCCGCCAGCACGCCCGCGGGCAAGACCCAGTCGCGCCGCCAGCGGGCATCGAGGCTGAGGCGCGCCACATCGCGGCCCGTCATGTCGGCATCGGACCGGCGCTGGTGGCTATGGGTCGACAGGCCAAGCGTGGCAATGCCGCCAATGTAATCGGGCGCGTAGCGGCGGATGATCTCGGCATCCGTCATCAGTGTCGGCAGGGTGAAGTTGTTATCCGCGTCGCGCAGCGACCGGAACCGGGTGACCGACGCCTCGATATATTCGTCGCGCCGGGCGCGGGCCACGGTGATATGGCTGTTCAGCCGGTCCTCGTCCGAATAATCATAGGTCAGAAGATAGGCCGGGTCGGACACGGTCTGATAATCGAAGGTCAGCAGGAAATCGCGCGGCAGGTCGAACCAGCCGGTGGCAAAGAGGTAGGAGCGCGGGGTTTCCTCGTTCAATTCGTCCCAGGACATCGCGCCGTTCAGTTCCACGAACCCGTTGCGGAAGGCCTGGCGATAGCGCATCTCAAGCGTCTGGCTTTCACCAAAGGTGACATAAGGCGTCACCGTCACATCGGCATGATCGCCGAGCGTGATGAAATAGGGCACCCGGATGCCGGTGCCGATCTGGTTGTTGGCGCGGATCTGCGGCGTCAGGAACCCCGTGCTGCGCTCCAGCGTGGGATCGGGCAGGCGCAGGCGCGGCAGATACATGATGGGGATGCCGGCGGCGCGGAACTGCGCCTCCTCGAAATAGAGCTGGCGTTCCTCGGTGTCATGCACGATGCGCCGCGCGCGGATCTCCCATAGCGGCACCGGGTTGGCCGCGCAGACCTGGCAGGACGATGCGATGGTCTGGTAAAGCTGCGTGTAGCGGCCATCGACGCGGTTGATCTGGGTCGCGGCGATCTGCAATTGCCGGTCCAGAACCAGGCGGGCCGATTGCAGCACGCCCTGCTGCAGATCGCGCGACAGCTCGGCGAAATCGGCCAGGATGATGGTGCTGCCATCGGCCTCGGTCAGGGTGATCGGCCCCTCGACCGTGATCAGGTCGTCGGTGCCGTCATAGCGGATGGCGGCGGCCTGAAGCCGGGTGCCCTGGTACAGGACCTCGACATTGCCCGCCGCCACGACGCTGTTATTCAGCCGCGCGAAACGGATGTCATCGGCGATCAGCGTCGCGGGCAATTGTTGTTGCGCGGCGGCGGGCAGGGCCAGCACCAGGTACACGGCAATCAGGCGGAGAACGCGCATCATCCGTCCTCCGTATGGAACAGGAAGCCGAGCGACAAGAGGATCGCGGCAAGCGGCGGCGTCCAGGCCGCGACCGCGACGGGCAATTGGCCGGATTCGCCCAGAACCTGCGCGAAGTTGCGCAAGAAGAAGATGCCGAACCCCAGAAGCAGCGCGAAGAGGACCATGATCCCGGTCTTGCCGAACCGCGTGTGGCGCATGGTGAAGCTGGCCGCGATCAGCACCATGGCGGCCAGCATCAGCGGGTTGGCCAGTTCCGTCATCAGCCAGACCCGGTGTTGCAGCGCCGCGAAGCCGGCGGCGCGCAGCTGCGCGATGAAGCGGGGCAGCTCGTAGATCGGCACCGTCGAGGGGCGCCCGAAACTGTCGCGGATCTGGTCGCGGGTGAGGGTCGAGGCCAGCGCATAGGTCTCGTGGGTGACGGCCTCGGCCTCGGGGTTGGCCACGGTCAGCGGCCAGGTCTTGGCGCCCGCCATCTGCCACGCGCCATCGACCAGCGCGGCGCGGTCGGCGTCGATCCGGCGCAAAGCCTGGCCGCCCTCGTCATAGACGAAGAAGCTGGCGGCAAAAAGCTCGGTGCCATCGGCATTGGCGCGTGCGGCCCGGATCACGGTCTGTCCTGCCGCATTGCCCTGCCTGAGCCAGAGCCCCTCGCCCGAGACCGACAGCGTGCGTTCCTCGCCGGTCTGGAATTGCTGGATCGTGACCTCGTATTGGCGCTCGGTCGCGGCGACCAGCGGGTTGATGATCAACAGGCCGATCAGCCCGATCAGGATCGACATCAGCACCGGCGAGATGGTCGATTTCAGCGCCGAGCGCCCCGAGGCCCGGACCACCACCAGTTCCGAAGTGCGCGAGAGCGACAGGAACAGCACCAGCGTCGACAGGATGATGAAAAGCGGCAGCATCCGGTAGAGCGAACCGGGCAGGTTCAGAAGCGCCAGTTGAAACGCCTGGCGAAGGCCCGCATCGGGGGTGCCGATGGCGCGCAACTGTTCGGCCAGGTCGATGGGCAGCAGGATCGCGATGAACACGGCCAGCACGATCACGAAGGACCGCAGGAACCGCCGTGCCAGGTAGACATGCAAGATCATGCCGCCGCCCCCCCGCGCCTGCGCGATCCCCGCATCGACAGCGTCACCATGAGGGCGGCCACCGCCGCCGCCAGCGCCGGTTGCAGATAGGCCAGATGCGCCATGCCCTCCTGCCGCGAGCCGATCGCCTCGGCGGCGTTCCAGGACATTTGCAGCGGCACGATCAGCGCGACCGCCAGCAATATCTGCGGCCAGATGCCAAAGCGCGAGAACGCCCCCAACATCAATGTCGCCGCCGCGATCACCGGCACGAAGATCACGAACAGGCTGCGTGCGATCCGGTCATGGCCCGCAAAGCGGAAGGCGGCAAGCGTTGACCCTTGCGCCTCGGCGACCGCGCGCGGGGCCAGCAGAAGCGCGGGCGTCGACATCTCGCGGATCGACAGGATGCGGCCCGTGGGGGCCTCGATCAGCCCGGCGATATCATAGGTGAAATCCTCGAACTCGACGGTCGAAAGGCGCTGGCTCGCGCGGTCCACGTTCTGCGCGATGCCGTCGAACATGACCAGCCGGGGGCCGTCCTCGGTCGAGACCAGCAGCGCGCGCCGGGCGGTATAGGTCGTCTCCACATCCGGGGCCGAGCGGTCCTGCAGGAAGACGTCACGAAACTCGCCCAATTCGGTGATGGCGCGGATATAGACGGTGATGCCGTCGGTGGGGTGGATGAACTGCCCCTCGCGCAGAAACCGGCCGGTCATGTCGCGGC
This sequence comes from Alterinioella sp. B-7, assembly GCF_056857775.1. NCBI lineage: Bacteria > Pseudomonadati > Pseudomonadota > Alphaproteobacteria > Rhodobacterales > Paracoccaceae > Alterinioella > Alterinioella sp. B-7. The sequence continues at coordinate 199,585 of NZ_JBSXNT010000033.1, forward strand.
TGACCTCGTAGCTGCGCTCCATCAGCTGCGCGCGGGCGGCGGGCACCAGCAGATGCGCCAGAATCGCGATGAGGAGCCCTGCGATGATTCCGAACACCCAGACCGGACGCAGGAGGCGCAGCGCCGAACAGCCCGCCGTCTGCATGACGACCAGTTCGCTGTCGCCGATCATCCGGTTGGTGACATAGATCGCCGCCACGAAGGCCGAGACGGGCAGCACAAGCAGGATGATCTGCGGCAGGGAAAGCGCGGAAAATTCAAGGAAAACCCGCAGGTTCTGCCCGTCCGAGATCAGCGTGTCGAACAGGCCGACGGCGCGGTTGACCCAGTAGACCGAGACCAGGACGATCGAGAAGAAGCTGAACAGCACCAGAAGCTGCGACAGGATATACCGGTCATAGCGCCCCACGATGCTGCCCTCTCGACTGCTTGTTAACAGATTGCCTTCAAGCCGGTTTTAGTCCAATCGCCGCCACAAGGACAGGCATATCTGGCCAAGGCGTTCCACTAGGCCTAGTGTCCGGGACAAATCCAGATTCCCCGCAAGAGGCAAGCCATGACGAAACCGATCTCGCTGACCCTGACCACGACCGATCTCGACGCGCTGGCGGGCGCGGAAGGCAAGCTGGCCATCGTGGTGACGCCCGATGGCAAGATGGACCAGCCCGCGCGCCGGGTGAACCGGCTGACCAAGGGCGCGGTGGCGCGCCTGACCGAATCGAAGAAATGGGAAAAGATGAAACCCGGCGAAGGCTTCGTGATCGGCTTTCCCGTGGGGCTCGCCGCCGAGGCGCTGAGCGTGGTCAAGCTCGACCGCCGCCCCAAGCTGGACGAGGCGCGCAAGGCGGGCGCGGAGCTGGCCAGGTTCAAGGGCGATGCCGCGCTGACCCTTGCGGCCTCCAACCAGGGCAGGCTGGACGAGCTGGCGCTTGGCCTGATCCTGCGCGGCTACGCCTTCACCACCCACCAGACCGAGGAACGTGACGCGATCCGGGACGCGCGTTTCATGGTCAACAAGCCCGAGGAGCAGGAGGAGGCGCTGGCCAGCATCCGCGCCCGCGCCGAGGGTGTGTTCTTCACCCGCGACCTCGTCAGCGAACCCGCCAACGTGCTGACCACCCAGGAATTCGCCGACCGGCTGGAGGCGATGCGCGATCTCGGCCTCAAGGTCGAGGTGCTGGAGGAGGACACGCTGACCGATCTCGGCATGGGCGCGCTTCTGGGGGTGGGGCAGGGCTCGGAAAGCCCCTCCAAGGTCGTGGTGATGGAATGGACCGGCGGTGGCGACGAGGCGCCCCTGGCCCTCGTTGGCAAGGGCGTGGTGTTCGATACCGGCGGGATCAGCCTGAAACCGGCGGCCGGCATGGAAGACATGACCATGGATATGGGCGGTGCGGGCGTGGTCTCGGGCGTGATGCGGACGCTGGCGCTGCGCAAGGCCAAGGCCAATGTCGTGGGGCTGGTGGGGCTGGTCGAGAACATGCCCGATGGCCGCGCGCAGCGCCCCGGCGACGTGGTGCGTTCGATGAAGGGCGACACGATCGAGGTGATCAACACCGACGCCGAGGGCCGCCTCGTGCTGGCCGATGTGCTGTGGTACGCGCAGGAGCGTTTCCGCCCCGCAGGCGTCATCGACCTCGCCACCCTGACCGGCGCGATCATCATCGGCCTGGGCCATGAAAACGCCGGGGTCTTCTCGAACGACAACGGGTTTGCCAACAGCTTCCTGCGGGCGGCCCGCGCCGAGGAGGAAGGCGCCTGGCGGCTGCCGCTTGGCAAGGCCTATGACAAGCTGATCAAATCCGACATCGCCGACATGAAGAACACCGGCGGACGGCCCGCGGGCTCGATCACCGCGGCGCAGTTCCTGCAACGCTTCATCAAGGAGGATTGCCCCTGGATCCACCTCGACATCGCCGGTGTCGCCCACGTCAAATCCGACACCGCGCTGGCGCCGAAGGGCGCGACCGGGTGGGGCGTGCTGGCGCTCGACCGGCTGGTGCGCGACGGGTATGAGACGGACCCGGCAGCGGATGGGTGAGGCCTATTTCTACCACCTGACGCGCTCGGCCCCCGAGGCCACGGTGCAGGCGCTGGCGGTAAAATCGCTGGCGGCGGGCTGGCGCGTGGCGGTGCGGGCCCGCTCGCAAGGACTGCTCGCGCGGCTCGACGACCTTCTCTGGCTGCGGCCCGAGGATGGGTTCCTGCCGCATGGCAGGGCGGGCGGCCAGCATGACGCGATGCAGCCCGTCCTGCTGACCACCGGGCCTGACGCCCCCAACCGCGCCGATTGCGTGATCGCGCTGGAGGGGGCCGAGATCAGCGCAGAGGAGGTGCGGGCACAGGCGCGGGTCTGCATCCTCTTCGACGGCAATGACGAGGCGGCACTGACCCAGGCGCGCGGTCAATGGAAGGCCCTGACCGGGGCCGGATGCGGCGCGCAATACTGGTCGGAGGAAACCGGTAATTGGCAGAAGAAGGCCGAAAGACCGGCATCATGAGATTCTGTCGAGAGTCCGAGTATTTCCGTCAAGAAGATGAAAATTCGACTAAAATTGTCCTTCTTTGTTCTGAAAATATCCCGGGGAGCGCGAGGGGCTGGCCCCTCGCTGCATGACCTCGGCCCCACAGCGGCCCGTCCAAGGCGTCAGCGCGACAGCACCATCTGCCCGTCCTCGATCGCGATCCGGTCGAACCGGTTGAGATAGGACATGCCAAGCAGGCTCTCCTGCATCGGCGCGCCATTGACGACCGCCGGAACCTGGCGATCCTCGATATCGCCCAATACCACGCGGTCCAGCCGGATGCTGGCGGTCTGCACCATGCCGTTCGCCGTCATCGCGCGGCTGTTGTAGTTCAGGCCCGCGACGTCGATCCCGGCCCGGCCCGCATCCTGCGGTGTCAGCACAACTTCGCTGGCGCCGGTGTCGATCACGAAACGGGTCGGCACGCCGTTCAGGTCGAGCGTCAGGTAATAATGCCCGTCATAGGCGCGCGGCACCACGACCTCACCCGTGCCCGTGACCACCGATTGCTGCGGCACCAGCGAATTGCGCAATTCCGGCCACAGCCCGACCGAGGCGATGGCACCGACGAAGATGAAGCCCCAGATCAGGGCATATTGCGCCACCCGTCCGATCTGGTGCCGATTATACGACACCAGCGAGCCAAGGAGCGCGATCGCCAGGAGGCCGAGATAGATGAGCGAGGCAATTTCGGCTTTTTCCATGGGGGCCTGTAACGTCGCGAAAGGGTCAGCCCCTCATATAGGGCATTTATCCCTTCATATCACCTGCATTTGCAAGATTCCGTCGATCACGAACTGCACCGACAGCGCCGCCAGCAACATGCCGAGGATGCGCGTGACCACGTTGATGCCGACGGGGCCAAGCAGACGTTCCATCGTCGGTGCCAGCAGGAACGAGATGAAGACCAGGACCAGAACCACGAACATCACCAGGTGGATGGCCAGCACATCCGTCGCCGCGATCCCGTCCGCGCCCGCCAGCAAGATCATGGTGGCAATCGCGCCGGGGCCTGCCAGAAGCGGGATGGCCAGTGGAAAGACGGAGGGGTCGTCATGCTCATCCGCCTCATCGGCCTGGCCCTGGCGGCGCTGGGTGCGCCGCTCGAAGAGCATGTCCAGCGCGGTGAGGAACAAAAGCAAGCCGCCCGCGATGCGGAAGGCGGGCATGGAGATGCCGAGAAAGGCCAGCAACTCGTCGCCCGCCAGCCCGAACACGGTCAGAAGCCCGAAGGCCACGACACAGGCGCGCAGGCCGACGATGCGCCGCCGTCGCGCGCTCTGCCCCTTGGTCAGCGCGATGAAGAGGGGGGCCAGCGCCACCGGGTCGATGATGACCAGAAGCGAGACGAAGACGGTGATCAGCTCCGAGGTGCTCATGCTTCCGCCGCCTCCAGCCGCTCGATGGCCTTCAGCCACAGCGCCTCGGCACGTTCCAGACCGTCCTCGACCTCGTTGAACTTCTTCTGCCAGACCGCCAGATCGCCCGCATTCGCCTCGTCATAAAGGCCCGGATCGGCCAGTTTCCGCGACAGCTTCTCGCGCATCTCGGTGATCTTCTCGACCCGTGCCTCGCATTTGCGCAGCTCGGCGCGCAGCTCCAGCAACTGGTCGCGCGACGGGCGCTTGGGCCTGGGCGCGGCCTGTTTCTTCGATTTCGGCGCGGCATCGCCGGTCAGCAGCAACCGGCGATAGCTTTCCAGATCATCCTCATAGGGCGTCACCCGGCCATCCTTCACCAGCCACAGCCGGTCGGCCACCATGCTGAGAAGGTGCATGTCGTGGCTGACCAGGATCACCGCGCCGGTATAGGCGGTCAGCGCCTCGACCAGGGCCTCGCGGCTTTCGATGTCGAGGTGGTTGGTCGGCTCGTCCAGGATCAGCATATGCGGCGCGTCGAGCGTGGCGAGCAGCAGGCTGAGCCGCGCCTTCTGCCCGCCCGAAAGTTTTGCCACCACGGTTTCCGCCTGATCCGCGCCAAGGCCGAACCCGGCGAGGATGGCGCGCAGCTTGGCGGGCGTATGCTCGGGCCGGGCGCGGCGCAGGTGGTCGAGCGGCGTTTCGTCGATGAAGAGCTCATCGACCTGGTGCTGCGCGAAATAGCCGACGCGCAGTTTGCCGCTTTGCGTCTTCTTGCCGTCCATCACATCAAGTTTGTCGGCCAGAAGCTTGGAAAAGGTGGATTTTCCCTCGCCGTTGCGGCCCAGAAGGGCGATACGGTCGTCCTGGTCAATGCGCAGGTTCAACCGGCTCAGCACCGCGCGCTCGCCATAGCCAACGGCGGCGCTGTCCAGTTGCACGATGGGCGGCGAAAGTTGCTCGGGCTCGGGGAAGGTGAAGGCGCGGAAGGCGCGTTCCTGGGGGCTGGAGATCGGCTGCATCTTCTCCAGCATCTTCAGCCGGGATTGCGCCTGCTTGGCCTTGGACGCCTTGTAGCGGAAGCGGTCGACATAGGATTGCAGATGCGCGCGCCGGGTTTCCTGTTTCTTGGCATCGGCGGCGGCAACGGCCAGCCGCGCGGCACGGGTCTGCGCGAAGGTGTCATAGCCGCCCTGGTAGAGGGCCAGCTTGCGGTCTTCCAGATGCAGGATGTGGTTCACGGCGCGGTTCAGAAGGCCCCGGTCATGGCTGATCACCAGCACGGTATGCGGATATTTCGCAAGATAGCTTTCCAGCCACAGCGCGCCTTCGAGATCCAGGTAGTTGGTCGGCTCGTCCAGAAGCAGCAGATCGGGGGCCGAGAAAAGCACGGCGGCCAGCGCCACGCGCATCCGCCAGCCGCCGGAGAAATCGGCGCAGGGCTGCAACTGTTCCTCGGGCGTGAAGCCAAGCCCGCGCAGGATGGTGGCGGCGCGCGCTTCGGCCGACCAGGCGTCGATATCGGCCAGCCGCGTCTGCACCTCGGCGATGCGGGCGGGGTCGGTGGTGCGCTCGGCCTCGGCCATCAACTCGGCGCGTTCGGTATCGGCGGCCAGGACGGTGTCGATCAACGAGGTCTGCGATGACGGCACTTCCTGCGCGACACCGCCGATGCGGGCGCGCGAGGGCAGGGTGATGGCGCCCGTCTCCAGCGCCAGTTCCCCCCGGATCAGGCGAAAGAGCGTCGTCTTGCCGGTGCCGTTGCGCCCAACGATGCCGACCTTGTGCCCCTCGGGGATGGTGGCCGAGGCATGCTCGATCAGCGGGCGGCCCGCGACGGAATAGGAGATATCGTCGATGCGTAACATGGGGCGCGGTGTGACCTGCGCGTAGGGACATGTCAATTGGCGGCTTTTCTTGGCTGCGGCCCCATGCTAGGGGCCGCGCAAACCAACCAATTAGCGGAGCATGACCCCATGGCGCTGGAACGCACCTTCTCGATCATCAAACCCGATGCCACCAAACGCAACCTGACCGGCAAGATCACCGCCAAGTTCGAAGAGGCCGGTCTGCGCGTCGTCGCCTCCAAGCGCATCCAGCTGACCCTGGCGCAGGCGCAGGAATTCTATGGCGTCCACAAGGATCGTCCGTTCTTCGGCGAGCTTTGCGAGTTCATGATCTCCGAGCCGATCGTGGTGCAGGTGCTGGAAGGCGAGAACGCGATCGCGAAGAACCGCGAAGTGATGGGCGCGACCAACCCCGCCGAGGCCGCCGAGGGCACCATCCGCAAGGAGTACGCGCTGTCGATCGGCGAGAATTCGGTGCATGGCTCGGACGCCCCGGAAACCGCCGCGGTCGAGATCGCTTTCTTCTTCTCGGGCCTCGAACTGGTCGGCTGAGACGGCAAACCATGATCGAAGCGGACCGTCCTGGGTAAGAGGGCGGTCCGTCTTCGTTGCGCGCCTGGAAAAGTCCTCGACAAGATTTCTCGGCCTGGAAGAATTTTGCGGCAAAATTCTTCCGGCTACCGTCGCGCGATTACGCCGATCTCATCCAGCACCTTCTCGAAATCGGACAGGCCCTTGTCGAAGCTCTCGGCTGTCAGCGCGTCGAAGCGCTTGCGCAGCGCGGCCTTCTCGGCCCCCTTGCAATCGTTCCAGGGGCGTCCCTGCAAGGCCATGTGCAGGACATAGTACCCTATGAAATGCGGTTGCGTGCCGGTCTTCAACATCCGCGCATAGGCGGTGTCGGCCCCGACCTCGCGCAGGGTTTCGGCATCCGCGATCCCGGCGCGCGTCAGCGCCTCGGCGAAGGCGGGGCCGATATTGCGGATCTCGGTCAGGTCGGTGGGCATCGCATCCATCCGGGAAGGAACGCCCGCGAGCCTATCAGATGCTGGCCCAGTCGCGGAAGGTGACCGGCGGTTCCTTCTTCTTGGGATCAGCGGAACGGGGCGCCTGTTTCGGTGCGGGCTGCGGGTTGGGCATGGGTTTGCTCCGGTTTTACTGCTTGCTGCCTGCGCATCAGCCTGGGGCCGGAATGTGGCGAGGATGGGGCAGAGGGGGCCGCAGATGGAAACAGTGCGACCGGAATGCCACAACTGGCAATCGCGCGGTCTGGCAAGGGGACGCAAGGCCCCTGCGGCGCAAGCCAGCAGTTTCACTTTTCCAACCTATCCAAAAGGATAGGTCGCGGGTGTCCGCTCCTGAATTCCGTCGATTCGACGATTCGACGCGGATTGATCACGCTTGGGAACCAAAGGCGGGATTTTCGGCGGATTGAGAAATTGGAAACTCTCGGGCAGGCCCGCCACATCGCTGCCACAGTTAACAGACCGTTTCGTCTTTCGTGCCAATTCTCTGTTTTCCAAAGGGAAACAGTTATCAGGCGCGCGGATCAGGATATGCCGCTCGGCGGCTGTGGATAACTTCTGAGGTTCGCATAAAAACCAAATATTTTTCAATTGGTTAAGGATGGGCCTGCAAATGGGCGGCTTGTGCAAGGTTGTCTTCTCCGGCGAAACAATGCCGCCCGGAAGGCTGTTGTCAGGGCGTCTCCTGGCGGGTCTTGCATCTCACTCTCGCGCCATTGCTGCCAAATTTCGAACAATTTTCGCTTCCTTGGATCGGCCTTCTCGGGGTATTCCTTGGACAGCCCAACTGGGGGGCGATGTCTGAAGGCCACGGGGGCGGCCGCACGAAACCAGCCGGTCACGACGGGAACGGCAGGTGGCATGTGAGCCGCGCGGTCTGTGCGGATCAACGTGAGGGAGAGCATCCTGCCAGATGCCCGCCCTGCGACGGCGCACGACGTGCCGACGTCCATCTGCTTCCTGACTTGCCGCTGACCCCGTGCGCCCGCCCCGATCTTCACGTCATCGCCATCTGGTTGGACCTGTATCGACAACGATCGCCAGGGGATGTGCGATGACCACGGTCTACCCGACCATCATGCCAGACTTCGGTGCCACGCTGCTGCGTGACCCTGAGGGCGTTGTCCCGAGAGTGAAACTGGATCGCCGGACAGCCGCGCAAGGCGCGTGCCTCGGCGCGGCGAATTAAGGAGACGACATTATGAGTGGTGAACCCAATAACCCCGGAAACAACCTGGACGGTTATGTCGATGGCACGAACGGCGACGACCTGATCGATACCGGCTATACCGGCGACCCGGATGGCGACCGGATCGACAATAATGACGCGATCCTGCCCGGTGACGATCCCAATGACGATCGGGTGCGCGCGGGCGACGGCGACGACACCGTCATGTCCGGCCAGGGCGATGACACTGTCGAAGGCGGCGGCGGCAACGACATCATCGACGGTGAGGATGGCGATGACGACATCCGCGGCGGCGACGGCGACGATTCTCTCTATGGCGATGAGGGCGACGATACCGTGACCGGCGGCGACGGCAGCGACTATGCCGATGGCGGCGATGGCAATGACGAGATCGACACCAGCTCGGGCGGCATCCCGCTGCCCGATCGCGGTTATCCGGGCCTCTTCCCCGGCGACGGTGACCCGCTCGATGACCGCGACACCGTGCTTGGCGGCGCGGGCGACGACACCATCACCACCGGCGATGACAATGACTTCATCGACGCGGGCGCCGATAATGACGTGGTCAATTCGGGCTTCGACGACGACACCGTCTTTGCCGGCGACGGCGATGACGAGGTCACCAGCGGCGAGGGCTCGGACCTAGTCTATGGCGGCGCGGGCGACGACACCATCTATGGCGGCCTCGGCCCGGGCTTCCCGGATGAGCTGAACGTCACCGATGACGGCTCGGACGGCAATCCGATCGGCCCCGACGCGGTTGTCGATAACGGTATGGACACGATCCATGGCGGCGACGGCAACGACGTGATCTTCGGCGAGGATGACGACGACGAGATCTACGGCGATGCGGGCGATGACACCATCGACGCAGGCATCGACGACGACTATGTCGAAGGCGGCACCGGCAACGACCAGATCACCGGCGGCCAGGGCGAAGACACGCTTCTGGGTGGCGATGACCGCGACACGTTCCTGGGCGGCAATGCGGGCGACACCGTTGACGGTGGCGGCGGCGGCGACGACTACGATACGCTCGACCTGACCGGGTCCGGCCCGCTGCGCGTGGAGCTTGACCCGACCAACCCCGAGAACGGCACCGTGACCTTCTATGATGGCGGCGGCTTCGACCCCTCCAACATCATCGGCACCATGCAGTTCGAGGAGATCGAGAATGTCGTGCCCTGCTTCACCCCCGGCTCGCGCATCGCGACGCCGCGTGGCGAGGTGTTGGTGGAAAACCTCCAGGTCGGTGACAAGATCATCACCCGCGACAACGGCATCCAGGAGATCCGCTGGGTCGGCTGCAAGACCATGAACCACGCCGAGCTGCGCCGCGCGCCGCATCTGCGCCCGATCCTGATCAAGGCCGGGTCGCTTGGTGACGGACTGCCCGAGCGTGACATGCTGGTCAGCCCGCAGCACAGGATGCTGGTGGCCAATGACCGCACCTCGCTCTATTTCGAGGAAAGCGAGGTTCTGGTCGCGGCCAAGCACCTGGTCAACCACAACGGCGTTCAGTGGATGGACACGCTGCGCACCACCTATATCCACTTCATGTTCGACCGGCACGAGGTTGTGCTGGCCGACGGGGCCTGGACCGAAAGCTTCCAGCCCGGCGACGTGACCCTGGACGGGATGGGCAATGCACAGCGCAACGAGATCTTCGAGATCTTCCCCGAGTTGCGCGAACCCGTTGGCCGCGACGCCTATGTCTCTGCCCGCAAGGTTCTGAAATCCCACGAGGCACGCCTGATCGTGCGCTAGGTCGTTCGGGGTCAGTCTGTATCGGGTTTCGCGGCCTCTCGCGCCTTGCGCTCGAACGCGAAACCCGATGCTCTGCCTCGCGGAGAACCCGAAACGCCGGATTGCAGCAGGGATACGGGGGGGGGAACGGGGGCAAGATCCCTTTCCCCGGACCCGAAACGGGGTGGCACCGAGCCGGGTGCCACCCCTTTTTCGTTCCGGCCCCTTTCGCGCAGGAACCTGCCCGAAACCACCTGCGTTGGGCCTTGCAGCAACGGTCCGCCGGCTCCACGAGCTCGCGCATCCCCGGACAGGTCGGCGGCCCCGGCAAGGAGGAGGCCCGATCATGCCCGATGCACTCAAGACCCCCGCCGACATACGCACCCATCCCAATGTCCCCGTCATCGACCAGTCCGACCGGACGGTGCCGGTCAACCTGCGCCAATCCGGATCGACGCCGGTGCAGATGCTGATCTCGACCCGGGTGCGCAAATCCCCGTTCTGGCATCTCTCGGTCGAGGCCGGGGCCTGGCGGGCGACGGTCTATAACCGCATGTATCACCCGCGCGGCTATGTCCGCCCCGAGGATGGCGGGGCGATGGCCGAATATGATGCGCTGGTCAATCGCGTGACGCTGTGGGATGTCGCGGTCGAACGTCAGATCCGCGTCAAGGGGCCGGATGCGGAGGCGTTCGTCGATTACGTCATCACCCGCGACGCGACTGCGATCGAGCCGAAGCATGGCAAATACTGCATCTTGTGCAATGAGGCGGGCGGTATCCTGAACGATCCCGTGCTGTTGCGCCTTTCCGACGATGAATTCTGGTTCTCGCTGTCCGATTCCGACCTGATGCTGTGGCTGCAAGGGGTCAATATCGGCCGCCGCTTCGACGTCGAGATCGCTGAAATCGACGTCGCCCCGCTGCAAATCCAGGGCCCGCTTTCGGAGGAACTGATGGCGGCCCTTGTCGGCGATGCGGTGCGCGACATCCCCTATTACGGGCTGATGGAGGCCGAGATCGCCGGTTGTTCGGTCGTGGTCAGCCAGACCGGGTTTTCCGGCGAGAAAGGCTACGAGGTGTATCTGCGCGACGCCACCCTGAATGCCGAGGCGCTGTGGTATGCGATCCGGGGCGAGGGGGCCGGGCTTGGCCTGCGCGTCACGGCGCCCGCCCATCACCGCCGGATCGCCGCCGGGATCCTGTCCTGGGGGCAGGATCTGGATGCCGAGACATCGCCTTTCCAGGTCAACCTTGCCTACCAGGTGCCGCGCAAGAAGGCGGGCGACTATATCGGCAGGGCTGCGTTGGAGCGCCAGCGCGACATTATCGACGCGGGCGGGTATCCGTTCCACCTGAAACTGGTGGGCATGATGCTCGGCGGCAAGCCGATCACCGATTACGCGCCCGATTTCTGGCTTGTCTGCGATGGGGAGGGCGCGCGCGTCGGCTATCTCACCTCGCCCTGGTGGTCGCCGGAACTGAACAGCAATATCGCGCTTGGCTACGTGCCGTGGGCGCTGTCGGGCATCGGAACCGACTTGCAGGTCGAACTGCCCGAAAGGTATTGCGACCAGTCCGGTAAACCCGTCCGCGCCCGCGTTTGCGAGGTGCCGTTCCGGCCCTCGGCCCATCCAAGCGCCCGCGAGCAGGTGAAGGCGGCAGGGCGCGACGCGGCGGATTAGGGGCTCACCTCCGTGCGCGCCAGGCGGCCCAATCCTCGGGCGTGTCCAGATCGGTCAGCGCGTGGGCCTCGGGCAGGGGGATCAGATGCACCTTGCCCGCGTGCCGCCTGAGAAGATCGCGCGCGCCCTTGTCGCCTTTGATCTTTTGCAGATCGGGCAGCAGGTCGGCCGGAAACAGCACCGGGTTTCCGGGGGTTCCGTCCCGGTCGGCGGCGCGCAGGATCGCCCTGGGTGCCTGCGCCGACAGCGCCAGCATCAGGTGCATGTCATGCGCCGTGACCTCCGGCATATCGGCCAGCACGACCAGAACCGGGCCGGTCAGCCCCGCGACCCCGGCCCTGAGCGATGCCGACATATCGCCCCCCGCCGGGACGGTGACGATCTCGGCCTCCAGCCCGTCCAGCGCCTCGGCCCGGTCCGCATTGCCCTCGGGCAAGACCGCCCGCAACCGCCCCGCCTTGGCGCAGCGCGCCGCCATCACGCGCAGAAGCGGCTGGTCCCCGACCTCCTCCAACAGCTTGTCCGCGCCGCGCATGCGCGATGACGCGCCCGCCGCAAGCAGAAGGATCGTCGCGCTCATCCCCGCATCCGTGCGCCATCGGCATCGAAAAGAGGCTCCGTCACCAGCCGGGCGGGCACGCGTTCACCCAATATCTCGATCTCGACGGCCAGACCCTCGCGGGCGTGTTCCGCCGGAACGAAGCCAAGGGCGACCGACAGGCCGGCATGATGCGAGAACCCGCCCGAGGTGCAGAAGCCGACAACTTCCCCCTCCAGCCAGATCGGCTCATAGGCGTTCACATCCGTATCCGTCGCCTCGACGACAAAGGCGCAGAGCTTGCGGGTCGCGCCCCGTTCCGCCTCGGCCTTCGCCGCCGCGCGCCCGATGAAATCACCCTTGTCCAGTTGCATGAACCGGTCCAGCCCGGTCTCAAGCGGGGTGTAGTCGGGCGAAAACTCCCGCATCCACGAGCCGAAGAACTTGTCCAGACGCAGGCTCATCATCGCGCGCATCCCGAAGGGGCGCAGACCGTGGGCCTGCCCGCCCCCCCAGAGCATGTCCCAGAGCGCGCGGTGTTCCATCGCGTCGACATAGATCTCATAGCCAAGATCGCCGGTATAGCTCACGCGCTGCACGATCGCGGTCGAGAGGCCGATGGTCATCTGCCGCACATCCATGAAGCGCATCGCCGAGACATCGGCGCGCGTCACCGATTGCAACAGGTCACGCGCGCGGGGGCCCGCGATCTGGAACCCGGTGCGCCGGTCCGAGATGTTCTCGACCCGCACGCCATCTGCCGCGTGGGCGTCGAACCATCGCATGTGGAAATCCTGCGCCCCGTAGGAGCCGGTGATCTGGAAATGCTCCTCGCACAGGCAGGAGATCGTGAAATCCCCGATGATCCGGCCTTTCTCGGACAGCATCGGCGTCAGGCTGATCCGCCCCGGTTTCGGGATGCGGCCCGCCATGATCCGGTCCAGCCAATCCCGCGCGCCGGGGCCGGTCACGGCATATTTGCCGAAATTCTGCACCTCGTTGATGCCGACACCGCCACGCACCGCCCGCACTTCGCGCGCGGTGGCCTCGAAGGCGTTCGAGCGGCGGAAGGAGGGCGTTTCATAGCGCGGCTCATCCCCCGCGGCGAAGTAATTGGGCACCTCCAGCCCATATTGCTGCCCCCAGACCGCGCCCATCGTGTCGAACACATCGTACATGGGCGTGCGGCGAAAGGGGCGTGCGGCGGGCAGTTCCTCGTTCGGGTAGACCACGGAAAACCGCGTCTGGTAGTTCTCGATCACCTTGGGCAGGGTGTAGCCCGGCGTGATCCAGCGACCGAAGCGGGCCACATCCATCGCCATCACGTCGCGCTCCGGCTCGCCCTCGACCATCCATTGCGCCAGCGTCAGCCCGACACCGCCGCCCTGGGAAAACCCGGCCATGACGCCGCAGGCCGACCAGTAATTGCGCAGGCCCGGCACCGGACCTACCAGCGGGTTGCCATCGGGGGCAAAGGTGAAGGGCCCGTGAATGACGGTCTTGACGCCCGCGCGTTCCAGCACCGGGTAGCGGCGATAGGCGAACTCGATGCTGTCGGCGATCTTGTCCAGGTTGTCGGGCAACAGCTCATGCCCGAAATTCCACGACGTGCCATCGACGGCCCAGGGCTGCGCGTTCTGCTCGTAGAACCCGATGCAGAGGCCGCGCCCCTCCTGCCGCAAATAGCTCTCGCCGCCGGGGTCCATGACATGCGGGTGCTCGCTGTCGCGCTCATGGATCTCGGGCAGGTCCTCGGTGACGAGGTATTGATGCTCCATCGGGTGCAGCGGCAGGTAACAACCCGCCATCGCCGCCACCTCGCGTGCCCAAAGCCCGCCCGCGTTGACGACATGCTCGGCCCGGATGGTGCCCTTGTCGGTCACCACATCCCACCCGCCATCCGCGCGCGGGTTGGTCTCCCGCACGCGGGTGTGCAGCTCGATCTCGGCCCCGGCCATCCTGGCGGCGCGCGCATAGGCATGGGTCGTGCCGGAGGGGTCGAGATGCCCATCCAGCGGGTCGTAAAGCCCGCCAAGCACGCCGTCGATATTGGTCACCGGCGCGATCGCCTTGATTTCCTGGGGCCCCAGGATCTCGGTCTCCAGCCCCATGAACCGATGCTTGGCCCGCTCCGCCTTGAGCATGTCGAACCGTTCCGGCGTGTCGGCCAGGGTCACGCCGCCGACATGGTGCAGACCGCAGGACATGCCGGTCAGCTCCTCCAACTCGCGATAGAGCCGGATCGTGTAGCCCTGCAACGCGGCCATGTTGGTGTCGCCGTTGAGCGTATGAAACCCGCCCGCCGCGTGCCAGGTGCTGCCGCTCGTCAGTTCCGACCGCTCGACCAGCATCACGTCGGTCCAGCCGAGCTTGGTCAGATGATAGAGCACCGAACAGCCGACAACGCCGCCCCCGATGACACAGACCCGCACATGCGTTTTCATTGAGTTGCCCTCCTTTTGCGGCCAAAGAGGGACCAGCGGCAACAGCCTCGCAAGTCAAAAAACGACATGTGCTTTCATTTTGCCGGAAATACCTCGGGGAGCGCGAGGGGCAGCGCCCCTCGCACGGGTCGCCGCCAAAGGCGGCGAAACCCCTTCAATCACTCACAACCTGCGAATTTTCAATTGCGTCAGGCGGTTCTGGTCCCGCTCCACCACCTCGAAGCGGAAGCCGTGGAAGTTGAACACCTGGCCCACGACGGGGATCATCTGCGCCTCGTGCATGACCAGCCCGGCCACCGTGTTGGCCTCGTCATCGGGCAGGTTCCATTCGGCGGCGCGGTTGAGGTCGCGGATCGTCATCGCGCCATCGATCAGGTAGGCGCCGTCCGGGCCGGGGGCCAGCTCCGCCGTGTCCTCGACATCGAACTCGTCGGTGATCTCGCCGACGATCTCCTCGAGGATATCCTCCAGCGTGATCAGCCCCTGCAGCGCGCCATATTCATCGACCACCAGCGCGAAATGCGTGTGGCGGCGCAGGAACTGGCGCATCTGGTCATCCAGCGTCGTGGTTTCCGGCACGAAATAGGGCTTCATCGCCACTTCGGTCACGGAAAAGGCCGCCAGCCCCGCGCCCGAGGCTTCGGGGCCGCGCACCAGCCGGTCCATGGTGCGCAGCACGTCCTTGGCATGGACCAGTCCGATGATGTTCTCGGGGTCGCCGCGATAGACGGGCAGGCGGGTATGGGGCGATTGCAGAAGCTGGCTCAGGATCGCCTCGCCCTCGTCATCGGCGTTGATCATCTCGATGTTGGAGCGGTGCAGCATGATCTCCTCGACGGTGCGATCACCCAGATCCAGCGCGCCGAGCAGCCGGTCGCGGCTGTCCTTCTCCACCGCGCCTTCGGAATGGCCAAGCGTGATCGCGCCCGCGATCTCCTCGCGCGCGGACAGCACGGCACTGTCGGGGTCGGTCTGCACGCCGAAAAGCCGCAAGATCCCGCGCACCATTACCTGAACCATGGCCACGACGGGGTAGAAGATCAGGATCACCAGGCCGATCGCGCGCGACACGGTGGCGGCGGCACTTTCGGGCCGGGTGATGGCATAGGTCTTGGGCAGCACCTCGGCGAAGACCAGAACCAGCAGCGTCATCACCAGCGTCGCCAGTGCGACGCCGCTTTCGCCGAAAGCGCGGGTAAAAAGCGCGGTGGCGAGCGAGGCCGCAAGGATATTGACCAGGTTGTTGCCAAGCAGGATCGAGCCGATCAGCCGCTCGCTATCCTCGGTCAGGCGCAGGGCGCGCGCGGCCCCCGCGGCACCGCGGTCGGACTGGCTGCGCAGCTTGCCGCGCGACGCGGCCGTCAGCGCGGTCTCGGAGCCCGAGAAGAAGGCCGAGAGCACCAGGAGCGACAAGATGGCCGCGGCGGTGATCCAGAATGAGGCGTCAAATACGGGGTCGAGCTCCGGCATGGGTCAGTCTCAGATGTCCATAAAAGGGATGTGTGATCCCCCGTGTTATGGGCAGGGCTTGGGGACGGTTCAAGCGAAAGCGGTGAAATGGGGCGAAAACAGGGCGGAACGGGCCAGGGGCGGGTTGCGCGGGCGCCGGGACACTGCCGCGCGCGGCGTGCCTGAAATACCGCGCGCGACGTGCCTGAAATACCGCGCGCGGCGCGCCTGGAAACGACGCCAGGGCGGCAGTGCCGATGGGCAGGTTTCAGCCCGGTTCCGAATCACAATATGGCGAAAATTTGCCAATTCTTGCACAATTATAGCCAAAATGAGGCTTTGTCGCGGGAAGTTGCGCAACCTATGCGTGTATTGCCCGGTGGCGCCAAATTTTTATCCCATCCCTGTCCCGATGCCGCCGCAGCTTTGCCGCGATTGGGCCACAATGCCGGATCGGATCTGTCGGCTCGGACGGCGTTAACGGACTGCCCCCCTGGGCCGCCGAAAAAGCCGCGTCAGCCTATCCAAAAGGACAGGTCATTTGCGTCGAAGCGCCGACAGGCTTGCGATATTTGGTTAACCGTTTCCGGATACGCAACAGAGTGCCGCAGTCGAAGGGCCTGGCAGCAGGTCCAGGTTCCCCTGCGTCATCCGATTTTTTCCCAATAATCAAGGCAGTATCGCCGGAATTCAAGGCACACGTATAGGTTGAGTCCCGTAACCCGCAATTGACGCAAATATGCCATAAATGCTTATTTGAGGCGTGCGAAAGCGTTGATCGCGCCATGACTTTGTGCCGCGACCGGACCCTGGGGCTGCCACCCCGTCCGGCCGTCGCAAAGGTGGGGATGGCAAGATCGCATCGGACGAACTCGGTTTCCTGCTCTGCGCCGGTTCGCACCCAAAAAATGAATGACGTCGATCACTGGCCGCAAGAGTCGCGGTGGCCGGACGGGAAGCGTGTGTGTCCCTGCACCCGGCATTTTGGGTGCCGCCCCGAGGAGGGGGCTTCGGTATGTATGAGCGTTTCGGACTATATTCGGAAGGCAAGGCCCCCCCCGCCGTCTTCCCGATCGCGCCGCAAAACATGCGGGGGGTCTATCGCCGCCATGCCAAGCGGGTGCTTGATATCGCCATTGTCTGCCTCGCGGCGATCCCGGCCTGGTTTCTCATCGCCGGGTTCGCGCTGATCCTGGTCCTTTTCGAACGCACCATGCCCTTCTACCGCCAGCCGCGTATCGGGTTGAACGGGCGCGTTTTCGGGATGTGGAAACTGCGCACCATGGTGCCCGATGCCGACCGTGTGCTTGACCGCTACCTGGCCGAGAACCCGGAGGCCCGCGCCGAATGGGACCGCGACCAGAAGCTCAAGGATGACCCGCGCGTGACCCGTCTGGGCCGCTTCCTGCGCCGGTCGTCGCTGGATGAGCTGCCGCAATTGTGGAACGTGCTGATGGGCGACATGTCGATCGTCGGCCCGCGCCCGATGATGTGCAACCAGCGCGGGCTCTATCCCGGCGCGGAATATTATGTCATGCGCCCCGGCATCACTGGCTTCTGGCAGACCTCCGCGCGCAACGACAGCAGCTTTCACGAGCGTGCCGGCTTCGACCAGGCCTATTTCCGGGAACTGTCCCTGGGCACCGACCTGCGCGTGATCTGGCGCACCTTCAGCGTGGTGCTGCGCGGCACCGGCCACTGATACGCCCGCCCGTCTTGCCCTGTCCGGAGGCATAATTCTGCCGTAAGTTGGCGCTATGCCCGGGCCCGGCCCCTCGAAGAGGGGACATGGCCCGATTGCGACGACAGACAGGAAAGGCAGAAAGACACCGCCCGATGCCCAATGCGTTTGCGTCCCTGATGCTGGTCCTGTGGCCGGTGATCTCGGTCTGGCTGTTCGTCAGGCTGTCGCCGGGCCGTGCGCTGATCGCAAGCCTTGTCGCGGCCTACCTGATCCTGCCGCCACCGCCCGCGGGCTTCGATTTTCCGCTGATGCCGCCCCTGACCAAGGAAACCATCCCCTCGCTGGTGGCCCTCCTGGCCTGCCTCGTGCTGCACCGGGGCCGCATCCGGTTCCTGCCCGATCACCCGGTGGCCAAGGCGCTG
Organism: Alterinioella sp. B-7; assembly: GCF_056857775.1. Classification (NCBI taxonomy): domain Bacteria; kingdom Pseudomonadati; phylum Pseudomonadota; class Alphaproteobacteria; order Rhodobacterales; family Paracoccaceae; genus Alterinioella; species Alterinioella sp. B-7. The sequence goes on from NZ_JBSXNT010000033.1 coordinate 217,496, forward strand.
GTGGTGATCTTCATCGCCAGCCCGCTGGCCACTGTCCTGACCAACATGGACCCGGTCTATTTCGACCGCTACGCCCTGCCGGCGCTGCGCTTTCGCGAGGCCATCGCGCTGATGGTCAACCAGGCGCTCCTGATCACGCCCTTGCTGCTGGCGCGCAATTTCCTGCGCAGCGACAGCGACCTCAAGGATCTTCTCTGGGCGGTCTTTCTTGGCGCGATGATCTATTCGCTGCCGATGCTGCTGGAGGTCCGGCTCAGCCCGCAACTCAACATCTGGGTCTATGGCTATTTCCAGCACAGTTTCGAGCAGATGATCCGCGATGGCGGCTTTCGCCCGATCGTCTTTCTCTACCATGGGTTGTGGGCGGCCTTCCTCGCCATGTCCGGCCTTCTGGCCGCCGTCACCATCGCAAGGTCCGAGCCCACGCGCCGCGCCGTCGCCTGGTGGGTCTGCGCGATCTACCTGATGGGCGTTCTGGTCCTGTGCAAATCCATGGCCTCGATCCTCTACGGCTTCGCCTTCGCGCCCGCGATCGCCTTCCTGACGACGCGGATGCAGATGCACCTGGCGCTGGCGCTGGTGCTGCTGGTGCTGGCCTATCCGGTGCTGAAAGCAGGCGACGCGGTGCCCGAGGACCGCATCCTGGAACTGGCCGAAGGCGTCGATGCGGAACGCGCCAATTCGCTGCGCTTTCGCCTCGACAATGAAAACGTCCTGATGGACCGCGCGATGGAGCGGCCCCTTTTCGGCTGGGGTTCCTGGGGGCGCAACCATATCTATGACGCCTCGGGCACGATCCTGACCACGACCGATGGCCGCTGGATCATCACCATGGGCGTCTATGGATGGGTCGGGTTCCTGGCCGAGTTTGGCCTTCTGACCCTGCCCATCCTCTTGCTCTGGCGGCGCACCACGGGGGTTGTCTCCGGTGCCATCCCGCCCTGGCTTGGCGGCCTCGCGCTGATCCATGTCATCAACGTGATCGACCTCTTGCCCAATGCCACCATCACGCCGATGACCTGGCTCATCGCGGGCGCGCTGCTTGGCTATGGCGAGCAGGTGCAGCTGGCGCGAAAACCGGGGCCTGCGCCCTTGCGAACCATATTGGGGGGGCGATGAACCCTGTGCGCGCCAAAGTCCTTGTGATTGCCGAGGCGGCGAACCCCGAATGGGTCTCGGTGCCGCTGATCGGCTGGTCCCTGGCGCGCGCGCTGACCGAGGTGGCCGATGTCCATCTGGTCACGCAGGTGCGCAACCGCGATGCGATCTTGCGGGCGGGGCTGGTCGAGGGGCGCGATTTCACCGCCATCGATTCCGAGGCGCTGGCCCGCCCGCTTTGGGCCATCGGCTCAAGGCTGCGCATGGGCGAGGGGCGGGGCTGGACCACGATGCAGGCTATCAACGCGCTCTCCTATCCGCATTTCGAGCGGCTGGTGTGGCGGCGCTTCGGTGCCGAGATCCGCGCGGGCGCCTATGACATCGTGCATCGGGTGACGCCGCTTTCGCCCACCATCGCCAGCCCGTTGGCCGCCAGATGCGCCCGCGCGGGCGTGCCGTTTGTCCTCGGGCCGCTTAATGGCGGCGTGCCCTGGCCGCGCCAGTTCGAGGCCGCGCGGCGGCAGGAGCGGGAATGGCTGAGCTACCTGCGCGGGGCCTACAAGGCGTTGCCCGGGCGGGGGGCGACGCTGCGCCATGCCTCGGCGATCCTGGCGGGCTCGCGCCATACCGCGTCGGAACTGCCGCGCGATGTGGCGGGCAAGGTGATCTACCTGCCCGAGAACGCCGTCGATCCCGGCCGCTTCTCGCAGACCGCCGCGCCTGCGGCGGGTGGCCCGCTCCGCGCGTGCTTCATCGGGCGGATGGTGCCCTATAAGGGGCCGGATATGGTGCTGGAGGCGGCGGAGCCCCTTTTGCGCGCAGGCAAGCTCCGGCTTGAGATGATCGGCGATGGCCCGATGCTGCCCGCCCTCAAGGCGCGGTTCGCCGAGGTTCCGGGCGTGACCTTCCACGGCTGGCTGGCGCATGGGGATGTGCAGGGCGTGGCCGGGCAGACGCAGCTCTTGGCCTTTCCCTCGATCCGCGAATTTGGCGGCGGCGTGGTGCTGGAGGCGATGGCGATGGGGCTGGCCTCGCTGATCGTGGATTACGCGGGGCCCGCCGAGTTGCTGGCCGAGGGGACGGGCTGGACCGTGCCGCTTGGAACCCGTGACCAGATCATCGCCGGGTTTCGCCGCGAACTGACCCGGCTGGCCGATGACGCGCAGGCAGTCGCCGCCGCTGGTCGCACCGCCCGCAAGGTCGTGGCTGCCCAGTACACATGGCCGCGCAAGGCGGCGCAGATCGCGCAGGTCTATGACTGGGTTCTGACCCCCGGCCTGCCAAGACCGGACCCGCTCGGCGCGCGCATGACGGAGGAGTCCCATGCCGCTGAATAAATGCGCCGCCCTTGCGCTGGCCGTCCTCGTCACCCTGACCGCGCCGACCCGCGCCGAGGACACGCGCGCCTTCATCTATGGCAACTCGCTGATGAACCACGTCTCGGGCAGCGACGAGACCACCGTGCCGCATTGGCTGCGCCTTCTGGCGGAGGCGGGCGGGCAGTCCTTCGCGGCAAGCGGTGTGTTCGGATCGGGGCCGGAGTTTGCCGGCAACCTGCCGCCCGAACCGAACTGGTCCTTCGCGGAAGTGCCGCAAGCCTGGGACAGTGACCGCCTGGCCTTTCGGCGCGCGGGCTTTGACACGGTCATCCTGAACATCCGCAATTTCATCCAGGACGAAGCCCCCGACGCGCCTTATGCCTGGGACAACCCGGACGGGCAGTCGCCGCTATCGACCACCTTGCGCATCTTTGACTGGACCGCCTTCCAGGCCCCGGATGCCCGGTTCTACATCTACGAAGGCTGGTCGGACATGAGCCTGATCGCCGATAGCTTTCCGCCCTCGGACCGGCAATTGCGCCGCTATCACGACTATAACGCAGGGGAGTATCACGACTGGTTCCGCCGTTACGTGGCGCTGCTGCAGGCCGAACGGCCCGAGCTTGATATCCGCCTGATCCCCACCGCCCGCACGCTGTCGCGCCTCTTGACCGAGACGCCATTGGCCGACATCCCCGTGACCGGGATCTACGAGGATGACGCGCCGCATGGCACGCCGACGCTCTATTTCCTGGCCGCGCTGGTCACCTACGCAACGCTCTACGACGAGGCACCGCCGCGCATCGAGTTGCCCGACACGGTGCACCCCCTCGTGGCCACGCATTACGATGCGATCACCGCGCTGGTGCAGGCCGAGGTCTCGGGCAGCGCCTGGCCCGACCATGCCGGGACGCCACCTGCGACGGGTCTGACCGATCCGGCGCTGGCGATGGGGCTGAACGGGATCGCGGATTGGTCGACGCAACTGCCTTTCATCGACCTGATGCGCTCGGCCCGGCCCTGGGTGGGGCATCTGCCCGGCCAATGGGGCGGGGTGACGGCCGAGGATCTGCAGGCGGGCGGACATCTGGACGCGGCGGGCTGGCCCCTCAGCCTGCCCGAGGGGGTGGAACGGCTGGAAAGCTTCATCCTGACCGATCTGCCGGAGGGGGCCAGTGACACCATCGCGCGCTACCGCGTGACCTGGGAGGGGCAGGGCGATTTCGACATCGGCGGGCGGGCGGAAGGCGTGACGGTATCGGAGGGCCAGGCGTGGTTCTCCTTCACCCCCGGCGAAGGGCCGGTCGCGCTGATCATCCGGGCGACGGATGCGCAGGATCCGATCCGCAACATCACCGTCCTGCGCGAGGATCACATCGCGCTTTATGAGTTGGGCGAGGTCTTCAACCCCGACTGGACCCGGCGCATCCGCGATCTCCGCGTGGTGCGCTTCATGGATTGGATGGACACGAACGGCTCGGAACAGGAGGTCTGGGACGACCGCCCGCGCGTCACCGACTACACCTATATAAGGCGCGGCGTGCCGGTGGAATTGCTGGTCCGGCTGGCCAATGAAATCGGCGCCGATCCGTGGTTCACCCTGCCGCATCGGGCCGATGACGCCTATTACCGGGCCTTCGCAGACTATGTCGAGGCGGAGCTGGCCCCCGACCTCATCACCTATGTCGAATGGTCGAACGAGGCGTGGAATTTCATCTTCCCGCAAGCACGTTGGGCCGGGGAACAGGCCGCCGCGCGGTGGGACGGGGCCGAGGGCGATGCCTGGATGCAATATGGCGGGCTCCGCGCCGCGCAGATGGCCGACATCTGGGGCGAGGTCTTCGCGGGCCAGGAACACCGGCTGATCCGTGTCATTTCCACCCAGACCGCCTGGCCGGGGCTGGAGGAGGGGTTGCTGGAGGCCCCGCTTGCGCAAGCCGAAGGCCTGGACCCACCCGCCGCCAGTTTCGACGCCTACGCGCTTGGCGGCTATTTCGGCTATGAATTGGGCACCGAGGACTATGTCGACCAGCTGCGCGGCTGGATCGAAGAGGGCACCGCGACCCAAGAGGCGACGGCGGCCCTGCGCGACGGGTCCGTTGCCGAGTTGATCGAGGAGTTCTTTCCCTACCACGCCGAGGTCGCGCAGCGCTACGGGCTGCGGATGATCATGTATGAGGGCGGCACCCATGTGGTGGGCCATGGCGCGGCGGTGGAGGATGACGCGCTGACCGCGTTCTTCACCCGTTACAATTACAGTCAGGACATGGCCGCGATCCATGCCGACCTGCTGGCGGGCTGGCGCGCGGCGGGGGGCACTCTGTTCAACGCTTTCGTGGATGTGGCAGCGCCGACGCGCTTCGGCAGTTGGGGCGCGTTGCGCCACCTTGAGGATGCCAACCCCCGTTGGGCGACGTTGATGGATTACAACGCCACCGCAGGCGGGAGGTGGGAGGCGAGGGCCGAGGGGGCCTTCGCGCAGGGGCGCTACATCCATGGCAGCGACGCAGGGGATCGGCTTGAGGGCACGGAGGAGAGCGACGTGATGCTGGCGGGGCCGGGCGATGACGTGATGATCCTGACGCCGGGCGATCGCGCGCATGGGGGAGCGGGGCAGGATCGGGCGGTATTGCCGGGGCTGGCCTCGGATTACGCGCTGGTGGCCGAGGGCGATCTGCGCATCCTCAACAGCCGGACGCTGGCCACGCGGCTGGTCTCGGTCGAGGCGGTGGAGTTCACCGGCGAGCCCGGTGTGCTCTACGCGTTGGAGCCCGCCGAGTGATCCGGACCATCGCCCCATACCGCGCCGATCAGCATTTCCGCGCCGCGCCCCGAGTGGAACCCCTCGACGATCCGTGCGCGCCCCTGCCCGGACAGCTTGCGCGCCCGGTCGGGATCATCGGCCAGCGCGGCAATCGCGCCCGCCAGCGCCTCGGGCGATTTGGGCGGGACAAGCACGCCGTCCACCCCGTCGCGGATCAGTTCCGCCACCCCGCCCGCATCGGTGCCAATGGTCGGAATGCCGCAGGACATCGCCTCCATCAGCGCCACGCCGAGCGGCTCGTGCCAGCTGGCCAGCGCAAAGACATGCGCGCGCTGGATCTGGGTCTTCACAGCGCTTGCGTCGATCGGGCCGAGCAGGCGGACGTGATCGCGCAAGCCCAATTCGCCGATCTTCGCCTCAAGCACATGGCGATACCCGGTGCCACCCGCGTCATCCTCGCCCGCGATGGCCAGCGTCACGTCGCGGCCACGGTCGCGCAGGAGCCTGACGGCCTCCATCAGATCCTGATGCCCCTTCACGATATTGAGCCTGCCGCAGGAGAAGAGCCGCAGGGTCTCGCCCCCGGCCACAGGCTGGTAGGGCCCGGCGGGGGACAGCACATCGGTATCGACGCCCATCGGCTGGATCATCAGCCGCTCGGGCAGATCGTCGGGCAGATCGGCCCGCATCTCGGCCAGCAGCTTGCGGGTGATGATGGTGGCGAACGCCGCATTGCGCCATTTGACCCCCTGCGCGGTCCCGTAATCCGAGAGCGGCCCGTGCAGGGTCAGCGAGTAGTTCGGCCCGCCCATGGCCCGCGCCATCGCCGCCAGCAAGGCCGCGCGGCCGCAGGAGTGAACGTGGACATGGGCGATGCCGCGCGTCTTGCAGGCCCGCAGAAGGCGCATCGCGGCGGGGGCGGAGAGGGCGATATCCGTCAGCGTGGCCCCCTCGCGCCGTATCTCGCGCCAGGGCAGGCGGGGCAGGGCGGCAAGCCCCGCCATCACGTCCGGTTTGCCCAGATAGGTGGTGCGCGCCATCGCCCTTTCCGACCAGTCATGCGCGACGAGGCCGGGAGGCGGCGGGCGGGTCGAGAAGAGATGCACCTCGACCCCGCGCGCCTCAAGCTCCGCGATTTCGCGCCAGAAGAAGATATGCGTCTGGCCGGGGAATTGCGGCACCAGGTAGCCAAGCTTGCGTGTCACGTCGGGGCCTTTGCGGGTAGGAACGCTGCCAAACTGCGGAAGTTTGCCCGTGGCGTCAAAGGCAAAAGGGCGCGCGCATGATCTCGGTCATCCTCCCGGCGCATGACGAGGAACGGCTCCTCGGGTCTGCGTTGCAGGCCCTCCTCGCCTCAAGCCCCGTGGGCGCACAGGTCGAGGTGATCGTGGTCGCCAATGGCTGCACGGATGCGACCGCCGAAGTGGCGCGCGGGTTTTCGGGGGCGTTCGCGGCGAAGGGCTGGCCCTACACCGTGCTGGAGTTGGCTGAGGGCGGCAAGCCGGGGGCGCTCAACGCGGGCGACGCGGCGGCGCGGTTTGCCTCGCGGGTCTATCTGGATGCCGATGTGACGGTCGCGCCTGACATGCTGGCCGCGCTAGGGCGCGTTCTGGACCAAGACGCGCCCGCCTATGCCAGCGGACGGGTGCGGATCACCGCGCGAAGCACCACCAGCCGCCGCTATGCGCGGCTCTGGCAGTGCCTGCCTTTCATGGCGCGGGGCGTGCCGGGATGCGGGCTCTTTGCCGTGAACGCGGCGGGACGCGCACGGTGGGGGGATTTCCCGCCCATCATCTCGGATGACACCTACGCGCGGCTGCACTTCGCGCCGGGGGAGCGGCACCTTGTCGATGCGGGTTATGACTGGCCAGTTGCGGAAGGCTTCGGCGCACTGGTGAAAGTGCGCCGCCGTCAGGATGCGGGCGTGGCCGAGATCGCGGCGAATTACCCCGATCTGCGTGCCAATGACGACACGCCGCGCCTTGGCGTGAGCGGCATCGCGCGGCTTGCGCTTCGCGACCCGATGGGGTTTGTCACCTACGCATCCGTGGCGCTGGCGGTGAAGGCCCTGCCCGCGCCGAAAACCTGGAGCCGGGGCCGATGATCGCCAGTTTCCGCAACCTCACGCAAGGCTCGGGCCTGATGGCGCGCGCCACCCGCAGCGCGGGGCTGAACCTGATGGGGTTCGGCACGGGGCAGGTGTTGCGGCTGGCCTCGAACCTCATCCTGACCCGGCTGCTCTTCCCCGAGGCCTTCGGGGTCATGGCCATGGTCTCGGTCTTCCTGATGGGGCTGGCGATGTTCTCGGATGTCGGCGTCGGGCCCGCGATCATGCAAAGCAAACGCGGCGACGACCGCGATTTCCTGAACACCGCCTGGACGATCCAGATCATCCGGGGGGGATGTCTTTTTGTCGTGGCCTGCGTGCTGACCTGGCCCATGGCGCTCTATTTCGGGGAACCGGACCTGGTCTATTACCTGCCGGTCGCCGCACTGACGCAGCTGATCCTGGGCTTTCTGCCGACGCGCCATGAGACCGCCAACCGGCACCTGCGCGCGGGCCGTGTGACGGTGCTGGACATCCTGACCCAGATCATCGGGCTGGTCGTGGCCATTACGCTGGCCTGGTGGTGGCAGAGCGTCTGGGCGCTGGTGATCTCGGGCGTCGTTTCCTCGGCGGCGCAGGTGATCCTCTTCGACCTTTTCCTGCCGGGCGAGCGCAACCGCCTGCGATGGGAGGCCGCCGCGCGTCACGAACTGATCCATTTCGGCAAATGGGTGTTCCTCAGCACCATCGCGGGCTTTGCCATCGGGCAGGCCGACAAGGTGGTGATTGGCGGCTACCTCGGCACGCATGATTTCGGCATCTACAATATCGGCTTCTTCTGGGCCTCGTTCCCGCTGCTGATGGGTTCCGTGGTGGTGCGCAAGGTGATGATCCCGATCTACCGCGAAAGCCCGCCGGGCGCGAGTCGCGCCAATTTCCTGCGCCTGCGCCGGATGCGGGTGCTGGCGACAGCCGGCATGATCGCGCTGGTCATGGTGCCCGCGTTTTTCGGCGGCTGGCTGATCGAGACGCTCTACGACCCGCGCTACCTCGCGGCGGGAGGGGTTGTCGTGCTGATCTCGGCGATGCAGATCCCCGCGATCATCGGCGTCACTTACGACCAGGCGGCGCTGGCGGCGGGCGACAGCCGACGGTTCTTCGTGCTGGCCGCGACACGGGCCGTCTTCGTGGTCTCGGCCATGGTGATCGGGGTCAACCTCTGGGGGCTGCCGGGCGTGCTGATCGGGCAGGGGGCGGCGATGCTGGCCGCGCATCCCGTCGTGGGCTGGCTGGCCTCTCGGCAAGCGGCCTGGGATCCGGCGCATGACGCTGCCTATTTCGCCCTCGGTGGCGCGCTGGCCGCATTGGCGCTGTGGTGGAACTGGCCCCTGGTCGCGGCGCTGGCGGCGTTTCAGCCGGGGTGACGGCACGTCGATGCGGCCCATGGCTGCGCGGGGTCGACCCCGCGCGGGGAAAACCCATCGACGGAGGTTTACGGCCCGTGATTTCTGAAAGAAGGGAAAGTGCAGGCTTCTGTTGCCAGGTGCCTGCGAACCCCGCCTTACGCTGCTAGGCACAAGGACTTAAGTTTCGGCGACTCGAACTGCTTACGCAGCCAGAGTCATTGCCGGAGCACGATTGTCGTTTGCAATTGTACTTTTTTCGCCGGTAACGGTGGCAGACAGCCGAGACAAAGCTAACCCCTTTAGACGTTCGTCGATCCTGTTTCGGCCCCATGATCCCCAAACGAAGGATATTGGTGGAGCCGCCGGGTACCGCCCCCGGGTCCGATCCGCTTATTACGAGCGCGTTTATGTCCATAGTCCCCTTGCGGGAACACTCCGAATATAGGGCAGGGCGCGGCGCGGTTCAAGCATGCTGCATCGCGGCTTGGTCAATTTCCACCCTTGGCATAAGCTGATTCCGGGTCCGCATCGAAATACCCGGATATTTTTCAAAAAGGAGAGTTTGCATGCAGTTCGAAAGAGCAAAGGCCGCCGTTCTGGCCGCTATCTTCATGGTCATCGGCGCCACTGGCGCGATGGCGCAAGGGGCCTGTCCGACCAATGCCATGTCCCTGCAAGGCACGTCTATCTGTTCCTGCTCCGGCGCGACCAGCGGTGCGGTCTGGGGGTCGGGGCCGTATACCGCCGACAGCAATATCTGCCGCGCCGCGCAGCATGCGGGCGCGATCGGTTCGGGCGGCGGCATGGTCCAGGTCACGATGTCGGGCGGGATGAGCAGCTATCCCGGTTCCAGCGCCAATGGCGTCAGCACCAGCAATTGGGGTCAGTATGGCTCCAGCTTCTCGGTCTATGGCGTTCAGTCGGGCGGCGGTCAGGCCTGCGGGCGGATGCCTCAGGGCCAGGATGTCTATGTCTGCTCCTGTGCGCCGGGTGCGGCAAACGGGACCGTCTGGGGCACCGGCACCTATACCGATGACAGCAATATCTGCGCCGCGGCCCAACATTCCGGCGTGATCGGCGCGGGGGGCGGGAATGTGCGCGTCCTGGCGGCCCCCGGTCTGCAATCCTATCGCGGCTCGAACTGGAACGGTATCACGACCAGCGATTACGGCTCCTGGGGCCGGTCGATCATCTTCGACCGCAACTGAGGCGTCACGCCTTCGCCCGTTCGGCCATGACCGAGCGGGCGAGGGTGACCGTGTAGCGCTCCAGCGCTTCCAATTGGCGGCAGGCCCCCGGCCCGTCGCCTTTTTCGATCGCATCCGCGATGGCGCCGTGCAGGGTCACGATCTCTTCGCGGCTCCGCGCGGTGAAGGTGATCATGTTCATCAGGGGCTGCATCGCCTCGACCGCACCGGCCAGTTGATAGGACAGCACCGGATTGCCCGCGCCATCGACCAGCGCGCGGTGAAAGGCCACGTCCGAGGCACAGAAGGCCTCATCGGTCAGGCCCGGCTGTGATTGCCGGTGGATCTCGGCGCGCATCGTGGCGAGGGTGTCGGCGCTGCGGCGCGCGGCGGCAAGCGGCGCACAGGCGCGTTCCAGCGCGAACCGCGCCTCGCAGGCGACATCGAAGCTGACCGCGTTCATCGACAGCAGGAGCGTCGAGGTTGTGATCTGCTGGCCATACGCCTCCTCATAGGAGAGACGGTTCACGAAGGCCCCGCCGAACGCGCCGCGTTGGGTGCGGATCAGCGATTGTGCCGCCAGCCGTTTCAGCGCCTCGCGCACGGTGGAACGCGACACCGCGAATTGCTCGGCCAGTTCCGCCTCGGACGGCAGGCGTTCATCGACAATCAGGTCGCCGGAGATGATGGCATCGCGGATCGCGCGGGCGATCTGCGCCGAAAGGTCGGGGGAGGTCGGGTCGATTTTCATTTGTCAGACATTTAAAAGTCTGACATTTAAAACGCAAGGCTTGAGTCGCGTGGGAGGGCTTGGCGTGATCGCAGCACGGATCAGATCCATGGGGGCACCGCATTGGCTGACGCTGTTCGGGCTGATCCTTGCCGCCTGGGTTTTGCTCTATTTCATGACGCTGCCCGCCGGGATCGGCGCTGGCGGTCATGGGCGCGGCGGGCAATTCTGGATCGGGCATGGCGCGGTGACGCCCGATCTGACGGGCTATGGGCGCGTGGTGGCGATGTGGGCGCTGATGTCGGCCGCGATGATGGCGCCCACGGCGCTGCCGGCCTTTGCCACCTATGACGATCTCTCCCATAGCGGCGCGACGACAAGGTTCTGGCCACTGGTCGCGGGGTATCTGGCGGTCTGGCTTGGCTTTTCGGTGATCGCGGGCGCGGCGCAGATGGCATTGATCGGCGCCGATCTGGTCACCGGCCTTGGCGACAGCCGCTCGGCCCTGCTATCGGCGGGCCTGCTGGCGGTTGCGGGGCTTTACCAGGTCTCGCCCGCGAAGGAGGCGTGCCTGTCCAAATGCCGCGCGCCGCTTACGTTCTTCATGCAGCATTTCGAGGAGGGCCCCTGGCGCAACGGGCTGCGCCTCGGCCTTGTCTGCCTCGGCTGCTGTTGGGCGCTGATGCTGCTCGCCTTTGTCGGCGGCATGGCGAACCTGGCCTTCATGGGGCTGGCGACACTGATCATGGTGCTTGAGAAACTGCCCCAGATCGGCCGCTGGCTGACCCGCCCCCTGGGCGCAACATTGATCATCGCGGCGATCTGGGTCGCCGCCACCGGCATCTGAAAGGGAAGAGAATGACCACAAAGATCGACAACCGGCATCCCGCCACCCCGAAATCCGGCCTCGGCACGGTGGAATGGGGCATCAAGGGCGAGCTGATCCTCAACTGCAACTGCACCGTCTTCTGTCCCTGCGTCGTCAGCCTCGGCAAGCACCCGCCCACGGAAGGCCATTGCCAGACCTGGGGCGGCGTGCGCATCGACAGCGGGCATTACGGCGACGTGGACCTGTCGGGCCTCAATATCGGGTTGCTCATCGAGATCCCCGGCATGATGGGCCGTGGCAACTGGAAGGTCGCGCTTTTCATCGACGAGCGCGCCGATGACGCCGCCTACAACGCGATCTGCGACATCTTCTCGGGCAAGGCCAAGGGGACCACGGGCCTCTTCAGCGTTTTGGTGGGCGAGATCATCGGGGTCGAGCGCCAGCCGGTCAGCTACGAGACCGAAGGCAAGACCCGCCACATCACCGTGGGCCGCAAGATCCAGGGCGTGGTGCACCCGGTGCCGGGCAAAAGCGCGGATGAGGACATCGTGATCAAGAACACGCAATACTGGATGGGGCCCGATATCACCGTGGCGACCGCGACCAAGGGCAAGGTGCGCAGCCATGGCCGGGTCTGGGATTTCGACGGGCGCTCCGCCGAGATCTGCCAGATCGACTGGCATGGACCAAAGTGATGATCACACCGGATTACATCGCCACGATGTCGCGCTATAATCAGTTGCAGAACAGTATGATATACGATGCAGCTGATGTTATGGATGAAGATGGGCGGCGGCTGGATCGCGGCGCGTTCTTCGGCTCGATCCATGGCACGCTTTGCCATATCCTCTGGGCCGACACGATCTGGATGAGCCGCTTTGACGGCTGGGACGCGCCCGAGGGCGGCATTCCCGACAGCCCCGGAATGGTCGCGGATTGGGCGGAGTTGCGGGCGGCGCGGCGCGCGGCGGATGCCCGCATCGGCGACTGGTCCGGGCGGGTTCGATCGCGCGACCTGGAGGGCGACTTGACCTGGTATTCGGGCGCATTGGGCAAGGAGATGACCCGCCCCCGCGCCATGCTGATCACCCATATGTTCAACCACCAGACGCATCACCGGGGCCAGGTCCACGCGATGCTGACGGCGGCGGGCGCGCGCCTGGGGGCGACCGATCTGCCCTTCCTGCCGGAGGTGGCCTGATGCCGCAGATCGCCCTCTCGCGCCGCCTGCGCCGCACGCCGTTCTCGGACGGGGTCGAGGCGGCGGGCGTCAAGGGCTACACGGTCTACAACCACATGCTGTTGCCGACCGTGTTCCGCTCGATCACCGAGGATTACCACCACCTCAAGCAGGCCGTGCAGGTCTGGGACGTGGCCTGTGAACGCCAGGTCGAGATAAGGGGGCCGGATGCCGCGCGGCTGATGCAGATGCTGACTCCGCGCGATCTGCGTCCGATGGTGCCGGGCCAGTGCTATTACGTGCCCATCGTCGATGAGACCGGCGGCATGCTGAACGATCCCGTCGCCGTCAAGCTGGACGAGGACCGCTGGTGGATCTCCATCGCCGACAGCGACCTGCTGTTCTGGGTCAAGGGAATCGCGCAGGGCTACCGGCTGGATGTGCTGATAGATGAGCCCGACGTGTCGCCGCTGGCGGTGCAGGGGCCGAAAGCCGACGATCTGATGGCGCGCGTCTTCGGCGATGCCGTGCGCGACATCCGGTTCTTCCGCTTCAAGCGGCTGCAGTTCCAGGGCCGCGGCCTTGTCGTTGCGCGCTCGGGCTACTCCAAGCAGGGCGGGTTCGAGATCTATGTCGAGGGCAGCGATATCGGCATGCCGCTGTGGAACGCGCTGATGGAGGCGGGGCGTGACCTAGATGTCCATGCGGGATGCCCCAATCTGATCGAGCGGATCGAGGGCGGATTGCTGAGCTACGGCAATGACATGACCGACGACAACACGCCGCATGAATGCGGGCTCGGCCGGTTCTGCAACACGACCACCGCGATCGGCTGCGTCGGGCGCGATGCGCTTTTGCGCGTGGTCAAGGAAGGCCCGGTGCAGCAGATCAGGCCGGTCGAGATCCATGGGCCTGCGGTGCCGCCCTGTGACCGACTCTGGCCGGTGATGGCGGGCGCCGCCCATGTCGGCAATATCAGCAGCGCCGCCTGGTCGCCCGACCACGGCACCAATGTGGCCATCGGCATGATCCGCATGACCCATTGGGACGCGTTCACCGAGGTCGATGTGCTGACGCCCACGGGCGTGCAGGCCGCGACCGTTTATGAGACATTCTGGACCTGAAGGAGAGATGAGATGAAAGCCCTGATCGTGCGCAAGGAAGGCGACGAGAAACCCGTCGCGGGTGTCGAGGACATCAGCGAGGACATGTTGCCCGAGGCCGAGGTGACGGTCGCGGTGGAGTATTCCACGGTGAACTACAAGGACGGGCTGTGCATCGGGCCGGGGGGCGGGCTGGTGCGCAAGTATCCGCACATTCCGGGCATTGATTTCGCGGGCACCGTCGAGTCCTCCAGCGATGCGCGCTATGCCCCCGGCGACAAGGTCGTGCTGACCGGCTGGCGCGTCGGCGAGGCGCATTGGGGCGGCTATGCCGAAAAGGCCCGCGTGCGCGCCGATTGGCTGGTGCCGCTGCCCGAGGGGCTGACGACGCGGGCTGCGATGGCCGTGGGCACCGCCGGGTTCACCGCGATGCTGGCGGTGATGGCACTTGAAGATCACGGGCTAACCCCTGGACATGGCGAGGTTTTGGTGACGGGTGCCGCGGGCGGCGTCGGCTCGGTCGCGACCGCCATCCTGGCTGCCAAGGGCTATGACGTGGCGGGCGTGACGGGGCGGCCCGAGCAGGCGGATTACCTCAAGTCGCTCGGCGCCAGCCGCATCGTGGCGCGTGAGGAGTTGAACGAGACCACCAAGCGCCCGCTGGAGGCCGAGACCTGGGCGGGCTGTGTCGATGCGGTCGGCGGCGCGATGCTGGCGCGGGTTCTGGGCCAGATGAAATATGGGGGTTCCGTTGCCGCCGTCGGCCTTGCGGGCGGGGCCGATCTGCCGGCCACGGTCATCCCGTTCCTGTTGCGCGGCGTGAACCTCCTGGGTATCGACAGCGTCATGCAGCCCTATGACGCCCGCGTTCGCGCCTGGGAGCAGATCGCAGCGAACCTGCCAATGGACAAGCTGGAGGCGATGGTGACGCCTGCCACGCTGGCGGATCTGCCGGGGCTTGGCCGCGATATCCTCAAGGGTCAGGTCAAAGGGCGTGTTGTGGTCGACGTGACCGCGTGAGATCAAGGGGGTGTCGCCGCGCTGACGCGCGGCGATCCGCCGGGGGCCTTGCCCCCGGACCCCCAGGATATTTTCAGTACAAAGAAGGGAGGAGTCTCTTGCCTTCGAAGAGGACAGGGACGTGCAAGAACCGATGAGCCGACTTGATACAGATTTCGTGCGCGCGCAGTTTCCAGCCTTTGCGGAGCCGTCCCTGCGAGGCCAGGCATTTTTCGAGAATGCCGGTGGCAGCTATACCTGCGCGCCTGTCATCGACCGGCTGACGCGCTACTATCATCAGCGCAAGGTGCAGCCCTATGGTCCCTTTGATGCCAGCCGTCTGGCGGGCGAGGAGATGGACGAGGCCCGGACCCGGCTGGCCGCGATGCTGGGGGTCGAGGCGGATGAGCTGTCCTTCGGCCCGTCGACCACGCAGAACACTTATGTGCTGGCACAGGCCTTTCGGCAATATCTGGAGCCCGGTGACGCGATCGTCGTGACCAACCAGGATCACGAGGCCAATTCCGGCCCCTGGCGGCGGCTGGAGGCCGAGGGGGTCGAGATCCGCGAATGGCAGATCGACCCCGAGACCGGGCACCTGGACCCCGCGCGCCTGGACAGGCTGCTGGACAGCAAGGTGAAGCTGGTCTGCTTTCCGCATTGCTCGAACGTTGTGGGCGAGGTCAATGACGTGGCCGCGATCTGCGCCAGGATCCGTGATGCGGGGGCCTGTAGCTGTGTCGATGGCGTCTCCTACGCGCCGCATGGCTTCCCGGATGTCGGTGCGATCGGGGCGGATATCTACCTCTTTTCGGCCTACAAGACCTTTGGCCCGCATCAGGGCCTCATGGTGATCCGGCGCGACCTTGGCATGGTGCTGCCCAACCAGGGGCATTTCTTCAACGAAGGCAGCCTCTACCAGCGCTTCACCCCCGCCGGCCCGGACCATGCCCAGGTCGCCGCCTGCGCGGGCATGGCCGATTACATGGAGGCGCTGTCGGCCCATCACGGTGGACCCGCCACGGGGCCGGAGGCCGCGCGCCACGCCCATGACCTGATGCGCGCGGCGGAACTGGCCCTGCTCGGGCCGCTTCTGGACTTCCTGAAATCGAAGAACTCGGTGCGCCTGATCGGTGGGGCCAGGACCGAGGACCGCGCGCCGACCGTGGCGATGGAGCTCAAGACACCGGGCGAAGACGTGGCGAGGGCGCTGGCCCCCAAGGGCATCATGGCGGGCGGCGGCGATTTCTATGCTGTGCGGGCGCTGAAGGCCATGGGCGTCGATCCCGAACATGGCGTGCTGCGGGTGAGCTTTACCCATTACACCAGTGCCGCCGAGGTCGAGACGCTGATGGAGGCGCTGGACCAGGTGCTGTGAGGCGGCTTGACCGGGGCGGGGGGCGGTCTAGCTAGGCATCACATGGACAAGACACCGATCCTCTACTGGATGCGCCGGGATTTCCGGCTGGCCGACAACCCCGCGCTGACCGCCTGTGACGGTCGGCCCGTGATCCCTGTCTTCATCCGCAATCACAGCGTCGACGACCTGGGGGCCGCGCCGAAATTCCGCCTCGGGCGCGCCATCGGGCATTTCGCAAAACTGCTGGAGGGCAAGGGCGGGCGGCTGATCCTGCGCCGGGGCGACGCGCTGGAGGTGCTGCGCGATCTGGTGGGTGAGACTGGCGCGGAGGCTGTGGTCTGGAACCGGCTCTATGACGGCACCGCGCGCGACCGGGACGCGAAGGTCAAGAAGGCGCTGAAGGAAGACGGGCTGGCAGCGGAGAGCCACAATGCGCATCTGCTGTTCGAACCCTGGACCGTCGAGACGCAGGCAGGCGGCCCCTACAAGGTCTATTCCCCCTTCTGGCGCGCCGTGCGCGACCGGGATGTTGCCCCGCCGTGCCGGGTGCCCGATCTGACCTGGCCCGGGGATTGGCCCGAAAGCGACCGGTTGGAGGATTGGGCGCTGGAGGCGGAGATGAATCGCGGCGCGGATGTCGTGGCCGAGCATCTGCTGCTTGGCGAGGAGGCAGCGCGCGACCGGCTGGTGGCGTTCATCGACACGCGCGTCACTGACTACAAGGACGACCGCGACCGGATGGACCGCGACGGCACCTCGAACCTTTCCGAGCCACTGAGCTATGGCGAGATCGGCCCGCGCCAGTGCTGGCAGGCGGGGCGGCGGGCGATGGAGCAGGGCAGCAAGGGGGCCGAGACCTTCCTCAAGGAGCTGGTCTGGCGCGAGTTCGCCTATCACCTGATGTTCCATTTCCCCCGCATCGACCGCGACAACTGGCGCGCGGAATGGGACGATTTCCCCTGGCGGCAGGACAACAATGACGCGAAACGCTGGAAGCGGGGCCGCACCGGGTTGCCCATCGTGGACGCCGCCATGCGCGAGCTCTACGTCACGGGCCGGATGCACAACCGGGCGCGGATGCTGGTGGCCTCCTACCTCACCAAGCACCTGATGACGGATTGGCGGGTTGGCCTGCGCTGGTTCGAGGACACGCTGGTGGATTGGGATCCGGCCTCGAACGCGATGGGGTGGCAATGGGTGGCGGGGTCAGGCCCGGACGCCTCGCCGTTCTTTCGCATCTTCAACCCCGAGACCCAGGCCGAGAAATTCGACCCCGATGCCGCCTATCGCGACCATTGGCTGAAGGGCGCGGGGGCGGAGGAGTTCGCGCGCGCGGCCCCCCGATCCTGGCCCGAGGACCCTCAAGACCCGCCGCCCGTGGGCCTGAAGGAGGGGCGCGAACGGGCGTTGAAGGCGTATGAGGATTTGAAGAGCTAAGCGATTCCCGGCGGCAACACTGCGGGCGCGAAATGCACCGGCCCTCTTGCGCCGGGGACGGTCTTTGCGGACAGTCAGGGGCAGAGCAGACCCATAAGAAGGCAGACCGCACATGCCCACCGCCGCGAAACTCGTCGGGGCCATCCTCTTCGCGATCATCGGCTATGCCGCGGGCGTCGCCTATGTCGCGACCCTGCCCGAAGGCCAGACCGCCGCGATGCTGGCGCCCACGGTGGCGGGGATCGGGCTGGTACAGGGCTGGTTCAGCATGGGGCGCAACGCGTCCGGCAACATGATCATGGACCTCGGCACCGGGTTGCGCGTTTCGGTCCAGATCGTCTTTTTCGCGGTGGTGATCTTCGGCCTGCTGGAGATGTTCGACCGCTCGACCAGACTGCGCTATGACGGGCCGGGCGAGGCGACCATCGCGGCGATGGAGCTGTTTCTTGAATACGGGTTGTCCGTGGCCTTTGCGACCACCTGTTTGACGATCCTCGCCCTGGGTGGCATGGCGGCAGGGATCGTCACCGGGCGCGTTGCCCGCCGCTGGAGCTGAACCAGAGTTCATGACCACATTATTCTTTTACGGAACATTGCGTTATCCGGCGTTGTTGAAGCGCGTGCTGGGGCGCGACGTCCCGCTGATCGCGGGGGAATTGCTGCGTCACCGCACGGTCTGGGCGGCGGGTGAGAGCTTTCCCATGATCATTCCCGATGCCGGGGCATGCGCACCCGGTGTCCTAGCCACGGACCTGACGCCGGACGATATCGCGCGGCTGGATTTCTACGAGGGGGCCTTTGCCTATGACCTTGAGGAGGTCACGGTCGAGACGGTGGACGGCCCCGTGCCCGCGCTGGTCTATTTCTGCCATGACGCGCCCTGGCGGCCCGGCGCGGATTGGACCCTGGAGGATTGGGCCGAGACCTGGGGGCCGCTGACCCTGATCGCGGCGGAGGAGGTGATGCGCGCCTTTGGCCGGGAAACGGCGGCCGAGGTCGGCGCGCGCTTTCCCATCATCCGCGCCCGCGCGCAGGCGCAGGTGAGGGCGCGGGCGCGGGCGCGGCCCGTAACGCTCTCGACGCGGCTGACGCGTGAGGATGTCATCGTGACCGGCCTCAACCGGCCTTACGAAAAGTTCTTCGCGCTCGAGGAATACCAGACCGTGATGCGCCGCTTTGACGGCCAGCAATCGCACCCCGGCGAACGCGCCATCTTCCGGGTGGCCGATGCGGTGACGGTCCTGCCCTATGACCCGGTGCGCGACCATGTGCTGCTGATCGAGCAATTGCGCATCGGGGCCTATGCGCAGGGCGATCCGCAGCCCTGGCTGCTGGAGCCGATCGCGGGCATTGTCGATGCCGGGGAAAGCTACGAGGAGACCGCCCGCCGCGAGGCCCGCGAGGAGGCGCATGTCGAGATCGACACGCTGCATGAGGTCGCGGGCTATTACCCCAGCCCGGGCGGCGTGGCGCAATACCTCGTCTCCTATATCGGCCTGGCCGATCTGCCGGAGACCCGCGCCGACACCGGCGGGCTGGATGTCGAGGGCGAGGATATCCGCAATTTCCGGGTGCCTTTCGACCGGCTGATGGCGATGCTCGACAGTGGCGAGTTGGTCAACGCGCCGATGATCCTGTCGGCGCAATACCTGGCCCGCCACCGCGACCGTTTGCGCGCGCAATCGGCTTGAGTTTGCCCCCTTGCCCCCCTATTCGTGCGGGGGCAAGTGAAACTCGATGGGAGCGTGCAGGCCATGGATATCAGGAAAGACCTCGTCGCCACGGTGGGCAACACGCCGCTGATCCGCCTCAATGCGATCAGCGAGGAAACCGGCTGCGAGATTCTCGGCAAGGCCGAATTCATGAACCCCGGCCAGTCGGTCAAGGACCGCGCCGCGCTCTATATCATCCGCGACGCGGTGGCGCGCGGCGATCTGCAACCGGGCGGCACCATTGTCGAGGGGACCGCCGGCAACACCGGCATCGGCCTGTCGCTGGTCGGTGCCGCGATGGGGTTCAAGACGGTCATCGTGATCCCCGAGACGCAGAGCCAGGAGAAAAAGGACATGATCCGCCTGGCCGGGGCCGAATTGGTGCAGGTTCCGGCCTGTCCCTACAAGAACCCCAACAATTACGTGCATTATTCGCGCCGTCTGGCCGCCGAGCTGGCCAAGACCGAACCCAATGGCGCGATCTGGGCCAACCAGTTCGACAATACCGCCAACCGACAGGCCCATATCGAGGGCACGGGGCCGGAGATCTGGGCGCAGACCGACGGCAAAATCGACGGCTTCGTTGCCTCAGTGGGGTCAGGGGGCACGCTGGCCGGTGTCGGCATGGCGTTGCAGCCAAAGGGCGTGAAGGTCGCGCTGGCCGATCCAGAAGGCTCGGGCCTCTACAAGCTCTATACCGGCAACGAGGCGGGGGGCGACAGCATCACCGAAGGTATCGGGCAGGGGCGCATCACCGCCAACCTGGAGGGCTTCACCCCCGATATGGCCTACAAGATCCCCGATGCCGAGGCGCTGCCGCTGGTCTTCGACCTTCTGCGCGAAGAGGGGCTGTGCATGGGCGGCTCTACGGGCATCAACATGGCCGGTGCCCTGCGCATGGCGCGCGAGATGGGGCCGGGGCACACCATCGTGACCATCCTGTGCGACTATGGCACGCGCTATCAATCCAAGCTTTTCAACGCCGAGTTCCTGCGCGAAAAGGGCCTGCCGGTGCCCGATTGGCTGACCGCGACGGCGCGGGATCTGCCCTCGGTCTTCGAGTAACCCGATGCGTCTTCGCCTCATCTTCGCGGTTCTGACCGCTCTCTTCCTGTCCATGGGTCTGGCCCTGGCCCAGGATGGCAACGCGCCCGATTACGAGGCATGGGACAGGACGGCCAGCCGGGCGGAAGCGGCCATCGACGCCGAAGCCGCCTCGGACCCCGCCTTCGAGACCCTTCGCGGCGAACTGGTCGAGTGGCGGAGCCGGTTTCAGGACGCGACCGGGCTGAACGCGGCCCGGATCGAGACCCTGCGCGCCCAGATCGAGGCGCTTGGGCCTGCCCCCGCCGAGGGCGAAAGCGAACCCGCCGAGATTGCCGCACAGCGCAGCGAGTTGACGACAAGGCTTGCCGAGGCGCAGGCCCCCTCGCGCCGCGCCGAGGCCGAGCTCTTGCGCGCCCGCGGGTTGATCGGCGAGATCGACGAATTGCTTGCCGCGCGACAGGCCGGGGCCCTCATGTCGCTGGAGCCCGCGCCGCTCAATCCCGCGAACTGGGCCGATGCGGTGTTCTCGGTCTATGACTGGGTCCATGCGCTTGTGACAGAAAGCGTCAGTCTCTGGACCTCGCCGATCTACCAGACGGAATTCAGTCAGAATCTGCCGGCCGTGGTGATCTACCTCATTCTGGCGCTGCTGCTGCTGGCCCGTGGCCGGGCCTGGGTCGGGCGGCTGATGACGGCCCCCGTCGCAGCCGAAGCCACCTCGCCTGTCGCCCGCCTGCTGTTGTTTTTCCTGTCGCTGGCGCAGAACGCGGCCCCCGTGCTGGGGGTCTATCTGCTGGTGGCGGCGATCAGGGCCAGCAGCTTTGTCGGCATGCGCAGCGGCGTCGTGCTGGATGCGCTGCCGGTGGTGGCGATCTTCTTCTTTACCGCCAACTGGGTCGGGCGGCAGGTCTTCCCCCTGCGCGAGACCGCGCCCCGACCGATGAAGCTGCCCCCGCAACAGCGCCGCCGTGGGCGCATCACCGCAGGCGGGCTCGGGCTGTTCATGGGGTTGAGCTACCTGGTTGAACGGGTGGCCGAAAGCGAAGGCTTCCCCACGGCGGACCGGATCGTCGTTCTTTTCCCTCTCATCATCCTGACGGGATTGTTCCTGGCGCAGATCGGGCGCTTCATCCTGGCCCATATCCGCACCGAGGTCGCGGACGAGAAGATGCTGGCGCAACGCGCGCGCGTCTATGGCTTCCTTGGCCGCGTGGTGATCCTGGCCGGTATCGCCGGCCCGCTGCTGGTGGGGTTCGGCTATTTCAGTGCCGGGTCCATCTTCCTGTTCCCGACCGCCTTGTCGCTGGCGCTGCTGGCCATTCTCGGCGTGCTGCAACGGCTTGTCACGAATGTCTATGGTGCCTTGACCAAGTCCGGCGTGGCCGAGGAGGAGGCGCTGATCCCGATGCTGGTCGGCTTCGTGCTGACGATCCTGTCGCTGCCGGTCTTCGCGCTGATCTGGGGGATGCGCGTGGCGCAGCTGCAAGACCTCTGGCAGCAGATGATCGACGGGTTCACCATCGGTGGCGTCACCATCAGCCCGAGCAATTTCTTCGCCTTCGTGCTGGTCTTCTCGGTCGGCTACACCATCACGCGGCTGGTGCAGAGCTCGCTCAGGAACTCGGTCCTGCCAAAGACCAAGCTCGATGTCGGCGGGCGCACGGCGGTGGTGACGGGGGTCGGCTATGTCGGCATCTTCCTGGCCGCACTTGTCGCCATCACCATGGCCGGGATCGACCTCAGCTCCATCGCCATCGTCGCGGGTGCCCTGTCGGTCGGCATCGGTTTCGGTCTGCAGACCATCGTGTCGAACTTCGTCTCGGGCATCATCTTGCTGATCGAACGCCCGATCAAGGAGGGCGACTGGGTGCAGGTCGGCACCACGGCGGGCTATGTGCGCGACATCTCGGTGCGCTCGACCCGGATCGAGACCTTTGACCGCTCGGACGTGATCGTGCCCAATGCCGACCTGATCTCGGGCGTCGTTACCAACATGACGCATCACAACACCACCGGGCGCGCCATCGTGCCGGTGGGCGTGGCCTATGGCAGCGATACGCGCCGGATCGAGAAGATCCTGCTGGAGATCGCCGAGGCGCATCCCATGGTGCTGCTGACGCCGCCGCCGACGGTCGTGTTCCAGGGCTTCGGCCCCGACAGCCTGAATTTCGAGATCCGCGCCATCCTGCGCGACGTGAACTGGGTGCTGTCCACCATGAGCGACATGAACCACGAGATCGCCAAGCGCTTTGCCGAGGAGGAGATCGAGATCCCCTTCGCGCAGCGCGACGTCTGGCTGCGCAACCCCGAGGCGCTGTCGGGCGGATCGAGACAGGAGGCCGTCGCGGCGCCATCGGTGCCGGACGACCAGCCCACGACAGACGGAGACAGCGACGAATGACGGACCCCCTCTTTCTGGCCGATGCCTATCGCAAATCCGCGTCGGGCAAGGTGACCGCCTTGACCGAGGAAGGCGGCATCGTGCTGGATCGCAGCATCTTCTACCCGCGCGGCGGCGGCCAGCCCGGCGACAGCGGCACGCTGGACTGGTCGGGCGGGCGCATCCGGGTCGCCACCGCGGTCAAGGGCGAGGCAGGGGCCATCGTTCTGGTGCCCGCCGAGGCCGGGAAACTGCCGCCCGTGGGGGCCGAGGTGGAACAGCGCCTCGACTGGGACCGGCGGTTCGGGCATATGCGCGTCCATACCGCGCTGCATCTTCTCTCGGTCGTGGTGCCGCTGCCGGTGACCGGCGGGGCGATCTCCTCCGAGAAGGGCCGGCTGGATTTCGACATGCCGGACGCGCCCGATGACAAGGCGGTGTTGCAGGGCAAGCTGAACGCGCTGATCGGCCGCGACCTGGCCGTCTCGGACAGCTGGATCACGGATGCCGAGCTTGCCGCCAATCCCGGCCTCGTCAAGACGATGTCGGTGCAGCCGCCCACGGGCGCGGGGCATGTGCGGCTGGTGCGGATCGGTGATGCGGCGGGACAGATCGACCTGCAACCCTGCGGCGGCACCCATGTCGCGCGGACGGCCGAGATCGGCAAGATCACCATCGGCAAGATCGAGAAGAAGGGCCGCCAGAACCGCCGCGTCAGCGTCATATTGGCCGATTGATCCCGCTCAGACGACCCAGGGGATGAACGGGTAGAGCACCGCGATCCCGATCGGCCCGAGCGGCAGCAGCCAGGGCAGGATCACCGCGCGCGCGGGCAGCGGGTCGAGGTCCATTCCCCGCGCCCGGCCAAGCGGCGGGCCGGCGGCGATCACCAGGAGCACGGCGAAGAAGACAAGCTGCGACCAGCGCCCGTAATCGACACCAAGCGCAAACAGCGCCAGCGCCGCGAAGGGGGCGAGGAACAGCAGGTCGGGCCGCGTGCGCGCCAGCCGGTAATGGGTCCAGAGCAGGAACAGCGGGACAGCCGCGAAATAGGCGGCGATCAGGTAATGGACGGGGGGGAAGCCGCGCGCGGGCTCCAGCAGGTCGCGGGTCCAGACCGAGGCCGCCAGCGCGACCTCCTCGGGCAGGGTGGCGCTCAGGTCGGCCTCGGTCCCGCCCCAGATCACGAGGGCCAGGGCAGCGGCCAGGGGGGGCAGGGCGGCGACCCACGCGTCGCGCAGGCGGAACCGTATCCGCCAGGCCAGCACCGTGACGACCGGCACCGCGTAGAACAGCGCCGCCTCATGCACCAGCACCGCGACCAGCATCAGCGCGCCCGCGGCGATGCTCCAGCCGCGAAGGGCGCAGAGAACCGCGATGGCGGCCAGCACGAAATTCACATGATCCAGGCGGCCCGCGTCATAGCCCAGTTGCACGAAGCCCACCGGCGACAGGATAAGCGCGGCCAGGATCCAGCCTTGCCCCGGCACGCCGTCTTCGCTCAGGAAAAACCGCATCGCCAGCCAGATCAGCACCAGCATCAGGCCGAGATCCAGCCCCAGCATCACCGCATATTCCGCGCCGCCCCCATCAGTGAGCGGGGCCAGCAGCGGGGCCATCGCCGTGCCCAGAAGCCCACGCCGCAGGAAGCCATATTCGGGATAGGAGACGTGATAATGCGTCAGGTTCCAGACCAGCGCATCGGGCGGGCTGCCAGCCGTGAACCAATGGATCAGGTGCGGGCTGATCCCGATCAGGTAGGCGGCAAGGCAGAGGAGAACGAACAGCGAGCGGCCGCTCTTGCCCCGAAACAGGTTTTCCATCCGTGGCCCTTTCCTGCGCGCACCATGGGTTCGGCGTGGTTAAGCACAGGAAAACGGCAATTTTGGGGAGAGGGCGGCCCCCCGACAGATGCCCCGCAACTGGCCCGCGTCCAAATCAGCAGCGGCAATTGTCGCGCGAGGTGTTACAATCGCGCGAACCGTGCCCACGGAATCGACGGAATGCGGTCAAATTGAGGCCAAGAAGCTCCGTCACGTTTGAAAGGACAATCCAGGATTGGGACCCAACTGCCATGACAACTTCGTCTGAATACACGACCCTGTTCGATGCCTATCGCGAGGCCCGCCTCGCCTATGAACGCCTGTCTGCCAAGGGCCTGTCGCGCCCCGACCGCGATCTGGCCCGCGACCCGGATTACCGGCGCTTCCTGCGCTCGGGCGTCACGATGGCGCGCATCGGCGGCCCGGTGGCCATCGAGGGCGCGATCGCGTCGCTGGACCGGTCAGCCGATGAGCCATTTGGCTCGGAACAGGCCGACCTGGCCCGCCTCTGGGCCGGTGTCGGCGTCTGGACCAACTGACGCAAGGCGACAGCGAAGTCACCACTGATTTCATTGTGGATGTGCGCGGGTCCGGGGATCCGCGCTGGGCAAGCCGCTCAAAACAGGCGTTTTTTTACTATAGGTAAAAAAGCTTGACGGATCGGGCTTTCGGCCTGCAGGGGCGAGGAACGCGAGGGCCTGGACCTCTCGGGTCTGCCTGCCATCCTGGACGAGTTTCGCGCCGAGGGTGTGGAGGCGGTGGCCGTCTGCCTGCTGCACGCCTATGCCAATACCGCGCATGAGGTGGCCGCGCTGGAGGAAATCCGCCGCCTCTGGCCCGAAGTCTCGGTCGTGGCCAGCCACCAGATCACCCGCGAATGGCGCGAATACGAGCGCACCAACACCGCCGTCCTGTCGGCCTATGTGCAGCCGGTTGCCGCGCGCTACCTGGGCAAGCTGGATGCCGGGCTGAAATCGCAGGGTTTGAGGAAAAGCCCCTATATCATGCAATCCAATTGCGGCGTGGACAGCCTCGAGGCGCCATCCGCCGTGCCGATCAACATGGTCGAGAGCGGCCCCGCCTCGGGCTTCTGGGGCGCCGCCGAACTGGGCAAGCTGATCGGAGAGGAGAACATCCTCGCCCTCGATATTGGCGGCACCACGGCCAAGTGCTCCCTGATCGAGGGCGGCGAGGCGCGCGAGATCTCGGGCGAGATGATCGTGACCGCGCCTTGTGCCGCCTCCTGCGAGATCGCGGCGAGCCTCGCGAACCGCTTCGGCGTCATCGTCGGGCGGCGCAAATGGGTCGACCAGATGAAGGCCACCGCAACGAGGCCGTGGCCGACATCATCAGGACAAACTCGCGCCTGCCCGATTTCGTCACCGGCGATCTCTGGGCGCAGGTCTCGGCCGGGCGCCGCGCCGCGCGGCTGATCCGGGGCCTGTGCGACCGCTACGGGGCCGACACATTGCGCGCGGCCATTGCCGACGCGCATGACACCGGCCTGGCGCGCGCCCTGAAGGGGCTGGCCGCGCTGCCGCAAGGCCGTTTCGACGTGGCGCAGGCGCAGGATGATGGCAGCACCTGGACCGCGACGATCACGATCACGCCGGAGCGGTTCACCGTCGACCTCAGCGCCGCCCCCGACCAGACCACCGGCCCCTTCAACACCTGCCATGACGGGGCGCTGGTGGCCTGCCAGATCCTGTTCAAGGCGCTCACCGATCCCGAACGCTATGCCAATGCCGGATCCTTCGCGCCGCTCGAGGTGATCACCCGGCCCGGCTCCATCTTCGATCCAAGCCCCGACGCGGCGCATGGCTATTATTTCGAAACCCGCATCCGGCTGATCGACATGCTCTGGCGCGGATTGGCCGAAAAGGCGGGGGCGAACCTGCCGGCGGGCAGCTTCGCCTCGATCTTCGGGGTCGTCATCGCGGGTGAACATCCCGACACGGGGCGGCGCTACACCATGGTCGAGCCGCAGATGGGCAGATGGGGGGCGACGCCTGAGAGGCCCGGGAATGACGCGATGTTCTCGACCAATCACGGCGATACGTTCAACTGCCCCATCGAGGTGGCCGAGGCGCGCTACGGGTTCGAGGTGATCTCCAAATCGCTCGGCGAGACCGGCAAGGCCGAGGGCGAACATGCCGGGGGCAGGGGGGTGCGCACCCGCTACCGGATGCGCGGGCGCGGCGTGATGTCGGCGGGGTTCTCGCATGGTGCGGTGCCGGTCTGGGGGCTGCCCGGTGCCTCGGAAGGCGGGTTGAACGCGTTGCTGCTCTCGCAAGGGGGGCAAGCCAGGGCGCAGCCAACCTTCGTCAGCAAGCTCAAGGTCGAACCGGGCGATGAGATCGAGGTCGCAACCGCCCATGGCGGCGGCTCGGTGGCGGCGCGGAACTGATCAGATCACCGAGACAGCCCCGCGCCCGCCCGACCCTGCCCCCCGGGGAGGCGGGCAAGAGGAAAATGGCGGAGAAACAGCACCGACTCGAAGGGCCGCGGTGCCAGCCTGACCGCGTCCCGCGCCTTGCTTGCCGGAAACAATCGCCGGGGCAGATGCGTTGACCTCCAAGGCGCGTCCGCAGCGATCGGCCTGGTGACACGGTATGGCGGGCGATGTGAGGACCAAGGCAAGGAGATATGAGCATGGGCGGCACGCTCACGCATCGGCTGATCGAGTCACATCTTGACGGGGACGACCTGCCCGAACCGGGCGCGCAGATCGCGCTGAAGATCGACCAGACGCTGACCCAGGACGCCACCGGCACATTGGTCATGCTGGCGCTTGAGGAATTGGGCCTCGACCGGGTGCGGACGGATGTCTCGGTGCAATATGTCGATCACAACCTGATGCAGGCAGACGCGAAGAACGCCGACGATCACCTGTTCCTGAAAAGCGCCTGCGCCCGCTTCGGGGTCTGGTACAGCCCGCCGGGCACCGGCGTCAGTCATCCGCTGCACATGAAGTATTTCGGCAAACCCGGCGCGACGCTTCTGGGGTCGGACAGCCACACCCCCGCGGCGGGTGCCTTGGGGATGCTGGCGATCGGGGCCGGCGGTATCGACGTGGCGCTGGCCATGGGCGGGACGCCCTTCACCTTCACCATGCCCGAGGTCTGGGGCATCCGGCTGACCGGCGACCTGCCCGACTGGGTCAGCGCCAAGGACGTGATCCTGGAGCTTCTGCGCCGTCACGGCGTGCAGAAGGGCCGGGGCCGGATCCTGGAATATCACGGGCCGGGTGTCGCATCGCTGGAGGTCATGGACCGGCATGTGATCGCCAATATGGGCACCGAACTGGGCGCGACCTCCAGCGTGTTTCCCGCCGATGACCAGGTGCGCGGGTTCCTCGACCGGCACGGGCGCGGCGGTGACTGGCAGGCGCTGGAGGCGCGCGCGGACTGCACCTTCGATCATGAGGACGAGATCGACCTCGGCGCGCTGGTGCCGCTGATCGCCAAACCGTCCAGCCCAGGCAATGTCGTCCCGGTCGAGGAGGTCGCGGGCGCGCCGATCTACCAGGCCTATATCGGGTCGTCGGCCAATCCCGGCTTTCGTGATTTCGCGGTGGTGGCGGAGATCATGAAACAGGGCGGCGGGGCGGCCCCCGGCGTGTCGCTGGACATCAACCCGACCTCGCGCGATGTGCTGCACGACCTGCTGGCGGGCGGGCGCTATGGCGCGCTGCTGGAGGCGGGTGCGCGCATCCACCAGGCCGGATGCAACGGCTGCATCGGCATGGGTCAGGCCCCGGCCACCGGGCGCAACAGCCTGCGCACCGTGCCCCGCAATTTCCCCGACCGCTCCGGCACCGCCGAGGACAGCGTGTTCCTGTGCAGCCCCGAGACCGCCGCCGCCTCGGCCCTGCGCGGCGAGATCACCGATCCGCGCGACCTGGGCCAGGACTATCCGCGCATCGCGCCGCCCGACCGACCTCATGTCGATCCGGGCCAGTTCATCCACCCGCTGCCGCCCGCGGAGGCGCGCGAGGTGACGTTGGTCAAGGGCCCCAATATCGGCGAGATGCCGGTCCATGGCGGGATCGAGGACAATCTGGACCTGCCCGTTCTGCTGAAGCTCGGCGACGATATCTCGACCGATGAGATCATGCCGGCGGGGACCGAGATCCTGCCCTATCGCAGCAACATCCCCGAGATCGCGAATTTCGTCTTTCGCGTCATCGACAAGGGCTATCCCGACCGGGCGCGGCAGGTGCAGGCGGAGGACGGTCATGCCATTGTCGCGGGGGAAAATTACGGTCAGGGGTCCAGCCGCGAACATGCCGCCGTCGCGCCGCGCTGCCTGGGACTGCGCGCGGTCCTGGCGCGGTCCTTTGCCCGTATCCACACGCAGAACCTGATCAATTACGGCATTTTGCCGCTGGTCATCGAAAGTGCGGACGACCTGGCGAGGCTGGAAAAGGGGATCACCGTCAGGTTGCGCGGCATACGCGATGCGCTGCGGGACGGGACCGCGTTTGCCGCCGAAACCGGCGACGGGGCCGCGATCCGGTTCGCCAATGGCCTGAGCGCGCGGCAGGCCGAGATCGTGCTTGCGGGCGGGATCATCGGCTGGTGCCGCCAGGGCTGAGCCCCGGCATCGGGCTGTCCGAGGCAACAGGAAAGTACGCTCACGCACCATCGCGCAAAGCGCCGGATCAAGATGCTAACGTTACTTCAACCACACAGTCCGGATCGGGAGGCGCTGCCAATCTGCCCCCGATCATGACGCATCTGGGGGGGCGATCCGATGCCAGACGATCTGCAACCGGTCGGGATGACCGAGCTGTCCGCAAGCGAGGGCGGCGTGGTGGTCTGGACGCAGGCCGCTGTCGCGCTGTCCAATGCGATGATGGCAGGCGCGACGACATCGCAAGCCTTCCTCCAGACCCGCTTTCTGACGAATTACGACGCCTGCAAGGCGCTGATCTCCTGCCATGACGTGGCGGAGCTGGCGGGCCTGCAAGCGGGCTAGCTGACGGCCACCACGGACCAGTATCGCGGCTATGCCCGGGACATGGTGGGCCATATGGGCGATCTCGTCGGGCGCGGGGGGCCTCGGGGGCCGTCCCCGGAGAATTCCTGACCCCTTCGTCATGAAAGTTTTGTCTTGATGAGTGAGGCTAGCCACCATGATACGCATCCACAGCCGATTACCGGAGAGAACCGGCCGCGCCGCCGACTCTGGGCAGGAGAGGTCCGTGCAGGTTCAGACAGGTCTGGTGCGCAGCAAGCTGATGCGCGAGAGCCTGCTGATGCTTGTCGATCTCGGCCTGACGCCGCATGAGATGAGCCGCTACACCGGCCTGCCGCTGGCAACGATTCGGAGACAACTGAGGTCACTGATCAGGCCGACCCCGGTGGCATTGCCGCAAGACCCGGCCAGCGCTCCGGCCGACGCGCGGCAGATGGAGGCGGATCACAGAATCGCCAACAGCATCCAGTTCGCCGCCTCGATGCTGCGCCACGAGAGTCGGCGGGCCACCAGCGTGCAGGCGGCGCAGGCCGCGCTGACCGATGCCGCCGCCCGTCTGAACGCCGTTGCGCGCCTGCATCGGCAGATGGCCAAGACTGCGTCCGGCGGCGATGTCTCTCTTGCGGCGTTCCTTGGCCCGTTCTGCAAGGATATCGCACAGAGCGTCGGGGCCGTGATCGAGGTGCGGGCCCCGGGCGTGACCCTCGGCGCGGATGTTGCGGGCCAGATCTGCATCATCGTGAACGAGCTGGCGATGAACGCGGTCAAACATGGCCGCCCCGTCAACGGCGCAGCGGTCACCCTGACGCTGGAAGCCGTGAAGTCCGGCCAAGGCCAGTTGACGATCCTGCTGCGTGACAACGGCTGCGGGCTGGCCGAGGATTTCTCGCTCAAGCGCTCGACCGGCCTGGGCATGGTCATCGTCACCTCGACGGTGGAGAAACTGAGCGGAAGCATCCGGACCCTGCGCGGGGACGGGGCCGCCTTCGAGATCATCCTGCCCTGCGGCACCGAAGCCACGGCATCGATCAAGGATCACTGCCATGATCAGGTCTAGGGTTCTCCTGGCCGAGGATGACGCGGTAGTCGCCATCGACCTCGCCAGAGAGTTGGAGGCGGCGGGGATGGTGGTGTCGGGGATGGCCAGTTCGCTTGCCGAAACCCTTGAGCTGATCGACGCGGCGACGCCCGATATTGCGCTCTTGAATGTTCGGCTTCGCGATGGAGTCAGCTTTCCAGCGGCGCGGCGTCTCAAGGCGCTGAATGTCCCGTTCGCGTTCCTGACCAGTTTCGAGAGGTCGGAAATCGCATCTGAATTCCGGGACATTCCCCGGCTCTCGAAGCCGCAGGTTTCAAGCGTGATCGCCGAATTCGTGCGGCACCTGGCTGAAACCCGGCTGGCCGCGATCCGCAGGCGGGGCCCCGGCGACATCAATCCGGCTGGTCATAGCCGATGAGACGCTCGTAATCGGCCTCGGGCGCGCCATAGGATTTCCACGCCTCGTTTTCCAGTCCGGCGCGGTCCAGCACGACGATCTGGCCGCGATTGGCCCTGATCAGCCCCTTGCCCTCCAGCATATGCGTGCCGACTGTCACGCCCGCGCGGCGCACACCCAGCATGACCGAGATGAACTCGTGGGTCAGGCTCATCTCGTCATTCCGGATCCGGTCGTGGCACATCAACAGCCAGCGGGCCAGCCGCTCCTCGAGCTTGCCATGCCCGTTCGACAGCGCGGTTTGCGAGATTTGCGACATCATCGCCTGCACATAGCGCAGCAGGTGGCGGCGCAGGGTGGGGCTTTGATCGAGCAGTTCGCGCAGGGTGTCGGGCGCGATGGAGAATCCGTCCCCCGCGATCTGCATGAAGGTTTCGTTCGACGCATGGTCCGACTGCATCACGATGGCAGTGCCGGACATGCCGCCGCAGCCGAAGAGACCCACCTCGATCCGGCGGTCGTTCCTATTGACCGCGACCGTCGAACCGACGCCGGTTTTCGGGAAATAGACCAGCTCGACCGGCTTTCCCGGTTCCTCCAGCATCATGCCCTTGGGCAGCTTCACGGGCTTAAGTTCCGGCTCGATCAAGGCGCGGTCGGCGCTGGACAGCGTGTATATGAGGTTGTTCTGCCCGTAGGGGCAGGAAAGACCCTTGCGCATGGGATGCTCTTGGCTTTGGGGCAAGAGCACGATCGCAACGGTCTCTCAGCCGGTGCCGCCCGCGTAAGATGGACACCGATAGCGCGACGGTACCACGGGACCGGCCGTTTGGCTGCGTGAATTCCGGTACGGTTCCGCACCCAGGCGCCGTCTCGCGCCCAAGGCTCCCCGGTCAGGAACAGTTGGCGCGGATCATGCGTTGGATCAGTGGACCGAGGGGGGTCTCATGCGAGGCATCCCCCCATGTCACGTCCCGACGATCAGGAGGACAGGATCCCGATGACCGCCCATTTGTCATGGCCCGACCCGAAATTCGAACCGCATGAAGCGCTCGCGCCGGATGGCACGCTGCTTGAGGATGACGAGGTCGACATCGGCACGCTGGAGCAGATCTACAAGACGATGCTCTGTGCCCGCCGCTTCGACGAACGGCTTCTGAAACTGCAACGCCAGGGCGCGCTCGGCACTTTCGCGCCGATCAAGGGGCAGGAGGCGGCGCAGATCGGCGCGGCGGCCTGCCTGCGCGAGGATGACTGGCTGGTGCCGTCCTTCCGCGAGACCGGCGCGGTGCTGTGGCGCGGGGCCGACATGGCCGACCTGCTGGTCACCCTCGCGGGCTGGAACGCGGGCAACGACCTGCCCGAAGGGGCGCGGACATTGCCCGACACGGTGCCGGTCGCCTCGCAACTGCCGATTGCGGTGGGCATCGCCCATGCCGGACGGCTGCGTGGCGAGGATGCCATTGTCATGGCCTGTTTCGGCGACGGGGCCACCTCGGAGGGCGATTTTCACGAGGCCCTGAATTTCGCCGGGGTGCTGGAGGCGCCGGTCGTGTTCCTGTGCCAGAACAACGGGTGGGCCATCTCGACCCCGCGCGCCCGACAGACGGCCTCGCAGACGCTGGCGCAAAAGGCGCATGCCTATGGAATTCCGGCCGCACAGGTCGATGGCAATGACGCGCTGGCGGTGATGCAGGTCACGCAGGAAGCCGTGGCGCTGGCCCGCGACAAGGGACAGCCCGCGATGATCGAGGCGCTGACCTACCGCATGGAGGTCCACACCACCGCCGACGACCCGACCCGCTACCGCGACGAGGGCGAGGTGGAAGAATGGCAGGACCGCGACCCCATCGAACGGGTGCGCAAGCTGCTGGTCGCGCGCAGCCAGCTGGACGATGCCATGCAGGAGGCGCTGAAGGAGGAGATCCGCGACCGGATCGACGCCGCGTGGAAGGAAGCCAAGGATCGCATTTCCAGGCTGGAGGAGACGCCGGGCACCGCGATGTTCGACCACATCTTCGCAGAACCCACCGCGCCGCTGCGCCGCCAGCGCAAGGAATTTTCCGATCAGGAGGAGGCCGCCAATGACTGATGCAAGCGACGGTCTGACCATGGTCGATGCCATCAACCGCGCCCTGCACGAGGCGATGGCCGAGGACGACACCACCGCGGTGATGGGCCAGGATGTCGGCGTCAATGGCGGCGTCTTCCGCGTCACCGAGGGGCTGATCGACGATTATGGCGCGGCCCGCGTGATCGACACGCCGCTGGCCGAGTCGGGCATCGTGGGGCTGGCCATCGGCATGGCGATGAACGGCGCGCGGCCCATTGCCGAGATGCAGTTCTCGGGCTTCAGCTATTACGCGCTGGCCCAGATCGAGAACCACGCCGCCCGGATCCGCTGGCGCACGCGCGGCGCGCATACGGTGCCGCTGGTGATCCGCATGCCTTACGGCGCGGGCGTGCGGGCGCTGGAACATCACTCGGAAAGCCGCGAAGTGTTCTATGGTCATATGCCGGGGCTGAAGACGGTCATCCCGGCCACCCCCGCCCGCGCCCATGCACTGCTGCACGCCGCCATCCGCGACCCCGACCCGGTCATCTTCATGGAGCCCAAGGCGGTCTACCGCCAGATGCGCGAGCCGATAGCCGACGATGCGGAGCCCGCGCAGATCGGCACCTCGCGCGTGGTGCGGCGCGGCAAGGATCTGACGCTGGTCTCCTACGGCGCGATGCTGCATCGCGCGCTGGAGGCCGCCGAGTCGCTGGCGGCGGAGGATATCGACATCGAGGTGATCGACATCGAGACCATCGCCCCGCTGGATGCCGAAACGATTGCGACATCGGTCGGGCAGACCGGGCGGCTTCTGATCGTGAACGAGGCGCCGCCGAGCTATGGCGCCGCCGGTGAGATCGCCATGCGCGTCATCGAACAGGAGTTCTACGCCCTGCGCGTGCCGATCCGGCGGGTCTGTGGATGGGACGTGCATGTGCCCTTCTTCGCGCGCGAGCAGACCTACCTGCCCTCGGTCGACCGGATCAGGGGCGCGGCGCGCGCGATGATGGCGGATTAGAGCGGGAGGACGCGATGAAGAACGAATTCAAGCTGCAGGATCCCGGCGAAGGGATCCACGAGGTCGAGATCCTGGAAATCATGGTGTCCGAAGGTGACGAGATTTCCGAAGGGCAGGAGGTGATGGCCGTCGAATCCGACAAGGCGGCGATCGAGCTTCCGTCGCCCTTTGCCGGAAAAGTCGCCGAGATCCGGGTCGGCCAGGGCGATACCGCCTCGGTCGGCGATGTGCTGATGGTGGTCGAGGATGAAGACGCACCGCAAAAGGCAGAGGCGGCCCCCCAAGAGGAAGAGAGGGCGGACGGCGAGGAGGACGCGCCCGAAGATCAAGATGCGGAGGGCGCGACCGAGGCAGAGGAGAACCCATCGCCGGAGGGTAAGACCGACGAGGAGGCGCGCGAGGCGGATGATGCCCCGTCCGAGGAGGAGGAGGATACCGGCAAGGACGGCTCTGACGAGACCGGCCAGGAGGCGCGCGACTCCGATGAGGACCGAGGGGATGCGGAGGGCCGCGACACGGGCGGGGCCTCGGAGGAGGCCCCGGTGCGCGCAGCCCCCGCCGCCCGCAAACTGGCGCGCGAAAAGGGCGTGGATCTTGCCGACCTGAAGCCGAGCGGCAAGGACGGGCAGGTGACGCTTGAAGATGTGCAAGAGGCAACCGGGGCTGACGGCGCGCGGGCCGAGGACGAGGCCGACAGCGACGATTTCGGACCGGTGGAGCGCCAGCGGATCAGCGCCATCCGCGCCGCGACCGCGCGCGCCATGACCCGTTCCTGGACCGAGATCCCGCATGTCACGCATGAGGATGCCGCAGACATCACCGAACTGGAGCTTTGGCGCAGGCGCCAACCTCAGAAGGACCGGCTGTCGCTGACGCCGATCATCGCCAAGGCCGTGGTCGCGGTCCTGAAACGCCATCCGCGCTTCAACGCGGTCTATGACGGCGACGCGGATGAGATCGTCTTGCGCAAATACTGGAACATCGCCATCGCCACCGCCACCGACCGGGGGCTGGTGACGCCGGTGCTGAAAGACGCTGACCGCAAATCGGCGCGCGACCTGGGCCAGGAAATCGTGGCACTCGCGAGGAAGGCCAAGGACCAGAAGCTGGGCAAATCCGACCTCGCGGGCGGCAGTTTCACCATCACCAATGTCGGGGCGTTCGGGGGCAGGGGCCTCGCGCCGCTGATCAACCCGCCGCAAACCGCGATCCTGGGCGTTGGCCGCGCGCGGATCGAAGCGGTTGTCACCAGCGACCTCGACGCCGACGGCCCGCCCATCATCGAGCCGCGCATGATCCTGCCGCTGGCGCTGTCCTTCGATCACCGCGCCATCGACGGGGCCGACGCGGCGCGTTTCGTGAACGAGATCGTCGGCCTCCTGCGTGACCCGGTCTCGCTGGCGCTGGAGACGTGATGCGCGCAGGCCCCCCCTGACAATGGAACGGAGTTCTCCCATGCAGACCATGGACCGCGACACGCTGAAGCAGAAGATCGACAATGGCGCGGACATGATCCTGATCGAGGTTCTGGGGGCCGGAAAGCTGCGAAGGCTTTCACCTGCCCGGCGCAATCAGCGTCCCCGTGGGCTCGGGTGGCTTCGACAAGCCTGCGCAGGCCGCCGCCCGCAAGGGCGATCAGGTCATCGTCTCTTGCAAGGATCAGGAATGCGATGCCTCGCCGCCGCGCGGGCCGCAGGCTGGAGGCGCTTGGGGTCGCCAATGTCCTCGACTGCAAGGCCGGCAAGGAGAATTGGCGCGCCGCCGGGTTGCCGACGGAATGACAGGGCACCATCTGAAACAGAACGCGCAACCAAAGAAGGAGAGCCGCAATGGACAGCCCCCTGGAAATCGCCTGGCACAATGTCGAGAAGTCTCAGCCGCTGGAGGACCGCATCCGCGCGCGTGTGGACAAGCTGCACCGCTATTTCAACCGGATCAACAGCTGCCACATCGTGATCGAACGACCGCATCGCAGCCAGCACAACGGCAAGGAGTTTCACCTGCGCATCGAGGTGCGCGTGCCCGAGCGCGAGATCGTCATCAGCGGCGATCCGGGCGACCGCAAGGATCATTTCGACCCCAACCTGACGATCCGCGATGCCTTTGACGCGATGGAGCGGCGGCTTGAGGCCCATTCGCAGAAAATGCGCGGCGAAACCAAGATCCTGTCCGGGCCGCCGCAGGGCGTCGTGGTGCGGAAATTCGATGAATACGGGTTTGTGCGGATGAGCGACGGTCAGGAGATCTACTTCGCGCCCAATGCGGTGCTGAACGAGGGGTTCGGCGCGCTTTCGGTCGGATCGCCGGTGGAACTGAGCGTGGCCGAGGGCGAGGGCGCGATGGGCCCGCAGGCGTCGATGGTCAGGCCGATCAGCGAGGTCAGCCTGGAATCCGAACGGCGCGAGGAGGTCTGACGCGCCTCAGACCGCGACCAGAGCCTGCACCCGGTCAAGGCGATCGCCGGCAAGGTCCAATTCCTGCCAGCGGTCGCCGTCATCGTCACTGACAAGGATGCGGCCATCGCCGAGCCCGGCGAAAAGGCGTCCGGCCCGGTATGTCATGGCATAGGGCAGGCTGGTCAGTCCGTCGCAAACGGCCTGCCACGGCCCGCCCCCTCGCCTGCGATAGATGACGGCCTGCGCGTCGCGATCCGGGTCATGCGCCGCGCGCGGGCCGGGGGCGGCCGAGACGAACCAGGTGTCGGGATTGTCGGGATGCACGGCAAGCCCCCAGCAATAGTCGCGGTCGCGGCCCTCATCCGCCGGGCTCCAGGTCTCGCCGCCATCGTGGCTTTGCGCCGCGCCGCCGCCACCCGCCTCATAGGCGCGGTCCGGGGTCGAGGGGTGCCAGGCGAGGCAATGCACATCGCGTTGCGCGCCGGGGCGATGATCGGCCCAGGTCTCGCCGCCATCCTCGCTCAGCATCAGGCCGCCCAGTTCGATACCCACCAGAAGCCGCCCCGCCTCATGCGGGCAGGGCGCGATCCAGCGCACATGGCTGGTCCAGGGGCGCGGGGGAAAGCTCCAGTCCGGGGCCGAGGGCAGGGCGCGCAGCGCGTCAAGCTCGCGCCAGGTTGTGCCACCGTCGCGGCTGACGAAAAGATGGCTCGGCTCGCACCCGGCATATAGCGCCCCGTCGGCAGCGCTGACGGCGAGCGAGAACACATCGGGTTGCGACATGGCAAGCCGGGTCCAGCGCGCGCCGCCGTCGCGGCTTTTCCAGACACCGCTGCCGCGCGTTCCGGCATAAAGCGTCTCGCGGTCGCGCGGATCGGCGGCGAGGCACTGCACCCCCCGGTCGTGCATCGAAAGGCGCGCACACCAATGGCCGCCCTCCCGCGCGATCCGGGCGACGGCGCCGCCTGTCGCGGCATGGAGAACGGGGTTCTGCGTGGCGTCTCGCATGGGGGATCAACCCCAAACAAGGCGGCGCGGTTCCGTCGCCCCTCCCCGCTGTCCAAACGGCAACATCCCTCAGAAAGCGATCGCGCTCATCTTCGCCCAGAGATCTGCGGGACGCGGGTATGAGATTGACCTTGTTCGGAACCGCCAGGCGCAGAGGGCACCTGGCTTTCCGCAGATGCCGGGAGGTCAAAGAGATCAGGGGTGGAGGGCGTATGATAAGACGACATTCGAAAGCCCAATTTCTGGGCAAATCGACGGCGTCATGCACATCCTGATTTGCAGCTATGTTTCTCAGTGATCCATCCTCGGGCAGTCACCCGGCACGAGGCACAACGGGATTTGAAATGATGCGACGGGCCTCAAGGCCGTAGAACGTGCCCAGAAGAAAGGTGGGTCCGGGTTTAGGGCCAGTATCTTCGAGGTGAAAATTCCTATTAGGCACAGATTCATATGCTGGGATAATGGCGGAGGGGACGAGACCCACGTCTAACCTTCTCTGCCCAGTAAGTAATTGTAAATATGGTAATTTCTATAGATCACCCGAATTTCTCAGTCGGCTCAGCGTCACGGGCGACATTCCCAGAAACGACGAAATCTGACTGTGATTGAACAGCGTTTCATGATCAGGATAGAGGCTGCGAAACCACTCCAGCCGCTCCTTGGCTTTGAGCAGTGTCCCAACAGTTGGTGTAACTCCCGCCGGTGGCGCGGGCTGAGCGGGGCCTTCGCATAGCGAAGCGAGGCCCGTGCGGGTCGCTTGGCGGCCATGGTTGTTCTTCAGCTAAGGTTTCGTTTGCGGACGTAAATTTGACCGAGGAGAACGACCATGACCAAGAACACTCTATCAGGTACTGCCGCGCTGCGGGCGCTTTTGTCAGAAACATCTGACAGCAACCTGCTTGCCGAGATGCTCGGGTTCGTCGCCGACCGCCTCATGGCGCTGGATGTCGATCAGCTCTGCGGTGCCAGCGCGCACGAGCGAAGCAGCGACCGCCATTCAACTCAGGTGAACGTCAACAAGCCCTAGGTCGACGCAGAATATCATTCCACATTTCAGGTCTACTCCGCAGATCGCGCGCGCGCCAGACGCGCGGCCCTAGCGGGTATTCAAGCTTTTCCGCTCGAAAATATCTGTTGATCTGAGGGGACATTTACAAGTAACTTTCAACTACATCATGAAAAAGAGCATAACGCCACCAGCCAACCGCGCGGTGACTTATTTGAACTCTTTCCGGTTGGAGATAAATGGGCCTTTTCTGGAGAATCTGGGGCGCCGCAATCGGCGTTATCTTCGCGGTCGGATGCCTCCTAGTGACGCTTGTGACTCTCGAATTCAAGCGTGACTATGACCGACTGCTAGGGGAACGGCTGCTTGTCATCGCGTCTTCTGCTTCGGCGCCGTTCTCAGCCGCGGCGGAACTTGGCTTGGCTCTGTCGAGCGTGCGCAATGCGTCTGCGCTGCTCGATATCGCGCGTCAGGCCGACCCTTTGATCACCGGCGTCTGGGTGCTCGATGCGCATTCTCGGCCGATTGCGCAATCGAGCAACCAGATCCGAGCCGAGCAGGGACGCTCGTTGCCAGACGTCTCTGACGCCCGGTTGCAAGACAGGTGGTTTTCAACCATCGGAGACGACTTCATGGCAGGGGTTGAGATCCGCGACGCGGCGGGTCAGCCGGTCGGTCAACTTCTGGTCGCTTACCCGTTGGAGATCAGCCACACACGCGTTCTGGCCATGGTGGCCGAGCTTTCACTGATCGTTTCGCTGATCGCGCTGGGGTTCTCGTTGGCAGCCGGGGGCGTTTTGCGCTGGTGGATAGACGGTGAAATCAGAGAATTTTCTGACGTCGCGGCTGATCTAGAGAGCTTTGAGCGTCAGGTGTGGACTCGTCAACGCAGTGACGACGACACCGCATCGCCGGGTAGTTTGCACACCATGCTCAATCAATCGCGCTGCGCGTATCTGGGCCTGCTCGGCTATCAGGCGGAACATGAAATCCCGCGCAACGGCGAGCAGAAAACCTGATGCGATCCAACGCGTCCATCAGCCGCGAACGGCTCAGGCTGCGGTTGGTTGTGGTGATGACGACGGTTGTCGTGCTGGCGGTGCTCGGCATGTTCCTGGTTGTGGTGAACAGCTTCAGCGCCGCATTGGCCCCGGAACTTGAGAATCGAACGCGGTTGATTGGCACCAATGTCCGGAGCGACCTGCAACGGGTCACTCAGATGGGCATTCCGATGGCCGCTGCGGGTGGAGTCGAGGCGTTTCTGAGGGCCGCTGTTGCCCCGTTTCCCGAAGTGCGCCGCGCTGCCGTGATTGGCGCGGACGGGACGGTGATGGCCGAAATTCTCCGCGACGGCGTTGCATCACCACAAGCCGGACAAAACCTGTTCTCGATTATCGCCGCCCAACCCGCGCAATTCTCGTTTCCCATTATCGCCGGTAATCGCGAGATGGGGCGCGTCGAGATCCAAGGCAGCGCGCAATTCGTGCAAACCCGGCTGCGCAGTATTTTCTTGGATGTAGGCGTGTTGTCCCTCACGGTGATCCTCATTGGGCTTGAAGTCATGATCGTCGTCATGGCCACGGGAATCTGGAAACCCTATGCGCGGCTCATCCATCTGCTAAGGGAGCAGTCTCAGGGTCGGTTTGGGGTAACGGCCCAGGCATCCGGCCCCGTTCAGTTTTCCCGGACAATCAGACGGTTGAACGATCAGGTCAGGGATCTTGCAAGCCGTTTGCCAAACCGCCAAGCCCCTGTCGGTCGACTAAGGCTGACCGATGTCGAGGATATGCGGCTGGTGCTGTTCGTCTACGTCATCGGGACCGAAATCACTGCCTCCTTCTTGCCCGTTTACGGGGCAAGCGTTTCCCGCAGCGCGTGGATGTCACCAGAACTGGCAGCGGCCCTTCCCGTTGCGGCCTTTCTTCTGGGCGTCTTTGCGTTGAGTCCGTTTGCGGGCGAGTTGGCGCGGCGGTTCGGCGCCCGCAGGCTCTTTATTGTGACGGCCCTTCTGACTTCGGTCGCTTTGATCGGCATGGCGCTTGCCACCACTGTCCTGGCCGTTACCGCAGCCCGCGGAGCTGTCGCAATCCTCTACGCATTGGCGACAATATCGTGCCAGCGATATGCGTTTCAGGCCGAGGAACGCGGGCGAGCAGCCCATGACTCCGTCGGTTCCAGCGCGTCGTCAGCGTATTATGCGATGATCTTTGGTGGCATGCTCAGCGGAACGGCACTTGGCGGTATCGTTTCCAGCCTGTCGTCCTATCGGTCTGCGATTGCCCTGGGGGCTGGCCTGGTGTTGCTGAGCACAGCCATCGCCTGGGCTAGCATGAAGCACGATTCCGACACGCCGACGCAAAGGCGCGAGTCACCCCCGATGGACGCCGGACGACGGGTCTCGACGCGACCTCTGCTGGTCGTCCTGATTGGCTTTATCGGCGCACCCGTCGCCGCGACAACCGCGATTTTTGTCTGGTATCTGACCCCCATCCGGTTGTCGGCCTCTGGCAGCAGCGCGGCCGAGATCGGGCGTGTCGTCATGCTATACTATCTGATGCTGGTCGTGGTTGGCCCCTTGGCAAACTCGTTGTTCCAACGCAGGCAGGGCGCGATAGCGTCGATCATCACCGGCTTGGTCATCACGGCATCGACCCTGTTCGTGCATGAGACGTCAACCACCCTGATGGGCTATGCACTGGCGATGATCGGTTTGGGGGTCGGCCACGCGCTTATTCGTACACCCCTGCTAACGCTGGTCGTAAAGACGGCGGGATCAGCGACCGGCCCGGTGAACGTGTTGCGTGGTGCCGAACGATTGGGCGGGCTGATCGGGCTGTCGGCTGGAGGCTTCCTGCTTTCGCGCGGCATGGAAAATCTCGCTCTGTCAGCCCTTGCCGGGCTTTCTGTCGCCGGAGTCTTGTTATTGACCAGTGTCCACACATTGCAACGCTAGAAAACGAAATTCATTGGAGATACAAAATGAACCCCCGATTGTTGGTGGCAAGCCTTCTTTTAGTCATTTCAAACTCCTGGATTTTGCCCGCGCAGGCAGCGGATCGGACGGTGATGATCGTAACCTGGCGTGGGTGCGAAGAGGCATGTCAGGGATTTCAGGACTATCTGAGAGAGAGTGGAGCGGACATCGACTTTCTGCTGCGCGATGCCGCACAGGACGTCTCGACGCTTGGTCCTTTCCTGGAAGAGGCGCGCGCCGAGGGTGTCGACCTGATTGCCACCTGGGGGACATCAGTCACTCGGGGCATCGCCGGAACGCTGGACACTTTGGCAGATCGTGCATTCAACACCACCATTCCGCAGGTTTTCATGATCGTTGCAGATCCCGTTGGTGCCCGCATCGTGGAAAGCCTCGATGCACCCGGGCGGCCCAATGTGACCGGCACCTTCAACCGGGTGCCCGAAACTGTGACGATTGCGACAATGCGGCGCTACTTGCCGTCATTCAGCCACATGGGAATGCTTTTCAACAGCTCCGAGACGAACTCGGTCCTAAAACGCGATGAAATGGCGGGCCTCGCTGCCAACCAGGGGCTCGCCTTCACCTCCATCGATGTCGACAACATGGGCGGGGTGGGTGGAATTGCCCAAGGGTTCGACGAGTTACGCCAAGCGGGGGTGGATTTCGTCTATCTCGGCTCCTCGTCAATGCTCAGAAGCAATGCAAATGCCGTCGGTGCTGCCGCGATTCAGGCCGGGTTGCCCTTGCTGTCACCCTACGAAGAAATGGTTCGCGACGGGACGGCGCTGATCTCCATCGCCTCTCGCTATTACGATGTCGGCCGTTTGGCAGGCGAGCAGGCTGAGCGCATTATGGTCGGCGGTGCGTCGGCGGGCGATCTTCCCGTTGCGCGCATGACCGACTTTGCCGTGACGGTGAACATCACCTACGCCCGCGCCATCGGCATCGTTTCGCCCATAGATATATTGCAGTTTTCCGAGATCGTTGAGTAGGTGACACAGCGCGCCCGGAAATCTCTGATAACGAAGTTCGCGTAGCCGTCCGGGCACGTTGAACCCAGCCAACTTTGCCGGAGGCTGCAACTCCTGAGTAAGATGGAGCGTCATGATGCGCGAGACCTCTGACCAGGGAATCCGGTTGCCATCGGCATCCAGGACCTCGACATCGGAATAGTCGCCCGCTCGGGTAACCGGCCCGGGCCCCGCATGCAGGTCTTCCAGCAAAGTGTTGCGCACGCATATCATCGCCATTGCCTTGGCGAGTTGCGCTGCGATCCGTTTTTCGGCATCCGTGCTCATGCGGGCAGCTTATGCCTGCTTGAACGGTCCGACCAGAACCTTCCGCCAAGGAGTCCGTCAGTCGAGGTCGCAAACCGGCTTTCCGGCCAAATCCCACCGCATCTATCCCGCGCAACTTCGGGCCTGATCCCTGAGCACACTGTAGTCCGCCAGCCA
The DNA here is from genome assembly GCF_056857775.1 of Alterinioella sp. B-7. Classification (NCBI taxonomy): domain Bacteria; kingdom Pseudomonadati; phylum Pseudomonadota; class Alphaproteobacteria; order Rhodobacterales; family Paracoccaceae; genus Alterinioella; species Alterinioella sp. B-7. Next base: position 260,248 of record NZ_JBSXNT010000033.1, read on the forward strand.
GTCAATCAGCACAGCATCACCGGGCAAGGTTTCGATCTCGTTTGCAGCCCGCGTCTGCTCTGCCTGGCTGTATTCCGTCACCGGGGGACAAGCCCCCAAGCCGTTCGCTTCAAAACCCGCCGTCTCGCAGCCGGTCAACCAACTCGTCGCGATCACGAGGCCGACGAGCTGCCGCCTCGAGCATCCGGCGTTGGATATCATTGGCCTTCTCCTTGGTTTTAAGTCGTTCCGCCAGGCGACCGACGCGCTCACCGGAGCGGCGGGCCGACAGGAGAAACAGGACAATGGCGAAGACAACGGCACCGTAGCTCAGCACGGCCTTCACCCATGGGGTGGCGGCGATCCTGCCGAGAATGTTGGCAATCATCTCTGCCCCCGGCGCCAATCATCGAGGCGCGCATAGATCGTGACTGCGATCCCCCCGAGCGCGACGGCGATGAACACCCAACGCAGCGTGTCGAGATAAGGGACGAGCGGCAGGATGGCCGTTTGGGTTTCAGTCAATACGCTCTGTGCGTCCTCGACCACGGCAACACCGAGCGTGGCCACCCCGACCGCTCCGCCACCTTTTATCGTGCGGCATTCAGCCAGAACTTCGCGCGCAGGTGTCGTATCTTCGACAACGGAGATCGCTCCGCCTGGGGACCTTTCGCCCTATTTCCTCTCTGCCGGCAGCGTCGGTGGTTCGCAGAAAAACGCACCGGCCGAAACGATCAACGGAGTGTTCGAGGCGGACGTCATCCATCTTCGCGGCCTATGGGCAGTACCGACGCTGCAGAACACGCCACATTGACTAGGTCAACATGATCGATTGTGCCGACTGCTGGAAGACATCGCAGACATCCTGTCTGCGGACGTCGAAGCAAGTTATCACGCGACACTGGAAACCCTGACCTCGGCCAGATAGCCTAATCTCGCTGGCCCCCTGGCAAATCTCGTGTGGCTCTGACTTCGGCCAACGCCAAACTAACAAAACAGATCTGATTACCCATGGCAAATCCGTTACGTCGCTTTTTTTCTGATGATGAGTTCGTACCGCTGGCAGCGGTGTTTCCCCAGATCAACGTGGAAACCATCGCGCGAGAAGCGGACCTAGACAAAAAAGCGCGGGCCAGCGGAGAAAAGGATCTTCCTTCAAGTGAGTCGACAGCCATGGATGCTGTCGAGGTCGAACTGATGGAACGCGTGAGCGATGTCCGTCGTCGAGGACTTGAGAACTATCACCGCAACCGCGAAGTCTACCAGCGCAGGGTCAACCAGATTCAGTCTGCGCACACAGCTGTGAAAACGGCTGCAGGGACCGCAGTCGGAGATTTTCAGAAAGCTGTGAGGTCTCACCGTGGTGGAATGGTAGAGGTGGCTTGGTTTGTCTGAACAGTTTCGAGCCGTTTCGTAAGTGGATTTCCCGCTCGGTTATGCCGCGACCGGGATTTGTCGCGGCGTGATGTGATATGCCTGATCGGGTGTCTTCCCGTCCAGCGATGAATGCGGTC